>NZ_JBALDP010000017.1:0-11812 GCF_036917355.1 Nostoc sp.
CCTTCTAAGTAGGAGGAGGCTAATCCGTGGGTGTACCAAGAGGTTACGAAGGTGGTGCCGGTCAGCCAACCGCCTAGTGCTAGGAAGGCGCAGGGAAATAATAGTATCCCTGACCAACCTACGAATACGAAGCGATCGCGCTTGAGCCAGTCGTCTAGAACGTCAAACCACCCTCTACTGGGGGCGCGTCCAACTGCGATGGTCATCGGACTAAAATCCTCTTTTTTTACTAAAATTGCAACGTTTCTAAGGTAGTACGGAAAGCCAATGTAACCGACTGCCGTGAGGAATTAACGTTTTTTTTGACAATCTCAACTGCTTTTAAGTAACTGAGATTCTGAGAGCTTACTGACTAGTTAAGTCATTATTTCTCAGGGTTATGACATTACACGTACCATCGGCTAGTAATCTAGCTTGTGGTAACTTAATGATTCTTAACTTATCACACTACTCAGGGTTTTTGCCTGATACACAGAAGCAAATTAGGCATGAAACACGAACCTTATAAATAATATGAATATCAGAAATTTTACAATTTGACACAACTTTTCTCAGAAATCTGAAAAAATTTAATGTAGATAGACGTAGGTAGATAACTAATTTCAAGAGGTCAAAAAGAGGCAGAGAGAGGGTAGCAGGGAATAAGAGGGTCAGAAGGGCAGGGAGAAAGAATTTTTATCAGTCATTGAGTAAAAAAATAGTACAACATTCCCTAAAAAATTATATCGGTAGCAGGAACATGGAAGGGCGCAGTTGAGTTTTTGTCAACGATGTTTGGTAAAATGCGGATAGTCACTTCGCCGCCACGGTCGTTAACACACCTCTGGAAAACCTATGTGAAACGTTAGACAAGGAGAAAGGAAGTTGGCATATCTTGACTAAATACAAATAGCCTAAGTGGTTTGTCCCGTAGTACAAGTAAGCCAGCATTATCCGGGACAGTAAAATTTGTAGGGTACAAAGTGAAAAATTCATAGTCTACGGCAGGGTTCCCGTGGACTTCAAACATAGCTCTGGGTGCCTCCTAAGCAATAGCCGGATTGGCACAGGAACCCACCACTCTATGCAAAAGCATTCAGTGTGCGAGTATGTGACAGCGAGTATCTCACGGGCAATGGTAGTTCAATGACGACATCAACAACGATTAACAAAGGCGATCGCCTCCTGCACCAAAATGTTCTCGGTTCTCGTCGGTTCAGTAACTACTGGTGGGCAACTATCGTTACCTTGGGAGCAAGCGGCTTTTTATTGTCTGGAATATCCAGTTATTTAAAAGTTAATTTACTCATAGTTTCCGATCCCACTCAACTAGTATTCGTCCCCCAAGGATTAGTGATGGGGTTATATGGTGCTGCTGGCTTGCTATTAGCCACATACCTGTGGCTAGTGATTTTATTGGATGTTGGAGGCGGTTACAACGAATTCGATCGGGAAACTGGCGCAATCAAAATTTTCCGTTGGGGATTTCCTGGCAAAAACCGCCGAATTCAGATTGATAGCCGCATAGAAGATGTTCAATCTGTAATAATCGACGTAAAGGAAGGTCTTAACCCCCGTCGTGCCCTTTATCTACGCATTAAGGGACGACGAGATATACCCTTAACACGGGTTGGGCAACCGTTATCTTTAACAGAGTTGGAAACAGAAGGCGCAAAGTTAGCTCGCTTTTTAGGAGTGTCATTAGAAGGACTTTAAGAGATTAGGGTACAGGGTACAGGGTACAGATTAATTCCCTATCACCTGTTAGCTGTCACCTCTCCCCTAACCCTAATGTCCCTCAAGAGGCTACATGGTACAGGGTATAGGGTACAGATTAATTCCTTATCACCTGTTAGCTGTCACCTCTCCCCTAATCTCAATGCCCCTCAAAACGATAAGATACTCTGGTTAAATCGGTAACAGGCAATGCGGTTAAAAATTTCACAATTTTTGTTTTCTCTTGTGATTATCAGTGCCTTGATGTTGGGAGGATGTTCAACACAGCAAGTCGCTTCTAATAGCTCTTCTCCAAACTCTACAGCTACCTCGACCACAAGCGAGGCAAGCACCAAGACAACTACTGAAGCAACATCTGTATCTCAAACTAGTAGTGAGAGTGTTCCTGGACTGGCAGATTTACCGCGCCTCGAAGGCAAGGCTACTGTGGTAATCACGGTTAAAGGTTCGCCGATTACTATTGAAGTAGACGGCACTGATGCCCCCATCACAGCTGGCAACTTCGTAGATTTAGTGCAAAAGGGTGTGTACGATGGTTTAGCTTTCCATCGAGTTGTACGCGAACCCCAACCCTTTGTAGTTCAAGGGGGCGATCCGCAAAGCAAAGACCCGAAAGTTCCAGCAGATAGACTGGGAACAGGTAGCTATATTGACCCAAAAACGGGAAATGCTCGTTACATACCTTTAGAAGTTAAGCCCAAAGGTTCAGATACTCCGATTTACAATAAACCATTTGATGCTACTGCTCAAGCTGTTGTATTGCCCCATAAACAGGGTGCAGTAGCAATGGCGCGATCGCAATCACCAGACTCTGCTTCTGCTCAGTTTTACTTTGCTTTAGCGGATCTAGCGTTTTTGGATGGTAACTACGCCGTGTTTGGCAATGTCACTCAAGGCTTTGATGTAGTAAACAAAATTCAGCAAGGCGATCGCATTGACTCCGCTAAAATCACTCAAGGTGCTGAAAACCTGAAAACACCCGGACAGTAGGAGAAAGAGGCAGGCTAGCAGGGGAGCAGGAAGATGAGGGAAAAGCTCTTAACTCCTCATTTTTAACTCCTAACTCCTAAATTGGTCAAAATTGTTGTTACTGGTATTGGTCTAGTTTCTGCCTTGGGTGGAAGCTTAGAGGATAGCTGGCAAAATTTAATCGCAGGTAAATCTGGAATTAGGTTACATCAACCATTTCCAGAATTTACACCATTTCCTCTAGGTTTAATTGGTCAACAACCATCTGAGTTGACAATGTTAACTCAGATGGTTGTTGCTTCTGCTTTACAAGATTCTGGGTTAGTTGCACCTTTAGCTGATTGTGCTGTAGTTATTGGATCGAGTCGCTCTTATCAAGCGTCTTGGGAGAAGTTGGCGCGGCAAATAAATAGTGACGCGAATCATTTCCCCATGTCCTCTTTTGGAAATTGGCTAGATACATTACCTCATATCAATGCGATCGCAGCTGCAAGGCAAATCGGTGCATCAGGGATAGTTTTGGCACCGATGGCAGCTTGTGCTACTGGAATTTGGTCTATTGCCCAAGCAGCTTTACTTATACAAACTGGGCAATGTCAACAAGCGATCGCAGGTGCAGTGGAAGCGCCGATTACACCCTTAACTTTAGCTGGGTTTCAGCAGATGGGTGCTTTGGCCAAAACTGGGGCTTATCCCTTTGATTTGCATCGAGAAGGCTTAGTATTGGGCGAAGGCGCGGCTGTGTTTGTCTTAGAATCAGCAGAGTTTGCAAAGCAGCGTCAAGCAAAAGTGTATGGTGAAATTCTCGGCTTCGGCTTAACTAACGACGCATATCATAGTAATTCACCAGAACCAGAAGGAAAAAGTGCGATCGCTGCCATCAAACAATGTCTAGAACGTAGTAGTCTGACACCAGACAATATTGATTACGTTCATGCTCATGGCACAGCTACCCAGCTAAATGACCAAATGGAAAGCATCGTAATCCAGCGTATGTTTCCTCAAGGCGTGGCAATTAGTTCCACCAAGGGAAGCACAGGTCATACACTAGGGTCATCTGGAGCTTTAGGTGTAGCTTTTTCTCTCATGGCATTAAGGCATCAAATATTACCGCCTTGTGTAGGATTGCAGCAACCAGAGTTTGATTTGGATTTAGTTACGGCAGCACGTCTCAGTAGAATTCGCCAGGTATTATGTTTAAGTTTTGGCTTTGGTGGGCAGAATGCTGCGATTGTCTTAGCAAGGTAAAAACTTGTGGGTTTAACTATCTGACCAACATAATATATTAATTTTTATTAAGGCACATACAGCTGCGCGTCTTTAGGAAAGGTGATTTTTGAATAAATTTCACATATCAGAATATAAAATATAAAACTGTAACAAAAACTACAAAAAAGCTTGTTTTCCTAAAAAAAAAGGATAAGCTTAGGTACAGATAATATCCGGTTCGCAAAGATACCGTGATTAGGAGAAAGTTTATGATTTCAAAATCCTCGTTGCTGTCAGAACCTGCTTCTCCAGCGCATATATGCCCCTTTGACCAAGCCTGTAGTTACTTAGAAGCGGCAGCTAAAGAATTAAATTTAAATCAGGGTTTGCTAGAAATTCTCAGCCACCCGCGTAAGGTTGTCACGGTTTCCATTCCTGTGAAGTTAGATGATGGAGAAATACAAGTTCTCGCTGGACATCGGGTACAGCACTCTGATGTCTTAGGTCCTTACAAGGGTGGAATTCGTTACCATCCGGCTGTGACATTGCGGGAAGTATCCGCTCTAGCAATGTTGATGACCTGGAAATGTGCCTTATTAGGTATTCCTTACGGTGGTGGGAAAGGTGGCATTGCTATAGATCCCAAACGCTACAGTGTTGGCGAATTAGAGCGAATCAGCCGCCGTTATATCAGCGAGTTGATTAAAGATATTGGGCCTTCCGTAGATATTCCTGCGCCAGATATGGGTACTTCCGCCCGTGAGATGGCTTGGATGATGGACACTTACTCTGTGAATGTCGGTCATGCTGTACCAGGAGTTGTAACTGGGAAACCCCTTTCGATTGGTGGTTCTCTGGGACGAGAAATGGCAACCGGACGCGGTGTGATGATTATCGTGCGTGAGGCACTGGCAGATATAGGTAAATCCTTGGCAGGAGTGCGAGTAGCTATTCAGGGTTTCGGTAATGTCGGCTGTGCCGCAGCAGAATTACTATATGAAGCAGGCGCGAAAATTATCGCTGTTTCAACTGGTGCTGGGGGAATATTCTCCGAAGTTGGTCTTGATATTCCCAAGTTAAAAGTCTACGCAGCTGAAAATCGCAAGAGTATTGTGGGTTTCCCGCAATCTGTACCAATTAGCAATGCAGATTTATTAACTCTACCCTGCGATGTCTTAATACCAGCGGCTTTGGAGAACCAAATCACTGAAGCAAATGTGAATCAAGTGCAGGCGCAGATTGTTGCAGAAGCAGCTAACGGCCCGGTTACTCTTGAGGCTAACTTGGCGTTAGAGGCGCGGGGTGTGACAGTGCTACCAGATATTTTGGCGAATGCTGGCGGTGTAGTAGTCAGTTATTTAGAGTGGGTGCAGGGTCTTTCTTACGTATTTTGGGATGAAGAGCGCGTCAACCGCGAAATGGAGCATTTGATGGTGCAAGCATACCGTAAGGTGATTCATCAGTCAGAGGTGCGCCAAATTTCTTTAAGGTTAGCAGCTTACACACTGGGAGTAGGTAGAGTGGCTCAAGCACTGACTGACAGGGGTCTTTATCCTTAAGATTGACGAAAGTTTTTGATTGAAGAATAATGCAGAATTCAGAATTCAGAATTGAATTCTGAATTCTATTTTGTTAAATACCAGCCTCATATCATGTCCAGTTAAAGACTTATTATTAAGACCGCAGAGGGGCAGAGGTGTAGAGGGGAGATGCATTGAAGCCATAAACGCTTATTTGCTAAGATTTCCAGTGCGACAACATTGAAACAGGGCAACTTCTCATCACCATGCCAACATCTACACTTGACGATAAAGACGCAGCAGCTATCCAAGCTGCCAGAGTTGGGGTTGCAATATGCGATCGCACCGCCTGGGGACGCATCAAAGTAGCTGGCGACGATCGCCTGAATTTCTTACACAACCAAAGTACTAACAATTTCCAAATACTCAAGCCAGGACAAGGTTGTGATACGGTTTTTGTCACTTCCACAGCCAGAACAATTGATTTAGTAACCGCCTACGTTAGAGAAGATGCAGTAATCTTGCTGGTTTCACCTAATCGTCGCCAGTTTTTGATGGAATGGCTGGATAAATATATTTTCTATGCAGATAAGGTGGAATTATCTGATATTACCCAATACACCAATACCTTCAGCCTGATTGGCCCAGGAAGCGATGCTGTTTTAGAAAAGTTGGGTATTGGCGAACTCATTGGCCAACCTTACGGTAGTCACCAAGTATACACGATCGCTCCAGCTGAGGGCGTGCGAATTGCTGTGGGTAGCGGGTTAGCGGCGCCCGGATACACCTTCACTTTCCCCTATACTGACAAAGAAACGGTATGGAACAAATTGTTAGAAGCTGGGGCAGTAGAGATGAGCGATCGCGCTTGGGATGCTTTGCGAATTTTACAAGGCCGCCCCGCCCCAGATGCGGAACTTACAGATGATTACAATCCTCTAGAAGTTGGCTTGTGGCAAACAATTTCTTTTACTAAAGGTTGCTATATTGGGCAAGAAACTATTGCTCGGTTAAACACATATAAAGGTGTAAAACAACACCTGTTGGGTATTCGTCTCAGTGCCCCTGTGGAAGTTGGAAGTGCGATCGCAGTTGGAGATGAAAAGGTCGGCAAACTTACTAGCTACACAGAAACATCTGATGGTTACTTTGGACTAGGTTACATTCGCACCAAAGCTGGTGGTGTAGGATTAAAAGTCAAAGTGGGAGAAACTGAGGGTGAAATAGTAGAAATTCCCTTTGTTTCTCACGAATATCCGTAAGTAATTCAAATAAAAATATCTTTCTCTTTCTCCCTAGCGCCGTAACAAAATTCATCTACCCAAGAAGCTATACTACGGGCATTTGTAGTTGGTAAATTCACTTTGCTTTTAACCTGTTGTGGTTGAATATTCGGTTCTTTGCCGTTGCTTTTAACCTCAGTAGTAATTGCTAGCGATCGCACTGCTTTGCCATTACTGTTAATCTCAGTGGTAATTGCCAGCAATGCGCCTACAGGGATTCGGTTAGATGGCGGGTTGCTTTTTACCTCAGTAGCCAACGCCCCAGATGGCATAGTTTTGGCTTTGGTGTTAACCTCAGCAGTCATTGTCATGGAAGTTCGGCGTTCAAGGGGCGGTTGTAGTGGTTGATATTCGCTTACAAAACTGGAGGCTGACGTTTTTGCCGGAGTATCTGGAGAAATTTTAGTAGCAAATGCAACTACCAACTCAGGTTTGCGTGTACCAACTACCTCAGCAGTCGCTGTAAATGATGGCACAAGTTTCTCAGGGCGTAGCAAGTTGGAGTCTAGAGTTTTGGTAAGAGAATTAGGCGCAATCTTGGTAAGATGTTTATCCTCAGAATAGTTTTGATCTAGCGGCTCGTTTTCAGCTTGGCTGGTAGCTAGAGAATGGTCTAATTTGATTAAACGTAACTCTTCATCGGGATTGAAGTTAAGACCTAAAGCAGCAACTATTTTATCTGGATCGTTATTCAGATCCAGCATAAAAGAAAGTATTTCATCAAACTGGGGCTCTAAAACAGACAGTGTTGCCAAAATAAAACCGGACAAAGGGCGGCGCAGACCATCGTAAGTGGCCCAAATTCGCATTTTGACCAGCCAGGAAATATTTTGCTTGTAGTAAATAAGCCACTTTTGTTTTAAGGATTGACGCAGCTGCTGGATATTCATTGGATGCCTCACTTCAGTCAAAAAGATTGCAGACCTAAATATTGTTAATTAGCTTTCTTTCTGGGGATGAAACCGATAATAGAGCATCTGTTTGACTCTTTCACCACCTAGCAAATGATTTTCTATTAGTAGAGATACTTCATCAGGGTGAACGCCGCTATACCAGACCATATCGGGTAATATCAGCACCATCGGCCCATTGCCACATTGTCCCAAACAGCTGCTAGCCGTTACAGTTACATCAGGGATTGGCAAAGCTGTAAAAGCTGCTAAAACCTTTGCTGAACCTTGCTTTTTACAAGTACGATTTTGACAAACCCGCACACATTTAGGAGAAGAGTCTCGATCTATTATCGGGAAGTCTGATGGTTGAGTAATGTTGGTCATTTGTCCTTTGTTATTTGTCATTTGTCATTTGCCAAAAGTCGGAAGTCGGAAGCTAATGACCAATGACTAATGACCAATGACTAATGACTAATCTATTGAAAGTCCTTTTGAGGCTAGCCATTCCGGGTTGAATATCCGTGACTGATACCGGGAACCACTATCACACAAGATGGTGACAATGGTATGTCCTGGTCCCAATTGCTTCGCTAAGGCAACAGCTGCCCCAACATTAATACCCGTTGAGCCGCCCATTAACAACCCATCTTTCCTCAGCAGTTGGTAAACTACTCGCAAAGCTTCTTGGTCATCGATTTGGATGGCATCATCAGCAGGTGCGCCTTCCATATTGGCTGTGACACGACCGTTACCGATGCCTTCAGTGATCGAATTTCCTTCTATTTTGATTTCGCCAGTTTTGACATAGCTATAAAGTCCACTACCCAGCGGATCGGCTACAACACATTTAATTGCTGGATTTTGTTCTTTTAAGTACAATGCTACACCAGCATAAGTACCACCAGTACCAGTTGCAGCTGTCCATACATCTATTTTACCATCTGTCTGCGTCCAAATTTCCGGCCCTGTGGTTTCGTAGTGGGCAAGGCGGTTGGCTAAATTATCAAACTGATTTGCCCAAATGGCATTTTCCAACTCAGCAGCTACTCTACCAGATAGCTTGACGTAGTTGTTAGGGTCTTTGTAGGGTACGGCGGGGACGGGACGAACTTCTGCTCCTAGTGCTGTCAGTGCGTCTATCTTTTCTTGTGACTGGGTATCGGGAATAATAATTAGGCATTTGTAGCCTTTGGCGTTGCAAATATGTGCTAGTCCAATGCCAGTATTACCAGCGGTTCCTTCTACAACAGTACCACCAGGTTTGAGTAGACCTTTCTTTTCCGCATCTTCGATGATGTAAAGTGCGGCGCGGTCTTTGACGGAACCCCCAGGATTGAGAAATTCTGCTTTCGCAAGGATTTCACACCCTGTTTCTTCGCTAAAACTGTTTAAGCGAATTAAAGGGGTATTGCCAACAGCGCCAACGAAGCCATTCTTTATATCCATTTTGACTGTACTTGTGTGAGTCTCTATAAAAATTTTGGCTTATAGCTGTAGCATGATTTACAACTGATTTGCCTAAAATTCTATGATACTTACATTGGAGCGCTTGCCGTTGGTGTACTTCCTATCTGACTCCTAACTCCCCACTTATTCACTTTCCGTAGTAAACTCTGGCATTACCGTATCCGAGCTTTCGCATATACCTGTTCCATTCCTCAGCTTGGAATCGATTGGGGAAAGGCCCGACTGCTACGTGTGGACCCCGTGGTTGCGTCCTTTCGAGGACTCCACCAGATCGTCCTAAATCTTGTGTCAATCCGCCTAGATTCTGCCTAACTTGTGCTGCGATCGCAGGTAACTGTTCGGAAGTGGTGGGAATGGCGACATAATATCTAGAGGCTCGCCTATTAGCATTTATATTATTGCGATCGTCTATATAGTTATAGTTGCCATTGTCTGCATTTATTTCCTGTCCGTTACCAAAGCTGATAATTCGGGCGTTATATATGCCTCGTGACTGTAGCTCATTCACCCGTTGTTGGGCGTTGGCTACTCTGTTAAAAACTCCTGACTGAATTACAGTTCGACCTTGGAACTGGCGAATGTAAGCACTGGGTTCAATCTGACGTATGGCTTGTAGTGTCTGGAAATCATTACCATCAACGTAAACTAAATAGCGCTCAAAGTTCTGGTTATATTGACTAAACTGTGAAGGTTGAGAGGGCTGAAAATTTTGCTCAAATCGATTATTCGGTAATGGTTGAGAGGGCTGAAAGTTCTGCTCAAATTGATTGTTCTGTAGTGGTTGAGAAGGCTGAAAATTCTGCTCAAATTGAGTGTTTTGTACTGGTTGGGTGGGCTGAAAGTTCACTTCCGGTTGATTGAAGTCCTCTGCTTGAATTGGCTGTTGACCAAAGGGAATTGGCGTTGGCGGTAAAATTTCACCAGTTTCTTGAGCTAGTAATACGTTGCTGTTGGAAATTTGTGCTTTTGCTGGGGTAGAGTCGGGAATCAGTACTAACCATCCTCCCACTAACAAAAAGAGAAGTCTCATAGTAGGCTTCCAACCCTTAGAACTTCGGCGCAGCGTCTGAAATGGGATAAATTGACTTGATATTCCTCTCGACAACATAATAGTTAGAAAGTAGTCACAGTATTTTTAAGTAATTTCCATCAGGAACTTATTAGTTCACCGTTGTAGCAACTATATAGCGTTAAGGTAAAGTTACCTCATCTGCGTGGCAAAACATACATCTGTAATTAATCTTAGATGAAAGAGTGAATAGCGATATCTAGGATGGGCTATGCCGACGCTAATTCAGTGACTTAAAACTGAAGCGCTTTAGTAGCAAGGCTTTGAAGAGTATATGCTACAATTGGACAACCACGCAGCTATCGTGTCGTGCTTTGTATGAAAAAAGTCGTCGTTGGTCTTTCTGGTGGCGTTGACAGTTCCACCGCCGCAGCTATCCTGCACCATCAGGGCTATGAAGTGATTGGTTTGACTCTTTGGCTAATGAAAGGCAAAGGTCAATGTTGCTCTGAAGGTATGATCGACGCGGCTGAACTCTGTGAACAACTGGGCGTTCCCCATCAGGTTGTGGATATTCGGGATCTGTTTCAGACGCATATTGTCGATTACCTGGTGACTGGTTACAGTGCTGGAATTACACCTTTGCCTTGCTCCCAGTGCAATAAAACGGTGAAGTTTGGGCCAATGGTGCAGTATGCTCGTGAAGAATTGGGATGCGATCGCATTGCCACTGGTCATTATGCCCGAATTAGCCATGACGAAGCAACTGGACGTTACCAATTATTAAGGGCTGTTGATCGTAACAAAGACCAGTCATACTTTCTCTATGATTTGTCTCAAGATTTACTTGCAGCAACTATATTTCCTTTGGGCGAACTGGAAAAAACTGACACGCGCCGGATTGCGACTGAATACGGACTGAAAACTGCTGATAAGCCAGAAAGTCAAGACTTATGCTTAGTGGAAAGTAACGGTTCCATGCGGGCATTTTTGGATAAATATTTAGCTCCCAAAACAGGCGATATTGTCGATGCTACGGGCAAAGTTTTGGGACAGCATGATGGTGTCCATCATTACACCATTGGCCAGCGCAAAGGCTTGGGGATTGCTGCTGCCGAACCGCTGTATGTGATTGAATTAGATGCAGAAAATAATAAAGTAGTAGTAGGCGATCGCACCAAGGTAACTCAGCCAGAATGCACTGTAAATCGGGTAAATTGGGTTTCCATTGCTGAACCATCCACCCCAATTCATGCCGAAGTGCAAATTCGTTATCGTTCAACGGCTACACCAGCGATGGTGATTCCTTTGGAAAACTCCCGTGTGCGTTTGGTGTTTGATGAACCTCAAATCAGTATCACCCCCGGACAAGCTGCGGTGTGGTATGACGGCGATAAAGTGTTAGGTGGCGGAATAATTGAACAGTTTAGTTAAAAATAACTCTTACCCTGTTTTGGCATAAACCAAAACCACCCTTCCTCGCTTGTCAGGAAGGGTATTTTTATTTTTAAATGGGATATATGCCGGAAGAACCTATCTCTGACCAGTTTTTGATACAGCTATTAGAAGCCTATACTTCTACAGAGGCGGCAGAGATTCAACAATACATCAGTGAGTGGGATGCTGCTACCTATACCAGTGTTGCCCAAAGTATCTTATACCAATTTAATATGAAGCTGCATATAATAGAGGGAAGCAAACTTGATAAATTTGAATACTCATGAGCCGTCCTTTTGAGATTGAAAT
>NZ_JBALDP010000018.1:0-21969 GCF_036917355.1 Nostoc sp.
TTTAGCTAATGCGACTGCCAAGGTTAATCTTTGTTTTATTCGGTTGATGGTTAAGAGGCTTGCTGCACCTTCTTAGATGTCAAATGGGTTCTATATGTCTTATGTAAAATTACTCGAATTTATTTTGGAGAAAGGCAATAACGCGCTTGAATGCTTGGGGGTCTTGGTAAAGAAAGCCATGACCACCCTTAAAGAACTCTAAATACGAACCTGGTATCTGTTTGTGCATTGCCTCAAGATTGGCAGGAGGAGATATACCATCGTGATGACCGCCGCAGAGATAGACAGGAATATACAGTTGAGAAAGTCGATTATATGTATCGTGAGCAGCACGAGCCTCAAGCTGTCGACGACGCCCAACTTCACGACTTGGTTCGTCTATACCCGCTTGAGAAACTGCTAGTGTCAGCTTCACTAATTCCTGAAATTGTGTAGTTCGCCTAGAGAGCCAAGCTTCCTCTTGCCAACGGGTATCAGCAATTGTGATTTGCCGATGAGCTAGTTCTTCGCTCGGAAGGTTCGCGAGTTCATGTAGTGGATATGACGATCCACCAGCACCGCCACTACTGGTACAAGCCAAAACAAGACGTTTAACGCGGTGCGGATAGCGCAGTGCCAATTCTTGGGCTACCATACCCCCAAAGGAAATTCCGATGACATAAGCGTTCTCCCACCCGACTGCATTTAACAAAGAGTCTGCATCAGCGGCGTAATCTGTTATAGTGTATGGAATATTAGGTTTTGAGGTTTGACCCAGACCACGCTGATCGTAGGCTAGAATTTCAAAGTGTGGGGCTAGTGGTGAGTCAAAAATAGTCGGCGATCGCTGCAAATCTCCTCCAGTACCACTGATACTCAGTAGGCGTTGACCAGTGCCACGAATCTCATAATACATTTGCAGGTCACGAACAGATACAAATGGCATGAGTATTTACCCTGATTATTTCCGTAGAAGTCGATCGCAATATCTCTAAATAAGCATCCTCTTTTTACTCTCACTGGATGTTGTTCCATTGAGGAGCTAGCTAGATCCCCGACTTATTAAAGAAGTCGGGGATCTGAACAGCACTAACCTCTCAAAACTTTTGGGACAGACTACTAGTTTCTACCAAACACACTGCCAAGGGCACGCGCCATATTTTGCGGTTGCATTGCATCCATTGCGGCGGTGGGTTCGTAGCCGCAGTGAACCATACAATCGGCACATTTGGGATTACCACTCTTCTGGCCGTATTGACTCCAGTCAGTTTGGGCTAGTAATTCCTTGAAGGTAGAATAATAACCTTCATTCAGCAGATAGCAAGGTTTTTGCCAACCGAGAACGCTATAACTAGGGCTACCCCAAGGTGTGCATTCGTAGTCCTTCTCACCAGTGAGAAAATCTAGGAACAACGGATTGTGATTGAAGTTCCAGTTTTTTTCACCACTTTTGTAGGGAGCCAGAATTTCTCGGAAGAGGGCGCGGGTTTGTTCGCGATGGAGAAAATGATCTTGATCTGGTGCCCACTCGTAACTGTAGCCGGGAGAAATCATCATCCCGTCAGTATTTAGTGTTTCCAGAAAGTTGAAGAACTCTTGCATATCTTTAGGTTCAGTACCTTCAAAGATAGTGGTGTTAGTCGTTACACGAAAGCCTTTAGCTTTAGCGGCGCGAATGGCTTTGACAGCAATATCAAAAACACCTTTACGATCTACGCATTGATCGTGTAATTCCCGCATTCCATCTAAATGCACGCTGAAAGTTAGATAAGGGGAAGGTTGAAACTTATCCAGGCTCTTTTCTAATAACAAACCATTGGTACACAAGTAAATATATTTCTTGCGCTCAATTAATCCCTGGACAATCTCATCAATTTGGGGGTGCAGCAGAGGTTCTCCACCAGGAATTGAGACAACTGGTGCGCCACACTCTTCCACAGCGGCGAAACACTGTTCTGGGGTGAGATTTTGCTTTAATATTTCCTTTGGATGTTGGATTTTACCACAACCAGTACAAGCGAGATTACACCGAAAAAGAGGTTCCAACATCAACACTAAGGGGAAGCGTTTGCGTCCTTTCAAACGCTGAGTAACAAGATACTTCCCAATATCCATAGCTTGTTGTAGATTAACTGCCATTGTTGCGATCGCTCCTCTTTTAAAGATAAATACACCACTTTCTCAACCCCAAGATTTATCTATGGGGTCTTAAATTTTGAATTTTGAATTTTGAATTTCCCAGAGGGGTTGACATATCCCTGAGCAACAAACCAATCCACAGCATCTTTTAGTGCGACGTTCAGCGAAGATTGGGGTAGACCCAATTCTCGTACAGCCTTTGAAGCATTGTAATACATAGGTTGTTTCGCCATCCGAACGCCATCTAATGGTACCGAGGGCGATTTACCTAGTGGTGCGAGAATCTTTTCATCAACCCAGGCAACACTCAGAGGCAACCAAGCGGGTACTGTTTGTTGTGGTGCGCTCAGACCTGTGATATCGGCGAGTTGTTCGAGTAGTTGCTTGAGACTGAGGTTTTGATGACCTAAGATATAGCGATCGCCAGATTTACCCCGCTGCAAAGCCAGTAAATGCCCCCATGCCACATCCCGCACGTCGATAAAATTTAGACCAGTATCCAAGTAAAAAGGCATTTGCCGTCGCAAAAACCGTAAAATTATATCACCCGTCGGGGTAGGTTTGATATCCAACGAGCCAATTGGACTGCTGGGATTGACAATAACTACCTCCTGACCTGTGGCAACGGCTTGCATAGCTTCTTGTTCAGCCAGAAACTTAGACTTTTTGTAGTCACCCACCAACTTTTCTAAGGGACTCTGATGTGTTTCATCGACAACTTCCCCTGACGATCCTACCCCAATCGCTGCCACTGAACTTGTGTAGACGGTGCGCTCAATGTTAGCTTTGCGAGCTGCTGCCAATACATTGCGCGTACCCAGAACATTGTGACGGTGAAGTAATTCACGGTCTGTTTGCCAGAGGGAATAATGAGCTGCGACATGAAATAGGTATTGACAACCTGCCATTTGTTGCCAGAGATTTGGATCGTTCAAATCACCTTTGACAACTTCCACCTCTAAACCGCGTATATTCTCCAAATTGCTGGTTGAGCGTACCAGTGCTTTGACGACATATCCTTCTTGTAGGAGCAACCGTACCAAATGAGCGCCAATAAAACCCGTTCCCCCCGTGATAAAAACCTGCATCAACTTCCTCCCTGCTCCCCTGCTCCCCGGTCACTGAGCGAAGCCGAAGTGCTACTCCCCTTCTTAAACCGGGGAAACCAATCATCCAAAATGGTGTAGACTACTGGCACAACAATCAAACTGAGAATAGTTGAAGTTACTAGTCCACCTGCGATCGCTACAGCCATCGGCGATCGCAATTCGGAACCAGCACCGAAACCTAAAGCGATCGGTAACATCCCTAAAATAGTGGAGGCTGTGGTCATCATAATTGGTCTGAGGCGCACTAGTCCGGTGTTGAGAATCGCCTCTGTACGGTCTAAGCCAGCATTGCGTAACTGATTGATGTAATCTACAAGCAAAATCGCATTTTTATTTGCCAGCCCTAATAAAAAGACGAAACCGATCAATGAGATCATGCCAAAGTCGCTCTTGGTGATTAGTAGCGCCAACATCGCCCCCACTAATGCTAAAGGCAAAGAGACACCAATAACTAAAGGGTCTACCCAGCTTTTGAATAGTAAAATTAGTACCACAACAATACACAAAGCAGATAGAGCTAAAGTACTGCCGAAACTGCTAAATACTTCACCTTGACGGGCAGAGTCTCCTCCTAAATTTAAAGAAACATTAGAGGGTAACACCGCGTTTGCTTCAGCTACCACTTTGTCAGTGGCATCACCCAAAGACAGATCCTTGCCAAGATTAGCACTGATGTAGGCCACCCGCTGATTATTCAGACGCTCGATCTGAAAAACCGTGCCCTGTGGATTCGTTGCACCTGTAACTGTAACATCAGCGAATCCTGGTAGCCTTTGAATCCTTTCTTTAATGGCTTTGACTGCTTTGCTCAAAGCTTGGAGATTATCACCTTGTAATGCTATTTGCAGAGGTTTTTGACCGCCAGAATCGACAAATTGAATATCTTCAATACTAGTAGTTACCCCAGAAAGAACAGGTAAGGAGGAGCGCAACTGATCCTGTAGTTCGCCTGTTGTGATTGTGCGATCGCCCTTTAACTTTACATATAGTATCCCTTTATTCGGTTCACCCTCACGAGAACCAACAGTGGTAAATACCGTTTCAACTGCCAGTGATTTTCTGACTACATTTTCTAATTTCTTTGCAACCTCAAGAGAATCGTTCAAGGGGTTAGGAATTGGGGACTGGAGACTAGGATTTCTCCCCTGCTCCCCTGCCCCCCGGTCACTGAGCGTAGCCGAAGTGCTGCTCCCCTGCCCCTCGGTAACAGAGCGTAGCCGAAGTGCTGCCCCTCTGCCCCCCTGCCCCTCTCCTCCACTAGGAATACTCGGCAAAGGAGCCGTATAAGCAATATTAAATTCGCCGCGATCGAGTTTGGGAATAAATCCTTTGGGAATTAGTGGAATCAGCACTATACCTGCGATGAAGCTGAAGACAGCTAACCCGATAACTATCTTCCGGTGATTTAAAGACCAACTTAATAAATTTCCGTAAGATTGGGTAAACGCCACCCAGATTTTTGCTTCTCGACGCGGGGAAAGCGAGGATTTAGGTTTCAGCCAGTAGATAGCCAGAACTGGAGATAAAGTCCGAGCAACTAGCATAGAAGCAAGCATCGCGGCTGAAACAGTTATACCAAAAGGCTTGAAGAACTGACCGATTACCCCACCCATTAAACCTATGGGTAGAAAAACTGCTACTGCTGTCAAAGTGGCGGCGGTAACTGTCAACCCAATCTCATTTGTCGCTAAAAGCGCTGCTTGGCGAGGAGTTTCCCCATCTTCAACGTGTCGCATGATGTTTTCCACATCCACGATCGCATCATCAACAATGCTACCAATCACCAAAGCTAAAGCCAGCAGGGTGATTGTTTCCAGGTTGAAGCCAAAAATCGCCATGACGATAAATGTCGCCAATAAAGATGTAGGAATCGCCAAGGCAGAGATCAGAGTTGCCCGCCAATTCCATAAAAAAGGAAAAATTACCACTATTGACAACAAAACTGCTTCCAGCAAAGCATCGATTGTTGACTGGGTGGCTTGGCGGATATATTCTGCTTGGGTGGCAGCTAAGGTGAGTTTGACATCTTTAAGGGTTGAGCGTAGCCTTTGAACTTCTTTCTCAACTTGACTCACGACTTCCAAGGTGTTTGCACTACCGCGTTTGATTACCTGAAATGCGAGTGCATCTTGATCGTTAAACCGGACTAATGTCGCCCCACCTTGGGGGAGAGCCGTTGCACTCGCATTCACTGGATTTACCGGAGGAGTTGCCGTAGCAGCGCCTAGTAGTGAAACTTTGAGAACTCCTGGTAATTTAGCGATCGCACTGACAATCTCATCTTGCGCCAACTTCGTCAAATCTTTGAGATTCCGCGTGGGACTCTCTATGGCATAGCTAATGGCGGCTGACTCGTTTAAATTCAGAGGAATGATTTTGTCAGTTGCTCCTTGAGGTAGAGTCAACTGCTTGAGGGCAGTTTCAACCTTTTTGGTCGATGTTTCTAAATTTGTCCCAACGGCAAAAGAAAGGATGACAGCTGTTTGACTAGGATAGGTGGATGAGCGGATATCCTCTAGTCCTTCAAGAGAGCGGAGGCGTTCTTCTAGGGGTTTGGTGAGCTTCGCTTCTGTATCCAAGGCAGTTTTCAGGGGAGCTGTAGCATTTACAACCACCACTGGAAAGGTAATATCTGGAAACAAGGCATACTTAAGGGAACTGAAAGCTAGAACACCAGCTACCGTTACGGCAATCCAAAAACTCACCGTCAGCCACGAAAATTGAATCGCCAATTTGGAAATATTGAAGAGTTCTCGTGCGGATTTGGAGTTATGAAGCTTTACCATCTTGGAAAATTATCGTGTGGATGACACAATTATTTAGTCATGCTACAGCAATCATCTTCGGTTTGCTAATTTTGGTTACTACATATTGACTGTTAAAATTTAAAACTATCGAGACAGCTAGTGCCTAATTTTTTACCCATCAACACAATTCTGGTACCTCAAGGAGCAGAATACAAAGCTGTGTGTCGTGGATTAAGCGGCATTACTGCCTCCATCCCAAAGGTAGTACCCATACCTGTTGGGATGAAGCCTTTACTCAAATACCTGCAACAAGGACAATTTCTGACTCCAAAATCCAGAGTGTTAATTATGGGTATATGTGGTAGCTTGAGCGATCGCTATACAGTTGGCGATCTTGTGCTGTATCAAAATTGTATTTATCAGGGGAAACAGCAAGAATGCGATCGCACTTTTACAGTACAATTGCACTCTTCTTTATCAGAAAAAGTATCTTTAGTCAAGTCACTGACAAGCGATCGCCTAATTTGGTCTGCATCCGAAAAACGTCATTTAGGTGAGACTTTGGCGGCTGATGTTGTTGATATGGAAGGATTTACCGCTTTAGAATTTTTCAAGGCGGCTGGAGTGTCCGTGGCAATGCTGCGAGTAGTTAGCGACGATTGTCAGTATAATATCCCCGATCTCACACCAGCAATTAACTCTGATGGCTCTCTCAACTCGTTTCCGTTAGCGATCGCCATGCTTCGACAACCCTTTGCCGCTATTCGGTTGATTCGGGGTTCATTAACAGCATTAAGGGTGCTAGAGCAAGTTACAAATCTGCTTTTTTCAGGCTCTAGCAATAAATAATCTATTACGTCTTTACAGCAATTTTTAGGTAAATAATCATCGGTAGGGACACAGTTTGGCTATGCCCTTACAAAATATAGTAATTCTAAATTATTTTTGAAAATATTTCTTTACTCTCTTTGCATTCTCTGCGTCTCTGCCGTTAGTTAGAAAAATAATTTTTCACTAATAATAAAATCGAATTTATATATTTTTTTACTCTGACATCATCTGAAGACAAAATAATAAAAATCAACATGATGTAGGTATTTATTGTGAAATTGCTTATGGATAAGTTTTACATAAACTTTATAGTCAAACATATTAATAGAAACCTAGATCGGGAACCATAATATATAACCTTATCAGGGTTGGGTTCCATGAGAGCTAATTGCACTGAATTGTAAATCCAAAATACCATTTTGCCAGAATAGCTCGGAACTAATTTACCAACTATCGAACAGAATTTATGAAGCTCAATCTATACTCGTTCCTAGCTAGCTTTCCATTACTCAAAAAAAGTTACACCGCTAAGATCATGTTGGTGGCATTTTTGGGTACTCACATACCACTTCTAAGCTTACTCTTGAGTTTCGTTATCTCAAACTCCTATTCCTTAGAGATGGCGATCCAAGTTATGCTTACTGCTCTGTTGGCTACTTTAGCGGGTACAGCCGTCACCCTCTACGCAATACACCACCTCCTCAAACCGGTTATTTTTACATCTGCGGCATTGCAAAATTATCTAAACACCAAAACCTTACCTGAATTGCCCACAGAATTTACTGATGAAGTCGGTACATTGATGGCAGATACCTCACAAACTCTTCACAAATTAGATGAGTTAATTCACTACATCAGTAATTATGACGATCTAACTGGATTACCCAATCGCGATTTATTCCGCGATCGCCTCCATCAGACTCTATCTCAACCTGAAAATAACCAGCGCTTTGTAGCCGTCTTTTTACTAGCTATTGATGATTTCACTGCTATTAGTCATGGTTTGGAGCATGAAACAACAAATTTGTTGTTAAGAGCAGTTGCTCAGAGGTTATCACTCTGCATGACACAAACAGATATTATTACCCATTTGAGTGGAGATGAATTTGCCATTGGCCGCATAGATATTGTTTCTTTTGAAAGTGTGATTAAGCTATCTCAGATGGTATTAAATACCCTGAAAAAACCCTTTTCTATAGAGGGTAATTTGATTCATATCACCGCCAGCATCGGCATCACAATTAATGGAATCAATGAGCAGAATAGCGTAGATCAACTTTTGCAACAGGCTCATATCGCACTGTACCAGGCAAAGCAACAAGGGCGTAGCCAATACCAATTCTATTCACCGGAAATTAATGCTCAGTTGCAAGAGCGAATAACTTTAGAAAATGAATTACATGGGGCGCTTGAGCGCAATGAAATGTTGGTTTATTATCAACCTCTGATTGATTTACACAGCGGACAAATTACAGCTATGGAAGCGTTGGTTCGCTGGCAGCATCCGACATTAGGTTTGGTTTCTCCAGCCAAGTTTATTCCCATTGCAGAAGCCAATGGTGCGATCGTACCAATTGGCGAATGGGTCTTGCGAACTGCTTGTACCCAAAACCGTGCTTGGCAGCTTGCTGGATTTACCCCAATTCGGATATCTGTGAATCTGTCAGCTCGACAGTTTGAACAACCGTATCTGGTTGAGGTCATCAACCAAATTCTTGAGGAGACTGGACTCCAAGTATCTTACCTGGAATTGGAAGTGACAGAAAGCTTCTTGATGGCTGATATGGAGCGATCGGTTAAAACCTTAAAACAATTACGAGAACTGGGTATATGCTTGGCTCTAGATGACTTCGGTACTGGTTATTCCTCCCTTAACTACTTGAAGCGCTTTCCCGTGAATATGCTGAAGATCGATCGGTCATTTGTACAGGATCTCACGTCCAATCCTGATAGTGCTGCTGTCACGAATGCGATTATTGCCCTGGCAAAAAGCCTGCGGTTGAACATCACGGCAGAGGGTGTGGAAACCCAAGAACAGCTTGACTACCTGAAAATGTTGGGATGTGATGAAGGTCAGGGTTACTATTTCAGTTGTCCTGTACCTGCCGATCTAATTACCCCGATGTTGCAGAAAATTTCTCAGCAGATGGAGAAAATTTCAGCATAAGTGGATGCCTAAGCCAGAAAATACACCCCTGATAACGTTTCACTTAAATTTTGCTAGAAATGATTATCAGGGGGCAAGCCGCTCTGTTACCATATGCCTGGTTGTTGAACGAATTGCCCTGACTTGTACTGAGCGTAGTCGAAGTAGCGTAGTCGTACCCTTCCGGGGAAGCAAGCTAGGCGTAGCGTCCCGTAGCGAAGGGAGTCGAAACACTGCCTCCTGTCTTTCTTCGATGACAGGAGCAGAGAAATCCAGGATTAATCAGGCACTAAAAGGTTATTTATTTTGAAACTGTGGAAAGTTTTGCAACCATGTGAGCGCGAGATGAAACTTCAAGCTTGCGAAACATCCTTTTTAAAGCTTGCTTGACAGAGTTTTCAGTAATCCAAAGTTCAGCACTAATTTCTGCATTAGTTTGTCCTTGAGCCACCAAGGAAGCAATTTGCATTTCACGAGGCGTTAAACGCTTTGTCTGTAATAGTGGTTGTTGCAATTGCGCCATTGCTACCCAAGTAGAAATATGCAGGCAAAGCGCACTCAAATCTGTAAGATTTTGTGAGTCAAATGCAGGCATTCCTTGCTGACGCGTCAAACCTACCACACCCACTAACTCACCATTGTTGACAATTGGCCCTGCCATAACGTGCCAGTGATCGGCACGAGGACAAATCAACTTCCATGTTTTAGGTTCTACTACCAAAGCTTCATGAACAGGGGCATGGCGTTCTAGCAAGTAGCGTGCAACTGGATTGTGTTGAGGTGATAATGCAATTTGCAGTGCTTTTTGAATCTTGCTGTCAACTAAAGAAATTTGGGCAAAGAAAAACAGCCCACATCGTGTAGCTGAAAAATACTCACTCATTTGAGCGGATATGTGCGATCGCAAAGTCTGTTCATCTTGAGCTTGAGCAATTCCATGAAATAGAGCTTGTAAGGCAACCATGATTTGCAAAGTGTACTCGTTCGAGGTCTAGGCGCAGTATCGCAACCAGACCTATCTTAGCTTTAGTCACACCAAGTCAAATCCTTTGTTTGGTTTTTGGAATTACTTTACATGACTGTAAATTCTGGCATTGATGACACACAGATATCTATTCAAATCAGTTTCTCGATCGCCACAGTGCTTTTCAATCTCTGTTTAATAATCCAAATATTCAGTGTTGGACTGGCTTACTTTTACAACTCTGATTGGTGGAACCTACATATTTGGCTCGTGCGAGGATATGGCGGACTCTCACTAATTTTGTTGATATGGGTGTTTTTAATTCCCTTTCCTCGAAGAATCCGAAACCTTACGGCAAGTATGCCAGTGCTGCTGGGACTGCAATTTCTCACAATTCACTTGCATTTTTTGCCTTTAGCAGTATTCCACCCACTGATCGGCTTTTCCTTATTCTCTATTTCCACAACCCTAGTGCATCGGACATCGCACATCGTATTTCCCAACCACAACCAAGACTAAATCGTTGAGAAAACACAAGTTTCAATTCTTTTCGCGCTATTACAGGAGAAATAAAAGTGTCTCAATATGCCGATCCATCCGTTCTTGTTGATACCCAGTGGCTTGCAAATCATCTTAACGATCCAAACATCCGCATTATTGAAGTGGATATGAGTCCAGAGCCGTACAAAAATGCTCATATACCTGGTGCTGTCTTCTGGAACATCTTTACAGACTTACTCTTGCCCGATTTGAAGATGAATTTGGATGCGATCGCTTTTGAAAAGCTAATGGCACGTTCAGGCATCACCAATGACACCACAGTGATTGCTTATGGCAGTTATCCAGGAACGGGAGCCTGGATTTTCTGGTTGTTGAAAGTCTTTGGACATGAGAATGTACGAGTTCTCAATGGCGGCTACCAAAAATGGAAATCAGAAAGTCGTCCACTAGCAACTGAGTTATCTACGTTTGCTTCTACTGATTACCATACCAAAGATATTGATACTCATCTGCGAGTATTACATAATGAAGTTCAGGCATCCATAGGTAGAAGCGATCGCATATTATTGGATGTCCGAACACTGCAAGAATACTCTGGTGAGTGGTTTTTCGATCGGCCACCACAAGAAGGTCAACTGACTGGACATATTCCCGATGCAGTGCATTTGGAGCATATCTTAACTCTCAATGAGGATGGAACTTTTAAATCATTCAACGAATTAAAAAATCTTTATGACAGTAACGGCATTACGCCTGATAAGGAAGTGTTTCCCTACTGTGCAATCGGTGGGCGTTCTGGATATACCTGGTTTGTCTTGAAGTATTTATTAGGCTATCCGAATGTTCGGAATTACGATGGCTCTTGGAATGAGTGGAGTCGCCTGCCTGATGTAGCGATCGAGAGGTAGTAAGGAGGCAGGGGGAAAGGGAAAAGGTTAAAGGGGAAAAAACCTTATATATCGAGCTTTCTACTCCTTTTACCCTTATCTTTTTCCCTTTAACCGAGTAGGGGCACAAGGCCTTGCGCCCCTACCGCGTGGTCTATTTACCTGAAAATAGCTGTAAGCGTGGGTTTCTCCTGCCTCCTTGAGATGTATCCCAATATTCCCAATAACCGCACCTTTACAGACGGACACCACTACCGCTATCGAGATTAAAATCTCTTAACCTTTCGTTACACTAGAGACATCGAGAAGGAAGAAAGCAAACCTCTCGAAGCTGAAATCAAAGGTGAACGACATGAATGGCACAATTCGCGTTGGTAATCTCTTCGGAATTCCCTTCTATATCCATCCGTCATGGTTTTTAGTTCTGGGTTTGGTAACTTGGAGCTATAGCAGTGGACTGGCGGCGCAATTTCCCCAATTGTCTTCGGGATTAGCTTTGCTACTAGGATTGATGACAGCGCTGATGTTATTTGCCTCTGTCGTCGCCCATGAATTAGGCCACAGTTTTGTTGCGATTGGTCAGGGAATTGATGTCAAATCCATCACACTGTTTATATTTGGCGGGTTGGCTAGCTTAGAAAAAGAGTCAAAAACTCCAGGTGAAGCTTTTTGGGTAGCGATCGCTGGGCCAATGGTAAGTTTACTACTATGCGGTATCGTTACAGCAATTGGTGTTACTACTGCTGCATCAGGGCCGTTAGCTGCAATCCTTGGTGTTTTAGCTTCTGTTAACTTGGCATTAGCCCTGTTTAACCTGATTCCTGGCTTGCCCTTAGATGGCGGAAATATACTGAAAGCTATCGTTTGGAAAATTACAGGTAATCCTTATAAAGGTGTAACCTTTGCGAGTCGAGTCGGGCAAATCTTTGGTTGGGTAGCAATTCTTTCGGGTGTAGTTCCCCTACTATTATTTGGCAACGCCGGTAACTTCTGGAATTTGTTAATTGGCTTCTTCTTATTGCAAAATGCTGGTAATTCGGCTCAATTTGCCAGAGTCCAAGAAAAACTTACAGGTTTGACAGCCGAAGATGCTGTAACTCATGACAGCCCGATTGTATCTGCTAATCTTACTTTGAGAGAGTTTGCCGATGAGCGAGTCATCAGCGGACAAAACTGGCATCGGTTCTTAGTGACTGATGATGATGGACAATTAGTAGGTGCGATCGCAATTGATAATTTAAGAACCATCCCTACAGCACTGTGGTCAGAAACTCAAGTTAAAGAAGTGATGCGACCAATTACCGAATCTACCACAGTCCAATCAGATCAACCTCTGCTGGAAGTCATGCAGTTACTCGAACAACAAAAACTATCCGTCCTTCCCGTGATTCGTGAGAATGGCGTCCTAGTTGGAATCTTAGAAAAAGCTGCAATTATCCAGCTACTTCAAAGCCGAACCCAACCTAACCCTGCATAAAGACGTAATTCATCGCATCTATCAAAAAACCGTAAACCCTTGTAGAGACGCAACAAATCGCGTCTCTACATTTTTTTATCACCCAAATTTTTGATTGCATGAAAAAAATCCGTACAATTCAAAGAGCCTTCTTGACCGTTGCCTCTTATCTGTCCCCGTAAATAAGTTCAAAAATCAAATCGGATTGTTATGTAGCACTCCTATTTAATTTTTGAACAAAACTCAGTATATATCTATATCCCTATTTCCTATTCTCTATTCCCTGTATTTCTTTTCCAAGAATTTTTACGAGATATCAGGTATATCCCTAGCAAGGATACACCCAACACTGACTCAGGTTCGGGTATGGTTTTGATTTTGGCATAAATAGCTGTTGTAGTTGTAGCTTCTTCAAGAGCCTTAATACTTATCTGGCGACGGTCTGGATTAAAACTGGTTAACTCAAGGGTATATTTATTACTTCCAAAGGTGAAACTGCGATTACTCAAATTTGTGTCTAAAAATACTAAGTCTGCACTCTTTTCAGGATCTTTTGGGTCGTTAAGTGTATTTACTAAACGCAAGTTGAAGTCAAAAACTTGGCTGGTTCCCACAGGTGGGCTGAAAGATACATTGAGATTTAAAGGTACAAATTCAACGCTTGAATCAGTGCGTACCGTTCCATTAAAGTAAGTTAAATCAGCTATTTTAAATACAGAGTTAATTTCCGCAGAAAATGAAGTTCCATTAGAGGTTAGTTGATTTGGAAGTCCTGTCGGCAAATTAGCTTTACCCCAAGTAAATGTGTTACTTCCCACACCTGTATATATGGGATTAGTATCGCTGATTCCTGGAGTAGGATTTCCCCATGTCGCACTAGAGATGCCAGAAAAAGTTAGAGCTTGTGCTTGACCAGAGAAACCAAATCCTGTGGTCGAACTCACAAAAAAACTAGATATAGCAGTAGCCAAAACAAAACTTAGTTTCATAATTCTAGGTTTTAACGTTCATTCTGGAGCTTCTTTCAAGTAGATATTCAGTCTACCTTAGTAAATTTACGGAAAATACACCAATGTCTTCTTGTATTTTTTATAAAATCTTTATGTATGTTTCAAAATAATTTAATGAATAATTTATATTTATTAAGTTAAAATTATGGTTTGTTAAAATATATTTCCCTAGTTTGTAATTAGTAAAACAGTACACTTATTGCAAAATTTCCCTAACACGCTACCTCTCAGCAAGAGTGGAGACTTTGACGTAAGTCAAAGGCGGAGTGGGTTCTTTTTTTGATTTATGCAAGAAGTCTAGTAATTACGTAGGCGTAGCCCGCACTTAGACATGGTTCGACTCCGCTCACCAGTCGCTCAGTGACCATCGTAAACATCGCTACCTTACTTGACTTCCCAATAATTGTCAAGCTGATATGAAGTTACAGTTTTTTGACATTCTCCGCACTATGGGGAGGAATGGGATTCACAATTTTGACAAAATCTCTGGTAACAACTGGCTTGGAACTTTAGATAAAGCCAGATTTTGCCCCTGTATCCCCAACTCATTATGAAAAGCACGAATAGTTTTCACCACATAAGCGAAGGTTGTTTGATAAGCCTCTGGTTGTTTACTTAATCCGTTTAAGGCTTGTAAATGGTTATCTAATGCTACTTCTAAGTGTTGAGAGCGTGTTGCTTTGTCGCCATTAAAAGACTTATCTATTACTAGCTGATAATGTGCTAATCCCAGGTTATTGTGAGAGGCAAGCAAATCAAAACTTAAAGAAGTACCGCTAAGGGAATGAGCCAAAGCTATAGCTTCTTCGTAAGCGCTGATACATAGTTGCAGATACTTTTGCCGTGCCTCTTTAGTAGTCTCAGATAGGTTTGCTAGATGCCAGTAGGCAGTACCCAGATTATTTTGTGTAGCGGCGCAGGCACTGGGAACATTAGCTGGAGTGCGATACTTGAGAGCTTCGTTATAAACATTTATAGCTAGCAGGAGATTTTGGGCAGGTTGTTCGTATTGTGCCAGATTCCAACACGCAGTACCGATATTGTTTTTAATCATCCCATACTTCAGTGGTTCCTCTTCCGGGTTGTAGTGTGCAAGTGCTTCATTGTAAGCTGCGATCGCTTTCTTTAAATGCACAATCGGTTGGTTGTATTGCCCAAGATGCCAGTAGGCAGTACCCAGATTATTCTGGCAAGCTGCATACTTTAATGAATCCATATCCGCTGTACGGTAGCTGAGTGCTTCACTGTAAGCCAAAACTGCTTGCTGCCAATTTTCAGATGGATGAGAGAAGCGAGCTAAATCACCATAGGCTGTCCCCAAATTATTTTGCACGCGAGCGTAAGTTTCCGAATGTGTTTGGGGCGAAATTATCTTTAACGCCAACTGATAAAATTCTATTGCCTGCTCTATATAAGTTTGTCCCTCCTCTAAATTGGGTGGTGTGCGGTATAGCATCCAGTAAAGTGTACCCAAATCATTCAAAATATCTGGGAGTTGCGGTGAGCTTTCGTCATAGCTAATTGCCTCTTGATAGGCAATAATTGCCACCATCAGGTTTTCTAGAGTTGACTCTCCTTGCTCAATGCGAAGACGGTATAAAGTACCCAACCGATGATAAGCCTCTGCCAGTATCTCTTCTGAAGCTTGCTTTTCGTGTAATTCTTCAATCTCCAATAAAATCTGCTGTGGTTGTAAGGAATCCTCAGTATTTTTGGCAATACCTGTATTGATTGTTGCTGCTACCAGCTCCGTTAACTCACTGCTAATATAAGATAAAGACGACAGCGATTGATTATTACTCCCACTACCAGACCGATTCGTAGATTCCTGTTGTTGTGGCGTAGCCTTCAATAAATCCGCTGTTGATGATGAAACTTCCTCAGTTTTGTGTAGGTGATTCCCTTGTATCTCTACTGGAAAATCGGAATTATTTTCAAAGTTGAACTCAGTGGCTGCGGTTCTGAGTTCTGCTTGGTTAACTGATTCATCTAGAATCGACTGCTCAATATTTTCTAAATCCAAGCTTCCAGAACGTGAAAAACGTTCTGGATAGCCCAAATTCTGAGTTGCTGGTGTGGGTTCTCCAGCAAAAACAAATACGCCAGTACGACAACGCCAAAACTGTGGTGCTGATTGCTTGATAGCCGATAACCAAGGACGCGGTATCCACAACAGCAAGTTAGAGTCCAGGAATCGGCTAGATTCTTGTGTAGAGAAATATTGTTCGCTTAAGCGGAGATAGTGCAAAAATAACCGTTGTGTCGTCACTGGTTGCTTAGTGAGATGCTCCACGCCGACAATCTGAAATGCTGGTACTGGAAAAGGTCTTCCAGGGGTATCTTTTGATACCCCAACAATTGGCGGTGGATAATTAGTCAACCATTGATTAATCTGGATTATGGGGTTCGGGTCGTTTAAATTCAAACGCAACGTGACTAATCGCGGATAAGCTGGAGTGCTATTTTCCTGAGCATTTGATGATTGATATAGCACCTGTCCAACAGGATAAGCCAATGTAGAATGCAAACGGGCTGCTATCTGATTTCTTAAGTATAAATCGTCACAAACTGCCAGAAGAATTTGTCGTCGTAAGCCAAGACTTAAGGCAAGTTTCAGACGGTGGTATACTTGCCGATTCCAAGTAGAATTATTGTTGGGTGCAGTATCATTCACGCTCATAGCGGCTAAAAAGCCAAAACATAGTACATATCACCTTTCTGGGTGCATCCAGTGGGACTAAAGTCATAATAAAAATGATTTTTAATAATTTAATAAGTAGATGTTGTGCTGCTCGGAATATATTGAGCCTTCAATTATAGTAGGAACAATAAAGTATAATTATATACTTTGATTTCTAGTTCAATTTTAACAAAAAATAAAAAAGCAGGCCCCTCTTAAAATCGGAACCTGAAAAACTATAAAAAAGATGAAGTTTTCTTAAAATGTTTTACGATCAACTGCTCTTAGAAACAAAGAAGGCGACTAGAATCAAGCCGACAACCAAAGCTGTAGCAGCGATTCCTAGTAAGAGATAAGTTCGCTTTTGCCCTTCTGTGGGAGGTTCTGCTTGATAAACCTTTGGTTCCCGAGCAAAATTATTTAGAAGACCGCCTTCTTCATTGGTATAGGGCATGAATGAATTCCTTTATCTTTATCGTTAATTTAATGTTACATAAATGCTAAATCTGGTCTTAAACTGCTAGATAAATCGTTACATTTTGGTTTGGGGCATTGGGGATTGGGTATTAGACCTCTTGTCTATTTTCCATGCCCCATGCCCCATGCCCCATGCCCTATTCCCTATTCCCTATTCCCCATTTTCTAACTAGTAATCGTCCCAGTTAGAGGTGAACTAGGACTGGCGTAATCTTTAATAGGCATTCTGCCAGCAATATATGCTAGACGACCGGCGACTGTTGCTAAATTCATGGCACGAGCCATTGCTGCTGGGTTTGGAGAAAGAGCGATCGCACTATTAATCAACAAAGCATCTGCTCCCAATTCCATTGCCTGAGCGGCTTCTGATGGTGAACCAATACCAGCATCTACCACTACTGGCACACCTGCATTTTCGATGATTATTTGGATGTTGGCAGTTGTTTTCAGTCCTTGTCCAGAACCAATTGGTGATGCCAAAGGCATGACTGTAGCACAACCTACTTCTTCTAAACGCTTGGCTAACATCGGGTCAGCATTGATATAGGGTAATACTGCAAAGCCTTCTTTAACCAGTTGTTCTGCTGCTTGCAATGTCCCAATTGGGTCTGGGAGTAAATACTTAAGGTCGGGTATGACTTCTAACTTGATAAAGTTATTATCTTCCTGCCCCAACAATTTTGCCATTTCTCGCCCCAAACGCGCCACCCGAATCGCCTCTTCAGCAGTTTGACAACCTGCGGTATTAGGTAACATCCAGATTTTCGTCCAATCCAAGGCTTCAGCTAAACCTTCATGTCCCGGAGCCTTGGTTTGTACCCGTCGGACTGCTACGGTGACAATCTGGCAATCGCTGGCGGCGACGCTTTGCTGCATTTCCTCAATGCTGCGATACTTACCAGTTCCCGTCATCAATCGGGATTGGAAGGTTTTGCCAGCGATAATCAGTGGGGAATCGGTAGAGACGCGATTAATCGCGTCTGTGGGAAGTGGAGATATAGCAGAGTGATGTCCGTTAGAGAAATTGGCAGAGTGAGTCAGCATTGGGGTGGAGGTAGATGACTGGGACTGGAAACGCGAATAGTGAAAATCAGCAAGTAGGGGGTCAGACTTTTGTTCCAAGATTAAATCGGCAATCAAAGCGGCTGTTACGGGCGCAAGTAGAATTCCGTTGCGGTAATGACCCGTAGCAAAGGTTAAATTTTGACAGTGACTGTTGCCCAAGATGGGTAATTCATCAGGGGTGGTTGGGCGAAATCCCCACCAAAATTCCTGGATGGGATAATGCTTTAATTGGGGATAAAGGCGGATGGCACCTTGTAGTAATTTTTGAATACCTTCTGGGGTGTTGTTGGGGATAAAGCCAACATCTTCACTGGTTGCGCCAATAACCAGGCGATCGCGTCTTGGTACGATGTAAATATCCTGCCCGAACAAAACCCGCTTCAAGGGCAATTCCGGCGAAACTTCTGGTATCCGCACACTCAGCATTTGTCCTTTTCTAGGTAGCACAGGTAGCGGTAACAATTCATTTGACCAAGCACCTGAAGCTAAAACATAGTGCGCGGCCCGAATTATTCCAGCATTGGTTTGCACGCCAACTACTTGTGCCTGCTGCTGTAAAAATGCTTCTACTGTAATGCCGTCTCTGAGTTCAACACCAACAGACTCAGCCGCCGTCCGCAATACGTGAGCTAGAGCTTTATTATCAACTTGGGCGTCTTCAGGATACCACCAGCCACCAACTACCTCGGCTCCCAATCCTGGCTGATATTGATGAATTGCCTCTTTGTTTAACCAGTAAGCCGGAGATGAAGGGGATGAGGAGGAAAGACTGTCCCCTCTGCTCCTCTGCTCCCCTGCTCCCCTGCTCTCCTGCCCCCCTGCCTCTTCAAAAACAGGTGCAAGGATACCACAGGCACGGTAGCCAGTATTTAAGCCGGTCAGTTCTTCTAATTTGCGCGTCCAGTCGGGATATAAGGCACGCGATCGCCAACACAAGGAACGCATTGCCCCATTAGCAATGTTTTCCGCATCTGGTGCCAACATCCCGGCGGCGGCGTGGGTAGCGGCAGCCTGGAAGTCACGACAAAGCACGGTGACGTTTGTCCCGCGCAATTTTAGTTCAATGGCGATCGCTAAACCAATAACGCCGCCACCAATAATCACAGTCTCACTAATCATTAGTCATTAGTCATTAGTCATCTGTCATTAGCCATTTATCATTAGTACATAACTAATAACTCATAACTCATAACTCATAACTTATAACTTATAACTTGTAACTAAAGACGGGTCTGAAGAAGGAGCTGATCGTTACCACAAGGCGCGAATTGGTTCGTTGCCTTGATTTGGATCGCTAGATGGTGTGCTTGTTTCTGAAGAATCTGTATTGTTGTCTGTTGTACTGTCAGTTGAGTCATCGCCAGAATTCTGGGCAACATTACTCCTGTTGTCAGGTCTTGGGGCTACAATACCGCGCCTGTTTTCGTTTGTTTCAGTTGTTTCATTTCCTTCTGTTGCAGTTTCTTCATTCTTGCTGCCAGCACTGCTATTAACATTGATATTAGCTGGCAGGACTTCTGATTTCTTGTCACTAGGAGCGTTAGCAGTTTGTACGCCCATCGGAAAGTTGATGCCTAGTAATGTACCAAGCAGAATGGCTAAACCGCCAGCCATTAAAATTAAGGGTGTCCATCTACCCATCTTGTCTTAACTCCTTTTTAACCTTTTGGTGTCCACACTATTCCAGAACCTTGTCCCCAAAATCCATCAAACTTTGTCACTTTCACGTCGCCTAAAACCTGAGTTTGACAGGCTAAACGCAAGTCTGTTGTAGGAGAATGGGGAGGAAGCGAACGCCGTGTTCGATCGCGCCAGTTCGCTGCTGAGACTTTGCCCTCTACCTTAACCGCGCAGGTACCACAACTGCCAATGCCCCGACAGTTTATTACCTTAGCACCGTCATTGTAGAGGTTAATACCATTTTGCAGCAAAATCTTGCGGAGATTGCTTCCATGCTCGCAATCAATTGTTTTACCTTCAGCTATTACTTTAGGCATTTTTAAATTGCCAAACTGGCTTTTTGTTGTATATTGACACATTGCCTCGAAAGTTGTCTCGTCGGTCCCAGTTTTATGACCACAAATTCTTCACCTCAACTTTGGCTCTATGACACTACATTACGGGATGGCACTCAGCGCGAGGGGCTATCTGTATCGATAGAAGATAAGTTACGCATTGCCCGTAGACTCGATCAACTGGGTATTCCCTTTATTGAAGGTGGTTGGCCTGGAGCCAATCCCAAGGATGTACAATTTTTCTGGCAACTCCAAGAAGATCCGCTCAAACAGGCTGAAATTGTTGCTTTTTGCTCGACTCGACGCCCCAACTCCACTGCCGCCACCGAACCGATGCTACAGGATATTTTGGCGGCAGGAACTCGCTGGGTAACGATTTTTGGCAAATCTTGGGATTTACACGTGACAACCGGACTCAAGACAACATTAGAAGAAAATTTGGCGATGATTCGCGACACCATTGAGTACCTCCGTTCTCAAGGTCGTCGTATTATCTACGATGCCGAACATTGGTTTGATGGCTATAAGCACAATCGAGATTATGCTTTACAGACATTAGAGGCTGCGATCGCCTCTGGTGCGGAATGGCTAGTCCTCTGCGATACCAATGGCGGCACTTTACCCCACGAAATTAGCCAAATTGTTCAAGATGTTATTAGTCATTTGTCATTAGTCACTTGTACTGAGCGACTTGTGCCGAGCGAAGTCGAGGTAAGTCGAAGTATTTGTCAAGAACCAATGACAAAGGACAAAGGACAAAGGACACTTCCCCAAATTGGAATTCATACTCATAACGATTCGGAAATGGCGGTTGCTAATGCAATAGCCGCCGTCATGGCAGGGGCAAAGATGGTACAGGGCACAATTAATGGTTACGGTGAACGTTGCGGTAATGCTAACCTCTGTTCGTTAATTCCCAATTTACAACTGAAGGCGGGTTACAGTTGTATCACAGAAGACCAGCTCACACAACTTACAGAAGCTAGTCGTTTTGTGAGTGAGGTCGTCAACCTTGCACCAGATGAACACGCTCCCTTTGTGGGACGTTCGGCTTTTGCCCATAAGGGCGGTATTCATGTATCAGCAGTGGAACGTAATCCCCTGACTTACGAACACATTCAGCCGGAACAAGTCGGGAATCGTCGGCGCATCGTGATTTCGGAACAGTCTGGACTGAGCAATGTTTTAGCCAAAGCCCGCAGTTTTGGGATTGAATTGGATCAGCAAAAGGCAGAGGCTAGAGAAATTCTCCAGCGCCTCAAAGATTTGGAGAGTGAAGGATTTCAATTTGAAGCAGCAGAGGCCAGTTTTGTACTGTTGATGCACGAAGCTTTAGGAGGCCGCCAGAAGTTTTTTGAAGTCAAAGGTTTTCAAGTCCACTGCGACTTGATTGAAGGGAAAGAAACTAGCAATGCCTTAGCTACAGTCAAAGTCGCTGTTGACGGGAAAAATATTTTGGAGGCGGCGGAAGGTAACGGGCCCGTTGCAGCTTTGGATGCAGCTTTACGTAAGGCTTTGGTGAACTTTTATCCTCAGATTGCAACCTTTGATTTGACAGATTACAAAGTGCGGATTCTCAACGGACATACGGGCACGGCGGCGAAAACCCGTGTGTTAGTTGAATCAGGTAATGGTCGTCAACGCTGGACAACAGTAGGGGTTTCTACCAATATTTTGGCGGCTTCCTATCAAGCGGTGGTAGAGGGCTTGGAATACGGTTTGTTGTTACATTCCCAAGCAGAAGCGGCTTTAAAAGCTTCTAGTTGACAAAAGGGATATGTAGTGTAGGAAAAGTTTGCATTTTTGGATGAAAAGGGGAAGCGATCGCACTTTGGCGATCGCTTCTCACGATCTATTAAAAATTTTCTGCTTATAGAACCCATTTGACATCTAAGAAGGTGCAGCAAGCCTCTTAACCATCAACCGAATAAAACAAAGATTAACCTTGGCAGTCGCATTAGCT
>NZ_JBALDP010000019.1:0-4550 GCF_036917355.1 Nostoc sp.
TTTATTAACCCAGATTTTTGCCAAGCTTACTGCTTTAGGACGTATTCATCCCGTTTCCACCGGCGTTGAACCCTCGTAAATTGGCAGAGGTATTGTTAACAAAATAATTTATTTCTCAGCTAAGGGGCACGATTATGCAACCAACCAATCCCGAGCAATTTACCGAAAAAGCCTGGGAAGCCCTTGTTCGGACTCCCGAAATTGCCAAGCAGTTTCAGCATCAGCAGATTGAGAGCGAACATTTGATGCTAGCGCTACTGGAACAGGAAGGACTCGCCAGTTCTATTTTCAACAAAGCTGGGGTAAATGTTCAAAAACTCCACGAGCGCACTATCGACTTCATCAACCGTCAGCCCAAAGTATCGGGGGCTAGCAGTGGTTCGGTATACATCGGACACATTTTAGAGACGCTGCTTGATCGCGCCGAACAATACCGCAAAGAGTTTGGTGATGAATATATTTCTATTGAACATTTAATACTTGCCTTTGCCAAAGACGATCGCTTTGGTAAAGGGTTGTTTCAAGAATTGGGACTGGATGAAAAAAAACTCCGCAACATCATTCAACAGATTCGAGGGAGTCAAAAAGTGACAGATCAAAACCCGGAAGTTAAATATGAAGCGCTAGAAAAATACGGACGCGATTTAACCCAATTGGCACGTGAGGGCATACTCGACCCAGTGATTGGACGAGATGAAGAAATTCGCCGCACGATTCAAATCCTTTCTCGTCGGACTAAAAATAACCCCGTGCTGATTGGTGAACCCGGTGTCGGTAAAACGGCAATTGTAGAAGGATTAGCGCAGCGCATTATCAGTGGTGATGTCCCGGAATCATTGCGCGATCGCAAACTAATAGCTTTAGACATGGGTGCGTTAATTGCCGGAGCCAAATACCGGGGAGAATTTGAAGAACGCCTGAAAGCTGTCTTAAAAGAAATCCAAGAAGCACAGGGACAAATCGTCTTGTTCATTGACGAAATTCACACTGTAGTTGGTGCGGGTGCAACGCAAGGATCGATGGATGCTAGCAACTTGCTCAAGCCGATGCTCGCTCGCGGCGAACTGCGCTGTATTGGTGCCACCACCCTAGATGAATACCGCAAGTACATTGAAAAAGATGCGGCTTTGGAACGTCGTTTTCAGCAGGTGTATGTCGATCAGCCCAGTGTGGAAGATACCATCTCAATTCTGCGCGGTTTGAAAGAGCGCTACGAGTTACACCACGGCGTGAAGATTTCTGATAGTGCGTTAGTTGCAGCAGCTACTCTGTCTGCGAGATATATTAGCGATCGCTTCCTACCCGACAAAGCTATTGATTTGGTGGATGAATCTGCGGCTAAACTAAAAATGGAAATTACTTCCAAACCAGAAGAATTAGACGAAATCGATCGCAAAATTCTGCAACTGGAAATGGAGCGGCTGTCACTGCAAAAAGAAACAGACAGTGCTTCCAGAGAGCGGTTAGAACGCATAGAGAGAGAACTTGCAGAGTTAAAAGAACGGCAAGTTGCTCTCAATGCTCAATGGCAGGCAGAGAAGCAAATTATCGATCGCATTCGCCAAATTAGACAAGAGATTGAGCGTGTCAACGTAGAAATTCAGCAAGCCGAACGCGATTACGACCTCAACCGGGCAGCGGAACTGAAATACAGCAAACTCACTGAGCTGCAACGACAACTAAAAGAAGCCGAAGCGCGACTAGCCCAAATCCAGACTAGCGGTAAATCTCTGTTGCGCGAAGAAGTCACCGAAGCTGACATTGCCGAAATTATCTCCAAGTGGTCGGGTATTCCGGTGAGCAGACTGGTTGAATCGGAAATGCAAAAACTCTTGCATCTGGAAGAAGAGCTACATAAACGTGTGATTGGTCAGGACGAAGCTGTAAGAGCTGCTGCCGATGCAATTCAACGTTCCCGTGCTGGGTTGGCAGACCCGAATCGTCCCATTGCTAGCTTTATTTTCTTAGGCCCGACCGGGGTGGGAAAAACAGAACTGGCAAAAGCTTTAGCGGAATATCTGTTTGATACCGAAGATGCACTGGTGCGGATCGATATGTCCGAATACATGGAGAAACACGCTGTTGCCCGTCTCATCGGTGCGCCTCCAGGTTACGTGGGCTATGAAGAAGGCGGACAACTCACCGAGGCGATTCGCCGCCGACCTTATTCTGTAATTCTGTTTGATGAAATTGAGAAGGCTCATCCTGATGTATTCAACGTCCTGCTGCAAATCCTGGATGATGGTCGCCTAACTGATTCTCAGGGACGCACAGTAGATTTTAAAAATACGATCGCGATTATGACCAGCAATATTGGTTCAATATACATTTTGGATGTGGCAGGAGACGATAGCAAGTACGAACAAATGCGCGATCGCGTCATGGAAGCAGTGCGAGAAAGTTTCCGCCCCGAATTCCTCAACCGCATTGATGAAATCATTATTTTCCACAGCTTGCGGAAGGACGAGTTGCGCGAAATTGTCAAACTACAAGTGCAGCGTTTAGAGGAGCGACTGCGCGAGCGTAAACTCTCGCTCAAAATCTCCGACCAGGCTTTCGATTGGATTGTTCAGGTCGGTTATGACCCAGTTTACGGTGCTCGTCCCCTGAAGCGGGGGATTCAGCGAGAACTAGAAACTCCGATTGCCAAAGCGATTCTACGCGGCGAGTTCCACGAAGGCGACACAATCTACGTCCATGTGGAACACGAACGACTGGTGTTGAAACGCTTATCACCTGAACTGGTCAATGCTTAGAGGGGGCAGAGGAGCACAAGGGAGAGATAACTCTTGGAAAGACTTGGGTTAATCGCGTCTCTCTTTCAAGATTTAACAACATATCAAAACATTTTTGGAAAAGCTATGACTTCTGAAGATTTTAGAGAAACCAGAACAAATTCAGCATTGGCAACTGTCTTAGGTGTTTTGATGATTCTGCTGGGAATTGCAGCGATCGCAGAACCATTTATTGCCACTATTGCCATCACAATCGTATTCTCCTGGACTTTAATTATTGCTGGCATCGTCCGAATTGTTCATGCATTTCAATCACGTCACAAACGAGGCTTCTGGACAACACTAGTAGTTGGTATTCTATACGTAATTGGTGGGATTTTGTTGATTAGCAACATCTTTGGTGCTGCACTCTCTCTCACCTTAGCTTTTGGATTTATCATTTTTCTTGAGGGTGTATTGGAGGTGATTGCAGCATTTGAAATGCGTCGAGATCCAAACTGGGGTTGGGTACTATTTAGCGGTATCATGGCTATTATTCTAGGGATTTTGATTCTAGCTCAATGGCCTGTCAGCACAGTTTGGGTATTGGGAGTATTTGTAGGGATTAATTTTTTGTTGACGGGTGTTTGGATGATCATGCTTTCATTAGCTTCTCGTAGTCTTCCTGACCATAGGGCAAGAGTTTAAAGCAGTTATCAGTTATCAAAGTTTGAGTTGGGGTCTAAATCTCCAACTCAAACGTAGCACGCAATAGTGGTGAGGAACTTTGACTCCCAACTGAAAAACAGTTTACTGTTAACTATTTACTAATTTATTGAAATAACTTTCGGTTTTATTGGTGAGCTAGTGCTGCCTCACTGAAATAAGGATAATATGATTACAACAGATAACAAGCACGCTGTTGGAGTATTTACTAACCGTAAAGCAGCGGAGCAATCAGTTAATGAATTGAAAGCCTCAAGCTTTCCAATGGAAAAAAACGGCAGCTTACAAAATTAAGCACGCCAATATTCTGTTAAACATTGATGTCAATGGACAGGGATGGACGGATGAAGAAGCTGCCACCGCCAATAGTAGCCACCGTAACACAGTTGCAAATCTAAGGGAGCGATTAGTCAAGGAAGGTCTAGATTCAGCATTAAACCGCAAGCCCAGTAAAATGTCGCCTCGTCAACAGGTCATTGATGGAGAGGTGGAAGCAAAACTAATCGCCTTGCGTTGTGGGGAACCGCCTGCTGGTCAGGCACGTTGGACATTGCGGTTACTGGCAGACAAAGCAGTCGAGTTAGAAATAGTGCCAGCAATTAGTCACGAAACCGTGCGTCAAGTTCTAAAAAAAACGAACTCAAACCTCATCTGCGGCAGATGTATGTGATTCCACCAGAACAGAGTGCCGAATTTGTATCTAACATGGAAGATGTTCTGGAGATTTATCACCTGCCCTATGACTCCAAGGTAAGAGTGATTTGCATGGATGAGCAACCTATACAATTGGTCAAAGAAACCCGTATTCCTCTGCAAGCCTTACCTGGACAGCCAGAGTCGGTGGATTATGAATACGAACGCAATGGAAGAGCCAATATCTTTATGTTTACAGAACCGTTGTCTGGGTGGCGTAAAACAGTCGTCAGTGAACGGAGAACAGCGGTTGACTGGGCAACAGAAATTAAGCACTTACAAGGGCAACGACTATCCCGATAGCAACAAAATCATTTTAGTATCAATACCTTCGCCAAAAAAAGAGTATGAAGAGATAGGGCTGCCGTAGTAGAGTTATTGTCTCTCACAACGACAACTCAGAACCCACACACAGCC
>NZ_JBALDP010000020.1:0-38072 GCF_036917355.1 Nostoc sp.
CTTTTTTAACTTCAGCTTAGTTATTTTTATTTGCTTGACGCAATACACTTGCTGTATAATCGCTTTCAAACTATAATATTTTCAAGGTTCGGTGTTCTTTTAAGCGTCGCTCTTTCGCGCTCCGCTTCAAGCACTTATTCAATATAGCGAACCTAATTCATTGTGTCAACTATTTTTCCCAAAATACTTTTGGACCGCTTCTGCATCACTATTGAAGCCTTGAAGAGTAAGGGTTTTAGGCTATAGTATTGCTGGAGTCTCTTAGGAAGCTTTTAAATTTGTGAGCTATTCTGCTGTTTTGCCGCCAAGGCTAGTTTTAGATCCTCTGTTGCGTAGCTGGTTGCTGGAGGATATTGGTAGGGGCGATCGCACAACAAATACACTACTAGTTAAAGATGTGACGCTAGGCTCTGCTAAATGGATCGCTAAAGCTTCAGGGATAATTACTGGCTTACCAGTTGCAGCTAGGGTGTTTCAGATTTTGAATGAAAAAGTCAGCTTTGTGGCTGTGGTGGCTGAAGGTACATGGTGTGAGCCGGGACAGGTAGTAGCTGAAATTCATGGTTCGTTGGATGCGCTGCTGATGGGGGAACGAGTCGCGCTCAACTTGGCTATGCGCTTGAGTGGGATTGCTACGCTGACTAATATATATGTAGAGAAAATTGCTAATTTACCTGCTCAGTTGGTGGATACGCGTAAAACTACCCCAGGGCTGAGACTGTTGGAAAAGTACGCGACTGCGTTGGGTGGAGCGATTAATCACCGCATGGGGTTGGATGATGCAGTAATGATTAAGGATAATCACATTGCTGCGGCTGGGAGCATTGCAGAGGCTGTTACCCGTATTCGTTCTCAGATTCCTTATCCCTTAACTATAGAAGTTGAGACGGAAAGTTTAGAGCAGGTGAAAGAAGCTTTGCAGCACAACGCTGACATTATTATGTTGGACAATATGTCTTTGGATATGATGCGTCAGGCGGTACAGCTGATTCGCCAGGAGGATAGTAGGGTGAAAATTGAAGCTTCGGGGAATGTGACTTTGGAAACGATTCGCGCTGTAGCAGAAACAGGTGTTGACTATATTTCTAGCAGTGCGCCGATTACTCAATCGAAGTGGTTAGATTTGAGTATGAGGATTGCACTGTAATTGTCAAAATGTCAGTAATACTTTATAAGTGCATAGGAAAAATAAAATAGCGATCGCATTAAACAACAGATTTACTAATTTGCAGTCCCATAATCACTAAGTCCCGTTCAACGCTGTCAAGTTCGGCAATTCTAGGCAAATGTCCCCAACGTTGAAAACCAAATGTTTCAAAAAGTTTTAAACTGGGCTGATTGTGGGCAAAAATGAAGCATACTAGGTTCTTTATACCCAAACTAGGACTTTCACTAATTGCTTGTGCTAAAAGTTGTCGTCCTAAACCACACCGATGAAAACTAGGGGCGATATAAATACTAATTTCGGCAGTCTTACTATAAGCAGGTCGCCCATAAAAGGATTGGAAACTAAGCCATCCAGCAATTACTCCTTCTACTTCGATTACCCAAAGTGGGCGTTGTGAAAGCGATCGCCCCTTAAACCAAGCAAGGCGACTTTCCACGGATACTGGTTCTAAGTCAGCGGTTGCCATGCGGCTAGGAATTGCAGTGTTGTAAATTGCGACAATTGCAGGCAAGTCAGTTTCAGTCGCATGGCGAATGGTCATTGCTAGCGTCTCGGAAAAATATTCAGAAAATATTCAAAAATAATACAGTGTTAAGAGTAGCAATTCTACGGCTTCTATCGTAATTGTCACAGATACTTTGCTAGTTAGGGTACTTCTACCTTACTTACATATAATGGCTAACTTTACTAGCAAGTATGCAATGCGCCACTACAAAAGACAGGGCGATTGCTATAAATATAGCAATATCCCAAAGCCTTACCTATTGTATTTTTTATAACATATAAACTTTATAACTCCTTAGTTGGAAATTATAAGTTTTTATTCCTAACGTCTTATTCTGTATTCATTCTAGAGAAATAGATAATTTTCTCATGTCAGCAAAAACAAACCATCTTATCTGAATATTTATATACTACTTTTGTCAGGTTGAAAGAATTGAAATTTTCAACTCAGTGAACAGAAATGCTTTAACAAAGTTTTTGTTTCCAACCAAAGAATAGAATTCTAAATCCTTTAACAGTAAAGCTTACAACAAATTGATTGTTACTTTATACACATCTAATTGAAGATTATGCATAACAATAAATTTATTTTGTAGCCATGTTTATAAAACTGGATGTAAGTTTGTATGGCTGAGTACAAATTGTATATATAGCTAAAGATAGAGGTCGTCATCACATTTTTTTATTTAAAGTTAATATAAATATAAGTTTATAGAGATTAGTTATAAGCCCAAATACCATGTCTATTAATTGTTTAAATAATAAATTAAGTGTAAAGCAAGATAGTAAGATTTCAAATATTGTTGAAATAGCGCTTTTTATAGACCAAATAAAAAATAATATTTGGCTATTTGGTATTCCATCTTGGCTTTTCGGAATAACCGATAGAAGCGTAGCTGCATTTGCCGATGGTTATTTATCTCCTATAGAAATGTTTCAACTATTTACAGCCTTTTTCTTTTTTGTGAGTTGGCTATATCTCAAGCCGGAAGAAAGCTTTAATAGCAATGATTTAGAACCAAGGCAATATCAAGAATATCTCGATCGTACTCAAGCTAACAAGCTTAAATTAAAAAAGCTACACATGATTAGCCAGGAGTATATTTTACCATTCCCTTATATTTGCCAAATATATCATCTATTGAACTTAAAACATTTAGAAACAATTCATAGGTTTAGCCTTAATAATCTTAAAATTCTTAGTGTTAGCCAGTTCCAAACGACAAACGTCGGTGGTAAAATCACATTTCAAACGATATTAGATTCACCAGCTAATCCTTTAAGAATTTGGCGACAACCAACTGTAGAGGTTGATTTAATATTACATACTCCGTACACTGTTGAACTGAGTATTCCAGTCTACAATAACAAGAGGATAATTGTTATATTTCATGCTTTCCCTTTAAATAACTCAGAACATCAGTTATTTATAGATATTTATAGTGACTTAGAGTGGCCAAAGCCATTATTACAAATAATCTTGCATTTTGCTTCTTGTTTGACACTCTTTGAAGATTTGCCGTATCTAAGAGCTTTAACTGAGAAAAATATAGAGCGTTTATTCAATTTAAGTAAGGCTTCAAATCACGAGAGTGCGTTACTTTTTAGAAGGTTTGTTGAGCTATACGGTTCGAGTGGAGAAACAACTAAATTACTTGAGGGAAGGGAAGAGAGTTAGGAGACGCAATTTATCGCGTCTGTACAGGAGTTAGAAGTTTAAAAATTCTAACTCCTAATTTTATTTAGTTAAGCGCGTGCTAGTAAGGGAGCAGCAGCTAGTAAAGTTTTGGTATAAGGGTGCTGAGGATTGGCAAAAATATTTTTTGTAGGACCGAGTTCGACAATTTTACCGCCATTCATCACAGCAATACGATCGCACAAAAATCGAGCTAACCAAAGATCGTGAGTAATGAATAGATAAGTTAACTCAAACTCTTCTTTTAGTTGCAACATCAAATCCAGCACTTGCGACTGCACGCTGGCATCTAACATACTCACGGGTTCATCACAGATTAAAAGTTTAGGGTGAGTAATCAAAGCACGAGCGATCGCTACTCTTTGCTGTTGTCCACCAGACAAATCCGACGGATAACGCTCATAATACACTTCTGGCGGTGTTAAGCCAACTTTATTCAGCATCCACAAAACCTGTTCTTTTGCTTTGGCAGGATTGGCTAAATTGTGGATAAATAAAGGATCTGCAATACTTTGTCCCACTGTCATCGCTGGATTGAGACAAGCATGAGGATCTTGAAAAACCATTTGTATTTGTCGCCGCGAGGAACGAATTTCTTGACGCGATAGTTTAGTTAAATCCTGTCCTAAAAACTCAACTTTGCCACTAGTGGGACGAATTAGTTGCAATATTGTTCGTGATAGTGTGCTTTTACCACAACCTGATTCCCCAACTAAGCCGAGAATTTCTCCTGAATAAAGATCCAGGTTGATTCCATCTACTGCTTTAATTGTCTGCGTTTGTGTGTTAAGCAGTCGTTCGATAAAGTTAGGTTCTATGGTGTAGTGTTGCTTAAGTTCTGTAACGCTCAAAATTGGAGTTTGCTGATTAATAATCGGCAATTGCTTTTCTTCGTCATTGGCAATTATCAATTCTCCACTATCAGTTACTGCTTGAATATGTAATGCTGCTTTTAGGAGCGATCGCGTGTATTCGTGTTGAGGTTGCCTAAATACGGTTTCTGTAGCACCCATTTCGACCATCTTGCCGTTGTACATCACGCCAATGCGATCGCAATACTCAGCCACCATTGCTAAATCATGAGATATCAGTAGCAATCCCATATTTTCTTCACCGCACAGGCGAGTTAATTCTTGTAATATCTGCGCGGAAACGGTGACATCTAAACTGGTGGTGGGTTCGTCAGCAACAATAAACTTAGGGTTGAGGAGTAAAGCTAAGGCGATCGCTACACGTTGGCGCATTCCACCGCTAAACTCATGGGGATACTGATTCCAGCGACTAGGGGGAATATTCACCTTTGCCAAGGTAGCAAGTGCTTTTTCTTTGGCTTCCCGCGTTGATAATTGTGGTGAGTGCGCCTGGAGAGTTTCGATACAATGCTTACCAATGGTCATCAAAGGATCGAGGCGTGTCATGGGATCTTGAAAAATTAAGGCGATCGCCTCTCCCCGAAATTTCCGTACCTGGTTAGGTGTCAAGTCAAACACTGACTGTCCTTGAAATGTCACCCGTCCCTCAATCCGACTAGAGGCTGGTAGTAAACGCATTACTGCCCGCCCAATAGTTGATTTACCACAACCTGACTCTCCCACCAATCCCATTCTTTCACCTGGTTTCAAAGTGAAAGATACATCATCAACCGCCCAGGTTGCTTCTTCTCGACTCCGAGCAGGATAGGCAACTCGCAGATTTTCGATACAGAATAAGGCTTCACTCATAGTTAGTTATCAGCCCTGAGCTACCAGTTTTTATAATTTCAAATTTAGGATAGTCTATCAAATTAAGTATTAGACCTGTTTTATCAAACTTACCTAAACGTAGCCAAACTTGATTTAGTGTACCCATAGTAATCGCGTTTAGGAGACAAGAGTAACCTATGTTTAAAAGCATTGGGCTTAATTTGTATCTCACGGCACTTGATGCTAGTACCATGTTTTCTTTTTAAACAGGGTAATCGCCCACAACTAAAGTAATCAATCAGAATTCTTTCCTCCTGCCTCCTGCCTTGTCTGCGACATGCTCCGCGATCTGCCTCCTCTTAATTGGAGACAGCTATCGATATTCTTGATAAGCATTGCTAAAGTTGATACAGCACACAACTATGATGTTATAAGTGCAAAATTTAAATCTGTAGGAACTAGAATCAAAATTAAGTCAGTAAATCAGGATTTTAAAGTTAATATTATGGAGCAAAATCAGCCAGAACAGCGCCGTGCTGCCGATCAAGTATTTGAACAATCCCTCGAACAGTTGGAGGATATCTTACAAGAAAGTTCGACTGAGGAAGAAGAGATCCCTCAACTTCATACTAGTACTTTCACTGAAGTCGAACTCGCTCAAGACTTGATAGATATTGATTTAGCGGCTCTTGAGGACGCAGTTGCTGATATTGAACAATATCTCGAAGAAATAACAAAAACCCAATTGGGGTAAAAAGTTAAAATTTATTACTGACAAATTAGTTGCCGTTGAGCTTCGTACAACATTAAAGCCGCTGCGATCGCCACATTTAAAGATTCCACTCCAGGACTCAAAGGAATTCTGACTTGCCGATCTGCGATCGCTGCTAAATCTGCCGACAATCCAGCACCTTCATTTCCCAGTAAAATCATACTGGGTTTTCGCCAGTCTACTTCCCAATAAGTTAAAGTTGCATCGGGTAAGGTTGCCACTACCTGCATTCCTGCCTGCTGACTTTGTTGGACTGTCGCTTTTAAATCTTCGGTTACGGCTGTTGCGAGGCGAAACCATTGCCCTGCGGAAGCACGTAGAACTTTAGGACTATCTAAATCTACACTATCTCCACTGATCCACAACCCTGATGCTCCAGCGGCGGCGGCGGTGCGGATCATTGTACCCAGGTTGCCGGGATCTTGTATCGTCTCTAAAGCTAGTACTAAACCAGTAAATGGTAGTTGAGTTTGGCGTTGGCTTCGTTTTGCTGTTGCCACCACACCATCTGGTTGGACTGTAGTCGCGATCGCATCCAAGACTTCTTGACTGACAATTTCGGCGCGATCGCATCGGCTACAAGCTTCTTCCCATAGTGAAGAATGACCTACTTGCCAATCTGGGGTACAACACACTGTTTCTAGTGGGTAATTGACCGCACAAGCTTCCTCTAATAGGTGTGTACCTTCTAGTAAAAATAACTGCTGCTTGTGCCGCTCCTTCGTAGAGTGCAGCTTGCGAATTTGTTTGACTAGGGAATTCTGTAAACTGGTCAACATCAAAAAGTTAAGAGTTAGAAATTAATAGTTAGGAGTTAATTTAGTTGTCTTTCAACTCATAACTTTTGACTTCTAACTCCCAACTTAGATATTATGCGGAACCCGGGACTTGAACCCGGAAGCCTTGCGGCACTAGAACCTGAATCTAGCGCGTCTGCCATTCCGCCAGTTCCGCTGGCATTTGTGCTTATCGACAATTTCTTATTATTGCGTTATGTTTTACCTTTGTCAAGTAAAAGCATAATGCCTCGTTAAAAGTCTCTAACTAGAAACGAGTTTTTCAGGCACAACGTCGAATCAAAATCTTATTTACTGAACAGTACAGCATTGATTTTTAGAGAATACTTAAGTTATTTTACTGAGTATTTAATTTTGCTTAAAACTACTACTTATTCATTCTTTTTTTTAAATTTTTTAAAAAGCTCAAAAAGCTTACTACTACTTCTTTTCAGCCTGAATTTTTACCCAAAAAATAATTTTCTTATACCAAACAGTGCTTTAAAACGTGGACATTTTGAATCTTTACTGTAGAATCAAAACCAACTTCAAACATATAAAATACGTATTACTTTTGGAGGTAAGCTTATTAATCCTTCTACCATCTTACCAGATGCCAAAATTACTCCAGAAGCAGACTCCTCAGTCTTGCAAATTTGGGGTGGGCATCCTTTGCGGGGTCATGTGAAAATTAGCGGGGCAAAAAATTCAGCACTGGTAATCATGGCTGGAGCCTTGCTGTGTCCGGGCGATTGTCGTATCCGTAATGTCCCTTTGTTAGCGGACGTAGAGCGGATGGGTCAGGTGTTATCTGCTTTGGGTGTGCAATTAACCCGACAAGGCGACATTTTAGACATCAATGCCAGTGAGATTAAAACATCAAAAGCTCCCTACGAATTAGTTACCCAGTTGAGAGCGAGTTTTTTCGCCATTGGAGCCATTTTGGCAAGACTGGGAGTAGCACAGATGCCCTTACCAGGCGGTTGTGCGATCGGGGCAAGACCAGTTGACTTGCATGTTCGAGGACTGCAAGCAATGGGAGCGGAAGTACAAATTGAGCATGGCATTTGTAATGCCTACGTCCCTGGCAGCAGCCGGAGATTAAAAGGTGCGAAGATTTACTTAGACATTGCCAGTGTTGGAGCGACGGAAAACTTGATGATGGCGGCTACCCTGGCAGAGGGCGAAACGATCATCGAAAATGCTGCCAGAGAACCGGAAGTAGTCGATCTAGCTAACTTCTGTAACGCGATGGGAGCGAAGATTAAGGGCGCGGGGACTAGCAGAATTATTATCGAAGGAGTCCCCAAGTTGCATTCTGTTGACTACAGCATTATTCCCGATCGCATTGAAGCTGGGACGTTTTTGCTGGCAGCAGCAATTACCCGCTCAGAACTTCTTCTCTCGCCAGTGGCTCCAGAACATCTCATCCCAGTAATTGCCAAGCTGCGGGATATTGGAGTGACAATAATTGATGAAAAGCCTGACCACTTACACATTCTGCCAGCGGAAAACCTTAAGGCAACGGATATTGAAACTCAATACCATCCAGGTTTTCCCACAGATATGCAAGCCCCATTCATGGCTTTGCTGGCAGTGGCAGAAGGCGACAGCGTAATTAATGAATCCGTCTTTGAAAATCGCTTGCGTCATGCCTCTGAGTTGAATCGTTTGGGGGCAGATATTCGTGTCAAAGGCAATGCAGCTTTCGTTCGGGGAGTACCAAAATTATCTGGCGCACCAGTATTAGGTACAGACTTACGAGCATCGGCAGCGTTAGTCATCGCTGGACTAGCAGCAGAAGGACAAACCACAATTCAAGGATTACAGCACCTCGATCGCGGCTACGATCGACTTGATATGAAGTTGCAGCAATTGGGGGCTAAAATCCTCCGCGTGGGCGAAACACCCACAGATGCAGAAATCGCTCCCAGCATCAGTAGCCTGTCAAGTTGAAATTGCTCGGTTGAGGCTGAGGCGAAGATAAGAGATATAAGGTAGACAAGGTAAAATTTTCTCCCTTGTTTGCCTTTATCTCTCCCATCTATACCTTGCGATCTGCTGAATTCTCCTGATAGATAGAGGCTTTTAAGCTTGAGCCATATCTTTTTTTGATGAATATTCTGGAAAAATCTGTGTTGGCTGTTACAATATTGTTAAGAAAAGTTGCCCGTTGCATTTTAGGAACGCGTAATTGGGTTTTAACTCTCTTGAGAAGACAACGCAAAAACATTTTTTAGACCAGCTGTGGGAGGCTGGTCTTTTTGTATTTAAATTTTTCACAAATTATACTTATATCTTTGGGTATAATACTTATACTGTTTTATTAATTACTTTTATTTTTATGCTTCGATAGTTGATAAGGAGCGATGGCTACGACTGGCTACGCCTACGCCTTGCAGAAAACCTCAAAAATAAATCGATCGCCCCGATAGAATAATAATTTACTAAGCTGTTGCAAATTCTGTAAATTTTCTCACATCTGGAGGCTGAAAAGCTAACACAATATCGCTGCTATTTACACCTAACTTCATTAATTCAGTCGCTATTCCCTCTTCTGTCCAGTCTTCTTCTATAAAAATTTTTTCATTCTTAGTACGAATATGAACATGAGTATACTTAGGGCTTGCTGAAAAAGTCAGAAAAAAGCAATTATAAGGGTTGACTAGTTATTCAGACCCAGTCAAGCATAAGCACAAGTTGCATCTAATATTAATTTTCCTCGATTTTTTAGCTCACTTTTTTCTGATTCTGATTCTGCTGTTTTTTTTTGATTTGATTGAGATGATATTTCTAAGCACATCTTCTTCACCATCTCTTGATTCACTTTGTTAACTAACTCTGCATTAATTCTTTCTCTAAAATGTACTAACATTGAGGCATCAAATGGAGTTTCATTACTATAAGATAACATCCCTATAAAGTACTGTAGATATGGATTCTCTTTAATTTGTTCTACTGTCTTTCTGTCGCTTACCCTTAGCTTTTCTTTGATTATTAATGCTCCTAATGCCATCCGAAATGATTTTGCTGACGCTCCCATTTCTGTGGAGAATCTCGAAGAATATTCTGACTCAAATTCTTTCCAGGGTATTAAATCAGCCATAATTACCCAACTGCCTTAAAGAAAATAATAATCAACAAAAGAGCGATCGCTTTACATAAAATCTCAAAAACAATGCGATACCTACGGTGAGCTACGCTAACGAATTTCGTATTTTAATCAATTCACCAGATATCTTTAAAATTAAGCACAAATTGCGGTAGCACATCTTCTCCTGATAAACTAGCAGGAGATTGCAGTAATTCAAAATCTCTACCGGAGCGATAAATTTCTACTTGCCGAATTTCTAAATCAATTAACCAACCTAATCTAGTTCCGTTGTCTCGGTACTCTTGCATTTTATTTTGTAGCCTTTTTAAACAATCAGTATCAGAACGCAATTCCACTACAAAATCAGGACATACAGGTGGAAATTTCTCTTTTTGCTCCTGTGTGAGATAATCCCATCTGTCACGTTTTAACCAAGATGCGTCAGGAGAACGAACTGCCCCATTTGGTAAAATAAACCCAACGGAAGAACCAAAGGCTATACCTAGTGACTCATCACGATTCCACACTCCAAGTTGAGCAGTTAAGTTAGCATTGCGGTTGCTGGTTAAGCCTCCAACTAGAGGCATTAGTAGCAATGTGCCATCAGCATTACGCTCAAATCTGATTAATTCATTTATCTGACATAACTGAAAGAATTGCTCATCTGTTATTTGAAGAACAGGAGCAAAGTTGATAGTTAACGCATCCATAGAAAAATTTAAACTTGAATATTCTTATAAAAATGCCGAAAGCAAATGCACTTTAGCGAAAAAAATATTTAGAATGATTGCCTCTAAGTGTTGATTACTTTATCCGCAGCACCAGTTAAAATTTCATCCATCCAAGCATTTATGCTTTTGCCAGCCTTTTTAGCAGCAATAAATATTTTGCGGTGGTGTTCTGGAGTTGTGCGGAATGGAAGTTTACCAGAGAATGGTTTATCAGGCTCCTCTCCTAGTTCTTCACAGAAAGCAAGATAATCATCAACAGAAATTTGAAATTCTTGACGCGCTTCGTCTACAGTTTTTGCCTTAAAGGTAATTACGTCATTAATATCTAGGACTTGGCCAAAAAGTATTCCCGCTTCTACATCTACTTCTATACTAGCTGTGTATCCTTTATAAGTCATCATATTTCAATTCCTGCCTTCATTAAAAATTCTCTAACAGATTTAACTGCTCCTTTATCTGTCTCATTTTGAGGATGCGGTTCGTGAAAAACAGCTTTCACATCATTTAATTTCACACGAACCCGCGAACCTCTACCTTGAGTAATATCAGCACCGAGAGCTATAAATAAACTTTCAATATCTTTCCAAAGAATATTAGATGGTACAGGATTTGTAAAAATTAACTCTAAAATCTGACGTTGTTTGTTATTGAGATCCATTTAATCAATACAATTACAGCCATCTTACAGTTAAGTTGAATATAGCCACAGATTTAATGATATCATATTATGATATCATTGAAAATATAAAAGCGTAGGCGTAGCTGGGGTACACTACACCTCCAAAATTTCCCAAAGTGCGATGTCTACGACGGGCTACGCCTACGCCTTACAGAAAACCTTAAAAACTAAGCGATCGCTCTTGTGGAAGCGTGAGTGCGATCGCCTTACAGAAAACCTCAAAAACTAAGCCCAGACTCGTAACTGCTTGCTGTTTGTTAGACATCGCTTGTTGTGGAAGAGTGAATGCGATCGCAATGGTTATTCTGATAAACAAGCAGATATCAAGCCTGTCTACCTTTATTTTACAAATAAAGAATGCAGTCTGTCTGTATATATTTGACTTAGAATCCAGAGAAGTAGAAGTGTAAATTTTATGTTTAATTATCAAGAAGTACTACTGCAAGCTCAAAGCCTAACTCCTGAAGAGCAAATACGCTTAATTGAAGAATTGTCAAGCTTAATTCGTCAACAGGTGACGATGATACCTAAGCAAAAGCATAGCATCCTCGAATTACGTGGATTAGGCAAAGAAATCTGGAATGGCATTGATGCTCAAGAATACATTAATCAGGAACGTGATTCATGGAATGGCTAGTCCAACTACAGGGGCAAATTGTAGGTTTGGATACTGCTCCACTAATTTACTTTATTGAAGAAAATCCTAATTATTTGGATGTTATAGATGCTTTTTTTGAAGCGATGTTTCGTGGTGATTTTAGCATTGTAACATCAGTTTTGACTATCACGGAAGTGTTAGTCTATCCCTTGCGACAAGGAAATACAGCATTAGCTCAACAATATCGTGAAATTCTATTTAATTCTTAAGGTTTGACTACTATAGAAGTTTTCCCTGACATTGCTGAAAATGCAGCACAATTAAGGGCAAATTATAACTTAAGAACCCCAGATGCTATTCAAATGGCTACTGCTATTCGTGGAAGTGCATCATTTTTCTTGACAAATGATGCGCGGTTGCCGTCTTTACCAGCGTTAACAGTGTTAGTGTTGGATCAACTGATAGTTTGAGTCTTTTTGTCTGTTGCGATCGCTGATTGGATGATACCATTTTAGGCGATCGCCTTACAGAAAACTTCAAAAACAAAGCGTAGAGGCGTAGCGGCTTGTGCTTAGACATCACCTGTTGTGGAAGAGTGAGTGCATTAGCGTAGCTTACCGTAGGTATCGCTGTGTATATTTAACTTAAAGACAAAAAAGTATAATAGTGAGCATCAAACCCATATTTGTTAGAGTATCTTTTGTTACTAAAAAGAGAGAAGTTATCTGGTGGACTCTACATTTAACTGGAAACTGGAACAGACTTTACTTGAAAAAGTCATAAATCTGGCTACTCAACGAGGGCAATCTCCTGAATCAATAGTCAGTGAAGCTGTTAGGCTATATCTAGAAACCCAATTGCTAGAAACAGTTGATAATGCTGCGTCTGACCCATTAATTGGCTTATTTGCAGGAACACCTGATTTGGCTACAAACTCAGAAGATATTCTCCAACAAGAGATTACTGAAAAATCTGGTTGGACGTGGAAATAACCCTAGCAGTAGCTGATACGGATTTTGTTGTAGCATTGTTGAACCGTTCGGATGCAATGCACAGTATTGTTGCAAGAGTATATACACAACAAAAACAAATTCTGTTACCACAAACAGTATTGGCAGAATTAGCTTATTTGGTAGGACGTAATGCAGGTATAGCGACAGTAGTAGCTTTTTTGCAAGGACTATCTGCGAGTCGATTTAGTTTAGTAGCTTTAACAGAGCAAGATGTAATTCGTGTGGCGGAAATCTTGGATGAGTATGCAGATAGTCGGATTAATTTTGTAGATGCAAGTGTTATGGCAATAGCTGAACGCTATGGGATTAAAAAAATATTTACTTTAGATCAGCGAGATTTTAGATTATATCGACCTCAGCACTGCGATAGCTTTGAGATTTTGCCTTAAAGAAAATAATAGTTAATAAAAGAGCGATCGCTTTGCAGAAAACCTCAAAAATGAAGCGATCGCTCTTGTGGAAGCGTGAGTGCGATCGCTTTGCAGAAAATCTCAAAAACAAAGCGTAGACGCAAAGGGCTTGTCGCTAGACATCGCCTGTTTTGGAAGAGTAGAGCAATCACTTTATTTAAAAGTTTTGGAATCTTGAAGTCTTTAGAATCAAACCTATCTGTAATATCAGCAACTATATCCAAGCTTCAGTACACTAGTCCAGTGTAGGTGATTGCTCATTGAAAGTTTGTTCCCAATAGCCACGCCAGTTATCTGAAAGTCCATAGAGTTTTTTGCGGGATGCTATTTGCTCAGTGTTCAACCATGATTGAGATTGTAGAGCCCTGCCTCGCAAAGCTTTTGATATATTAGTGGGTTCTACTTTATTAATATCATCTACAAGATACTGGTTAATTATATTGGCAATTTCTGAGCCAGTGACTTGTTTTTTTCCTCTTGCTCTTAGTTCTACCATTGCCCAAAAAATCTTTGGTGCTAAACTTCGTGTTGTTGTTTGGATATTAGCTAATTCGTGTGGAACTTGGATGCTATTGGTTTCTTGTATCAGTTTAAGGTTATCAATGTAATCAAATAATGATGGTTGAAATACTTGTAATTCTTGTGTTTTTATAGGAAATCCACTAACAACTTCAGGAAGTCGATTTGGCACAGATACTCCTGCAATACTGAGCAGTTTAGCTATCATATCCTTAAGCTTTTCCTCAGTTGTCGCAACTTCAGGGAAGTGCATTAAGACATCACCAATAGGCTTCTCTTCCTCAAAAGATTCCACTAGATAACGTGCTACAATACTATTTGCTTCAGTTTCAGATAAGAGATCAACACCAGTTTTATTGAGCGATTCTTCTGAAAGAATAGTTATTACATCGCGAACCGCGTCAACAAATTTTTCAAAAGCTTTACTTTTATGAAAAGGTAGTTCACGCCCTATCATAGACAGATAAATATTGTCAAAGTAAACCTGCTTAATCATAACTACAGCAAGTGGAGAGGTGCGAAAAGAGTGAAATTCTTCCAATTCATAGTTTTTTGTAAAGTCAGCTTCCGAAGGTATTTCCATACACTCTAAAAGCCGCTCACGCACCATGTCCCTAATTGTAATTCGTGTCCATCTTTCATGGTAAGCATACATTCGTGTGAAATTCAAAATTTCTTTTAGGGTTGTACCACGCCGTGATTCTGAGCTATGTCTTCCATAAAGTAATCTCAGTAATAATCTGAGTTTTAAGAAGTAACAGGGATAACTGGGGAATACTGGATAGTATAAGTTTGGTAAGATAGATTTACCTCCACTTATACTATTAGGTGAAAGTAAGGCTGAAATTATATAAGAGACTGACCAAACTTCTGTTTCACTACCTAATGTTAAATGCAAATCGCGAAGAATATCAAGAAAATAGCGAACGTTATGCCAGGAAACGGCTGAAAGTAAATTAAGAGATTGATTAGCAGCACTAGCTTTTAGGAAAGTTGATTTAATTACTTGGGTATATTTCAAAGAAAATTTATAAAATTCCTGCCAGTTAGGTTGATTCCGCCAACGAGTTAAACGATGATCTTTTTTGCTTGGTTCTTTTGGTGTTTCTAAATTCTCTACATATTCAATACGCTTAGAAATTATTTGTACTAGATCAGGCGTTTGAAGGTGATAGACAATATCATCTGAACGCACATCCAGAAACCCAAACTCTCGACCCCGAAAATAAGTTCCTTCTCGCATCGTAATAATTACTGTTGCCCCAGTCTGACTAGCAAGCTTGTGAGCAAACGTATAAACTATTCTTTGATATCTATCTGATGTTCGATCAATATTATCCAGAAAAACTACAACACCTTTTTTATTCTGGCTAGCATAATATCGCCAACTTTTCTCTAAGAATTCACTGGGTGATTCCGAAAGCTTCTCTAATAGTTCTGCTTCTTTAAGGGCTAAAAGCTGTGAGTCTTGCTCAAAAACTTTGGCATATGAGCCTTTCCGTAAATTTTGTAGTTCCCTACCAAAAATTTTACGAAGAGTTTCATGTTCATAAGCTTCTGGGCGTAAATTTTTCCACTTTCCATTTATTTCCTGCCAAAGATATTCATTTATGATCTCTGGTGTGCCATCAAATTCATTAATTAGGTCGATAATTAAATAATTAAATTTTTTTGTGTTCCTTTGATGTGCTTCAATCAAAACTTTATTAATAAACGTAGACTTTCCACATCCAACCGAACCAGTAATTAAAACCACTCGCCCTTTCCTATCACCCGATTCAGTAGGTAAAAAATGTGGATTATCATAATCCGGTGAGATATCGGTAGCCGACGGAATATAAATTGGCGATGTATCTTGAAGTGTGCGTTTTAATTCTCCTTGATACTGATCTAATTTTGGATTTGTAACGAAGCATTGTTTGAGCATCATTCTACGGCCTGGATCAACAATTTCTCCAAAAAAGCGATCATAAAATTCTCCTATATATTTATCACTATCATTGGAGCGTGACCAGTTGATTTCAGGAAGTTTAGAGCTAGGAATAACACAAAAATCTGAAGGAAGAGAATTAATTTCAGAAAAATGCTCTTCTAACGAATTGTTAACTACACAAGGTTTAGCCAGGAGATCCCAAAAGAGATCAAAGTGCGATACATTTGATAATAAATTACCAAAATAAATACATTGTAAGTCATTGATATTTTTGTTCCGATTTGGGATTGCTTGCAAAAGTATCCATTCTGCACCATTGGTAATTACAGAATATGGTACTCCGGTTTCTTTTGCATAACCTTCAGCTTGGTTAATCACTTCACTAACTGAAGGTCCAAAGGAGGTGCGGATATAACTGAGTTGGTAAATCGTTTTCTTTAGGCCTGTTTGTGGACGTATGAATGTTTGCCCAATGCGTTTTGCTTCTACTATAAATCTTGGGATACCATCTGCTGTTATTAAATAATCTGTGAATCCAACGTGTTTTACCGGATGTTCTGGATTAAATTCTTCTTTGCACCATCCTAGAGATTCAAGAATTTTATCAATGATTAAAAGACGAGTCTTAGCCTCGTTTTCCCCGCAGAGATTAGAACCTTTATCACCATACTGCCTTCGTAGATTAGCTAAAACTGCTAATGCTGATTCACGGCTTGGGATAATGTCTTGTGAAGTTTTATCTTTGGGTTTCATGTCTTTGGGCTTTTCTTATCTATTTCAGATAGTCAAACTTGATAAACTCTAGCTAAAAAAGAGTAGCTAGTTTATACCAAGATAGCCCACAGGATTAGGTACTGGAAAATTACCGATTATCTTGAATCAGTTCCCTACAAATAACCTATTGTTAACTTGATTCTGCCGTGAAAAGCAAGATAAAAGCAAAAGGCACGGAATTACCGTGCCTTCTACCTTATTAGTTGTGTATAAACCTACTCAATCAATCCCTTCAATCCGGTCTTCAACCTCTTGGTACAACTCGCGCAGACGATCTAAATTCTCCTCGCTAGTCTCCCAATAACCGCGTCCATTCACTTCCAACAACGTTGATACAATCTTGCGGAAAGAATGGGGATTAAGGTTCAACAACCGCTTCTGCATTTCTTCATCTTTGATGAAGGTTTCGTTAGTATCCTCATAAATCCAGTTATCCACAGCGCCGGCTGTCGCACTCCAACCTGTTGTATTCACCAACCGCTTGGAGAGTTCGCGCACACCTTCGTAACCGTGAGACAGCATCCCCTCGTACCATTTGGGATTTAACAATTTGGTACGCGCATCCAAACGCACGGTTTCTGATAATGTCCGCACTTGGGCGTTAGCTGTGGTTGTATCTGCAATATAAGATGCTGGTTTTTTACCATCACCCCGCAGACTTGCCACCAGCTTAGTAGGATCTGAATCAAAGTAGTGGGAAACGTCGGTTAAGCTAATCTCGGAAGAATCCAAATTTTGGAAAGTTGCATCAGCAGTTTTCAAAGTACTTTCAAAAATCTGCCGGGATTCGTCCATAATTCCGGGGTTATCGGAATTGAAAGAGAAAGATTTCCGGTTGAGATACATTTCCTGCAACTCGGCTTCACTATCCCAAGTGCTGTTTTCTACCGCCAAGTTGATATTTGACGAGTAGGAACCAGAAGCATTGGAGAAAACGCGCGTCGCTGCTTGACGCAGATTAATCCCCATATTCTCAGCTTGTTGCAAAGCGTGTTTGCGAACAAAGTTCATTTCTAAGGGTTCATCCGCCTCAGCGGCCATCTTCACCCCTTGGTCTAGCAGGTTCATTTGGTTGATAAACAAGTCGCGGAATACTCCAGAACAGTTGATTACCACATCTATTCTGGGTCGTCCCAACTCTTCTAGAGATATCAATTCCAACTTGTTCACCCGTCCCAAGGCATCGGGAACTGGACGCACGCCCACCATCCACATAATTTGCGCTAGGGATTCACCGTAAGTTTTGATGTTATCGGTTCCCCAGAGAACGCAGGCGATGGTTTCTGGCCATTTTCCATCATTTTCAGCCTTATTACGTGCCAAAAGCCGATCTACAACGATTTTGGCTGATTGAACTGCTGCTGTTGTTGGGATGGATTGCGGATCTAAAGCATGGATATTCTTACCTGTGGGTAATACATCCGGGTTGCGGATGGGATCGCCACCAGGGCCGGGTAAGATGTACTCGCCTTCCAAGCCTCTGAGTAATGCTCCGAGTTCGTTGTCTGCACAAACTTGTTGCAGGCAGAATTCCAAATACTCAACTAGGGGTTTTAGGGCGGCGGTGTCAACTTTGGGATAACCTGCTTTATGCAATGCTTCTACCCAAGGTTCCTTTTTACCCATGTTGAAGAAATTCAACCGGGAAACCAGAGAAACTCGTCCTTCCGCGTCGATCTGCTCTTGCACAAGGGCGGTAACTGCTGCACGGGTTGCCAAAGTGATATCTTGCAATAACTGGACATCTTCTAAAATGCCTCTGTCGTTATTTTGATAAATATCGTCAATGTTACGCCCAATGCTGTTGGCGATAATTCCCGGCAAGCCTTGAAGTCCTTCTTCTTGACGATCTAGACTAGCAATGTTGACGAGAGTGGCGATCGCTTCTTCTGCACTTGGCGGTTTCCCAATGACGTGCAACCCACAAGGCAACAACCGAGACTCGATTTCCATCAACTTGCGGTAGACGTTGCCAACAATATTATCCCGCTCATCGGTACTCATGTCTCTGGCATCGGTTTCTGGCAGGTTAATATCCTTATCCAGATTCACGATCCGGCATTTATCCATGATGCTGTTGACAATGGAAACACCGCGTCCACTATCTTTTAAGGTTTGGTAGGAAGCAATTAATTCGCTGAGTTCCTTCAAACCTTTATACAAACCAGCATTTTCTGCCGGTGGTGTCAAGTAAGAAATTGTTTCGGCATAACTCCGACGTTTAGCAATTGTCGCCTCACTCGGATTATTGGCTGCGTAGTAATACAGGTTGGGAATTGAGCCAATCAAGTTATCTGGATAACAATCACCAGACATCCCCATCTGTTTACCTGGCATGAATTCTAAGGAACCGTGTGTACCAAAGTGCAGTACAGCATCAGCTTTCCAAACTTGCTCTAGGTAAGTGTAGTAGGCAGCAAAACCGTGGTGAGGACTAGCTGAACGGGAGAATAACAGCCGCATCGGGTCGCCTTCGTAACCAAATGTAGGTTGGACACCGATGAAGACATTACCGAATTGTTTACCATAAATCAGCAGATTTTGCCCGTCGCTGTTGAGATGTCCGGGAGGTGGGCCCCAGTTTTCCTCTAGGCGTTGAGAGTAAGGGGTAAGTGCCTCATACTCAGGAACCGACATTTTGTAAGCAACGTTCAGTTCTGGGCTGTTGTACTGCGCTTGAGCATCATGGATGACTTCTTGCATCAACGCTTCGGCGGATTCTGGCAATTCTGGTAAGTCGTAGCCGTTATTTTTGAGGGCTTTCATCACCTCGTAGATGGAGCCAAAAACATCCAAGTACGCTGCGGTTCCCACGTTGCCTTTATCGGGTGGGAAGCTGAAAACGGTGATGGCGACTTTCTTATCTAGCTTCGGCTTGCGGCGGAGGTTCGCCCATTTTAAGGCGCGTTCGGCTACAGCTTCAACCCGATCGCGCAGTGCGATCGCTTTCCCTGTAGTTCCATCTCTACCCGATAATATAATCGGCTCAATTGCTCCATCCAATTCAGGAATTGCAATTTGCAAAGCTACTTGAATTGGATGTAACCCTAAATCGCTATCCATCCACTCTTCTGTGGTTTGGAATACTAAGGGTAACGCCACCATGTAAGGACGATTTAAGCGTTTGAGTGACTCAATTGCCTTGGGATGGTCTTGTCTAGCTGGGCCACCTACTAAAGCAAAGCCAGTCAGTGATATCACTGCATCTACCAACTGGACATTAGTAGTTGGTTCGTAGAAGTAAGCATCCACAGGCTTGGAGAAATCCAAACCACCAGCAAACACAGGTAGTACCCGTGCGCCTAATGCTTCCAACTCCTGCACCATTGCCACATAATGGGCATCATCCCCTGTAACTAAGTGGGTGCGTTGCAATACTAACCCGACACAAGGAGCTAGGGGATCTTTGAGATCGCTAGAAATATCCTTACGAGCTGTATACCAATTGAGGTACTCTCTGACATCTTCAAACATACTGGGAGCCAAAGGATGCCAAATCCCTAGATCGGGATAAACCACCGGCTGTTCGTATGTAGAAGGTGCAAAATTCTGTTTTTCTAAACCTTTAAATACATATTTATCAGCTAGCATCAGCAAGAAGTTTTCCAGATTTTCAGGAGAACCACCTAGCCAATACTGAAAACTGAGCATGAAATTTCGGGCATCCTGTGCCTTGTCCATCGGTAAAAACTTCAGCACTTGCGGCAGTGTTCGCAAAAGCTTCAGCATTCCATCTTGGAATCCCGCACCGGATTTTTCTTTGCGTTTCCGCATGAATTGGGCGATCGCACTTTTTGACTGACCCAACTGTGCCAAGGAAAAGCTGCCCATTTTACTCAGGCGCATTACCTCTGGCATCGAGGGAAAGACAACAGAAACATCCAAGCGATCGCGGTGTGGTTCTACTGCTGCTACTACTTTCTGTGCTAAGTCTTCGATGAAAATGAGGGAAGCGATGAAGATATTCGCACTCTCAATTTCTCGTTTGAACTCTTCGTAATTCTCTGGGTCGCGGAGTTCCTCAATCAAGTACCCGCTGATTTCAATCGCCAAGTTGGGATTGTTCGCGTTAATCGTGCGAACTGCTTGCGACAAAGCACTCTGGTACTGGGACTCAAGCACGACATAGACCACCTTGATTAAACTACGTCCGCGTAAGTTATCAGGCGCAATGTGTCTAATGGTGGACTTGACGTGTGTGAACATGCTTCTTCGGCTCCTTTGATGCGTGTTCTCTAATGGAAGTTCCTAGCGGCATCATCAGCCACAGGTAACTTGCGATCTTTTAGGCAATATCTGTTTTTTATCAGAAAACGCTTGCCCAGTAGGCATTTTATCCCCTATATGACACAAATCGATATAAAAAACGAAATATTTCTTTGTAATTGTTGACTTTGTATAAAAGTATTAGCTCACTATTTATAAATTTTTGTAAAATTATTTAATGATTAAATAGTTATTTAAAGATATTATTCTATTTAAAAAACTAAACCCGCTTGTGCGGGTTTATTAAGTATTTTTTACAGTGTATGTAGGGCTGGCTTACTTACTTTCTAGCTCTTTTTGAGATAGAGCTTCTTTTAACTACTGACTAATTTTTTCCCTTGTATGTGGAGATAAATCATCTGATTGCAAAACATTAATTCTCGCTGATTTGATTTTGTTAATTGAGTCAAGTAAATCACTTAGCTCAACAGAAAGCTTGCCTTTTCTTGCTACTCTCATTGCAGCATCAATAACCGCATTTTGATATCTCTTCCACAAACATCTTCAACTTGAGCCAGTTTTTCAAGAGAAATATCTTCCGCTAGTGGCATTTTTGCGGGAAGATGCCTTTTACAAATTTCTCTTCTAGATGCAAAATCTGGCATTAGAAAATGTACATGACGCACCCTTGTTTCAAACGCTTTATCGTAGTTTTCAACTAGGTTCGTAGAAAAAATTACAACTCCACGAAATTGTTCCAGACAAATTAATAATTGACTACGCATTGAGTTGATAGCTTGCTCTGAACCTTGCGTTAAATTGTCTTAATTGGTATATTATGGTTCTTCAGTACTTGTTATGCCAAATTAATAAATAAAATACCAACTTAGTAAGCATCTGACTCTGAAATTTTCAAAGTTTCTAAATTCATATCCAGAACGCTTAATCAGTTTAAGCTTGTTATTAATTCCTTCAACATGCCACTAGTTGTCCTATTGTCAAAGTAAGCAATAATTTCATCAAAGCAACGAATAATAGTGTTGTTGCTATTGGGAAAATATTTTTTAGCTCTCGATAACTACATACATAGTTTAAACACTCCCGTATACCAATCATTTGTATTATTAAAAATTTTTCTAATCTTTTCTTTTAGTTGATGCATTATTTTTAAACGTTTATAGGTGTTTTATTAGGGATGCGATCAACAAGAGCGATCGCCTTGTCCAAATGCTAGTGGCAAAGAGGCCAGAAGTCGATAGAGGTCAGAAAAATGCGATCGCAATTAGGATTTGGGATTCTAATTTATCGGATAGGCAATTCAATCACAAACTCTGTACCCTCACCTTGTGTTGAATGGCAACTTAGCTTCCCGCGGTGATTGTTTACTACAATTTGGTAAGCAATAGATAAACCTAGTCCTGTTCCTTTACCGATGACTTTTGTAGTGTAGAAAGCATCGAATATCTTTGTTCGGTTTGCTTCGCTGATTCCTGAGCCATTGTCTGCAATTTTGAGAATAACTCGCTCTCCAATTACTTCAGTTTTAATCCAAATCATACCAATATGTCTAAAATTTTCATCAAAATATTGATGCTTTTGTATTTCTTCAATTGCATCTATTGCATTACCAATCAAATTCATAAAAACCTGATTTAGTTCGCCTGGATAGCACTCAATAAGCGGCAATTCTCCATATTCTTTATTTAGTTGGATTGCCGGACGATGAGCATTTGCTTTGAGTCGATGTCCAAGAATGAGTAGCGTAGTTTCTAACCCCTCATGCAGGTTAGCTAGTTTTTTACCTGCTTCTCCGTGTCGAGAGAATTTGTTCAATGATGACACAATTTCTGTAACGCGATCTGTACCCAGTTGCATGGATTGAATAACTTTGGAAAAATCATTTAACAAATAGCTGATATCTTTTGTTTTAATAGCATTTTGAATTTCAAGAGGTGGATCGGGTAGATATTTTTGATATAGTTCAAGTAAATTAACAACCTCTTGGAAATATTGTTCAATAAAATTCAAATTACCAGCAATAAAATTGATAGGATTATTTACTTCATGGGCAATTCCTGCTGTCATTTGACCCAAGGTTGCTACCTTTTCTGCTTGAACCAGTTGGGTTTGAGCCTGTTGTAATTCGGCGTTTTTGTCCATCAAGGTTTTCGTCAAATTTCTCAGCTTAAGTTGATGCTCTACTCGTACCAAAACCTCTTCATACTGAAAAGGTTTAGTAATATAATCTACGGCTCCCAATCGCAATCCTTTAATCTTATCAGCAGTATCTGAAAGAGCAGTCATAAAAATGATTGGAATATCCTGGACACGAGGATTGCTATCACTTTTGAGGTATTTACAAGTTTCAAACCCATCGATACCCGGCATCATCACATCAAGCAAGATTAAATCAGGTAAATTATCATTTTCTAATCTCTGAATTGCTTTTTCACCACTGCGAGCTGCCCAAACTTCAAAGCTAGACTGATCCAAAAAGCTCGATAAAACTTGTAAGTTGGCAGGGTTATCGTCAACGACTAAAATAATTCCTCTAGCAGGATCGCGATTTAGGGAATTTTTTTGATCGCCTATCATTGCTGTCATGCTGTTTCTACCCCATATTGAGTCATGTTGTTTCTGTGGAAGACGCCAAAGGCGAACACTCCGAATTCAAAATTCACACATTACAATTCCCATAAATAAATTTAGGGAAATTAATCCTTTTCGTTTTCGATCAAAAACTTGAGGATTAAATCTTCGTCAAACTGCCTTGCTAGTTGCCGCAATTGGTTGGCAAAGGGAGTAAATTTTGTGTCTGCTTCCTCTAGTTTATCTGCCCATTTTAGAATGTCATTGAAGTTACCTTTACTCGCTAAATTCATCAGTTCCCGCAATACATCAAGGGAAGGTGGAGTCAATTTATCTGATGAGCTATCAAGTGTTGTAGCGGAAGAGTTGATTTTTTGTTCTTCAGATTGAGACTGCTGGTAAATCCATACCAAATTTAAGTGGCACTCTAATTGATGCAGTAATTCATCTGCCTGTATAGGTTTACTCAAAAAGGTGTCACCTCCCGCTTGCAGACTGCGATGTTGATCGGCTTCAAAGACACTAGCGGAAGAGACGATAATCTTGACATCCTGGATATCTGGGTTATGACGCAGGTGTTTAATCAATTCAAACCCATCCATTTCTGGCATCAGCAAATCTGTAATCACCAGGTCGGGTTTGATCGCGATCGCTTTTTCTAAACCTTCTTTACCGTTACTGGCTTCAACCACTTTGAAACCCAATGGTTGCAATAAGTTTGTAATTACTGTGCGATTCTCCCAGCGATCGTCCACCATCAGAATGGTGCGGGGACTATCTTCAAACCCAATGATTTGTCCCTTGGATGCAGTCATCGCAGACTGTACCCATTCGCTGGCTTGGGCGATCGCAATTTCAAACCAGAAAGTACTACCCTGACCAATTTCACTTTTAACCTGGATATCGCTACCCATCATCTGCACCAACTGCCGAGTAATAGCTAAACCTAGCCCTGTCCCTTCTATCTGATGCTTTTTCTCACCTACTTGTTCAAATGGCAAAAAAATGTTATTTAGTTGGGTTGGAGTTATGCCAATTCCTGTGTCTTTTACACTAAAGTGAATGCAATATTTCTCTGTCTGTCCATCAGCAGGAAGTCGCTCGATTATCTCAACCTTGAAGCTAACCTTACCCTCATCGGTAAACTTAATGGCATTTCCCAGCAGATTCAAGAGAATCTGACGTAACCTTTTGACATCGACATGAACCCCTGTGGGTAAGTTGCTTGCGGGTTCATAGACAAACAAAATGCCTTTTTGTTCTGCCCGAATCTGACAAATTTCTACAATACCCTGTAAAAAAGACGGAAAATGAACATCTTGAGGATGCAGTTCCAGTTTTCGCGCTTCAATTTTGGAAAGATCCAAAATGTCATTAATTAAAGTCAGTAGATGAGAGCCACACTGTTCAATAATGTTTACATGATATTGCTCTGGCTCTGGCAAAGCTTTAGAACGCAGCAAAATTTGAGCGCAACCTAAAATACCATTCAAAGGCGTTCGCAGTTCATGGCTCATGTTGGCTAAAAATTCGCTCTTAGCACGGTTTGCGGTATCAGCCGTTGCTTTGGATTTTTTCAGTTGAGCTTGTTCAAACGCTTGCACCTGCCATAAGACAGTGATCATCGTCAATGTCAATCCGCCCACAATTAGAGCGATCAGATCGAGGAATTGTAGCCGAGATTCAATGTTTTGGCGCGGAATTACCAAAGCTAAAGACCAATTAGCTTCTTGTAACGGCACATAAGCAACATACTTTTTAGTGCCGTCAATTTCCATCAACTGAATTCCCTGTTGTTTTTTTACCATCTGCCGCACGATCGCATTTAAATTGCGATCTGGAATTTTCAGCAGGCTGGGTGCAGGTTTTTCTTCCGTTGACATTAACATTGAGTTGGGATGGACGATCGCTTCTCCTTGGGAATTGAGGGCGAACGCATAGCTATTCTTGCCGTAGTGCAGCGAGTTTACCACCTCAGCAATATGATCGACCTTAACATTGCCTTGGAAGACGCCAATCGGTGAACGACTGGTAGGAGAGTTTGACCAGATTGGGGTGGCGATCGCAATTAATGGAATGCCTGTGGAACGGCTGATAAAGGGATCGGAAATGTTGCTTTTTCCGGCTAGTGCTTTTTGAAAGTAGTCTCGATCCTTAATATTCTTATTTGATCGACCAACCTTAGTATTAAAATACGAACCATCCGGCGTAACTATTTGGAAAAAGAAAAATTCATCTATCCTTTCAACTTCTAACTTTAAATAGGGTTCCGCCACAGACCAGTCTAAGGAGCGTACAGTTGAAGTATGAGCAAGGGTTTGCACCTCTACTTTGCGGACATGCAGCCACTCCTCAATTTCATCAACCCCTCTCTGTACCTCTAAAAAAGCCTTTACTCTCAAGTCTTCTAGCGTTATTTTCCGAGCAGCCTGATAGCTAAAATAAGCAGAAATACTCACAATAAGAGTAGTGCCGCCGAGAATAAATCGAATCAGTAAATTGCGTGAGGAATGCATTTTAGTATCAGACGCCTTTTATCAAAGTTTTCACCCTCTAAACAATGGGTTTAGTAAGCAAAAAAGGGCTATATTTAGATTGCCCAAAAAATTATTGATAATCGCAGTCTTAATATTTACCTATAGTAAAATAATCAATATATTTATATAGGAATTAGATTTTATTTTTTATTAATAAAGACTACGAAATCATACGTAGAAGAAAACCTATCTAAAATGCTTGGCAAACACTGCAAATATGTTTTTGCCCATTTATCTGTGGTGAGGATTTCTGTGGTGTTGTCACCTTGCTAAAATGCCAGTGTTAAAGAAACAGCAATTAGTAACAGACCAAATGCCGATCGCTCAGTGTAAACACAAAACCACTGTAATTACAATGTGGACGCACTGCAACGATCGCAATTGTGCCAAATTCAAAATTTAAAATCTAGGATTGGAATACATCCTGACTGTCGAATCTATGCAAATTAAATGTAGAGTAGGTTATTAAATGGCACTAACAAGGTACAGTATATACCCATAACATCGGCACGAATTTATTAATATTTGTCTCTTGATTAATGACCTCTAACTTCTAACCATTAACTAATGACTCAAGTAGATATCCTCATCTTATCAAATGGCCCTGGTGAAGTAACAACCTGGGTGCGTCCGGTAGTAAAATCGTTGCGGCAAGAATTAGGGGATGACCGTTCTTTAGCAAGGATTTCTGTGGTGTTGTCGCCTTGCTCAAATGCTAGTGGTAAAGAAGCAGCGATCGCTCTTTCTTACCCAGAAGTAGATAGAGTTCAGGGAGCAGAACATTTTTGGCAATTTTTGCTTTGGGGCAAAACATTTGAAAATTGGGATTGGAGAAGTCGCGGTGTAGTCGTTTTTTTGGGCGGCGATCAAATTTTTCCAGTGATTATAGGCAAAAAGCTCGGATATCGCACAGTTGTTTACGCAGAATGGGAAGCCAGATGGCATAACTGGATCGATCGCTTTGGAATCATGAAACCTGAAGTTGCAACCCGTGTCCTCCAGAAATATGCTCAGAAATTCACTGTTGTCGGTGATTTAATGGTTGAAGCACAAGAACAAGTCAGCACTTCTTACTCCCTGCTCCCAACTCCCGACTCCGCAATCATTGGTTTACTCCCTGGTTCAAAAGCAGCAAAATTAGCCCAAGGAGTACCATTATGTTTAGCTATTGCCGAATACGTTCATGCAAAAATACCGCAAACCAGATTTGTAATTCCTGTAGCCCCAACTTTGGATTTACCAACTTTAGCTAGTTTTGCCAATCCCCAAAAGAACTCTATTGCTGAAATCTTTGGCTTTGGTGGTGCTTCCTTAATTATCCCAGAGGATGCTAAAGGCAAGGCATTGCTCAAAACTGCAACGGGCTTAATTGTGGAACTGTGGCAAGAAAACCCTGCATATAAATTATTATCCCAGTGCTATATCTGCTTGACTACGGTGGGGGCAAACACTGCCGAACTTGGTGCTTTAGGAGTGCCAATGATTGTTTTACTACCAACCCAGCAACTTGATGCCATGCGTTCTTGGGACGGTTTACCTGGATTGTTGGCAAATTTGCCAGTAGTCGGTACACCCTTTGCTAAGGTAATTAATTGGTCATTTCTGAGATTTGTGAGACGCAAAGGTTTATTAGCATGGCCAAATATCTGGGCACAGGAAGAGATAGTCCCAGAACTTATGGGTAAACTTCAACCGCAAGAAGTTGGGGAAATGGTTTTAGACTTTTTGGCGAATCCAGAAAAATTGGATGATATGCGCGCTAAACTCCGTAAGATTCGCGGTGAAAGCGGTGCAGCCCAGAAGATAGCAAAGATTGTTGCTGAGGAAATTGGAAAGTAGGGAAAGATAAGGGAGTAATGGGAGCAACATCTCCCTCATTTTTACTCTGGCTTAATCTGAAGATTCTCCATCCCTGCGCCCAAGTTCATAGATGCCAGCACCCATACAGGCTAATATACCTGTACTAATTCCCCAACTTTCGCCTAAACTAATTTCCAGACCCCAGTTACATAAAGTGCCGACTACCAAAAAAGGCACAATGCTAAACAGTGAGGCGTAGAAAGCATTTTGGGATTCTCTGGCTTTACGAGTCTTTTCAAATTCTGACTGGCTGGTGTAAAGCGATCGCTCGGCAAAGTTAAACCAGCGATTGAGTTGCTCAATTACCCATTCATTGACTGGGGAAAAACCTAGATATAGCGCCAATGACCACAAACTTGCTCCAGCGATCGCGATCGTGTCTAACTCAAAACGGAAAGGTAAAATTTCAGTCAGCATTGCTTAGGTGAGTCCTGCAAAGGGTTAACTTTAGCTGTCAGTAGATGCTAAATAAACCTCTTGTGCAATTTTAATCATAAAAGCTAACAAGATTTCAACTACTTAACAACTTCCCGCTTTTTAGCTTGAAGCAAACCTAATTTACGGATTGCTGGGTAAATTATCGGGGTCGATACCAAGAAAACGTAATTGCTGTGCAAACTTTTCTGCTTTTTCTTCTGCCGTTAAATACCGATTTCCTTGTTCGTCATACCAAGATAGAAATTCTTGACCAATTCCACCAATAACACCTTGATGTCGTCCAATTCCTAAACCAACCTCTGGCATCCAATGGGGTTCGCCAATTTGTAATTGATAATTTTTATCTACCAATTTGTAAATTTCAAATGGTTGGTGTCGATCGCGTTGCCAATATTCGGGGTTGTAAATAATGTAGTAAAGTACGCCAAGTTTCCGATAAATTTCTAACTTTTCGTCGTATTCACTTCCTGGGGAATGGGATACCATCTCCAATATTAGTATCGGTACTACCTCATTTTCTTCCCAGACAGCGTAACTTCTACGCGATTTACCACCTTTTTTGCGATCGACTCCCAAACTCAGAAACCCATCTGGTACTATGGGGACTCTAGCATTAGCCCCTGTCGTGTGGTAGATTGCCATGTCTACGCCGAAAAACCAATCGGTGCGCGTTGCCCAAATCGAGGTTAATAAGAACAGTAGAATGTTGGGCAGAAAATTTTGATCCTCATTATCCACAGGTATATCGTCCGAGCAGGCTAGTTCGTCAGTGCTTGGAAGCCCAACAACTTTAAGGTTTTCTGACAGCATGACTATTACCAGGGTGGCTTCGGTTTCTTTGATTATAGGTAAATTCAACTTGCCAAGGCTGTAGGGAAGGAACGCATTCTAATAGCGTTCTCCACCCCAGCTAAAAACAACTTGCAGGCAACTCTTTTGCTTATGCAGTATGTCAGTTGTGTTTTTCGCTGTGATGTATGCCAGGAACCGGACTTGAACCGGTGACACGAGGATTTTCAGTCCTGTCTCAACTCTGCTGAGAATCCATGCTGTATAAGGATTTTACGTTATCCCGTCATTTATACCCTTACAACGGATGCAAGTCCACTGCGATAATGGGACTGTAGACACGTAAAGAAGGCATTCATGAGAGAAATCACGCCAAGGAATAACAAAGGGTCGATAATCATTCGGTTCACATACTCCGGTAAGGAATATTGCTTCAGTCCTATACCGGGTAGCAAGTATTCAGATCCGCTAGCACTTGCAAAAGCGGAAGAGATCGCTAACCGTATTCGTCAAGACTGCATAACCGGGTATTTCGATAGCACCTTGACAAAGTACAAGCCTAATGCAATGCAAGGCAGAACAAAAGAAGCCGCTATACAGGACGCTGAAGAAGCAAAGGCGATCGTCGCTGCAAGACTGTCAGTGAATGCAGTTGACTTGCTGCAACTGTTTGAGGATTTCACTCAGTTCAAGTCTAAAACTCTAGCGTCAAACAGCATGATTGATTACAACCGTATTCAAAACAAGCTGAGAAAATGCCCTCACAAACTGGTAAGGGAAGCCGTATATGTGATGCAGTGGCTAGTTTCTGACCACAACGGTACATCTACAAGCAGCCTTGAGAAGCAATGGAAACTGATAAATGCTTGCTGTAAATGGGGCGTGTCAACGGGAAAGCTTCAATCAAATCCGTTTGACGGTTTAAGTAATCTCATACCATCCACTAAAAACACACAATCTCAAGACGAAATTAAGCCATTTACCAATAGTGAACGGAAGCGTGTAATACAAGCGTTCTATGCAAGCGATCGCTACAGTTACTACGCTCCCTTGGTTGAGTTCCTGTTTAGTACTGGTTGTCGCCCAGAGGAAGCCTTGGCGCTTCAGTGGAAACACATCAAGGAAGGTAAGATAACTTTCTGCCAAAGACTGACAGCAAGTGGTGTTATTGAGCAGGGTACAAAGACGCAAAAGAGACGATCTATTACTGTCAACAGTCGTATACTCTCTGTTCTCAACGAAATAAAAATCACGGATGCACTACAGAACGACTATCTATTTACCGCAAAAAAAGGAGGTTTTATCGACTGGCATAACTTCTCTAATCGTGCATGGAAAACAGTACTTAAAAGCTTCGATGATATCGAATACAGGAACCCTTACCAGATGAGGCACACTGCAATAACAGAGATGATAAAAAGTGGCAATGATAGCGTAGTCGTTGCTAGGTGGGTAGGCAATTCACCGAACATGATCTCTAAGAAATACTTGGGTGACGTTAGCGATATTGTGATGCCAGACAATTAATGACTGACGACGCTACCCTATTTTTACAACGACGTTTTAGATCGTCGTTTTTTACGTCGTTTATTAACGTCGTGTCATTCACAAAAGTACATACCATTGATAAACAAGAGGGTCAAAAGCCCTCTTTTTGGTATCAATTCATCTGTAAGACAAACGTAGCACATAATGTATACACAGCAAGCGTTTCAAAATGTCTGCAATGGCGAAATGAGCAACGGTAGATATCATCTATACAGTGATTTGAATGCCACTTATGATCGATGGTATGGGTGTAAATTTATGAACGACGTTTTCATACGACGTTTTAAACGACGTTCTAAAACGACGTTGACAAAAAAGATGTATCTTACTTGCCGATAAAATCCTATACAGGCATTATTTACATCAGATGAAATAGGGTAATTATCGCTGTGGGGACGGTAATAGACATCACGAACGGGATATAAGGAGTGATCAACGACGTTTTTGTATGACGTTTTTAATGACGTTGATCAACGACGTTATCCCATGAGAGTGTTGTCTATTACCTTGGCATTTCTTCCCACAGCGCCGAAATCGCTGTAATGCCTGACATACAACGACTGCACTATGTCAGCACTCTCAATTGAAATTAGGGTGTAAGGAATTGACATAGTTTTGAGCGAGAAAAAGCATCACCCTCGAATGACGCCATTATTGACGCTGGATATTCGTCGGTATACGATTGTGGTATCCAATACAAAGTACACGACTGCTAGCAGCGCTAGAGACGGTGATAATGACGTATCGGATGATGTAAAAGCCCGTTTGAGGGTGATAACCAAATAACAGAAAAACGCGCTACAACGCTCATACGGTACACCGTTGAGGGCGATAACCAAGACACTTCAAAACACACGACACAACATCATGGTGATGAAACGGATTACACGATTCCCTGAGAATGGCGTATGGCGATTTGACCTGTCTGGTAAAGACATCAACTGCGGTCAGCATGAATCTCTAGCGTTCTGTCTGGAAATGGGGGCATTGCACTCAGACTCCGAAGCACCTCTAGAAGCCATAAAAGACTGTATGGAAGAAGTGCGTCAATACTGCCTTAATTTGGGGAGCTTTACAATGCTGGACAGGGATGGCACTGTACTTTGGAATATCCGCTACGTCGGCAAATAGAACGCTTTATGGCACAAGATGAGCAAACTGTCAAACCACGCGGTAACGCAAAACTAACCGAACGTAACGTGATACTCATCAAGCGATTATTGAGGATGGGTAGACTCTCACACGAGACGATAGCGGAAATATTTCACGTTCATAAACTCACGATTAAGGACATAGCGGACGTGCGTACATGGAAGCATTTAACGGCTGACAGTCCTATGACGATTAAACCACGGCGATATCCCTGACCTGATACGAACATTACACGTATCAGCTTTTTGTCTCACCGATAGAACCATACATATTTCTGTCAACGACGTTTACCAACGACGTTTTTAACGTCAATAAAAACGACGTACTAAAACGACGTTGTATTTTCAACGGGTATAACAGCTTCCGATTACTATCGCGTGTCGCAGTATCCACGGTCATCGATAAAACGGGTATCCACTTTGTATGCTGTGTTGAACATACAACGAAGTACCCATGAGCCACATCCTACCAATTCCCGGTTTTGAGTCCAGCCACAGCATTAGCAACGATGGTACTGTTTACCGTAACGTCAACGGCGTCCTAAAACCTTTACAAGGTTCAATCTCATATCACGGCTATCGTAAGGTTCATTTACGTCATGGCGTTATCGGTAAGATCGAAGCGGTTCACCGTCTTGTAGCGGCGGCGTTCATCGGTGAGTGTAAAAACGGCGATTTCGTGACACACGTCAATGGCGATAAGCTGGATAATCGTGTAGAGAACTTAAAATACGTTTCACGTAAGGAATCCAACAAAAGCACGTTACGCCGTGGTGAGAAAAATCACTTTGCAAAGCTCACGGATAAAACGGTTAGGGCGATAAAAAGGCGGATACGTGACGGTGGGCAGTCCAATGAGCAAGTAGCAGCCGATTACAGCGTATCTGAGCGTACTATCAGGGACATTGCATCGGGTAGAACATGGAAGCACCTTGCATAACATCACTCGTTTGACAGCGCTAGTACATCCACACTACCAATACATCACCAATGACCTCTAGAATCGTCTCTAGGGGTTTTGTTTTGCAGTGGGCTTGCATCGGCATATAAGACTTGTCATATAACCTCTCATGACGACGCCTACGGTTAACCGTCGCTCAACTCGGAAAGGTATAACTTTCCAGAGTGTGGTTGCACGTCGGACAAACGATCGCAGTTTATCCAAAAATTCAGTACTACTGTGTGACAAATCTTGTATTGCTTTTTACTCAACAACCACTTACCATAGGATTGAGGGTGGGCGGGGAAATCGACAAAAAAACACGTCACAAGTGCATACCGTTGGCAAAGCAAAACACACACTTATTGCACGGTGCTACTCGTGACGCTTCCTGCCTGCCTTCCGTCGTTGTGGAATTTCAATTGCTTTCCAGTAAGTTTTCTGTCAGGGTAGGGATTCTGAAAGTCCTTACCCTTTTTTTTGTCTTGCTGTCAATGGTACAGATAGCGTCTGTTACCGTGATTAATGATACAGACGATGATTCTACGTTGGATGCAAGTTCACTGCGAGTGGAAGCAGGATGCAAGTTGTGTTTTTCGCTGTGATGTATGCCAGGAACCGGACTTGAACCGGTGACACGAGGATTTTCAGTCCTCTGCTCTACCAACTGAGCTATCCCGGCTGGGGCTTTTGTGAGCCACGATTAATCAATGTAGCAAAGATAAAAGAATATAGCAAGTCTTTGGAGAAAAATAGTTATGCAGCTTTCAAACTGAACTTAAACCAGACGAAAATGGCTACAAATAGGAGAAACTGGACAAGAACAATACTTGGCCCAGAAGCAAGGTTGAAAATACCTGAGACCATGATCCCAGCAATGCTGCTGATGGAACCAACAATCACCGACATGACTAGAAAGCGGCTGAAGTGGTGACTCATCAGTTTGGCGGTGGAGGCGGGAATGACCAAAAAGGCGTTCACTAGTAAAACACCGACAGCTTTAATCGCCACAGCAACGGCGAGTGAAAGCAAGATCACAAAAGCGTAGCGGTACAATTGGACGGGAACGCCTTGAACTTGGGCGACATCGGGGTTAAGGGTCAATAAAATTTGCTGTCGCAGAGTTGATAGTAAAAATATGCTACCTCCCACAAGGACAAGCAGCGTCAAAATCAAATCTGTAGTGTCGATCGCTAAAATATCCCCGAACAGTACAGCCATCAAGTTGCCACGATATCCTTTAATTTGGCTCGTGAGAATTAAACCGATCGCTAATGCCCCAGATAGCACTATGCTAAGTACGCTATCGCTAGCTAAGTCGGTTTTGTCAATGAAGTAGAGGACAATAACACCAAAAACTAAGGTAAAAGGTAACAGCATCCAAGTAGGATTTATTTGTAGCAGCACACCTAACGCTACACCTACTAGTGCTGCATGACCAACCGCGTGGCTGAAAAATGACAACTGGCGCAAGGTGACAAAACTACCCAACATCCCGCCAAGTATGCCCATCAAGGCAGCACCGACGATCGCACGCTGTATTGAGGCAAGTTGTAACAACTCTAGCAAGTCATTACTACTAGCGATCGCAAGCCAAGTTATCTGGTAATCATTGAAAAAATTCATATTTATGGAAATTTAATGTTGATGCTGGTAGCGGCTGAAACCTGGGCCATAGGTTGCTAACAGGTTTTGCGGTGAAAGGGCAATTTCTGGCTTACCAGTACAAACAATGCTTTGGTTCAGGCAAAGCACGCGATCGCAATGCCGATTTACCATATCAATATCGTGAGAAACTTGTAATACTGTCCAACCTTCCTCTCGCTTTAATTCATTTAACAGAGCGTAAAAATCTGCTGCACCTTGCACATCAACACCAGCAAAGGCTTCATCTAGTACCAAGAGTTTCCGAGGCATTACCAAACAATAAGCCAATAAAACCCGCTTTAGTTGACCGCCACTAAGAGTACCAATAGCTTGATGCTGTAAATGATAAGCATCAGTTCGCCGTAAAGCTTCTGTTACTGCTGCTGATTTTTCCCGATCTTGTCTCCACAACTGGGAAAAAAATGAATTCTTTCTTTTCCCTTCCTTAGTCCATCCCAGTCCAACTAATTCGCTGACAGAAATGGGAAAGCTACGGTCAAAAATGAAGTTTTGCGGCATATAGCCCAACGTGTGGCGTAAATGCCCCAATCTGGCAATTGGACGACCCAAGATTTCAATCGTCCCAGCACTTCGAGGTATCAAATCTAAAACCGCTTTTGCCAGGGTACTTTTACCAGCACCATTGGGGCCAACAATGGCTGTATCTGTTCCTGGTAACAATTCAAAGGAAACATCTCGAACAGCTAGATAGCTGCCTTGATAAACAGTTAATCCTTCTACTTTCAAAATAGGAATGTCATTAGTCATTGGTCATTAGTCATTGGTCACTTGTACTGAGCGAAGCCGAAGTATTGGTCATTGGTCATTGGTTATTGGCAAAGGACAACTGACAAATGACAAATCTATTTACACGATGTTTCTAAAGTTTGCAAACTAGCTTTCATTGCCTTGAAATAATGCTGTGGGTCTGTTTCGCCAGTTTCTAGAGAATCCAGAGTATGCAAATTTAATTTCAAGTCTTTAGAGAGGCTGTTCAGCAGTTTATTATCTACTCCTGGTTCGCTAAATAAAGCTTTAACTTTGTATTTTTTCACAGCGTTGACGGCATTTTGGACATCTGTTGGTGAAAGTTGATCTTCGGGAATTTGCACCACAGCAACTTGCTTGAGGTTATAGCGTTTAGCTAAATATGGAAATGCATCATGAAAGGTAATAAAGGTGCAAGTGGGATTTTTCTGCAAAGTCTGCTGAAATTCACTGTTTAAACTTTCTAATTCTTTAATATAAGCTGTAGCATTTGCTTCGTAAGTAGCTTTGTTCGCCGGGTCGGCAACAATTAACCCATCTCGAATATTTGTTACCTGCTGTTTTGCTAAAACTGGATCTAACCAAACGTGCGGATTACCCTGACTATGTTCGTGGCCTTTTTCATCTGGCGTCGTTTTGACAACAGGTGAAATTTCATTTAAGGGTTTAATACCAATACTTGCATCAATTTCAGTTAATTTGGGATTTTGGGCATTTTTGACGGTACCTTCCAGAAATTCCTCTAAGCCTAAACCATTTTTTACTAACACCTTAGCAGTAGCGATCGCTTTGACATTTCCTGGTGTGGCTTGGTATTCATGTACCTCCGTACCAGGTGGCACTAGAATTTCTACATCTGCCACATCCCCAGCTACTGCCTTAGTAAACAAATATATCGGCAAAAATGTCGCTACTACTTTAGTTTTTCCCGACTGCGCCTGTGGGATAGAAGCAGCTTCTTGTGCTTGCGGCGACTGTTCGGAAGCTGTTCCCTGATTTGGATTCGATTGGCTACACCCATTAGCCATCGACAACATTAGCAGAGCAATTATAGGCAAGATGCCGCTTCTTTGCCTGCCTTTTCTAATTTCTCTACAATTCACAATCACGATATTTATCCTCAAAACGGATGCTTGTTCTACCTCTGTCATCATCGCTATTGACAATGGGAAGTATTCTAAATTTTATACTATAATAATTCTCATTCTCATTTTAAGTACATAATATCATTCTGGGTTTACTGTGTAATGAGTAACAACAAAACTTTTTCAGACGGTACAGCCCTCTGCAATTTAGTTTTCCCTGAATAATTAGGATTTCTTGACTTTTTTTGTTAAAAAGGTTGCTTACTTCTGATAAGATTGCTGACAAATATTCTCATAAAATGCACGTTAAAAAAACGTGGTTTGGGTGTGAATTGGAGATCGGTGTGAGGAGAGAAATGCAAAAATTCTGGAAATATCTGCTAGTTAGTCCAGCAGTCTGCGGTGTCATGCTATTTGTTAATACTGCTACATTTGCAGGTGAGACATCGGGTAAATCTGAAATCAATCAACCGCAAGTTTTAGCTAATCCAGACACAAAAGATCAGAAAATGGGACAAGTTACCTCCGTGTCTCAATTTTCTGATGTACAACCCACTGACTGGGCATTTCAAGCATTGCAATCCTTGGTTGAGCGGTATGGCTGTATTGCAGGATACCCAAATAGCACTTATCGCGGTAATCGGGCATTAACGCGATATGAGTTTGCTGCTGGTTTGAATGCTTGTCTCGATCGCGTTAACGAACTTATTGCTACAGCCACTGGCGATTTAGTTAGTAAACAAGATTTAGCCACATTACAAAAGCTGCAAGAAGATTTTTCCGCAGAACTGGCGACACTCCGAGGTCGTGTGGATGCAGTAGAAGTACGCAGTGCTGAATTGGAGGCGAATCAGTTCTCAACGACAACTAAACTGCAAGGACAAGTTGTCGCAGTTGTCAGCGATGTGTTGTCAGGAAATACAGTCAACGGTGCAGAAATTACAGACGAGAATACAACTTTAGGGGTACGGGCACGCATAGAATTAGTGACCAGCTTCACAGGGAAAGATACCCTATTTACCAGAATCCAGGCTAATAATATTCTCAGCCCTAACATTGGTACACCAGAAGGGAACTTATTTTTTACTGGCGAGGATGGTACTACTGATGCCACGATAGATGCATTGTTCTATAGATTTCCCTTGGGTGAAAAAACAGAGGTTGTCGCGATCGCTAATGCAGGTGCAGCAGACGACCTTACCAGTACTGTCAATCTCTTTGATGGTGATGGCGCTTTTGGTGCTTTGTCTACCTTTGGTACACGTAACCCAATTTATAACCAAATAAATGGTGCAGGGTTGGGAGTAACATACGAGTTCAGCGAAAAATTGGCACTGAGTTTAGGGTATTTGAGTGGTACAGCTAATAACCCTACACTCAATAATGGTTTGTTCAATGGTTCTTATGGTGCGTTGGCACAACTGACAGTTAAACCAAGCGATCGCATTTCTATCGGTTTAACTTACATCAATTCCTACAACCAACCACTACTCACAGGTAGCAATGCCGCCACTTTCCAGGATATAGCAGCTATCCAGGGTTTACCAGAAGATCAAGTCGGATTTTCCAGTAATTCTTACGGCGTTCAAGCATCCATTGGCATCACTGATAATATCGTCTTGGGTGGTTGGGCTGGATACACCAACAGCCAAAGCTTGAGAGGAACCCGTGGAGACGTTGATATTTGGAACTATGCTGTCACCTTGGGCTTCCCTGACCTCGGTAAAAAAGGTAACTTGGCAGGTATCATCGCTGGTATGGAGCCAAAAGTTACAAGCTCTGACATCGCTGGTTTGGATAGCGATCCCGATACATCCTATCATCTTGAGGCGTTTTACCAGTATAAGCTGAGTGACAATATCACCATTACTCCTGGAGTCATCTGGTTAACATCTCCAGATCACAACGACACTAATGATGATGTTGTTATTGGTGCATTGAGAACCACATTCAGTTTCTAATTTTTTTAAATCTTAAAAGAAGACGCAAAGGATAAATTTGCGTCTTTTCTTTTGTGTGCAGTTTTAAAAATAAAACTCAGCATTCTTAGTGGGCTTGATATCTTAAAACAACGTGAGTTCGACGGATAGAAAACGGCGAAAAGCTTGCTAGATATGAAAAATGAGAAACTAGACAGGTGTTGCGATCGCTAAAATTGATTGAGA
>NZ_JBALDP010000021.1:0-120133 GCF_036917355.1 Nostoc sp.
TCCCCTTAAAAAAGGGGGGATAAGAGTCTTAAAGTCCCCCATTTTAAGGGGGATTTAGGGGGATCTCCAATGGCTAGGTGTATACAAAAAAAACTTTTCAGACATCCTCTAAAAGTTCAAATTATAAAAACCATGAAAAAACCCGGCTTAACCGGGCAGACGCACTGTTTGTCTAATTAACCTGTAATAACTATTTAATCTCACAAGTTAGAGGGCAAGCAGCGTAAACAGTAGCCTGCATTTGGTCTGCCTCTCCATGCAGCCAGCTTAACCATTTAACTTCACTAGGATGAACTCCCTTAACAGTTAGCACACCCGCAGCCAATACAACTGCCATAACATTAAACATTATTAGAGCGCCTGCTACAAGCAAAACCGCACTAACAGGCATCACAGATTGCAAGATAATCGACAACAGACATCCGACCGTAGCCATCAACACAACTAGTGGAAAACCCACAACCAACAAACATACTGCTAATGTAAAAGTCCATATTAAAAAGCTTTTAATCATCAACAAGGAGTAGGTCTTTCCTTGATTAGAGCTTTGAGCAGAAACCATGACTTTTCCTCCCAAAATACACAACAGATTTTAATTTCAGCTATATCTCGCTTTTCGCGAGTAAACTGAATTGTTCTTCAGTGAAATTCAGTATATAAAAACTAATTGGGAAAATGAGCATTTGTTTACTAAAGTTTACAGTTAATTTTTCGTAATTATGAATATAAAGTCAACTTTCTATCTATTAAAAAAACTTGTTTACTGCATCTACCTTCAGGTATAGAACCTAAAAGGTATGAGCTTTTAACCTTGATCCCCACGATATCGCTCCTATTTAACTTAACATTTCTTATAAAAATTAGTAGTCTTTCTCATAATTCCTATACAGCCAGAATAAATGATCTGCTAGTATTTGTGCTGTTAATTGCTGGCAATTCGGGCCCATGCCTGGGATAAATTTCTCATCTAAGTTATGAGAATATTTACTTTAAAAGTAAAATCATTAAAATATACTTTTTAATCTATGTGTATTTTCTGAGGTCTTTTAAGTCCTTACGTGTGTTAAACCAGTTTAGATAGGTTAAATAATCTATCTAAATATTCTGAGTAGTGAAATCTTAGGAAATAAAAGATACCAATTGAGGTAGATGAAATAGATTGACCGTGGTTCTAGAGTTTCAATCGCCTTCTATCACCGCTAAGGCTTGCAGACAAGCATTCTCCAAAAGTCATCAAAGCAAGTGACTTTACTTCTCGTTAATTCAACTTTTTAACTGCCAAATGTGAAGATATATGACAGAATCACAGTCTCCATTAAATTCTAACTCTGCTGCCGGACGTAATTTGCCACCAATGCCGCCGCCACCACCGCCAACTCCAACCTTTAGTACGCAGCGGCAGATGACACAAACATTGGATATGTCAATGGATAGGGGCACTAATCCGCCTGTTGCAGGTCATCGTCCGGGTAGTCCACCGCCAATACCTAATTCAGTTCGCCCTCAAAACAGCAGTCCAGAAGTCACTTTAGAGAAGTTAATCAGAGAAGCTTACGATCAGGGATATTCTGACTTGCACTTAGGTGTGGGTGAACCACCCCGCTTCCGCAGCCGAGGAGAAATTCAATCAGGAGATTATCCAGAAACAGATAAAGAAACTTTTATGAGTTGGTTGCGGGAGGTAATGAGTGAGGGAGAAATTCAGCGCTTTGAAGAATCCTTAGAATTTGACGGAGCAACTCAATACGAATTTGCTCGCGTGCGGATTAATGTTTTTGGCTCCCTCAAAGGGCCTGCAATGGTGTTGCGGTTGATTCCGCTAAAAATCTTAACTATGGAACAGTTGAGATTACCTCCAATTTTTCGGGATATTTGTCATCACCATAAAGGTTTAATTCTAGTGACAGGGCCCACTGGTTCTGGTAAGTCCACTACAATGGCAGCGATGATTGACTACATCAATAAGGAGATGGCCAAACATATCATCACCATTGAAGACCCGATAGAATTTGTTCATCAAAGCCGCAAGTCTTTAGTCAAACAGCGGGAAGTGGGAATGCATACCCGAAAATTTGACAACGCTTTGAAAGCAGCTTTGCGGGAAGACCCAGATTTGATTCTGGTGGGGGAAATGCGGGACAAGGAAACAGTTAATACCGCCCTAAAAGCCGCTCAGACTGGTCACTTAGTCATGGGAACCCTGCACACCAATAGTGCGGTCAAAACCATTGAGCGGATTCTTAACCTCTATTCTGGTGATGAGCAGGATGCAATGCGGGTGGCGATTTCTGAGTCTTTAGTGGCAGTAATTGCTCAAGGTTTGTGTCGCACAACTGACGGTAAGCGGGCTGCTTTCCACGATGTGCTGATCAATACTGAGGCGATTAAGGAATGGATCAAAGACGGTAAGTATGATGAAATTGGCGAGCTGATGAAACAAGCTGGCTTTGATGGCATGATTACGATGAATCAGTCATTGCTGAATCTCTATCAAGACGGACGCATCACTGAAGAAACTGCTTTGGAAATGTCACCAACTCCTAACGAAATGGCACAGTTTCTCCGAGGTCGAGTTTAACGATTGGGCATTGGGCACAAGAGGTAGAGGTAAGGGGCAGAGGGGAAAAACTTACTGCTCCTTAATCCTCTGCTCCCCCGGTTACTGAGCGCAGTCGTTGGCGCAGCCTCTCGTAGAGAAGTATGCTCCCCTGCTCCCTCATCTTCCGTTAACTAATCCCAAATATCTTTGCGATCCTGGTTGAGGTTATAGCTAAGGTAAAAGGTAAAAGAGAGAATTTTTACTTTTAGTTCCCTAACCTCTGTGAATAACTTGACGACAAATAAACTATCTACACCCCAGCTGTTTAAAGGCATTGCGCTATTTACACCTGGAGGAGATTTAATTTACTGCATCGACCCTAGCAAGCAAGGTCGATGGCATTTGCATTTGTGCTCGGCTTTGCAAGAAATTCTAGATTTACCAGAGCCACCGCACTTTTTAGTGCCTTGTTATACTGCAACTATTGACAATTGGTTAGATCCGCGCACTCAACAAGTGCGAACTTTTGCTGAAGCTTATCCGGCTGTAATTAGACACCAAACTTTGCTTAATGCTGTTTTTGGCACAGGGGAATTAGTATGGCAAGCAGCTCCTTGGCAAGAGGGATTGTGCGATCGCATGGTGTTAACAAGCTACCGCTCGTCATTTGGGCAGCTTTGGGAGGATCACGATTTAATTGTTCGCTTAGACCTTTCTGAACCTGTACCAAAATATCACCAACCAGTAATAGTACAAAAAAAAGAAGCTATCACACAAGGCTATGTTCTCCGCTTGTTTGTTGCCGGACATAGCAGTTCTACTGAACGGATTCTGCAAAATTTACACGAATTGTTAGAGCGATCGCTCGGACACCCTTATACTCTGAAGGTAATTGATGTTTTAAGTCATCCAGAACAAGCAGAACTAAATCAGGTTTCTGCAACTCCTACCCTTGTCAAGGTTTGGCCTCACCCAATTCGACGAATCGTTGGAGAGTTGGATCATGTAGAAAAGATTTTACAGATGTTGGCTGCTAAGGAAAAATTTTAAGTAATCAGACTAGTTTGTTTGCCAAGTGCGCGAATGGGTAGGTGTTGGTGAAGGGGGAACTACAAAAATGGCTAGATTACAGTATCTGCAAGGATTTAAGAGCTTTAGCATCTTGAAACCATCCGCGCACCTTATATCAACTGACTTTCAGTTATTTACAGTTAGTACAATTGCCAGTCCTTATGTTATGATTTTCGCATTCGCGCTATTGAACCTTGAAAACCAAATAACACATAGCTTTCAGACGCCTGCGATCGCAATCAACTAAAATCCCTATTAGGGATTGAAACAAAGCATCCCGACAGACCGAAAAGCAGCCCGACAAATCGCAATCAACTAAAATCCCTATTAGGGATTGAAACTAGTCTTGCCGTGGTTCCATTGAGAATTCCAAGTTATCGCAATCAACTAAAATCCCTATTAGGGATTGAAACTTCTGCTTCTCGCGGTGGTAGTTCTCCAAATCTTATCGCAATCAACTAAAATCCCTATTAGGGATTGAAACTTTATAGATGCGTAGCGAAGCCACTTATTTATGAATCGCAATCAACTAAAATCCCTATTAGGGATTGAAACTTGCTTACAGGGCATCGGGTTAGCCTTTTGATAGAATCGCAATCAACTAAAATCCCTATTAGGGATTGAAACGATGCCCCAGCAATCCCCGTATTCCTAGCCCCAAAATCGCAATCAACTAAAATCCCTATTAGGGATTGAAACAACATATCCCCCTAAGTTAAACTGCCTAGACCCTAATCGCAATCAACTAAAATCCCTATTAGGGATTGAAACAGCAGAAGGCATTTCCTTTTAGAAAAAACTAAATAATCGCAATCAACTAAAATCCCTATTAGGGATTGAAACAGATCATTCCAGCTATTACGCCTATCTTGCTCTAAGATCGCAATCAACTAAAATCCCTATTAGGGATTGAAACAGGCTAAAACGGAATATAGTCAAACTCATCTACACAATCGCAATCAACTAAAATCCCTATTAGGGATTGAAACAGGCTAATCCCAGATGGTACGGTAAAGTTACGGAATCGCAATCAACTAAAATCCCTATTAGGGATTGAAACTTCATCCCAGGTACTGAAGCCCATAAAAAGTACATCGCAATCAACTAAAATCCCTATTAGGGATTGAAACATGAGGTTTGTAACTTACTAAGAGATTCTGACTATCGCAATCAACTAAAATCCCTATTAGGGATTGAAACTAGAAACTTCCCGCACTTGATAATCAAGGATTAGGTATCGCAATCAACTAAAATCCCTATTAGGGATTGAAACTGGGCAAAGGGATAATCTTCTTGGAAGATTTTTTAATCGCAATCAACTAAAATCCCTATTAGGGATTGAAACCACTCCTGATTATTTAATTCCGATTCAAATTCTTGATCGCAATCAACTAAAATCCCTATTAGGGATTGAAACCTTGATTATCAGCTACCCATGTACCACTACCCCCATCGCAATCAACTAAAATCCCTATTAGGGATTGAAACATCGCTAACCCAACACCAGGATTGAGCGATAATTATCGCAATCAACTAAAATCCCTATTAGGGATTGAAACTATTTATCCACTGGAACTATGGAAAGCAGCAAAGATAAATCGCAATCAACTAAAATCCCTATTAGGGATTGAAACTTCAATTAGTTCTTCTAAGGTTTCTTCTAGTAAACCTATCGCAATCAACTAAAATCCCTATTAGGGATTGAAACAAAATCTATAATATCTACTGGCTGATCTGTAAAAAATCGCAATCAACTAAAATCCCTATTAGGGATTGAAACCCAGCAATATCTTCTGGCTGACTTCGCCAAAGCATCGCAATCAACTAAAATCCCTATTAGGGATTGAAACAGTAATGAGAATTGATATTCTCAGAACTTACATTAATCGCAATCAACTAAAATCCCTATTAGGGATTGAAACACAAAATTAGCTTTTTCAAGCTCTTGAAATAATCATCGCAATCAACTAAAATCCCTATTAGGGATTGAAACCCTGCGGAGCAATCTATTGATAGTGCAGGGAAAATCGCAATCAACTAAAATCCCTATTAGGGATTGAAACAGAAAGTAGTTAAAGTGGAGATTGATTCTAGAATCATCGCAATCAACTAAAATCCCTATTAGGGATTGAAACTTTGCTTCTACCTCTAATGAGGCGGAAGATAGAATGATCGCAATCAACTAAAATCCCTATTAGGGATTGAAACACTAGTTTCAAATGTTTGTCAGGATGCCAAATATTGATCGCAATCAACTAAAATCCCTATTAGGGATTGAAACTGATTATCCTAGCGTAGAGCATCTTTCTATCGATGAAATCGCAATCAACTAAAATCCCTATTAGGGATTGAAACAGAGCCTACAAGCCCATGAGTTAATGCCCAATCATCGCAATCAACTAAAATCCCTATTAGGGATTGAAACTACACTAAAACCCAAAGTGATACACTATTGGCTTATCGCAATCAACTAAAATCCCTATTAGGGATTGAAACCAACTAGTGTAGGGGATGTGTTTGAATACAATGAATCGCAATCAACTAAAATCCCTATTAGGGATTGAAACCTAACGGGCCGTAGTGACCTCTATCGCCAACTAAAATCGCAATCAACTAAAATCCCTATTAGGGATTGAAACAAATTTAGCTCAAGGGGAAGTAGATACCACTCGCATCGCAATCAACTAAAATCCCTATTAGGGATTGAAACAAAACGCCTAATCCTCATTTTGTCACATACGAGCCATCGCAATCAACTAAAATCCCTATTAGGGATTGAAACTCAGATTCATGATGTAACTCCTGTTGATATTTCATCGCAATCAACTAAAATCCCTATTAGGGATTGAAACGATATCTCGTAAGCCTTTAACAGCAATCCCACACATCGCAATCAATTAATATTATCTACCACTTGCAAGATGTCTACTCTAATAGTATTGAGAGGCTTCAAAAAGGTAAAATTATAAAGAATCGTTACAACATAATCATGTCAGCTATCCAAACAACTTTGGTTCTTGCCATGACGGCCGATGGAAAAATTAGTGCCGTAGATCCGAAAGCGCCCCGTGAACCTAATGTAGTCGATCGTGCACATGTGGAGTACCAAGTTTCTCTTGCCGATCTAATCCTGGTAGGAGCAGGGACAATTAGGGCTGAGGGGGGAACCTTTGCAATTAGCGATCGCGAACTGTTGGCAGCGCGTGAGGTTCGGGGTCAGTCTCCTCAGCCGATTACTTGCGTTGTTTCAGGTTCCCTTGACCTATCGCCAGACTTGCCTTTTTTGAGTCAGGACATTGAGCGATGGATATTTACCACACGGACTGCTTTAGAGCGCAGTTCTGATACAACAACTTTGCAAAAACTGGCCGAATTAATTGATTTGGGAGATACAGACCTGGACTGGGATCGGGCCTACACCTTGATGGCAGAGCGAGGTATTCACAAAGTCGTTGCTTTGGGAGGTGGCTCTTTAACAGCTGCTCTAGTCAAGGCAGGGCGAATTGACGATTGGTGGTTGACCATTTGGCCGATCATTTTTGGAGGAAAGCACGCTCCTAGCCCAGTGGAGGGAGAGGGTTTTCTTCCCGATGTTGCTCCTCATCTCCAACTCATAGAAACTCGTCAGGTTGGAAGTGATTTGTTTTTACATTACCGCACGGTTAAGTGAAAACGCGCTGCCAGAATTAAGCACTATGAGCGTTGATATTAACAAGCAGGGGAGCAGGAGTACTTTCGCTTACAATTCAACTCAGTTTGTACTTTTTCCCCTACCCCTTGCTTTTTGCCTCCGATCAACCAGGGGGCCAATTTAACTGCCGCCCTCCCAAAATATGCAAATGTAAGTGATGGACTGTTTGACCGCCGTCATCACCAGCATTGATGACAACTCGATAACCATTTTTTAGTCCAGCAACTTCTGCAACACGTTTAGCAGTTAACAAAAGATGCCCTAACACAGCATGATCTTCAGATTCAGCCTCAGCTAGTGTCGCAATGGGTTTTTTAGGAATGACGAGGATGTGAATGGGCGCTTGGGGATGGATGTCTTTGAATGCCAGGGCTAAATTATCCTCATAAACAATATCAGCGGGAATTTCCCGACTAATGATTTTGCTGAAAATCGTTTCTGTACTTTCACTCATGCCAATCTACCTACTAATCTGCTAGAGATTTTATATTAAGTCCGCCTAATTACTTATCATTGAGAAAATTTGATTGTGCGGGTACATCCCCAATACTTTTCCGATAAACCCAACAATCTCTTTTTTGGTCTAGGGGAAAGGTTAAAGGGTAAGGGGTAAAGGTAAATTCAAACCTTTTCCTTTTCCCCTTTCCCCCTTAACCGAAAAGTATTGGGTATACCCATATTTACTGTTCGGTTCGGTTTTTTCAGGTAAAAGCTATGAAAAAACCTGCTAATCTTTTAAAAAGACTAGCAGGTATGGCTTATCATCAATCGGAGCGGCGGGATTCGAACCCACGACCTCCACTACCCCAAAGTGGCGCGCTACCAAGCTGCGCTACGCCCCGGTCAGAATTCCTATCATATAGCAAAACTGTAGGATAATCAAGAGGCAATTTTAAAAAACCTTAAGCATCCCACTAGCTTGCAGTAAATCTGGAACCGCAGAAGCATTCCATTTACCTTCTACACATCGCCCTGTATTCAAAATGAAGCGCAGACTGTAATCATCAGGATAGCCTTCTACTTCCATCCATAATAAATCGCTTTCGGCTTCACAAGTAATTTTTTCCTCTTCCATCAATTCAGTTGCGAGTTGCTTCATGGTGTCTGCTAGCTGTACTAGTAGACGACAAAAATCATTTAACTCGGCTTCGGTTAACTCAATTGCCCAATCATCTGTACCAACTAAACCTTTAAACTCAGGTGTATCGGGATTCCAGCCAATACGCCAACCCGATCCGGTTTTGACAACGCGTTCCATAAAAAGTGAGGAGTGAGGAGTTAGGAGTTATTAATTTACAACTTAATAACTCTTCTATTACTTAAGTAGTTCAGCACCTCCTCGTTGTGGTGGCTGTGGGGTAGTTGATGTAGCTGGACTTGGTGCGGTGTTGGAGTTAGGGGGTACGGTGTTTTGGGAAGTAGGATTAAATATATTCACTAAGACTTGTACTAGGGCATCTCGCTGGCTGCGGGTGAGGCTCTTGATGGCTTTGCGATCGCCTTCTATCGGATTTTTCTGTAGTGCATCATTTCCTGGATAGGTAGTATCATACATAATTTCGTTCACACCTAGGTAATCAGCTAAAGTCAGCTTCCAATCTAAGCGATAAATGGGGGCCCGCCCTTTGGTATAAATGTGATATCTAATTAGACGATTTGCTAAGGTGTTGCTTTCGGCAACTTTCCCATTTTCTTTGCTGATATACTTATTTTCCCGTGGGAAATCTGGCAATTGCTGATACACTAGCTGCCAAACATCGCTAGGAGTGACTCTCTGAGCAGAAGCAGGTTGGATACTAAATAAATTTCTATGTATTGATTTATCCGCCCCGGAACCCAAAACAATTACACCCATTACCATTAAGGTAAGGAGTAGTGGTGTTAGGGGATAGCTCAGGTTGAGCCAGTGCTTAGTTGCAAGTTTTGAGAAAATTGATTTAAACAGAAATTTTGTCTTTTTCATAGAACAATATTTTGGGTGTTGCTGAGTGAAAATATGAATTTACCTGATTCAAAATTCAGAACTTCCCACTCAGCACTCAATCTTATAGTTCGCCGATAATTTCTGGTTGAGTCAATTCATCGGACATTTCGATTATTGCTCTTAGCACTGGCTTCATCATCGCATCTTCGTTACTTTCAAAGTCTTCGTAACGCCGACGTTTAGCACGATTTGCCACCTGAACCGTAATGCGGTATCGATTTGAGGCTGCACTAATCAGATCCTCAGCACGGTGCATAATCTGAGATTGAGTTGTCTCGAACTTAGAACGCTTTAGCATAATCAGTGGTTCTTGGGGTCATTCTCCAGTGTAACAGTAGTAAATCAGTCTACTGCGGTCTGTGAAATCGCCAGCAACCTCTCTATTGATAGAGGCTAAGATATTTTAGTCACTTTATAAGTAACTTGTAGTATTAAATAACGCACCCTCATGGCTGACCTTGTGGAAACTGCGATCGCAGCGGGTAATTTCAATACCCTAATAAAGGCTGCTAAAGCTGTAAATTTCATAGAAACGTTGAAAAGCCCTGGTTCTTTCACGCTCTTTGCACCAACTGACGAAGCTTTTGCCAATCTGCCAGAGGGAACTTTAGACTCGCTACTACAAGATATCCCCAAGCTCCAGAAAATTGTGGCGTATCATATCGCTAGTGGGGATGTTAGGTCTGATGATTTGGTACAGATTAATGAGGCGGAGACGCTTGAAGGGTCAATTGTCGCCATTGAATCTGCCGACGGTAAATTTAAGGTGAATAACGCCAATGTCCTGAAAACAGATATTCTCGCAGACAATGGCGTAATCCATATCATTGATGCGGTATTGATGCCTGCAATGGTGGCGGGGAAGTAATGTATTGGGGCATTGGGCATTGGGCATTGGGCATTGAGCATTGATTTTTCTCCTTGTCGCCCTCATCCCCCAGTCCCCAATCACCAATCCCCAGTTCCTAGCCCCTAGCCCCCAGAATGCAGCCACTGCGTGCGGGAATAGTCAATGACAACTGCTGAGTTTCTCCTTCACTATTCCACTCAACTTCAGCAGTGCCATATAAAAGCTTGTTGGGTTGAGTACGCAAAGTGGGGACATCTGCATTCGCTGTTGCCGAACTTGTACCAGCGTTGATGGCAATTATTAATTCCTCTGTCCCCAAAGTTCGCGCAAAGATATAAAGTTGTCCTTGAGCAAAGAGAACTTGATAATCACCTGTACGCAAAGCTGGGTAAGTGTGGCGGAGGGCAATTAACTGGCGGTGAGTATTGAAAATTTCTTGATTCCAGTTAGTCTCTAAAGGAAAACTACGACGTGAGTCTGGGTCTATTCCTCCAGGTAAGCCAACTTCGTCACCATAGTAGATGCTGGCAGCACCGGGAAATGTGAGCAGCAGTAGAGTTGACAATTCTATACTGGCTATATCACCGCCTGCAATGGTCATCAATCGGGCTGTATCGTGACTTGCAAGCAAATTGAGCTGAGTTAGCTGAATTTCCCAAGGGTAAAGTTGCAGTACTTCTTGGATTTTGGTGGCGTACTCAGCAGCAAATAAGGGTGGGTAGGGTTGATAGTCGCGGCTTTGGACTTGTTCTAAGACTACGCGATCGCCTGCTGCAAAGGCAATTGTTGGCCCAGCAAATAAATAATTCATCACGCCGTCAAATTGCGTCCCATCTAGCCACTCGCGGGAATCTCCCCACACTTCGCCCACAATGTAAGCTTCAGGATTAATGGCTTTGACGCGATCGCGAAATTCCTGCCAAAAACCAGGAGTTTTGATTTCAAATGGTACATCTAATCGCCAACCGTCGATGCCGAATTTAATCCAATATTCGGCAATTTCCATAATGTATTCTCGTACTTCTGGATTATCGTGGTTAAATTCTGGCAAGGCCCGATTTCCCGCCCAACCCACGTAGTTAGCAGGGAATTCCCCGTTGTATGGTGAAAGGGGCCAGCCTTCTATTTTGAACCAATTTACCCAAGGCGAATGGGGGCCATTTTCTAAAACGTCGTGGAAAAAGAAAAAGCCCCGGCTGGAATGGTTGAACACCCCATCCAGAACGACTTTGATATTTCGTTGATGGGCTGCATCGAGTAATTCTTTAAAAGCTTCGTTGCCCCCTAACATCGGGTCAACTTGGTAATAATCGTGGGTATGATAGCGATGATTGCTGGCGGATTGAAAAATGGGTGTGAAGTAAATCGCGTTAATCCCTAACTTCTGGATGTAGTCTAAATCCTCCATAATGCCCCATAAATCGCCGCCTTTATAGCCTTGGAGTGTTGGCATAGAGTCCCAATCTTCCCAACGGGCTTCCTGCAATAACCGTTTGCGCGGCTGTTTGCTTCTGGCAAAACGATCTGGGAAAATTTGGTAGAAAACAGCGTGCTTCACCCAGTCTGGTGTTTGAATTTGCATGAATAACTTTTTGTATGTTTAGAAGCGATCGTTGCAAATATTAGCTTCTTTATGGCTCTTACTTATGATAGAGAATCTGTCTTTTGTTAGTATTCATTAGTGATTTAGCCTTTTTCATCCTGTTTTATACACAAATGTTATCAGTCTTAACTATTTTGTTTTAGTTTTTAATAGGTCAACTAGGACTCGCCACTGATTGCATTCTGATTCCTGAATACTTTTTTAAGAAATTTATTTATTAGTTAATTATTCTTAATTTTATTTTCCTCACTTTGTCCGTAATGATTTAGGCAGACAATGGATTAGTTTAATAGCTTCATAAAAATTACCTGTTACCTTAGATTTAGGTAATTTTTAGATGCAACCGATCGCAGATGTCTTAGGAACTACAGAAAATCACTATGAGGGATACGTAATTCTAGAATATGAGTTATAAATTAGCAATTGTCTTAGGAATAACTCCTACCTCCTAAACTTATTTGATGTTATCTATAAAATAAATAGATAACTGTAGTCGCATCAAATAATTGAAGCGAAAAAACTACATAGTCTGCCTTAATTCTAGAGCGACTTATCCTGCTAGAATCACTACTTTATTGACAGCAACTCAATTTAATTTAAGGTAAAAATGAGACACGAAAAACTTTCTCCTGGACTACTTTTGGCATATCAAGACTATCAAAATGAAGGAGATCGAGCTTTAGTTACACATAAGCGATCGCTTGGCATCATTGCCCACAAAAGCCCGGTCAAGCCCACTAAGAGCGTCGTTTTTATCTACTGCGAGCCTGATGCAGACTTAAGTTATCTATCACAATATAATATTGAAGTCAATCAAAACTCTGGGAGTGTGCGGACAGCTTTCTTACCGATAGAGAGTTTAGATGTCTTATCTGAAGAAGATGTGATTCAGCGGATTAAGCCATCACGCAAACTTCATTTGAGGATGGACACTGCAATGGGAACAGTCAAACTACCGGAATTTAAGAATCAAACCGGATTGACTGGTAAAGGAGTAATCATCGGCATTATAGACAGTGGCATCGATCCGAAACACCCCGCCTTTGCTGGACGAATTTTACACATTTGGGATCAAACATTGCCAGGGCCAGGAGTCACAGAGGGCGGCTATGGGGCTGAATTTAGCGGAGCGCAACTGACAGTTTCTCAGGATACTGGCGGTCATGGTACTCACGTCGCTGGTATTGCCGCTGGTGCCGATGCTAGTTATGGCGGTGTCGCCCCAGAAGCAGAATTAGTTGTCGTCAGGTCAGATTTACAGGATGCCCACATTGCAGATGGTGTGCGTTATATTTTCCGAGTTGCTAGAGAGTTGGGACGCCCAGCAGTAGTAAATCTCAGCTTGGGTGGACACGCAGATGCCCATGATGGTAGCGACTCCCTATCCAAAGTTATTGATGCCGAAACTGGCCCAGGAAGAATTGTTTGCTGTGCAGCGGGTAACGAAGGAAACGATAACATTCATGGACAAACGACAATACCCAGTGGACGCACTCGTGGTATGCGCTTTAATGTTCCTTTGAATCAAGTAGGCATAGTTTGGTTAAACGCTTGGTATGCCAAAGATAGCGAATTGGAAGTATCTGTGCGGAGTCCTAACGGTTTTGTCACCCCCTTTCAAAAAATAATTACTGAGGGTAATGCAGCCCAAGATTATCAGTTACCAGATGCACGGGTGCAATTAGCGACACCAGCGCCAGACCAAGCCAACGGCGACCATAATTTCTTTGTGCAAATACGTGGTATCGGCCCCTCGCAAGTCATGGGAGGTGTTTGGCAGCTGCGAGTCCGCAACACTTCTTCAACTGACACATGTTTAAATGTGTGGACACTAGATGATAGTTCATCAGTGTTTTTCACAGGTAAAAGTGTCAAAGATGCCTTAAAAATTGGTTCGCCGGGAGCCGCCAGCAGTGCAATTACAGTTGCTGCCTATACTACTAAAACAAAGTATACAGATATTGATGGCCAAGTGCGAGAAATGGGCTTAGAATTGGATACTATTTCGGAATTCAGTAGTGAAGGACCTCTACGCAATGATGGGCAGAAGCCCGATGTAGCAGCACCAGGAGCGATGATTATTTCCACACTTTCTGCCGATGCAAATTTCGACCGCTCATCGATGATTAATTCCAAGTTTGTGGTTCAGGCTGGTACGAGTATGGCGACACCGTTTGTTAGTGGGTTAGTGGCGTTGCTGTTGCAGCGAGATCCGAAACTCGATCCGGCTGCTGTGAAAGACTTGCTACGTAAAAATAGTGCAATTCCTGGAAAACCCGCAGGCACATTTGATGACAAATGGGGTTATGGAGTGATTAATGCAGCTAATCTGTAATTAGACTGAGAAAGATGGATATTATTTCTGTACAAGGATAGGTAACAACAACCTATAAATTTGATAGGTTAGGGTAGGCATAAATGTCTACCCTGTTTACCAAGGAATTGCTGATGAATTATCAGAAACTAGATGCCGCTCTTGCTACAGCGCTAAATGATGTTCAAGATTCAGAAGAAACTAGTTTGGTAGTTTTTATCCATACTGAACCAATTTTAAACTCTGCTGCAACTGCTATTTTAGAAAGTTTAGGCGTTAGTGGTGTTAGCAGTGGCAAAGATATTTTCACAGCAACACTGTCACCGAATGCTATTTCTCAGTTGTCAGAGCAACCTTGGGTGAAATCTTTGAAGCGATCGCAGCAATTAGGTTTGGTTAATAGGAGACTAAATATAGGAAAATTGGGTGTTTAATGCGTTTATTGTGAATCAGGTTTTGGTTTTTCTGGAAACTTACACTTCACCTCAATTTCCAGATTACTTTCAGCAGAGCCTTCGGTAATGTAAGGAATGCCTGCTTTACCACCCAACTTAATGCCAAATTTCAGTCTTACCTCTTCAATCTCAGCAGTATTGAAGTCTTTAAAAGCACTAAGAGCATAAATAGTATAAGAGCGAATCATTTGCCGAGCTTGTTGCATTCGAGCGATCGCATCAGTTCGTACATCCATGTATTCTATGCCATCGTCGTCCTCCTCAATTTCCTGAGTTATTTCGGTGGCTGTGACGTTAATCTCAATCTGCTCAATCTCCCCGTCTGCTTGGAAAAAGAGTTGTTGTACTTCTGACATAAGCTACCTCGATTAAAGTTTTGTAACGTATCTGAATAAATTTCAGTTTACTTGCGGAAAAATAACAGATGGTGTTGTTGTTAGCAACACAGCCATCATTGTGTCTGTCAAGATTATCCCGCATTTACCAACCCAAGGTGTGTTAAATGGCACGATACGCGCTTGTTATTGGTATCGCCGAGTATGTCAGCCCATCATTACCGCGTTTGTCGAAGACTACAAATGATGCTGAGGCTATAGCACAACTTTTAGAGCAATATGGTGATTTCCAGTCTGTGCAAAGACTACCGCAGCGCTGGAATAAAGATAAAAACGACTATGAAATGGCAGCGTCAAAAGTTACTGGCGCTCAACTTGGGGAAGATTTAAGAACATTCCTGCTAGAGCAAGCTGCTAATAATGAAGCGCTGATTTATTTTAGCGGACACGGTTTTACTATTTCCGACAATTTGGGACAACAAAAGGGATATTTGGCAAGTTCTGATTGTCAGATTGAATTTAAGGAAAACGAAAAGGTTGAACAAAAATATGGTATTCCCCTGGATAGCCTTAACGATTTAATTCGAGATTCGCAATTGAGTAGTTTGGTGATGCTACTCGATTGCTGTCATAGCGGCTATTTCTTAGAAAGACAGTTAATAGAAAGAACTCTTAGCGCTTTCACTACACAAAAGGATTATTACTTAATTACAGCGTGTCGGGGCTTTGAACGTGCCGGAGTGATTAAAAGTGAAGAATATAGTATTTTTACAGGCGTAGTTGTTAAGGGATTGGCGGCTGAAAATGCAGGTAATAGTAGGCGAATTAGTGGCGATCGCTTATTTGATTTTATCAGCAACGAACTTAAAGGTTCTGTACAAGAGCCGATTCGTATGGGTTGGGGACGTTCCATTACTCTGGTTACTTATCCCCAATTAGATATTCCTACAGGTGAAAAAATTGCTTTCAATCAGGAAAATCCCTATCGGGGACTTTATGCTTTTGAATCAGAGCAAGCACAATATTTTTGTGGACGAGATGAAGCAGTTCGTACCCTAATTTCGCGTTTAGCAGAGAGTCGATTTTTGGCTGTAATTGGCTATTCAGGTAGTGGTAAATCTTCCTTAGTAAAAGCAGGTTTGTTACCACAACTGAAAGGCGATCGTCTCTCTGGAAGCAGTCAATGGGAAATCGCATCTTTTACACCAGGAGAACATCCTTTAGGTAAATTAGTTGATATTTTAGCTAAACAACAGCAGCAAAATCAACCGCATCTATTATTTATCGATCAATTTGAAGAAGTATTTACCCTGTGTCAAGATGATGAGGAACGCAAAGCTTTTATCCGTTTAATAGCACAAGAAGTAAAAAAAATTGAGGCAAAAACGCGGATAATTTTGACAATTCGCGGTGATTTCTTAAATCGTTGTGCTGACTATTTAGAAATTATTACTCTCATCAATAGCATTCCTCCCACATCATTCATCGTCACACCGATGTCTTTTTCTGAGTTAGAAGAAGCAATAGAAAAACCAGCAAAATTACATGGTGTCACGTTTGAGCATAGTTTAGTTTCGCAAATTGCCGCCGATGTTATCAACCGTCCAGGTGCATTACCCATACTGCAATATGCCCTTAAAGAGTTGTGGCGAGTTTGCATTGAAGAACCTGAATCGCCACAACCGCTTTTAACTCGCAAAGGTTATGAGGAAATTGACGGGGTTAAAGGAGCTTTAGATAAACGAGCGACAATTTTGTATGAAAGTTTAACAACTATAGATCAAGCCTTTGCGCGTCGCTTGTTTATGGAATTGGTGCAATTAGGTGAAACTGGAGAAGTGACGCGGCGGCGTGCTAGCTGGAGTAGATTAGAAGCAATTTCAGATTCTCCACAACAATTGCAAAGGGTTGTAGGATTGCTGGCGGGTTCTCAACAACGTTTAATTATCACTGATGAAAATACGATTGAAGTTGCCCATGAAGCGCTTTTATCTGAGTGGAAATTATTAAATACTTGGATTGCTGAAAATCTAGACAATATTCGTCTCAGTCGCTCTTTAGAGCAAGATTGTCAGGAATGGCAACAAAGGTTTGATAAATCGGATGATGCACTGTTGGCAGGTGCAAACTTGGCTGTAATTTCTGAGTGGGTGAATAAAACTCAGCCCAGACTTACGTCATTAGAATCAGAATTTTTGCATAAGAGTTTGGAGAGACGCGATAGAGAAATTCAAGCAGAATTAGAGCAAGCAAAAAAACTTCAACGAGAAGCAGAAGCCAAAGCCAAAGCTGAATTACAAAGAACTAGATTTGCGATCGCTTCTGCAATACTTATAGCCTTATGTGGGGGATTGGGATTTTTTGCATGGCAACTTAGCATAAAGAATAGCCTGAAGGATAAGTTCGTTTCTGGAGCATTAATTACATCACCTGAGCTACTTTTGCAAACAGGGAATCAGCTTGAGGCGATGATAGCAAGTATACAATCACTTAAGCAATTCCAAGATTTCGGCATAGATAGCGCTGACACACTCAAGCGACTCAAATCAGTAATTGATGGGGTACAGGAGCGTAATCGTTTAGAGGGACATCTAGATTCTGTCACCAGTGTAAGTGTCAGTCCTAGAGAGCCACTTATCGTTTCTGGCAGTAAAGATAAAACTGTGAGACTTTGGAAACTAGATGGTACTCCAGTTAAAACCCCTGCACCTATGAAACATGATGCTGCTGTCTGGAGTGTGAATTTTAGTCCTGACGGTCAATATATAGTCTCTGGTGGTGATGATAAAAAAGTTAAACTCTGGAAGAAAGATGGTACTTTCCTCGATTATCTTAGAGAAGATAAAAATATCTTTTTTGTCAATTTTAGTCCTGATAATAAAATAATTTCTACTACGGAAGATGGCACTGTAAGGTTATGGGAATATAATTCATCAAAAATTATACAAAAACCTTATAAAACCATACTAGGAAATGGCAAAGATAGAATTTGGAGTGCAGAATTTAGTCATAATAATAGTGGTGAAAACATTGTTACTACTTCCGATGATGGAAAAATTAGAATATTCAGCAAAGATGGTACTCTTGTTTCTACTTTACGAGGACATACTGCATCAGTAAGTTATGCAGCTTTTGGTCTTAATAACGATACTATTATTTCCTCTAGTTACGATAATACGGTTAGAATATGGCGAAGGCAAAATGACAAAAAAACGTGGTCAGATATAAAAAATATAGATGCTAACAATCCTTACAAAGTCAAGTTTAGCCCAGACTATAAAACAATTGCTGCTACTAATATTGACGGAAATATACAACTATGGAAAGATGCTCAAATGACTCAACAATATTTTATAGGAAGACACAAAGATAGAATCATTGATTTGAGCTTTAGCAAGGATAGTAAATGGATTGTTACTGTTAGTCGCGATCAAACTATAAGGATATGGAGTTTAGATGCTCAGTCTGATAATACATCCCAGACAAATACTGCTAATTTATTAAAAAAAAGCTGTAGTTGGCTATCAGACTATTTAAACAATAATGCTCGGGCACGCAAAAAATATCTTGATGTTCGTAATATTTGTGAAACTGCTAAAAAATAACTAGTCATTAATATTAAAAAATACATAATTTAGCTGTATAATGGTGAGGAGAAATATAAGGATTTAAAAGATGGAAAACTTAGAAGCTAATTCCAAACCCATCCACCCTGAAAGTGAGAATCCTGGAAGAAATAAGACTAACCCCCAAGGATCTGAAGGAGACCATGCACCCAATCACCCTAGTCACCCTGAAGATCCACAGTTGCTACACTTGATAGAAGTCGAAGAACATAAATCTATTATGTCTGCATCTGTATCCAATCCACCTGAAGAAGACGAAACTAATAACCCTTATCTGGTACTAGATGATAGAATTAATATCCAGAAAACCAATCAGATTTATACAGCACAAGCTGCTCAAGAACATGGACCTACTAACCCTGGACCCCCTTCAAAACCATAAATAAAATGAAAGGGATTAACCACAGCATAGATATCAATTGTCTGATTCAGTAAACTCTTCTCATACTTTTTTTTGGACGAAATTTTATTGCATAGAGGATGTTTTACAAGTATTTAGCTATGATTTTAGCCACTTTATTGATCCCCTTAAAAAAGGAGGGAACTAGAATCAAAGTTTCCCTTTTAAGGGTAATTTAGGAGGATCTAAAAGTCTTTGATACATCATTAGCAACTTTTAAAACATCCTCTCAACTAACTCTAAGCGATCGCCTGAATCCGTAATTAGCAAATGGGTTATTAGCAGATGTCTTTAAAGTTGCATTTTTTGAGCATAACCTGAAATTTAGTTATGTCTCTCAGCCTGAGTATAGTCTAGCGATCGCACCCCATTTTTCATCTCAATTAATACAAATGTTCTATATTTTCTCCTTATCAGCCCCACTATCGATCACCAGTAGGATTCTGTAAAATTCATCCCAAAGAATCAGACGATCCCCCTTACCTGTGGTGGCAGACAGTCCTAAACTGAAGATGAGAGTTGAAAGGCAGTCGGGAGAAATTTTGTGAAGAAAGTATTATCAATCATTCTTGGTGGTGGCGCGGGTACTCGGCTTTACCCGCTAACCAAACTACGCGCTAAACCAGCAGTACCAGTAGCAGGGAAGTATCGCTTAATAGATATCCCTGTTAGTAACTGCATAAATTCCGAAATATTCAAAATCTACGTCCTGACACAATTCAACTCAGCTTCCCTGAATCGTCACATCGCCCGTACTTATAACTTTACTGGCTTCAATGAGGGGTTTGTAGAAGTGCTAGCCGCACAACAAACACCAGAAAACCCCAACTGGTTCCAAGGTACAGCCGATGCTGTACGTCAGTACCTATGGTTAATGGAAGAATGGAATGCAGACGAATATCTAATTCTCTCAGGCGATCACCTCTACCGCATGGATTATCGCCAGTTTATCCAGCGCCATAGAGAAACGGGGGCTGATATTACTCTCTCAGTCATCCCCATTGATGAGCGTCGCGCCTCAGATTTTGGTTTGATGAAAATTGATGATTCTGGTAGGGTAATCGATTTTAGCGAAAAACCCAAAGGTGAAGCGTTACTCCAAATGCAAGTTGATACAAGTGTACTGGGATTATCAAAAGAACAAGCCCAGCTACAGCCTTACATCGCCTCAATGGGGATTTATGTCTTTAAAAAAGAGGTTTTGTTTAAGTTATTGAGAGAAGGTACAGAAAGGACTGATTTCGGCAAAGAAATTATTCCTGATGCCTCTAAAGATTACAACGTTCAAGCTTATCTTTTTGATGACTACTGGGAAGATATTGGAACAATCGAAGCATTTTATCATGCCAATTTAGCCCTAACTCAGCAGCCTCAGCCACCCTTTAGTTTCTACGATGAAAAAGCACCAATTTATACACGTGCTCGCTACTTACCTCCAAGTAAACTTTTAGATTGCCAGGTAACAGAATCAATTATCGGCGAAGGTTGTATTTTGAAAAATTGCCGCATTCAACATTCAGTGTTGGGAGTGCGATCGCGAATTGAATCTGGTTGTGTCATCGAAGAGTCCCTACTCATGGGTGCAGATTTTTATCAAGCTTTTGTAGAACGCCAATGTAATGTAGAAAAAGGTGACATTCCTGTAGGTATTGGTACTGACTCAATTATTCGCGGTGCTATCATTGATAAAAATGCCAGTATCGGTCACGATGTCAAAATCATTAATAAAGATAACGTGCAAGAAGCTGACCGAGAAAGTCAAGGTTTTTACATCCGTAGTGGCATCGTTGTCGTAATGAAAAATGCTGTAATTCCTGATGGAACCATCATTTAATAGTTGTGAGTGCTGAGTTGTGAGTACTGAGTTAAGAATTATGAGTTATGAATAAAACTTTTAATCACTCTTCACTCCTAACTTCTTACTCAGCACGGGCTGAACGCCCCGCTACCGCTAACAGCACTCAGCACGGGCTGAACGCCCCGCTACCGCTAACAGCACTCATTTTACTCATTGGTCTTCCAGGTAGTGGGAAGTCAACTTTGGCAAAACAATTACTGACAGAATCCCCTCAAATGGCGTTAATTTCTACCGATGCCATTCGAGGGAAATTGTTCGGTTCCCAAGCTGTTCAAGGATCGTGGCTACTGATTTGGCGCGAAATTGAGCGGCAATTTCAACAAGCTATTTCCACAACTAATGCAGCTATTTTTGATGCCACCAATGCCCAGCGCCGCAATCGTCGTGAAGTCATTGCTTTAGCCCGTAACTTGGGCTTTACCGACATTAGGGGAATTTGGGTGGATACACCAGTTTGGCTGTGTTTAGCACGAAATAAAAGGCGATCGCGCCAAGTTCCAGAAGAAATTATTTTGCGGATGCACCGTCAACTCCGGGATGCTCCCCCAAGTCGGGAAGAAGGATTAGACAGCCTCAGCCGCTTATCAGAAAAATCGGAGTACGGGAATTGCGATTCCTTGGTGAGCGAGAACCACACTTGATTTTCTATATTTTTTGTTAATTTGAAATCATATTCTTTTTGTTTGGCACTATACCAGGCAAATTAAACATCTCTCTTCTTCAAAAAACATAACGGGAATTTCTATAGGAGGCTGGTAGATGGCTGCAACCGACTTCAAAGACTATTACGCTATTTTAGGGGTCAGTAAGACTGCCAGTGCAGAGGAAATTAAACAAGCCTTTCGTAAACTAGCCCGCAAATACCATCCTGATGTCAACCCAAACAACAAACAGGCAGAGGCACGCTTCAAAGAAGTTAGCGAAGCCTACGAAGTTGTATCAGACCCAGATAAACGTAAAAAGTACGACCAATTCGGTCAATATTGGAAACAAGCTGGTGAAGGTTTCCCATCTGGCGGTGCTGGTCCCGATATGGGTAACTTTGACTTCAGTCAATACGGCAATTTTGATGAGTTCATTAATGAGTTGCTTGGACGCTTTGGTGGTCCTCCCCCTCGTGGTGCGGGTGCGGGGCGCCAAAGTCAGGCGCGAAGTCACTCTTACCGCACTTCTCCGGGTACCTCAACCCATTTTAGCAGCAGCTTTAACGATTTTGGGTTTCAAGATGGAGGTGCGGCTGGTACCCAGGATAGTGAAGCTGCGATCGCTCTAACTTTTGCTGAAGCATTTAATGGGGTGAAAAAGCGCTTCAGTTTAGGTAATGAAACAATAGATGTCAACATTCCATCTGGGGCTAAAACTGGTACTCGCCTACGGGTGCGGGGCAAAGGTCAAATTAACCCCATGACTCAACAACGGGGGGATTTATACTTAAAAGTCGAACTTCAGCCGCACACCTTCTTCCAAATGGAAGGCGATAACTTGGTATGCGAAGTGCCAATCACACCAGATGAAGCGACTCTGGGAGCGTCTATTGATGTACCCACTCCCGATGGTTCAGTTAATGTCAAACTACCAGCAGGAGTCCGTTCTGGTCAATCTCTACGTTTACGTGGCAAAGGTTGGCCCCTCCCCAAAGGTGGACGCGGCGATCAGTTAGTGAAAGTGGCGATCGTTCCACCAAAAGACCTCAGCCAACAAGAGCGGGAATATTATGAAAAAATCCGGGCTATACGTACTTATAATCCCCGTAGTCATTTGAACCAATTCAGGCTTTAATAAGCAAAAAAAGAATCCCCATAATTAAAATCTCGTCATTACCCACATTTTGGTAACAGTCAAAGTATTATGCTAACACCACATCCTGTCTAGAACTTAAGTTCTGTGGCTCAGAGCTACTGTTCACTCAAGTGGACTTGAATCATGTTTGGCTGAATGTTTAACCGAACTTGAGATGAATTGTTGTTTAGTCCATTTAAGAGAACTTGAACTATTAGCCTTGGAATTGTATTTCGAGGCACAATAGTTCTACTTGGTATTCAAAAGCCTACTGATTCCTTATTTTAAGTAGTTTGTTTTTATATAAAAATACAATTTTTATATTGCCAGAAATGTGATAATTAAATTGCTAAAAACAAAGCTAAATAATGTTGTTATTTTTTAATTCTTAACTTTTTTGATACCGCATACCTGGTAGTTGCGAAATAAAACCCATAAGTTCCAACTGTAACAAAGCACCGGAAACTGAGCCAGCAGTCATGCCAGTTTGTTGGACAATAAGATCAAAGGGTAAAGCATCACTTGCGACAGCCTCCGGCACACTTGTGGCGAACGCATCCATTACTGTTTGCAGTTCTGGCGATAAAGTTGGCAAACTTAACTGTTCTGGTGCTGTAGAAGCCTCAATTGCATCAATTTGTGGTATTGCTCCTAGCATTGTTAACAGTTCGTCTAGTTCTTTAAGAATGAAAGTTGCTCCCTGACTCAGTAACTTTAAGCATCCTTGGGATGGATAATCGTCAAGTCTTCCAGGTAATGCATAGACATCTCTACCAAATTCATTTGCGTAGGTAGCAGTAATTAAAGCACCAGATTTTAAAGGCGCTTCCATTACCAGAATGGCGCGGCTTAAACCTGCAATAATTCGATTGCGACGGGGAAAATGAGTCCGATCGGGTGGGGTTTTTGTGGGGTACTCACTTACGACTAATCCAGCCGTCAAAATTTGCTTGTACAAATCCCGATTTTTATGCGGATAGATGACATCTACACCAGTTCCCAAAACTGCGATCGTTCGTCCACCTGCTTTCATGGCGGCGATGTGGCTTTCGGTGTCAATTCCCTCTGCCATACCAGAAACGACTGTAAAGCCATTTTTAGCCAAAGCTGTACTAATTTGGCGAGTCCAACGAATACCATATTCTGAAGGTTGGCGAGTTCCGACAATCCCAACCATTGGTTTTTGTCCGAGATTTTCTTGGAGTTCGACTTCACCACGATAGTACAAAATCGGCGGCGGACTCGGAGTTTCCAGCAGTAAACGGGGATAATCTGCATCTGCTGGCGTCCAGAAATGAGAGTTTTCCTGCTGGTGCTTGGTGAATAGTTGTTCTGGGTGCAAACGCGATCGCTGTTGTACTACTTTTTCTAGTGTCTGAAAACCAAAACCCTCTACTTCTGCTAACTGTACCTTAGTAGCGTTCCAAGCTGTTGCTAGCGTCCCAAAATGCTGTTGCAGCCGTCGCAGTAATACTGGCCCAATTCCTGAAATTTGTGCCCAAGCTAGCCAATATGCGCCTTCTTCTACCACCGTTCTATCCTCACACCACTGGATTGAGTATTCCCAAATTAGGGTTGGCTGTTGATGGAGTAGGGGCGGTACTGTTCGGTTAAGGCAAGAGACGCGATGAATCGCCGTCTCTACAAAGACCTCTTTCCCAATTCCTCTTGACTTTTGCCTCTTGACTCTTGACTATTAACTATTGACTATCTATCTTCTTATCTTCCGTGATGAAATATTTTTATCGTCTTCTAATAAGCCTATCTGGGTGCTTAATATTTTTACTGGTGCATAGTGGACTTGGTTTATTACCTAGTTTGGCAGCCGAAAAAGTTACCGTCAGGTACGGATTGTTTGAGCAATCAATTCCGGTGGCAGATATACGCAACTATGACGAGACACAAAAAGTTTCTGCCGATCTGAAGTCTTTTCTAGATTACCTCAGCGCTAAAGAAAAACAGAAATTTCAAGAAGCCCTTCAAGTGAAAATGTCGCTTGATATTGTGGCTTTAGATAAGCTGGTAAACACAGGAATGGGCAAGCAAATTTTATCTTTTACTTCCCAAGCGATCGCTCGTCGCGATCGAGCCAGTATACAAGCACTACGATCTGCCCTTATCATCGGAGCAAGATCGCCAGAAGGTCTAGGAATAACCAGCTTTCTCCAAGCCTATCCCAGCGATCAACTAGTTATTGATGTGTCAAAGATTAAGAAGCTAGTCGGTATGGCAAATTCCTCTGCTAGTTCTGCTGATGCGCCGCCGAAAGATGACGTAAGTTCTTCACCTTTAGGGAAAGTTGCCCTACAATATCAAACACTCGCCGCCCAGGATAAACAATTCTCAGGTTGCTTATTTGGCGATTCTATTTCGGCTGGACTTGGCAATACCCTTGGGAGTGGTACTTTTAATTTTGGGTTAAATGGTCTGAGTACAATCTCATTACTAGAACAACTGAAAAGTTTAATTCCTACCAAGGTGAAATGCGAAAAAGCTATTATTGCCATAGGTGGAAATGATGCTTTGTATCAAATTAGTGATGAATTATTTAGCAAAAATCTCCAAGAGGCGATCGCACTTCTGCGCACAATGGGAACTAAAGAGATTTTTCTGATTCCGGCTTTTTATTCGACAGTGGCAGCAAGCTCAGATCCAAAAGTAGCAGCCCCACTAGCTAGAGTTGAACAAATTAATGTTCTGATTAATCAAGTTGCTGAAACAGAAAAAGTACCAGTTGCCGCAGCCGGACTAGCACCATTATATGAAAATAATGTTCTTAAAGAAAATTTAACCAGTGATGGCGACCATCTAAATGCAGAGGGTTTGAAAATTTATCGGCAAGCATTATTGCAAATCCTGGGTAAGTAGGTCAACCTAATTAAACATAAAACGTTCACTATATAGCTCCCCGACTTATTTAATAAGTCGGGGAATTACGAATTATCACTGTTAAGCTTTCCAATTCAAAAACCGTGCATAAAGATAAGCTATACCTTCATCAAGAACCGTGCGCACGCCTTCGCTAGAATTCCACCATTTGTTTGGATTATAATCTTGCGTTGTAGCAGCAATCACACCAACATTAATTTGAGGGGTAAGTATTTTTTTAAAAAGAAACCAACTCCTACGGGCATGAACGTCCAAGGAAAAAAGATTAATCGATTCTATTTTTAAATTTGAATTGGATAGCCAACGCTCAAATTCAGCAGCAGATGCATAACTACGATCTTTAACCACAAAAGGTGTCGGAACGGCTACTACTTTTTCTGCTTCTAAACCGAGTTTTATGAAGGTGTCAGCCGACACGTCTGCAAAGTTCTTGTATCCGGTAAGATAACTTCCTTTTCCTAATGTACCTCCGGTAGTAATTATTTGATGATAAGAACCGTTTTGAAATTCAGTCAAAGCTTCTTCTATAGCGTAATCTGGTAGCCATCCTTCAACAACTAATACTTCTGCTGATTGGATCGGGGAAGTTACGGCGAGAAATGAGTGTACATGAGTAAAAATGAAAAATATTAAATAAACAATCAAAGCGATCGCAATCGCCCACCCTTGAGCCGTAAGTGTCCACATTTCTTGGCGTTTGATTAGTTTGATTTTGGGAAATTTTTGACACCGACGATTTTTTATCCGCATTAACCCTTTGCTAAACGTTGTTCTTTCAAGTAGGTAAACACAGATTTATCTCCAATATCAGCAGGAATTGCTTGGACTGTCTTGCGCAGGGCAAACACTAGAAATAATATCGCCCAAGTTCCTAATAAAATACTTTCTCCTTGGGTTGGTAAAATTCCTACCAAATGTCCTAACAACAGTAGCGGTACAATTGGGGTTAATACTTTGGTTTCCAGACGATTGAAGCAAAAAGCCTCTTTAAAATAAATACCTGTCAAAGCTACGAAAATAAAACCAACCCCAAATAAGGTAATTGGCTGATTGTAAATAGCAAGAGCTAAAGGTTCACTACTAGTAATTGCCAGAATCACTGATGCGATACTACCAATCGCCCAAAAAACTTGCAACGTTCGGTGCAGTGATGCCATATAGATATGGATGGTAAATAAACTTACACCAAGCGCGAGACTAAAACAAGCATATAGAGGTGTCAGTAAAGTTACAACAGTTGGGTTATTGTTGAGTAAAATCAAGGCGCTGCCGATGGCAAAGCTCAGTGCTGCTACCATTAATCCAGCGCGATAGATAATTACGCCAGTGCGATCGCTCTGAGTAATTGTAAATTCCCCAAACTGACCTTGATAAACTTCTGGTGCAGATAGTGTTTGTGTAGTCATAGCTAAGAATATAATTATGATTCTCTAGTAGAGTACAACAGGAAATTGCTCAAGGGTTACTTTTATTATTATGAGCAATAAGGCGAACTTCATGTCACCATTCCTAAACTTACATCTTTTAGCAGTTGCTTTCTGGAAAATTTTGTCGATTCGGCACTGCCTACGGTGAATAAAAATGCTTGTTTTTAAATGGTGTGTAGTTGCCCATCCTCCTTTTTATATCTAGAATTTTCCCTTTTTTTGACTTTCCCACAAATTACCAACAGGCACTTTGCAGCCTGGTAATTTTTCACTGTCTTAACTTTAGCAAGATTCACTGGTCTGATTGTCTTAAAAAAACAACACTTCTAACGGATCTTGTAAATTAATCTGTAATTGTGAGTGAGCATCTCCGCAATTAATGGCAATTTCTACCCAACCGTGACTGCCAACTAAAGCTAGTATCTCTCCCACTTTCACCTCACTGTAAGTTTCACAGCCTGGTACACTCAATCCAGCAACTTGCACATACCAACTTTTGCCTTGCACGTAACTCGCTGGAATGTTACTCACTAAGTTGCCAAAGCGATCAATATATTGAATGCAACCCACTACACCAGTTGTTATCTGCTTGCAGTTACCTATATTCAGGTTTACCAAACTTGCTGGATCGATTGCTTGCCCTAGCTGTTTGAGGGGGACACCACTAGCAAGATTAGCTGCCACTGGTGCAAAGATATCCCTACCGTGAAAAGTCTTGCTTGGTTGAGGAGTACGCCAATAATTAAGATTTGTAAGTTCGACGGCTGCGATCGCCGGACTTTGACTGAGTACCCCGCTGAATATACCATTATCTGGGCCGACCAAAAACCCTTGAGCAAATTCTACTGCGATCGCCCGTCGCTTGCTTCCCACACCTGGATCTACTATTGCCAGATGCACTGTCCCAACAGGGAAATGAGCATAAGCATTCATCAGGCTAAATCTGGCTGCGGCGATGTCTTGCGGCGGAATTTGGTGCGTTAAGTCTACCACCGTCAGTCTGGGGTTGATTTGGGCTATGACTCCCTTCATTATGCCTACATAAACATCGCGATCGCCGAAATCGCTCAGTAAAGTCACAAGGGGCTGTCGATCTATCTGGTTATTAGACATATTTTGGTAAAAATATATAAAAAATATATTTTCTGTAGCAACAGCTACAAAATGTGTGCTATGTTAAGAATACAAGACATAAATTGAAAAACTAAAGCAGGTAATCACTATGAGTCAAAATAGATTACAAAGTCTGAGCAATTCACGAGAAACTCACAGAGCGAATATTCAAAGAAGCCTAGAGCATCGCTTGGAAATAGCTAGAGCAAAAGGCGACGAACAGCTAATTCGTCAACTGGAAGCTGAAATGAGGTATTCCAGCTAAATCAAGTTTTCATTGTTCATAGTTTTGTTGTGTAACCCGCTACGGCGGGTTTTTTCTTTTTAGGGGGTTTTCTGACAATTCTGGTAAAAGCTCATAATCCTTACTCAAGCAACGAGATTGATTCCACTAAGCGAAAGTTCGTTCAACAATTACTCAAAGGTATTGGTGAAGGGATGTTTACGATGGTCACTGAGCTTGCCGAAGTGCTGGCTGCGCCTACGCTCCTGTATTATGACCGAATAATTAGCAGAACTTGAAATACCGCAATTAGTGAGTAATGTTGCAAAGTAGACCGCTCCCATAAGTTCGGGAACTGCTCCCATAAGTCGGGAACTGCTCCCGTAAGTTGTGAGACTGCTACAGTTGCAATATTGATAACTACAGGTTAAGTATGGTGACACCACCTTCAATATTGCTGATGATAACTTAAGCATTTAAAGGTAAGGGTACGCAGTCATGCGCTTCTACCATGTATTACATGCAAAATTTTTGTATTTTCTTTATTTTGGCAAAATAGGGAATATTGCAAAGTAAAGTTGTATAAAATCTCAGTGATACCAATTCTCTAAAATCTGTCACCAAATTCAAACCCCCAAACCCAGATTTAATCTGACTTTCTTAATTACGAATTAGTGATTATGCCGCCAGACTACTCCGGTCAAAATCTTCGAGGCCGCTCTTTTAAAGGTCAAAACCTGACTGGGGCAAACTTTAGCAAGGCAGATATTAGAGGAGCAAACTTTACCAGCGCGATTCTTAAAGATGGTGATTTTACAGGTGCTAAGGCTGGACTACAGCGACGTTGGACAATTGGGTTGCTCATAGTCTCATTGCTGCTGTCGGGACTATCAGGGTTTTTCTCAATCCTTCTTGGTGTATTGGTAGCATATATTTTTAACTTTCATAATACTCAAAACTTCATCTTCGGGATAGTCTCCCTAATTTTGCTGCTGGTTTTTTGTATTATTACGATTCGTAAGGGTTTAACAGCAGGTTTAGGAGCCGTCGCCTTCGCAATCGCCGGAGCCGGAGCCGTCGCCTTCGCCGGAGTCATCAACGTCGCCTTCGCCGTCGCTTTCGCCGTCGCTTTCGCCGGAGTCTTCGTCTTTGCCTTCGTCGTCGCCTTCGCTGGAGCAGGAGCCGGAGCCTTCGCCGTCGCTGGAGCCATCGCCGTCGCCAGAGCCGGAGCCGTCGCCATCGCCGGAGCCGGAGTCGGAGCTTTCGCCTTCGCCTTCGCCACCGCCGTCACCACCGCCGGAGCCTTCGCCGTCGCCTTCGCCGTCGCCTTTACATTATTTAACGCTTATATTGGCTGGCGTAGTCTGGCTGGAAATGAAAAAGAAGCTTGGGTTCGCTCATTCGCTGTTGCCTTTGCTGCTACAGGTGGAACTAGCTTTCGTGCTACTGATTTAACTGATGTTAACTTTACAGGTGCAATTCTCAGAAATACAGATTTCAGAAATGCCAACCTCATACGCACTCGTTTTTATGAAGTCAAAAAACTCGACCTTGCCAGAGTAGAAAACACTATACTAATTAACCTTGCTGTTCTCAATTTGCTCGTAAGCTGCAATGGTAGAAAAAAATCATATCTTGGTGCTAACCTTAAAGGTGCTAACCTCATAGGTGCAGATTTAAAAGAGGCAAATCTCAAAGATGCCGATATTACTGAAGCAACCTTCCAAGGAGCTTGTTTAGAGTGGGCAAACTTAACTCTTGCTCAAGCTGTTAGCACTAATTTTACCAACGCTAAAATGACTGGTGCTTGTATTGAAGCGTGGAATATTGAAAGTACAACTAAGTTAGATAATGTAGATTGTCGTTTTATATATCTTCTTGAAAACTCAAAGCCAGAAACAGATGACCGCGAACGCCGTCCCAGTAGTGGCGACTTTCAACCGGGAGAATTTACTAAGCTATTTGAAGAGGTTTTAAATACTGTTGATTTTATTTTCCGCAATGGCATTGATTGGAAAGCTTTTGTTAACGCCTTCCAAAAAGTGCAAGACCAAAATGAAGGCACAGAATTAGCTCTACAGAGTATTGAAAATAAAGGTGATGGGGTTTTTGTCGTTAAGGTTGCTGTACCTGTTGATGCCGATAAAGAAAAGATTCATGGCGAATTTACACAAAATTATCAACTGGCATTGCAAGCTGTAGAAGAAAAATATAAAGCACAATTACAAGCTAAAGATAATGAAATAGTTATCTATCGCCAACAAAGTGGCGAGATGGCAGAGATTGTAAGATTATTAGCGAATAAACCAATTAATATTCAAGTTGACAATAAAGTAGAGAATAAAAATATGACTAATAGCAATGATGCCAGCCGCAAAATTAATATTGGTAGTGTTGGCAGAGATTTCAATGCAAGTGGACAAGCTTTAAATTTAGGTGATATTAGCGGTACGGTAACAAACACCATCAACCAGTTACCAGCATCTTCCGAACCTGATAAACCGGGGATTAAGGAATTGTTGACGCAATTGCAAGCAGCGATTGAGGCTGATACAAATTTACCGCAAGAAGATAAAGTTGAGGCATTAGAACAAGTGAAAGCTTTAGCAGAAGCCGGGAAAAATCCTCAAGAGGGGGCGATGCAAAAGGCGGCGAAAACGGCTATTAAAATTTTAAAAGGTACAATCGCTAGTTTACCCAGTGCCACAAAGTTGGTTGAACAGTGCAGCAATCTATTGCCGTTGATTTCCAATTTTCTGGGTTTAGGATAGTCAAATTAAGACTCGGCGAATGGAATTCGCGGCTACACCGCCTTTCCTGCGGAATGCTATGCGAACGCGGACTAAGGACAAATCAAAGTTTTTTAACCCACCTCTGTGGGTTTTGCTTGTGTAGACGCGGTTTCTAACCACCCTTTTAGCTACGATCGCACCCTTTGACCCTATTGAAGCCAGAGATTAAGGTAAAATTATAAGTAAAAGTATTAAGAATTTTAAAGAAAGTAATCAATGTCCAGCATTTCTATTGACAAAAGTAACTCTCATGTAACTGTTATTGGTGCAGGAATAGGTGGACTGACTGCTGGAGCATTATTAGCTCATAGAGGTTACAGCGTCTTAATTTTGGATCAAGCCCTCGTACCAGGAGGCTGTGCTTCGACGTTTAAACGCCAGGGATTTACCTTTGATGTGGGAGCAACTCAGGTGGCGGGGTTGGAACCAGGGGGAATTCACCACCGGATTTTCTCAGAATTGTCAATAGATTTGCCACAAGCAACGCCTTGCGATCCTGCTTGTGCGGTGTATTTACCTGGGGAAAGTACACCCATCAATGTTTGGCGCGACCAACAGAAATGGCAAGAGGAACGACAAAAACAGTTTCCTGGGAGCGAACCATTTTGGCAGTTGATGGCAACTTTATTTGATGCTAGTTGGGAATTTCAAGGACGCGACCCGGTGCTACCGCCGCGTAATTTATGGGATTTGTGGCAGCTAACTCAGGCGGTGCGTCCCAGTACATTAATTACCGTACCCTTCACCTTGTTTACGGTAGGAGATGCTTTACGGTTATGTGGATTAGGAAATGACCGACGACTGAGAACTTTTTTGGATTTACAACTGAAGCTATACTCCCAGGTAGATGCAGACGAGACAGCATTACTTTACGCCGCCACAGCGTTGAGTGTATCCCAACTGCCCCAAGGATTGTTTCACCTCCAGGGAAGTATGCAAGTATTAAGCGATCGCTTGGTACAATCCTTAGAGAGAGATGGCGGTAAATTATTGATGCGCCACACTGTAGAAGAAATCAAAGTAGAAAACGGTAAAGCCAGTGCTGTTGTTATTAGAAATCAAAAAACTGGTGAAGTTTGGACAGAAGCAGCCGACCACATAGTTAGCAACGTCACCGTACAGAATTTGGTGCAGTTGTTGGGAGAACAAGCGCCATCTGGTTATAAAAATCGGGTGGAAAAACTGCCTCAAGCATCGGGTGCTTTTGTGGTGTATTTGGGTGTAGATGCCAGTGCGATTCCGCCTGAATGCCCTCCCCACCTGCAATTTCTCTACGATGTCAATGGCCCTATTGGCGAGAATAATTCCCTATTTGTTTCCGTCAGTCATCCTGGAGACGGCCGCGCACCGGAGGGGAAAGCGACAATTATTGCTTCTTCGTTTGTCGATCCTGCACAGTGGTGGCACACTGATGATTATGAAGGACTAAAAGAAAAGTTTACCCAAGAAGCGATCGCTCGTCTTGCTCAATACTTCTATCTCAAACCAGAAACTATTATTCATCAAGAAGCGGCAACACCCCGCACTTTTGCCCATTTCACAGCCCGCGATCGCGGTATAGTTGGCGGTATTGGTCAAAGAATACCCACCTTTGGACCCTTTGGGTTCGCCAATCGGACACCAATCGAGAATTTGTGGTTAGTTGGTGACTCCACCCATCCAGGGGAAGGTACTGCTGGGGTGAGTTACTCGGCGCTAACGGTAGTTAGGCAAATTGAAGCGCAAATGTAGTATTTTGTAAAGTTAGTAATGAAGAGTTTGTAGTAAGCACTTTGGTGCTTAGAAAATAACGACTAAAGTCCCTGCTACAAACTTATTTACAACTATTTAGATAGAGCAAAAATTTTATTAAATACTATAAATCATACTTATAACCGATGCCAAGCAGGACACAAAACTGATGGAATAAGGTTAGTGTTGCGAATTTGGAGTAATGACAGATAGCGTTTTAATTCTTGGAGGAAGAGGGCGCATTGGTAGCAGTGTTGCCGAGGATCTAGCTACCCATACGCAGGCTCAAATTACGATTACTGGACGTTCTGCGGAATTCGGGAAGGCTGTTAGCTTGTCTTCGGGGGGACAAGTGCAGTTTTTGATATTAGATTTGGCAGAAGTTGACAAGTTGCGAGATGCGATCGCAAACTCTAATTTAGTCATTCATTGTGCCGGGCCATTTCACTATCGAGATACTAATGTTCTCGAAACCTGTATTGCTGAAGGCGTTAATTATCTAGATGTTAGCGACCACCGTTCTTATACCAGCAAAGCTCTGAATTATCATGAAAAAGCTGCTGCCGCTGGCGTGACAGCAATTATTAATACTGGCATTTTTCCTGGTATTTCTAACAGCATGGTACGCCAAGGAGTTGAACAATTTGATAAACCCGAAAAGATCCATTTAAGTTATTTAGTTTCTGGTTCTGGTGGTGCTGGCATTACAGTGATGCGGACAACTTTTCTAGGGTTGCAGTATCCTTTTGAGGCTTGGATAGATGGAAAATGGGAAATAGTCAAACCTTACAGTGAAAGGGAAGTAGTTGAGTTTCCATCTCCTTATGGACGCAGCGGAGTTTATTGGTTTGATATGCCAGAAACCTTTACACTTCCCCATGCATTCCCATCAGTGAAAACTGTAATTACCAAGTTTGGTTCTGTTCCAGATTTTTATAATCACTTAACTTGGATTGCGGCACACGTTTTTCCCAAGTGGTTAATGCAGCGTCGTTACATGATTGAATTTCTGTCTCATGTCAGCCATTCAATGACAGATGTCACTAATAATTTTAGTGGAATTGGAGTAGCAGTTCGTTCTGAGGTTACAGGGCAAAAGAATAGTGAGACAGCCGTTTATTGTTCGACTGTAGTGCATGAAAATACAGCGCTGGCTTCTGGTTGCGGTACAGGTAGTATTGCCCAATTATTGCTAGAAGGTAAACTCAAGAAACCAGGAGTTTTTCCTGTAGAAGAAGCATTACCAACAAATTTATTTGAAGAGGTAATGCAAAGCCGAGGAATTAAAATTAATCACAGTTGGTCATAAGTGTCTATCCGATAAGAAAGTAAAAATATCAGTCTAATTAAGTAGACTTGAGCTATTAGTCCAGAAGTTGAGTTCTAGATGGTATGTTAGTAAGCACGACAATTTTTGACTATAGCGATTATCATTTTAAAGAGGTACACGGGTAAGTGGCAAATTTTGTCCTACTACTAAATCATTTGTGAACAACGAGATCCCCGACTTTTTAGAGAAGTCGGGGATTTTAGTCTTGTGAATAAGATTACCCTAGCTAAAAATTAATATACCTTGAGATAGAAGAAAGAACTGTACCTAAACACTTAGGATGCCTGTGAGCCTAAGATATCTAACCTATCTTCTACCTAAAAAAGCTCATCACAAAAAATTAGGAGATTTTTTTCATGCAAAAAATTCTATTAAGTTTAAAACAAGCATTACGTTCAAGCTTTTTGGTTGTTGGTTTGATGGTTTTCATCAGCTTGACAGGTTCCTTCATTTTTGTTCAGCAAAGTAGTTATGCAACTACTCTTGAAGAATTAAAACTAGTACCTCCAGAGTATAAACCAAATTCTGAAGAAAAAATTAATCGTGCTAACGAATACGATCCAGGTGTTGGCATTCAAGAAGAAGACAGACAAAAAGCTTATGAGCAAGCAATAAAAGATTCAAAAAATCTTACTACTATAGAGAAGACTTACGAAAGAAATTTGAAGGCTGAACAAAAACAAAATCCCCCAGAAAGTTTTGGCGAAAAAGCGAAAGAAGTTATTGAAAAAGTGACAGGTAAATAGGGAATATAGACCTAATCCTAACACCTTTATTACAACAGAAATGGGAATTTAAGACTAAAACTGCCTCTTAAATTGGGAGTAAGGTTCAGACAATTAAACTGTAGCGACTTTTAAGACAGTCGCTACATACAAAAATGGCTTTTACTCAAATTCGTCTATTGTAGTCGGAGTAGTAGTTTTTTTCTTGTTAGCAAAATTGCGCTCATACCACTTCATTAATGGAGTTGCACTAATTCCATGCACAATGACCGAGGCAACAATAGTAGTGTAAGTTATCCAAGCAATTTGTTCGGCTGCTTCACCTTTCAAGCCATGACCAAAGGCATAAGCTAGATAATATAAAGAACCAACACCGCGAATACCAAACCATCCAAATAACAACCGAGTTCCTGGGTGGAAGGTTCGGCGGCGTGAATCTAGAGGACGTTTACCTATTGTGCTAATCCAAACTCCTAAAGGTCTGACGATAAAGAATAACAAAATTATCACTAACACAGATTGCATAGCATAATTAAGCATTGGTTTCAATAATAGTATTGAACCTAATAGTAAAATTGTCCCTACTTCTAGCAGCTTTTCTACTTGCTCAACAAATTCTAATTGTTCTATCGGTTTTTCAGAATTCCTGTAACTGCGTTGAACAACTAACCCAGCAACAAATACCGCCAAAAATCCATAGCCATTAACCATTTCTGTTAATGAATAAGTTATTAAAATTGTGCTGATAGCAATAAAATCTTCCATTAACTCATCGGTAGGACGGCGTTTTTGAACTTTTTTTTCAATCCAAACTATAGATTTGGCAACAACAATTCCCATAATAATGCCAGATGCGATCGCCCATATTAAATCAACTGTAATCCACTGTTGAAACCAGTTACTCCAGTTGTCATCTTCTAAGGCATGAATGCCAAAATAAACAAAGGGAAAAGCTAAAGCATCATTTAACCCACCTTCAGAAGTTAAACCAAATCTCAACTCATCTTGGTCATTTGCACTGGTCAGTTGTACTTCTGATGCTAATACTGGATCGGTAGGTGCGAGAATCGCTCCTAATAAAATTGCTTCTCCCCAATTCATGCCTAAAAACAATTTACCCACAACAGCCAGAGCAAAAATTGAAATTGGCATCAAAAATAGAATCAATCGCACCGTAATATCCCAAACCCCCAACTTTAGAGGCCGAACAATTCTTAAGCCGCAACTAAATACAGAAATAATTACTACAAGTTCTGTTATTTTCTCCAGCAGTTCGGTGTTAAAAACGTCATCCCTACGTAATTGAATCAGCCCTAAGCCATAAGGGCCTAGAAAAATACCAACCACTAGGTAGATGATGGCAAAAGAAAGGGGTAAACGAGTAATCCAACCTGACCCTAAAGTTACCATCAGCAAAAGTAGACCAATCACAAATAGGTCAATAATATAGATATCTACCATATGACGATTTACATAAATATAAGGTGTTGCTTTGTAAGCTTAGTTGCAATACCTTTGTATTAGAATTTACCTATGGGCAGATTTTCTGGGATTAGGAATTCAGAGACACCACCAAATTGGAGAAGAAAGGAATAGATAAATTTGGCGTTGGCTTTGCCCATCGTAGACATTGCGCTTTAATTATTTGTTAAAAGTGCTGTAACTAATCAGATGTAACACGGGAATATAGCTAAGACACACCTATACGCTTTTACGAATAGTTTGTAAGCTAAACAACATCTAATCCAAAATTTATATAACTCTTGTGGCATAGGTCGAAAAGCCTACGCTAATTATGCAAGTTAAATGTGGAACAGCTTAATCGTGTTCAGTTAAAGGGATTTTTGGGCTTTCTGCATAGATTAGGGAATATAGCCAATTGGACGGATATGATATATTTCCTACTTTCTGACTCAGATATCGGCCAATTTAGTACAAATATACTATAATAGATATAGCGTCCACAAAGCCTAGCCAAATGCATAATGGCTCTGTGAAAACCTTCTGGAAGATGGATTCAAGGGTTAGTTCGATGATGAAGCATTATATTCTCAACCTCAATCCGACTGCCAAGCATGAATGGGATCGGTGTATTTTACGTGACCCGCTGACTGCCAAACGCCCAGACATTGCTAAACTAATTGCCGAAGCAGTTGGTGCTGATACAGGTAGTTATTTGGTCAGCGTGAATATTGAAGTTCAAGTTTTGCAGCAAGCGGCAGTACCTCAAGCCGAACAACTCTCGCTTTCATTTCCAGAGGTGAGTGTGCCCTCACAACCACAACTGCGGGAAGCGGCTTGAGCTACAGTGCAGAATTTAGCAGAAAATAATAAGCCTGTATAAGCAGGCTTACTCTTCTTATCCGCAGATAATCGTAGGGGCACAATATGTTGTGCCCCTACCCGTGTACTTCATTTACCTGAAATACTCTGTATAAACATGAATGAGGTTTAAATTTAAAATATTTTGATAGTTTATTTGAACTTGATTTTTGCTAATTTTTAGGAAAATGACTGTAAATAATTAGTGGAAAATAATTAGCATACCTGCACTTCAGACATCGCTTTTCCTCCCCTAATTGAGTAAATTTTGGCTATAATATGTATATAGCTTCCACCAAGCTGATTTTAGTGTAAAACTGCTCTGTGACAGCCTTTTGGTAAATGGATTCAAGAGTTAGTCTTATACTTAAACACTACATTTTTGACCTTAGAGGAAAATTATTAAATGATGCAACTGAGTCATTATCCAGCTGCGTTGGGCGAAGCCCTTGCCGAAGGCATCGCACAAGCTGCTCAACGGGCTAATGAAATAGATTCTCAGTTGATGGCAGTGCAGCACCAAGTTAACCGATTTGAAGGCAATGCAGACCGCACCGCCGCCTTTGAGATGGATTTGAAAAATGATGCTCAACGCAAGGCTCGCCGCTTTGAGGTGCTGCTTGTAAATCAGGAATATCAAAAGGCAATAGATACCCAAATTCGATTAACTGTCGATAAAGCAAATGCGATCGCTCATTTGGAATATCTGCGTAACCAGTTTAGTGTAGCTAAGTTGGAAGCAAGATTAGCGATCGCTCAACAACTCTCTGATTTTGAGTCTCGTGAATTAGTTGGTTTGTAATCACAACTATAAACCCCAGATGTGAATCTGGGGTTATCCAAATAAAATCGATGATTGTCAAATTAGAAAAGTAATTATAATTTGTGGGATAGCAGTTGGAAAATTTGCTGATTAATAGTTGCAATATCAAAACGCTGACTAGCAGCAGTTCGGGCATTATTGGCTATAGTCGCAGTTATTTCCGTCTCCTGTAAACAAGTGATAATTACTTGTGCAAGTTCCTGGGGTTTTCCTGGTGTCACTAAAAAACCATTAAGTCCATGTTCTACTAATTCCATTGCACCTCCAGCTTTGGCTGCAACTACAGGTTTTCCACATAGCATTCCCTCTACAATCACTCTACCAAAGGGTTCTGGCGAAGTAGAAGTATGTGCCACTAAGTCACATGCTGCCATTAATTGGGGAATATCAGAACGAAATCCTAAGAATTTGACGCGGTTTTCTAATCCCAGTTCACTAACTTGTTGGTGTAACTTTTGGACATAATCTTGTTCGCCAAACAGTGCATCACCCACTAAAATTACTGTCACCTCTTGCGGACATTTAGCCAGAGCATCAATTAAAATATGCTGTCCTTTCCAAGGTGCAAGACGGCTAAAGTGTCCAACGATAAATTTACCTTCTAATCCTAACTGTTGCTGTAATTGTTTAATATCAGACTCATCAGTTTGATAATTTTTTGGATTGAAGCCGTTATAGACAACTTCGATGATATCTGAGCGTCCTCCTGCTTGTACGAAGGCTGTTTGACTCGCTTGAGAATTAGCAATTACTAATGATGCAAAACGATTAGCTAAGTTAATAGCAATGCGAAGATTTGTTTGGCTAAAATGTTCTTTGGAAAGAATATCATGTAAATGATAAACCAGAGGGCGACGACTAAAAAAACTTGCCAACGATCCGACAACTAATGCTTTTTGGGTGTTTGCATAGATTAAATCGTATTCACGCGCTTTTTTTACTACCTTAGTAATCAGAGGTGCAAGTTGTCCCAAACTCTTCAATCCTTGTAGTAAACTGCTTTCTTTGCGAACTTGGATTGCTTGAGTTGCGAGAACTTCTACTGGGATATTATTTTGTTGTAGTAAATCTTTGAACGAGCCGTCTGCAAATAAACCTACCAAAGCGCGATCGCCATAAGGTTTAGCAATATCTATCAAACATAATTCGGCACCGCCTGGTTTACCGCTTTGATCTAAGAAAAGAATTCTCATTCAACCTCTATTTTATCTAATTTTGCTCGTGTAGTGCCCCTAGAATTTATTAAACTTACTTGTTTAAGTTAATAAAACATTCCGGACTTGCTGGGCAATTTGATTCCAGTCGTAATGTGTGGTGGCGTACTGGCGACAGTCCGATCGTGAAGGTATGGGGATATTTCCCAAAAGTACTTGTTCTAATTTTTCAGCAATAGCTAAAGCGTCTGTTGAAGTCGTAATCAAATCGGGTGAAAATTCTGATAAAATTTCTGGCATTCCCCCAACAGGAGTACATAAAACAGGAGTACCACAGGCTAGAGACTCAACTATTACTAATCCAAATCCTTCAAAAGATTGACTAGGCATAATAGTTAATTCAGCTGCTTGATAAGCTATAGGCAATTGCTTATCAGGGAGAAAACCTAAAAACTTAACGTTGTCATCTAGTCCTAATTCTGTAGCCTGTTGTTGTAGTGCAGCTTGGATGTGACCACGACCTGCGATCGCTAGCCAAACATCTGGTATTCTGGGCTTAATTATAGCCAGAGCTTGCAATAATTTATCAACTCCGGTTCGATGTACTAAGCGGCGTGATGTAAATATAATCGGGCGATTACTAGGCCAGCCTAGCTTTGCACAAGCTTCCTGGCGTGATAAATTTGGTTGAAACCAATTAATATCAACTCCACCGGGAATAATATTAATTTTGCTCCACGGTACTTGATATTTATCATGTAGAATTTTACCAAAAGCTTTGCTCAAAACAATGAAGCGATCGCAGCGATTATAAGTGTTTTGTTCGATTAGCCAATGCTTGATTAAAAGACTGAGGTTTTTATTAACTACCTCTTGCTGACTCTCAGAAGCCCAAGGGCCATGAAAGTTAAAAGTAACTGGTACTCCTTTTGGCAAAATATCTAAAAGAGGAAAGCTGTATAATGCAAAGTGCAAATTAATAGCATCTGGTTTGCTAGTTCTTGTTTTCTGAAAGTTCGTGCGAATTGACCATAATCTTTTCCAAATTGCACTATCGGGACTCGCCAAGTTAGTCAGCTTAATCGGCGAATTTGTCTCAGTCTCTGGTAGACCAACTCCGCATAATTCAATCTGGTCTTGATTTGCTGCTAATTTATGAGTTAGCTCATAAATATACCTTTCCAGTCCTCCGGGACTTTTGGGAAACCAGCCTAATCCCAGAGTGAGAATAGATGCAGATGAAGAAGTAAAGTTTTCTAGTTTATATTCCACTAATTTATCTCCTATAAATATACTAAAACAGGCGCACATCTGTGCGCTTTTATATCTGTATGCAAACCTGAATCAATAGAATTTATGAATACACATTACCAATAATAATTTTTGTATAGAAAACCAATTTATAAACTATTTATATATCAACGTCAACAAGGAATTAAAGCTGTATTTTTATTAACTAGATAACACCGAGATAGATATATATGATACTTCTCAACTCAACAACTTGAATGCTGTATGGAGAGAGAAAAAAACTGCTATAAATTAATAAATATAGAATATTTTTGTATTAATATTTACCATTCTGATTTCAAAACAAGTAAATATTAATACCTTAACTTGACTATATCCATTTTTGTGGCAACGCGATACTCCTGCGGAGTCGTTGCACGAACGCCTAAGCTGAAACCTTTGTGGGAAGGGAGGTTTACTTTTTTAATTTCATCGATATCTGTGACATGGAAAAAATATTTACCAGAAATCTAGAATTTTTACCGGATAAATAAAACCAAGTTCTTAATTTTGGATAAAGTCAAGCTTAAATAATCTTTTAAAGATATTAACTGAAAATTTAAAGAATCAGGGTAGCTATATAAAGCTTATGTAAAATAAAAAATAATTTGCTACTTATATATCGTTCTTCAATCACTCTGTTCAACGAAAAATCTCAGCCAAATTTGAAAGCAAGAGTGATTGTGGGAATAAATAATGCTAACGCTTAGTATTTCTTTCGTGCGCTGATTGGTAGAGAGCTAAGGCATTTTCACGTAAAATTGCTACAGAAATAGCCTCAGCTTCAGCTACAGTTATGTCAGAATCTGTAATTGCTTGCTCTAGCACTTCTCCTAAAACCTGACGACCCCACTTTGCACCCAAGTAGTACAATTCTGGAATTGAGTGGGCATCAGAAGAATACATTAATTTAGTAGTGGGAGCTAATTCTAACATTTGCTTGATTGCTTCCCGCATCCCAGATACGCTTAAAAAGGGTATTGCCAAACCGAAATCTAGATAAACTTGGGGATATACAGAAGCTAAATAACCAGCCTGCTGCATATAAGGATATGAAGCGTGTAGCAATACTATCGGTACATGGCGATACTGCGGTAACTCTAGTAAATATCGCAGATTTAGAGGATTAGCTAATCGTAAATCCAAGCTAGGATCGCCGTAGCCAGTATGAAATTGCACTGGTAAGCGATATTTTGCTGCTACTAATAATGCCTGTTGTAACAAAAAATCAATCAGCGGTTTATCTATCAGTCGCAGAGGTTGATTGTGCAGTTGTTGCTTGAGGTTTTCAAAGTTAGCCGCCGCTACCTCGTCAGTTACCGATTGAATATCCAAACCACTCCGGTAACAGGCAATACTTTTAAAAGCTACTACTCCCAGCGGTGGGGGATCGAGTTCACTGTTGAATCTGGCTAGGAAAGTAGCAAAATCAGGAGATTGCAGAATTAACTGTTCTGCTAATAGTTCTAATCTCAGAATCCGTCGCACAGGAATAAACCTTTCATGCCACGACAGAGGTAGGATAGTTTCTGGCTGCAAACCATCATCTAAGTAAATCGCCTCTAAGTTAGCAGCCCGAAAATAAATCTGCGTTAGTTCTTCTAATCCTAGACTTTCCCGCCGTGCCAAAATTGCTGTTTCTTCAGCTTTGCAGTTCAATAAAGCGGCAATCTCGCGCAAGCTACGCCGATAAAAGAAGGTATGACGGGCATGGTAGTTAATTATTTCTGGATCGTAGCCTTCAGTAAAGGCAGCTGCATAAGGAGACTGGGCAGCTACTTCTGGTTTTAAGATATTGTGGGCGTGTTGGTCAATTAAGGGAATATCAGCCAGATTCATTTTTAGTCGGGAGTAGAGAGTGGGTTGCTAGTATTTTTCTAATAATGCTTTCACTTCTGCCGTTAATTCCCAATCTTTCATTGCTTGCCACTCTGCTTGACGCACTGCTAAGAATGCTTTGGCTAACTGGGGATTTAAAGCTGTTAATAGGATATCGTCTTGCTGGAGGTGAGCGATCGCTTGCCCCAAATTATTTGGCAATGGGTCTATTTCATTAGCGCTGCGTTCTTCAATTGATAAATATCCGGGGTCTTGATTGACTGGGTTTGGTGGTGTGAGACTGTGCTGCACACCATCAAGTCCGGCTGCGATCGCTGCTCCTAAAGCTAAGTAAGGATTAGCTGAGGCATCTACAGTTTTCAATTCAAAGTGGCTGGGACAGCCCAAAGCAGGGTTACTAGGGACTCTAACGGCTGCCTCCCGATTATCTAATCCCCAACAACGGAAAGCACCACTCCAACTATGAGGAAGAATACGACGATAAGAATTAGTACTTGGGGTAGTTAGTGCCATCAGTGCTGGTAGATGGTGTAGGATACCAGCGATAAATTGTAATGCCACCTCAGAAAGACCATAGATACTCTGAGGATCGGGTAATAAATTTTTCTCCCTATGCCAAAGGCTTAGATGGATATGACAACCACTACCCGCTGCATCCGGGAAAATTTTGGGTAAAAATGAAGCGATGAGGTTGTGGCGTTTTGCGATCGCTCTGACAGTTTCTCGAAAAGCAATTTGCCAGTCAGCTGCTTGTAAAGCATCCGTATAGCGCATGGTAATTTCCTGCTGACCTGGGCCTGATTCAGGATAATATTGTTCAACAGGTATACCTTGGGCAATAAGTGCATCAGCGATTTCATCAATTACTTCGCGGTGGAGATCCATTGCCTGAGTTGAAGCAAAAACTGTGGAGTCCGCCGGAATGATGCCATCAGGTGTTTGCCGTAGTAAATAAAACTCATTTTCAAAGGCTGCTCGTACTTCCCAACCGATTGATTTAGCTGCCGCAATCATCCGCTTCAAGAAGTTTCGCGGGCATAATCCCCAAGCAGCACGATCTAGTATCATATTGCCCATAACACGAGCATGACCAGGACTATAAGGTAAAGGCTTGAGGCTAGACCAATCTGGGACTAAGCAAATTTCACCTACTGGCCCTAAATTTGTTTCTGGCACAACTGCATCATACATAACGGGAACTCCCTGCTGCCCTACAGAAATCCCTACTCCATGTTCAAAGTAGTGAGCTAACATTCCCAGATGCACAGCTTTGCCACGGATAATATTAGCATTATCGCACCAAAGAACTCGCACAAATTTAACATCAGCTCCTTCAAGATATTTTCGTATTTTTTTAAAGTTATTTTTTTCAGCCATTGCTAGTTATTTTTATTTTTACTCTGTTATTTTCTCATGAAATTTATAGCAGAGTGATATCAGATGCCGTGTCCATACATAGACGGTATCTTAGCCACTTCAAAATAGTTATATTTTTTTACGGATTTCATAAACAATGATTGTATATAAATAATTAAAACCTGAAAATTATATGATAAATAAATTACTGACGCAGTTAAAAAAACTACGTCAATATCTCAATCAGCACATCAAAAAATTATCTAATACTAGATATTTACAAAGAAATAAAACTTTCAAATTTTTACTCAGTCTGACTATTGGAGTTATTGTTACTACCCTTGGAATTACCACAGACTGGGCGACAACTGGAACACGCACGCTTACACATAATACTATTGGCAGTGAAAATCTGCGGGTACAAGATAATACTAAAATACCTACGTTTACACACAAAACATCGTCAATAAATAATACTATTGGCAGCGAAAATATGTGGGTACAAAACAATACTGAAATACCCACACTTACACACAAAATATCGTCAATAAATAATAGTGAAAGTCTGCGGGTACAAAACAATACTGAAACACCCGCGCTTAACTACAAAACATCGTGGATAGGTAATACTATTGGCAGTGGAAATCTGCGGATACAAAACAATATTGAGGCCATGTATGTTGCTCCTGATGGCACAGTTTATACTAACAGCCATTGGGATGAGGCTGCAATGGAGGCAGGAATATATAAAGATGGTAAAGTTATTGCTGCTCTTGGGGATACTCACGGCTGGAGTCGTGGCGGTGGCAAAGCTGTAACCGCAAATAGTAAATATGTTTACATTGCCATGACTCAAGGTTCCAGGGGCGATACAAAAGAAGATTATCCACCAGAAGGAACAACTTGGTATAGCGTTAGACGCTATGACTTATCAGGAAAACCTGCGCCGTTTCCGAATGGGCGTGGTTGGGATAAAAGTATGTTGATTACCAGTACTAAAAGTGAAGTCACTGGATTAGCAACTGTGGGAAGCGAGTTGTATGTGAGTGATTCTGCTGCTAACCAGATTCGTGTTTATGATACTGATACGATGAAGGAACTTCGCAGCTTTACCGTTGCTAATCCGGGAGCAATAACTATCGATCCACAAAAAAATCTGTGGATTATCCAAAATAAAAATGGTAGTAAGCCTGCCAAGATTCTCCATTATTCCCAAAGTGGAAAGCAATTGCCCCAACAGATTGCAGATATTGTCGAACCGACTGCGATCGCTATTGATCGTAAAGGTAAGCTGTTAATAGCAGAAAATGGCCCGCGTCAGCAAATGTTGACTTATGAGATCAAAGATCGACCAGTGCAGGTGAGTAGTTTTGGTTCTAAAGGCGGTATCTATGCAGGAGTTCCTGGTGAAGTTCGAGATTTGAAACTTTACGGACTTACCGGAGTCGGTACAGATGCTTCCGGCAATATCTATATAAATAGTAATGGTTTCAACAAATCAGGAACAGATTTGCGGAAATTTTCGCCATCGGGAAAACTAATGTGGCGATCGCTGGGATTGATATTCGTCGATAATGCAGATGCCGATCCTAAAACTGATGGTGTAGATTTGTTCACCAAACAAGAACACTATTTGATGGATTACAGTAAGGCTGCCGGTAAGCAATGGAATTACAAAGCCTACACCTTAAATCCTTTCAAATATCCTCAAGATCCACGTCTGCATACATCGCCAGATGGAACCTTTGTTCGCCGTATCCAAGGGAAGCGGTTTTTGTTCCTCACAGATATGTATAACAGCTTTCTGCAAATCTATCGTTTTAATCCCGCCACTGATGGTAAAGTTGCCATCCCCGCCGGCATGTTTGTCGGTACTAATGGCGCAGATAAACCATTTATTACCGGAAATTGGCCACCACATCAACCAGAACAAGGGGAATGGATCTGGCGCGATCGCAACGGTAATGGCAAATTTGAAAAAAACGAATACGATCGCAGCAAAGATTATCCTCATCTAGGCGGTTGGTGGGTAGACAGTAAAGGAGATGTTTGGAAAGCTTTGCGAACAGAAAATGGTATTCGACACTATCCTCTACAGGGAATAGATCCTAAAGGCAACCCCATCTACAGCTATAGTTCGATGGAAAAGCAAACTACTCCCAAAATATTTAACGACTTGCGGCGGATCGAATATTTCCCAGAAACAGATAGTATGTATTTGTCAGGCTTTACGGTAGATCGCCCTGCATTTGGTGACGATGCTGGAGTTTCTGGATCTGAGATTGCCCGTTTTGACAATTGGAGTAAAGGAAATCGTACTCCCAAATGGCGGATTGTAATACCCTATGACAGCACCGGGAAGCGTGAAGTGTCTACAGCAGCAATCAGTGTGGCGGGAGACTATGTATTTGCCGTGACAGTCAAAACCGCAGAGGTATATGTCTACAATGCCAAGACGGGAGCGCAAGTACAACAGTTAAAACCAGGCCCAGAAGTTGGCAGCGAAAGTGGCTGGATTGATATACCCTACGGTATTCGCGCTTTTCGGCGTTCCAATGGTGAGCATCTGGTATTTGTAGAAGAAAATTGGAAAGGAAAAGTGATTATGTATCGGCTGGCGGGGTGAGTATTTACGGTAATTACGACGTAACACAGCTTTCAATACTGTTAGGTTAAGAATTTTAAACTGGAATTTGGTTTGGGGAAAAGGGAAAGGGGGAAGGGGTAAAGCTATGGAATTTTCCCTTCCCCTTTAACCTTTCCCCAGTCTAGTATTGCTATATGTACAAAAATATGTGATTAAATGTATCGCAGATTTAGTGTCAATTATTTTGTCATTTCCTAGTTAGCCTTTACCCGCGCTTGCTTCACCATTGCAATCAGAGTTTGATGAGCATCTTCCGCATCTACTAAAACACGATCGAATTGAATGCGAACTGGTACAGTTTCCCCATTGACTTGCGCTGTTAAATCCATACCCTGTGCATCAATTGACAGCATTTCGGCTGCGATCGCATCTGTGACACCACCAAAAGCTTTAGCATAAATAACTACAGCATCAGCATGATCGTCATTCATGTGTTTGCAGATGCGCGAACTAATTTCAGCAGAGAAACCATTAGACATTGTGAAAAGTTGAAACTTATGAATATGGCAAGAGCCTAAATTTTCGTCTAAGTAATTTAAATTAGCAGAAAAACCTAGTCTTACGCCATCGATATTATAAGTTATATCTGAAAAACAATTGTCGTTGTATATATTTGATAAGTTAAGTTTATTACTCGTACAAAAATAAAATTAAAATAAGCATTATCCAGTATTTTTACCTTTCATTGCGGAAACCAGACAGCGTAAACTGTAGCAGAAGTATTAGCCAAAACTATTGCAGCTAAGAGACAATGAGCGAAACTAGCCCCAGACGAATTGTAATTGGGGATGTGCATGGACACTATGAAGGTTTAATGACACTGTTGGAGGCGATCGCCCCCACGTCAGAAGATCGAGTCTATTTTCTGGGAGACTTAATCGATCGCGGACCTCATAGTGCGCAAGTAGTTAATTTTGTCAAGCAAAATAACTACTCATGTTTGTTGGGAAATCACGAGCAGATGTTACTAAACATTCTGACGAATGAAAGGACTTCCTCTTCGACGATGCAAGCATGGCTGTTTGGTGGAGGGCAAGCTACCGTGGCCAGTTACCAAGAGGCTCCAATTCCTGATGACCATCTGGATTGGTTAAAAGCTTTGCCTACATACCTTGACTTAGGGGATATTTGGTTAACTCATGCTGGTGTTGACCCTTCCAAGTCGGTGACAGAACAAACTGCCGATGAACTGTGCTGGATACGAGAGGAATTTCACAGCATTGAAAAACCCTACTTTCCAGATAAACAAATTATCATCGGTCACACCATTACCTTTACCCTGCCGGGTGTTTCTCCTGGTAAACTGGCCCAAGGAAAGGGATGGCTAGACATAGATACTGGCGCTTATCATCCCCGGAGTGGCTGGTTGACTGGACTAGATGTCACAAATCAGTTGGTTTATCAAGTTAATATCTTTAAAAACTATATCCGTATCCTGCCTTTAGAAGAGGTTGTAAGTACAGTTGATCCAGCCAAAATTAAAGTCGATCGCCGCAATAGGAATTGAGGAATATTTGAAATGAGGGGGAGAAATCAATTCAAAATTCAAAATTCAAAATTCAAGAATTTCTGCCCCCTGCCTGGTTGTTGAGCCTAGTCGAAACACTGCCCCCTGCCTCCTCTTTCCCAATTTCCTCAAGACTTCGCTAATGGTCGAATATTTGCTTTATAACTAGCATTATCCAAGCCAGATTTTCCATTACTAGGTTGAGAGTTAATTGCACGTCTGAGGGCATCAATGCGATCGCTGGTTCCGGGGTGTGTACTCAAAAATGTTGGACTAGAACCACCCTTTTTCAGCAGCTTTTGCATAAAAGAGACCATTGCTGACTGGGCATAACCAGTGCGTGTCAAAGTTCGTAGTCCTCTTTGATCGGCCTCAAATTCATTTTTACGACTGCGTGGTAAGTCTCGCGCTAACTGTACACCAATTTGCACTGCGGAATTTCGATCTAAGCCAGCCGCCGTTAATAGACCACTTTCGAGGGCTTTTTGCTGCATCTGCTTGACTACGTGTTTGCCGCCAATGTGACCAATTTCATGGGCGAGTACACTTGCCAGTTCCGCTTCATTATCTGCGGTTTTCAGCAAACCCGTGTGGACATATACATAGCCGCCCAAGGTCGCAAAGGCGTTAATAGCGTCATCCTCAACTATCTGGAAAGTATAGGGGAGATCGGGGCGATCGCTATTCGCTGCTAAACGCCGACCAACTTGTTCTACATAACGATTCACTTCGGGATTGCGGTAAAGTCGGACTTGACTGCTGACCAATTCCTGATTAATCTGCTTACCAAGATCAACTTCTTGATTAGGAGATATATTAGAAAGCTGAAATGCCTGAACTCCTTGGAGTAGAAGAGGTAAGAAATCTAAAGTTCTTCCAGGCAAGGGTGTACTCAGGCACAGACTCAGGGCGACTACCACTGAAATTAGGGGATAAAACCAGCGACGCCGCCATACACGGTAATTTGCAGCAAAACCTTTCCAATTGAACATAATACGCTCTGAAGATTATTTCGGGAGAACACAAAATGAGGGGACAAATCATGAGACGGATTTAGAGGATTCTAAGTTGCATTCTTAACTCAAGACCAAAGGAGTTGTCATACAGATAATCTTGATGCAAATCTACCGAATTGCGTAAGGCTAGGGATTCTCTCTAGAGATAGGCTTAAAAACTAGATTTTACTTTCTAAGTGCGTCAGTATTAACTGGTAAAAGTTTCAGGGTTAGCTGCCGTACCTCGGAAATTACGAACTCGTGATAAACTGTCGCATAACTGCAACCCTTGAATACTTTGAGTTATTACCAAATAGGGAAAATTACTGTTTCCATCGAAAACTTTCTGGCTACAATCCATTACTTCGCTATTACCTCGGAAAACTTTTTATGGCTATTTTAGATTCAAAAGGTCGCTTGTTTGGCAAAATAAATCTCCTAGATTTAGGTGCTTTACTAGTAATTTTGCTAGTTATCTTTGGCATCTTTGTTTTTCCTGGCACTTCTGGTTCTGTTGCCCAAGTTGGGGCGAAAACAGTACCCATAGAAGTAGACTTAGTAGTTCGTGGTTTGAATGTACGCGACCCGGAAAAATTAATCGACAATGGTTTAAAAAAAGGTGGGAAAACCAACGTAATTATCCGCAATCAACCCTACGGACAGATTGAAATTAAATCTATTCAACAGCTACCAAGAACAGTCAATGTTTTCCAACCTGATGGCACTGTTAAAGAACTACCAGATCCCAAGAGCAACAATTACAGTACAGATTTTCTTTTAACTTTAGATGGCAAAGCCCAAGTTACTGAAAGCGGGCCAGTTTTAGGTAACAGTAAAGTTAAAATTGGGATGCCATTTGAGTTAGAAGGCTTTAACTACAACTTCAATGCAACTGTCATTGATATAAGATTGAAAGACAAATAGTATTATCACTTTTGTTGATAATTTTCTCTAGCAATCTTATTAAACATCTGGTGAAACAGAATGTAGAGACGCGTTAGCACAGCGGGGCGTTCGCGGAGTCGAATTTCGCGTCTCTATGACTCATGTTAATTAAGCAAAGGCAAAAACTTGCGAATTAAACCGATTGTCACTGCTGGCAATTCCAACTGTGGTGTCAATCCGACATCTTCCAACTGTTGAAAAAATCGGATCGCTAAGGGATTGATTTCAGCAAGGCGGCGACCAATTGAGGGGCCTGTAAATTGCGACTTTTGTCCCCAAATAATGGCAGTGGGAGTGGCTAATTGTTGAATGTAAAGGGATAAATCAAAGCACAAATCACCACGTACAAAGGACAGTGCTGCATACTCAGCATTAGGCTGTTGGGCAGATTCTAGATAAGCATCTACAATCTCTTGGTAGACTCGATTGGATTGAGCAAATTGCCGTTGTTCTAAGAAGCTGCGAATACCACCACTAGTAGCAATTCCAGTGCTGTAAAGTAAACGATCGACAATGGGAACGCTAACTAACTGGGCAAAAAAACTCCGGGAGTAGTCTTCGCCAAAGTCAGAAAGTCCGGCGGGGGTGGTAAGAATTAAAGACTGGAATAAATCAGGACGATTTGCTGCTACGCGAATTGTAAATGCTGCGGTCAAAGAAGAAGCGATTGCTGTTACTGGCCCAGTACAAGTTTGCTCGAAAAACTCCCGAATCGCGATCAAATAATCCTCAACTTTATAACTCCGTGCTGGATGTTCAGACCTACCCCAACCGAGCAAATCTGGCGCAATGACCCGATATTCAGCCGCAAAAGCCGGATAAACTTTCGACCACTCATAAGCAGAAGACCCACCACCAAAGCCGTGGAGGAATACCAAAGTTTCCCGATCGTCTTTGGCTGTCACATCATCCTCCCAAGGCGCTCCAGCAGCAGTGTAATATACCATTCTACCTAGTGAGGTATCTATAGAGCGTTGTTCAAATCCTAGTGGTTGAAACATAAGTCTTTTTTTGTTGACTGTAGTGATTCGTTGGCACAAGTAAGACACGATACCTGGGAGGCAGGCACACAAAGAGAAGATTCGATAATTTTTCCGCCTCCCCTTTCGTCACCCTAGATGTTTACCGCACTCAGTGGTGAGTAAATTAATAAGCACTTAATACTTGCGTATTTAGTAAGAGCAACGTTCCTTGTAGGCAGTCTTTTAACTCAGCACTCTTCATGTATCTAGTTCAAACTCCCCACTCATTGTTATTATCAGCGAACCAATCACTCTCAGACTTCTCGCTAGCGTCAGATTAAGTAGATATAAAATTACTGGATTACTTGTAAAGATTTGGTGCTTTTTTTCATAAAAATAAAGTAACTGAACGTTGAAATTACTGCTCTATAAGGGTTTTTCATGGTAACGAGGCTCGCTCCAGCGTGAATCCAGCATAAGTTTTTATGGTAGTCTATCAAAAAACCGATAAATAATTTTGAGCGTCAACACGTCAAAAATAGTTAAAACGCTTATTTTAATAAGCTGTTAATTCTACTTATATATGTAGAAAACGCAGCTTTTGATGTATAACTAATCTGATTTTTATCTAAGTAATAGTAAGGCGGGATGTCATGGTAAAGCAGGCTACTCTTCAATCAAATAAACTACCAACGATTGAAGATGCTAAATTTGCGCTTGACAACTTGAATATACAAAACGAAATTAAAGCTTCAGCTAGGCGGGGTCAGGTCGAGCCAGTTTTTGATGATGCCAGACTTACTGTACCTACTTGTATTTGTTTAGACTTAGAAGACTTGAAGTGTTTTGAAGCAGTAGAGCGCCAATATGAACGTTGGGGAGTCATTTTTCACAATTCTCTAGCAATACAGCCATCAAATCCAGCATTTCCAACCTATTCAGGGCTAATAGTCTTAATGGGAGCGCCCAAAAGCGGATTTTTAGAAGCTACTTTCTTGCGTCCAGTTAATTCGGTTAGTGCCTTTGTCACTAGTTCGCAACGGCTAGTGCTTTCCGCCTACGATCGCGATCGGCAACTACTCGCTCAAACTGCACTACCAAGCTCTAATCTTGCCAATTCCGACTCGCCAATTTCCCCCAATACCTTATTATCTATAAATGTGAATAACATTCACAGCGTTACCTTTTGTACTTTTGATGGTCAATTCACCCTTGATAACTTTCGTTTTTGTCTTTAAGTAAGACTTACCGGAGACAGACAGAGGGCAGCAGGCAAGTGGTCACTTCGACTACGCTCAGTAACCACTTGCCTGCCTCCTTAAGTACAAAATGCCCTTGCTCTGAGCGATTGAAAATGGTATCTTAATTTGCGCTGTGCTGTATTAGTCTACTCTCCGTCTATAAAAAAATCGGGCATTTTATGGTTTGAGCCTTCATTCTTTCTTCATCCATAGTAAAACTTATACAATAGGTAATTTCATAATCAAGTAGGTAAACACTGTGGCACAGGCTTCGTCTTCTTGGCAGCAATTGATCAACCAAATCCCCAACTGGAACTGGTCGCTTCCAAAATTCAAGACACAGGGAGCCATAAAGCAGCAAACATTTAAACGTTTCTCTGGCCCTGGGGGCTTTCTTGGGTTCCTGACAATTATCATTGCCATGTTGTTATGGAACTGGAAACTGCTACTGGCTCTCTTAATCGGCATTGGAGTAATGGTATTGGTTTACTCAATGCATGAGTGGGACTGGCAATTGCGCTGGTCAAAAATACGTAATTTCTTAAATAGTTCAAATCGTCGGTTAGTTTTAGCAGTTATCAGTGGTGGTATTGCTACTGTCAGCACTTACATGGCAGCGGCAATATGGGCCGACTCTCACAGTCACTGGATTGCTGCTGGTGCGATCGCGCAAGGTATGGGAACCCTGTTAACTTTAATTTTATTAGTATGGCAAATTGTCAACTTCTATGAAAATCGGGAAGAAGACCACCTCGATCGGTTGTTGATGAATTTAACAGAAAAAGATCCATTGAAGCGGTTGATTGCTCTAGGTCAACTAAGTAAATTCATCAGCCGTAAGCGAGTTGACTCTTCAGTGCAGCAAGATATTGTCCAATGCTTGCAACTCCTACTCAGTCGAGAGGAAGAAGTTGTAGTGCGAGAGGCAGCTTTTAAAAGTTTACAAGCCTGCGATCGCCTACAAGTGCTACCCCCCAAAACAGCAGTACCTTTCGTACCCGTATCAGCAAAAGTCAAACACCACGTTTATTAGTCATTTGTCACTTGTACTGAGCGTAGTCGTTGGTGCAGCCTCTCGTAGAGAAGTATTTGTCCTTTGTCCTTTGTCCTTTGCAAATGACCAATAACTAATGACAAATAACTATTTTCGAGACAATGTTCCATTACGAACTTGCACTATCGGATGATTGCACCGCCGTACCAATTGTTCATCGTGGGTGGTAACAATTACCGTAGCCCCAAAGGAATTTAACTTCTGGAGAATCTGGATTACTTGCCAGGAATTATCTGGATCGAGATTTCCAGTCGGCTCATCGGCCAACAGTAGGGGTGGTGTACCAACGATCGCACGGGCAATACTCACCCGTTGCTGTTCTCCTCCAGACAGTTGATCTGGAAAACAATCAGCTTTACTCAGCAAACCTACCAGCTTTAAGGTTGGTTCTAAACGTCGTTGAATTTCTTTACGGGTATACCCTTGAGCTTGCAGCACAAAAGTGACATTTTCTGCTACTGTTCGTTGGGTAATTAGTTTGTAGTCTTGAAACACAATACCAATTCGTCGCCGCAATAATGACAAGCGATCGCCCCGCAAATCCGCTACATTACATTCATCAACAATTACTTCTCCCTGTGTAGGCAACTCCTGGCCATACAACAGTTTCAAGAGCGTTGATTTTCCAGAACCACTTGGCCCCGTGATAAACAGAAATTCTCCCTTTTTTACCTCAAGGTTTGCATTCAATAAGGCGTGAGTGCCGTTAGCATAAGTCTTGCTTACAGATTGTAATTGTACCTTTGTAGTAGTATTGCTACCGTGCTGTTGAGTTTCACTGTCCTCTCCGCGAACGGAAAAGTCTTTCTTAACTTGAGTTGTTAATACTGGCATTGTTAAACTTTCCTCATACCCACAACCAAACAGTTTGCCTACTTAGATGTGACATTCTCCCCAAAATAAGGATTCCCAGGTTTCGCCTGGGAATTTAAATTTCAACAAAGAAAATTTAAAATTTTTTCAAGACTTTAATACTAACTAAGTAATAACACCCAGAACTTAGCATTCAGAACTCAGCACTCTTAACTCAGCACAGGCTAAACGCCCCGCTTCCGCTAACAGCACTCTTAACTAATTGCACCCCTGGCTGTCAAACGATAAACAAACGCTTTCACAGCAAATGCTGGCAAAGCCAGCATCCGCCGCCAGCGCCAAGGTTCTTGATAAAGGCGATACAACCATTCCAAATTATTATTTCCTAACCAGGCGGGAGCGCGAGTTTTAGTTCCCGACCAAATATCAAAGCTGCCACCAACGCCAATCCAAATTGCTTGGGGACACAAATGGCGGTTTTCGGCAATCCATAACTCTTGACGCGGCACTCCCAAACCAACAAAAATCACTTGTGGCTGCAATTGAGCCAGAGTTTGTCGCAATTGTGCTTCTTCTTCTGGAGAATGGTAGCCTGAGTGAGTGCCTACTATATTCAAATCTGGAATTTGCTGCTGCCAAAAATCTGCCGCATTTGCGGCCACTCCAGGCGCTCCTCCATAGAAAAATATCTTTGTCCCTGTCTTCTGTTGCCCAAGTGCTTGCAAAAGTTTTTCTGCTAATTCAATCCCTGGAAACCGCTGCACTTTTTGCCATAACAGCCATCGTAAATACAGAACAACCCCAGCTCCATCTGGAATTACCAGTTCAGCATTTTTAATCACCTGAGCTAATAATTGATTTCGCTCTGCCTGCATAGTCATTTCTGCATTGAGCGTTACGACATGAGTTCCTCTGCCTGTGTGCAGGCATTCTAACAACCAGCCTGGATAGTCAGCCATCACATGAACTGGTATTCCCAACACTGAAAATGCTTGATTGCCGTTAGACATAGCCTATTCTTAAGTAATACTCACACCAGATTTTGCATGAATGTTAAGTTTATCAAATTTTTTTATATTAGAACTTAGGCAAAAGAGATTCCCCTTTGCCCTTCAACGAGAGTAAGCATAATTAAACTAAATAGATATAAGAGTGAACAAAAATGTATATACGCAGCCTTGCTACGTATATATAAGGGTTTTAGATAACACATAATTAATTTCACTTCTCTGTCTATTAATCTTGGGCGCTTGTACTTGGGCTGAACCAGTCCAACTTTTATTGTTAAAGTGTAATATTCACTCAGTATAAAACGCTCAACTCGCAACTCTGGTTCCGGGAATAGAAGCCTCCACTATACTGCTTGCAGTTAGTGTGGGAGTATGTCACGAAACTCGACTTTATGGTTATAGTGTAACGGGCTGAAGTTGGCTATGAGTAAAATTCGTATCGCTCTGATTGAAGATCATGACCTAACTCGTGTGGGTATTCGTACAGCACTACAGCAAAAGGATGAAATTGAAGTTGTAGGTGAAGCTGCTAATGCTGCTGATGGTCTAAAAATGTTAAAAATGCTACAACCAGATATTGCCATTGTCGATATTGGTTTACCAGATAAAGATGGCATTGAGTTAACACGGGAGGTAAAATCTACTACTAATGGCCAGCAGCTACTTACAAAAGTCTTAATTTTGACGCTGCGGGATAACAAAGAAGCGGTGTTGGCAGCTTTTGCCGCTGGTGCAGACTCTTACTGTATGAAAGATATCAAATTTGATAATTTGCTGGAAGCAGTACGAGTAACTTACAATGGCAACGCTTGGATCGATCCAGCGATCGCTCGGATTGTATTACAACAAGCGCAACAAAATCCTCAAAAGTTGGAATCGGTTTTGGTCGATTCCAAGACTATTGCTCCTAACCCAGATTCTTTTGAGAATCTGGAAGGAATTCAACCTTACACCCTGACAGAAAGGGAATTGGAAGTGTTACAGTTGATTGTCGAAGGTTGTAGTAATGCAGTAATTGCGGAAAGACTTTACATCACAGTTGGGACTGTTAAAACTCACGTTCGCAATATTTTGAATAAGCTATGTGCCGATGACCGTACCCAAGCAGCAGTCCGCGCCTTGCGTTCTGGGTTAGTTGGATAAATTTAATTTTGGTGTGGATCGATTAAGGATAATCAAGGGAAACTCATAACTTGGAAAAGTTATATTTTCAACGTGAATAGCTTCTCTGGTTTTCTCTTATTTATTAGGTGGGATAAACATCATGTTTTCTCGCCATTCAAATATATAAAAACAAAAGTCAAATATGGCTGAGATTGGTACGGACAAACTTAAGCTCATGGTGGTAGATGATGAGCCAGATAACCTAGATTTACTCTACCGCACTTTTAGACGAGATTTTCAAGTATATAAAGCCAATCATGCCTTTGGTGCTTTGGAAATCTTGGATCAATTTGGCGAAATGGCAGTAATTATTTCTGACCAAAGAATGCCAGAAATGAATGGGACTGAATTTTTTAGTCGCACTGTAGAACGCTTTCCAGACACGATTCGGATTTTGTTAACTGGTTTTACTGATGTCGAAGATTTGGTAGATGCGATTAACTCTGGTCAGGTATTCAAGTACATTACCAAACCCTGGAATCCAGAACGGCTGAGAAGCTTAGTTGAGCAAGCCACTGATACATATCGCCTAGTTAAGAAGCGCACCCAAGAGTTGCGTCGGGCCCTACGGCGAGAATCTTTGTTTAATGCAGTAACAACAGCAATTCGGGAATCTTTAGACTACGATAGTATGCTGCAAAAAATTGTCGCAACTATTGGAGAAACATTTGAAGCTACCAGTTGCTTGCTCAAACCAGTAGAGGGCGATCGCCTCACACAAGACGAGTTCTTCTACCGCGATCCGAAATCTGATGTATTAGATTCCTTCTTCGACTCCAGTGTTTTAATTGAAAAGGTGCTGGAAACCCGTCATTATCAACTCGCTCAAGATATATATGAGGGTAATCCTAGTCACCACCTAGTTGTGCCACTTAGCTACCATCAGCATCTGTTAGCTGTGCTAACCCTCCACCAATGGGGACGCGATCGCCCTTGGGAAGACGAAGACATTCAACTAATTGCAGGTGTTGCCGAACAAGCAGCCTTAGCCCTCTCTCAAGCAAAACTCTACCAACGCCTCCAAGAAAAGCAACAGCAGATTCACACTGAGTTAGAGGTGGCTCGCCAAATTCAATACAACCTGCTACGCCAGAGTTTACCTGACATTAAAGGTGTGAAGGTACAAGCTTGCTGTTATCCGGCGCGTGAAGTAGGAGGCGATTTTTTTGAAGTTTTTGTCCATCCTAAAGGCGACTTGTGGTTGGCAGTGGGTGACGTTTCTGGCAAGGGCGTCCCAGCAGCTTTATTTATGGCTAGTATTATTTCAGTTTTGCGCCGAGAATTATCTCAAGAGACACCAGCAGAGCCGAATGTGGTTATGCAGAACCTTAACCACGCTCTCAGTGAAGATTTAATTAGCAACAATTATTTTGTCACTCTTGTGTTAGCTTGTTATACCCCTAGCACTAAGGAACTGGTCTACACTAATGCCGGTCATATTTATCCAATATTATGGTCGCGTCAAGGTGCTTTAGCCGAAAATCCCAATTACCTGAAAGTTCGCAGTGTTCCTTTGGGGATTTTGCCTAAGTGGCAGGCACAGTCTGGTCGCTTGGTTCTCGCTGCTGGAGACACATTGTTACTAGCCAGCGATGGCATTACAGAAGCAATGGTATCAAATAATCCTGATTCAACAGTAAAAACTGAGGCTGGGGTTGAGTCAGCGAACCGTTCGATGCTGAATCAAGATGGTCTTTGGCAACTCTTACAACAAGAGCAACAACCACTTTCTCTTAACCATTTACTAGCTCGCATCCAGGCAGATAATCACGTTCAAGAAGACGATCAAACTATACTTTCACTGGAGATTTTGTAAGTCATGAAAAGTGAGCTTCATGTACCAAGCGATTTGAATTTTCTGAATATTGTTGAAAACTGGTTGTTGGGATGTTTGAAAATTCAGCTAGGGGAATCTGTGGATTGGTCGCGGCAATCAAGTCGTTTGAGACTGGCTTTAGTGGAAGCCTACTCTAATGCAGTCCGTCATGCCCACAAGGATCAACCAAATTTACCCATATTACTACGTTTAGAAGTGAAAGACCGGGATTTTGCTCTAGAAATTTGGGACTACGGCGAAGGCTTTGACATGTCTAACTACTACGCTCCAAACCCGATGGAAAAGCAAGAAGGTGGTTATGGTTGGCTGATTATGAATCGTCTCATGGATAAAGTAGATTACAAGTTGCAGGTTAATGGCGCCAACTGTCTGAAGTTAGAAGCTACTTTACCCGAATTAGTCCAATAGACAAAAGTGACTATTTTTCAAGTCATGCTATTTATGAGTCAGAATTCAGAATTCAGGAGTCAGAATAAAGCTATGAATCCTGCGTGAGTAGGTGAGAAATATTGGTTTAAACTTTGCCCTTTGTAGTTATTTGCTACTTAATTTTCACGACGTAAAGTAAGTAACTCTTTGGGGGAAGCTAAAAGTTTAATTCTAGTATAAGAAATTTGCCGTTGTTGATTGAGGATAAATAGCCACAAGACATTGACACTACACCACGAAGTTTGTGCTTTGCCTGTTACCTGGACTTGGATATCACCATTTTCTAAAGTCTCGGCTATTCCTGTGTTGGGGTAAGCTTTGATGTTTTGACCTTCTTGTTTTAAGTAGGCTGCGATCGCATCTGTCCCGACAATATCAGATTCGAATGGCGGACGCATTACACCATCTATCGCAAATAAGGCAGCAGTTGCCTCAAATTCTCCTGCATTTAAGGTTTCAAAATAACGCAGTACGCTTGATTCTGTAATTCCCTCAATCTGGGATTCTTCTTTAAACTGCGCTGGCGATATAAATTCAGCAGAGGTCATAAAATTATCTGTATTATGGTATCTGAATATTAATTTCAATACAAAAATAAGTAAAAGAAAAGCTGCTGTTGAGATAGATTGCTACATATTAATAAATCTTCCTAACGATGGAAGTCTTGAACTGCTACGCAGTTTGCGAAAGGCTATATGTAGGTAAATTAACAAATCTTAATTAAAGGTATTAACTACTTAAGGTATAATTATAGCGCCTTTCTTTGGGCAAAATCCAGATAAAAAAATGAATCAGAATTCTGTAACGAGCAGCAGTCTGGTGAAAGAAAAAGCCAGCGAGTTGGGCTTTCACAAAGTTGGAATTACTGCTGTAGATCGGATAAATGCCACAGAAGCACAGAGGTTACAAGCATGGATTGAACTAGGTTATCACGCTGATATGAAATGGATGGCTAATCCAAAGCGTCAGGATATCCGCTTAGTGATGCCAGAGGTGCGATCGCTAGTGTGTGTAGCGCTGAATTACTACACACCACATCAACGTCCTGAAAGTGAGGAATACGCCAAAATTTCCCGTTATGGTTGGGGAAGGGATTATCACAAGGTGATGCATGGAAAACTCAAGCAGCTATCTATATGGCTAAAATCACTCGATCCAGGCGTATTGGCTCTTTATTATGCAGATACTGGCCCGGTGCCAGATAAAGTGTTGGCTCAACTTGCCGGAATTGGTTGGATTGCCAAGAATGGTAATGCGATCACACGGGAATATGGCTCTTGGGTATTTTTGGGAGAAGTGTTGACCAATTTAGAATTAGAGAGCGATCGCCCACATACAGAACACTGCGGTAGCTGTACTCGTTGTCTTCAGGCTTGTCCTACAGGTGCAATTACTCAGCCTTTTGTTGTCGATGCTAATCGCTGCATTGCTTATCATACCATTGAAAACCGTGACAAGGAATTGCCAGAGGCGATCGCGTCTAATTTGCAAGGCTGGGTTGCTGGTTGCGATATTTGCCAAGATGTTTGTCCTTGGAATCAACGTTTTGCCCAAACAACTGATATTGAAGAGTTTCAGCCTTATCCTGGGAATATTGCTCCCCACCTGCTAGAATTAGCCCAAATCTCAGATCGGGAGTGGGATAAACGATTTCCAGCATCTGCCTTGCGGCGGATTAAGCCAGAAATGTTACGACGCAACGCCCTAGCTAATCTTGACGCATCCAGGCAGAAGAATGACCCAGAAAGTAATTATTTTTGATTTTGATGGCACAATTGCTGATACAGTAGATGCCCTTGTAAGTATTGCTAATCGTTTAGCTGGAGACTTTGGTTATAGACAAATAAGCCCAGAACAATTAGCCTTCCTTAAGAACTTAACATCAAGGGAAATTATTAAGTACTCAGGAGTTTCTCTATTTCAGATCCCTTTTCTAGTTAAAAAAGTTAAAGGGGAATTAAAAAACAAAATCCCAGAATTAAAGCCAATTCTGGGTATTAAGGAAGCATTAACAGAACTCCAAAATCAAGGATATAAACTAGGTATTATCACTTCTAATTCTAAAGAAAATGTTACGCAATTTCTCACAATCAATGATTTAAATCACCTATTTGATTTTATATACTCAGGAATTACAATTTTTGGCAAGACAACCATCATCAATAATGTCTTGAGACAAAAGCAACTCAAACCTCAAGAAGTTATTTATGTTGGAGATGAAACTAGAGATATAGAAGCATCAAAAAAAGCAAATATCCAAGTGATTGCAGTGACTTGGGGGTTTAACTCACCGGAAGTACTAGCCAAGCAAAATCCAGATTATTTAATTCAACAACCTAGCGAACTACTAGGAGTGATGAACAGTCGTTAATTAATAAATAGTTAAAAGCGGATGAACAATCGAGCGAAACAGTAAAGTGGGCAATGTCTACTAATACCAAAAACCTCAATTTTTACATTGGTGACATTGCCCATCTGACAAAATAGCAAGATATGAGGAAAAATTAATTTTTCCGTTCACCCTTTTCTAAAGCTTGTTTTACTAAATCATCACTGACATTAGTTGCATCCCCAGTCTGAGAATTCCCAACTTCTTTTGCTGACTCGATAAAATCATCGGGATTGCCAGTTGACTGTGTTTGAGGTTTTGTCTCTTGTGGCTTAGAGGCTTTCTGATTAGGTGCAGTAGCTACTTCGGCTGCTGCTCCACCTTTACCTGTGCGATCGACTTCACTCACACTGAATTTTTGTGCAGCTGCATAATCAGCATTAAAATCCACCGTTGGCGCTTTTTCTTCACCACTAGCTATGCTTTCGGCAGCTAATTGTGCATCCTGGGTGGAAGCTTCATTTAAATTGGGCTTTACTTCTTGATCGGGCATAATTAAAACCTTTAGGTAAATTTTTTATTGCTTACTTGAGCAATCATAGCAAAGCAATTGGTTTCTTTATTGCTTCCTATAGAGAGACTTGTACCTCTATTAAAAGGTAGATTAAAGCGGCAATTTCCAATAAATTTAACTCTTTCTATCGATAGTAGAATCTGATTGTCAAACTCTGCTAACAATAAGTTTGCCTATTAAATTATTTTGGAAACAAACAATAATGACTGCAAGTTACGACAAAACTATTTCTCAAGCTCAGAGCAATGAAACTCAAGAATTGGTGGATAAGTTTAACGCCTTAGATACCGATGCCAAATTAGCCTGGTTCTATTTTGTTTATAAAAAAATGGGTGATTCGATCACACCAGCTGCGCCAGCTGCGGCAGAACCAGAGTTAGCACCACTTCTGCTCGGAGATTATTTTAAATTATCCGATGAGCAGCAACTAGATATTATGCGGGATATCGTTAACCGCAAAGACACAGAATATTCTCGTGCTTATGGAGCGATAAAAGAAAACAACCAGCTACTAGTTTGGTATGCTTGGGCGGTAGCTATGGGAGATACGGTGGTTGGAATACCGTCTAGCTACCAGCCAAGTCAGGCAGTTAACGATCTGCTTTCCGAAATTGAAGGACTAGATTTTGAAGAGCAAATGTCAGTGTTTCGGACAATAGCTGGTGAAGTGGGTTACACCAATGTTAAACCGATCGCAACGCAAGCAGAAACTGGGAAAACATCAAGTTTGTAATCAGCCTTGGCGACTAAAAGTTGCGGCTACACAAACTAAAGTCCGCCCCCGCGGACTTTAAGAACCTACGAGACAGCTAACTGACTCAAGTCGGCTGGGGTGAGGTTGGAGTGTACTACTTTACCATCACGGAACCAAACGATTCGCTGAGTTTGACGGGCGACTTCTGGTTCATGTGTCACCATGACAACTGTGATTCCACTGGCATTGAGTTCGCCAAAAATATCTAAGACTTCTTGGGTTGTGCGCGAATCAAGTGCGCCTGTAGGTTCATCAGCGAGGAGTACTACGGGACGATTGACGATCGCACGGGCGATCGCTACTCTTTGTTGTTGTCCACCAGATAGTTGAGTTGGTTTGTTGTTAAGACGATTTGCTAAACCTACTCGCGTCAAGGCTTCCGTGGCGCGATCGCTTCTTTCTTTCAGACTCACACTAGCATAGACCATTGGCAACATCACATTTTCTAATGCTGTGAGTTGGGGTAACAAATGGAATTGCTGGAAGACAAAACCCAGCTTTTTATTACGGATATGTGCCAGAGATTTATCATCCATTTGCGCCACATCAATATTATCTAAGTAATAATGTCCGCCTGTGGGTCGGTCTAGACAGCCGATAATATTCATAGCTGTGGATTTACCTGAACCAGAAGGCCCCATAATTGAACAATATTCGCCTTCGTTGATAGTTAAATTAACATCGTTAAGTGCTTTGACTTCAGTTTCGCCACTGCCATATATTTTAAAGATATTCTCCAAACGAATAATTGTTGATTTAGGGACGGGATTAGAAACTAGAGAATCGGTAATTGAAATAGTGTTTGCCATAAGGATTTAGTTATTAGATGGTAGAGATGCAATTATTATAAAAATTTTGTTAATCCATAAGGCGGGCTAACTAAGGAATCATTGCTACTTTAATTACTTTACGCGCCTTCATATCAGAAAACACCTGTTCTAAATCTTTTAATGGTCGTTGTTCGCTAATAAGTAACTCAAAGGGAATTTTACGACTAGCTATCAGTGCAAGGGCCGATCGCACGTACTCTGGTGTATTATGAAACACACCTTTAATGGTAAGTTCACTATAGTGTAGCTGTTCTGTACTGATGGTAATGCTGGTATCTCGTGGACATCCACCGAATAAATTGACTGTTGCACCAGGACGGGCGCAGGCGATCGCAGTTTCCCAAACACTGGGGACACCAGTGGCTTCAATTACTACATCTGCACCCCATCCTTGGGTAAGTTCTTTCACTACACTGGGAATATACGGGATTTGATGATAATTAAAGGTCTGGGTTGCACCCAATTTCTGACCAATTTCTAGTCTGTGGTTATTACCTCCCCACAGCAAAACCTCAGCTTTCTCACTCAGCACCGCCACAAACATTAACCCGATCGCCCCATCTCCCAACACGACGACTTTATCTTTGGGCTTAATATTAGAACGCGCTACACCATGTAATACACAAGCCAAAGGTTCTGTCATCGCTGCCAATTCCCACGGCAGCTCATCGGGAATCTGCAACATATTATGCTCTACTATCGGTGCGGGAATTTTTAGGTATTGGGCAAAAGTCCCATTATTCCAGGTCAAATTTGGACATAAGGAATATTCTTGACGTTGACAAAAAAAGCACTTCATGCAGGGAGCGGAATTATTAGCGACGATGCGATCGCCTACTTGCCAATTTGTCACTCCTGTACCCACAGCAACAATTCGCCCAGCCGCTTCGTGACCAAACAGGGTTGGCGGGATCAGCATCCTGGCATGACCACCACGCCGCCAGACTTTCAAATCTGTACCGCAAGTTGTTGCAGCCCCCACTTGGATTACAACCTCTCCAGCCGCCGGAGTAGGGTCAGAAACTTCCTCTAGGCGTAAATCTTCTTGACCATAAAGTAACGCTGCTAACAAAACTTTAAACCTATTAATTAGCTCCATCCGATTTTACCAGTTGGGGCTTATTGATAGGTTTAAACGAAATCAGTATTGATTTTTAGTAGGTTTTATATATTGTTGAAAAACTAGGTATTCACCGCTGGTTGAGGAACCACACCGGTGTTCCGGGTTTCCACATTAGGCAAGCGAGTAGCAGTTAACAGCGGTACTTCTTGTCGGCACGACAGGCAAAACCAATATAGTTCACCATGACGAGCATGACGCAGGAGGGAACCACCGCAGCATGGGCAAGTGTTGGCTCTCGTACTCATACCAATGTCCTCCTTAAAAAAATTGTTGTTTTAAACTAAGTCAAAAAAGCAGTTGATTAAAACTGAATGTTAGCTGCATGAATGCGGCCATTCGATTCTATGCGGTCTTTAATAATTTGTCTGTAAACAGCTTCATATCCGTTAACCATCTGGCTAACACTAAAGTTGTTTTCTACGTGTTTTCGACAGGTTTGACGATTGAGTTCCAAAGCTGGTGGAATCATTGCCGCCATTTCTGCATAGCTATTGCAGATAAAACCTGTTTTACCGTGGGCAATAACTTCAGGTACGGAGCCGAAATTCATGGCAATTACTGGCGTACCAGTTGCCATTGATTCAATCATTACTAAGCCAAAAGGTTCTTGCCAGCTAATGGGGAAAAGAGTTATCGCAGCATTGCCCAGAAGTTTAGTTTTTTGGGCGTGGTTAATTTCACCGAGATATTCGATTTGCTCACCATCTATGTGAGGGACAATCTCTTTTTCAAAAAACTCCGAGTTTTCTGCATCAACCTTTCCTGCCATCTTCAAGCGCCAACCACTTTGTTTAGCAATGGCGATCGCATGGTGCGGGCCTTTATCTGGCGAAAAACGACCTAAAAACGCTAAATACGGAGGTTGTAAAGGTTGGGCTACAAATGGGTAATCTGCTAGCTCAATTCCGTTATAAACCGTGCCAACATAATTAAGATCGATTTGACGCTGCGAATTACTAATGCTGATGTATGGTTGCTTTTGGTAGTAGCTAAATGCGTGACGGTTGTCAGTTGTAAAATTATTGTGCAGAGTGTGGACTGTAGCAGTTGCTGTTATCAAACTCGCTAAAGGTAATGCCGAAATGCCTACATGAGAATGGATGATATCGAATTGGTCGGCACGCTGGTAAACTTGGCTGAGTTCTAGCATTTCGTACACTGCATACTCTTTCACATTTGGGTCTAAGCGTAATGCACGTGGATAAACTGCTTCTAAATGAGCCAAAGTTTGAGAATCACCAGAGGCAAATAAAGTTACCTCATGACCGCGACGAACAAGTTCATCAGTCAAGCGACTCACTACCAATTCTATTCCTCCATAATTAGGAGGTGGAACCCTTTCCCATAAGGGGGCAACTTGAGCGATTTTCATAAGTTTTTCTGGTTCAGTCTATGAAATTGTCCTCAATAATGAGCTAGATCATTATTTTATGAGTAAAGAGCATTTGTACTTACTCTTTTGACATTTAAATTAACCTAACAGGCTATCAAAAGCGCAATAACGGTTAACCGTACCGCAAATTTTCTACGAACAAATCTAATTGACTATTGGCAAAAGTCAACTCTGAGCTACACTTCTAACCGTATAGCTAATCTATTATTTGTTGCATCTGTCTTGGGGATCATAAAGAGGTAGAATGTTTTGTAGCAGAACTTACAAAATTGAATATTTAGTAGCTGACAATACTAAAATATTCAATGGGATCAAGTCATTAAAGCTTCATTTAAAGGTAATTGGGAAAGGGAAAAGAAATTATAAATATTAAGTAATTGTACAATAATTACATAATTTGTAATTAGTAATTTACAAAAATCCTGATAATTAACTAATGAAAATCGCTACTTGGAACGTCAACTCAATTCGCACTCGCCTTGAACAGGTTATCGATTGGTTAACCCTAAATCCCGTTGATGTTCTCTGCTTGCAAGAAACCAAAGTTGTGGATGTGGAATTTCCGCGATCGCCTTTTGAGGAGTTAGGGTATAACCTTTATATGTCAGGACAAAAATCTTATAACGGTGTAGCCCTGATTAGCCGCCAGCCACTCGTAAATGTCAGTAGCGGGTTTAGGGCGATTTTGCCAGATTTACATCACGAATGGGACGAGCAAAAGCGCGTGATTACTGGTGTAATTGATGGTGTGCGGATTGTAAACTTATATGTTCCTAATGGAGCAGCGGTAGGAACGGAGAAATACGAATACAAACTGCGCTGGTTGACAGCGCTACACGAGTATTTACGATTGCTGGTGTTGTCAGAATCTGCAATTTGTGTATGTGGCGACTTCAATATCGCCTTGGAAGACAAGGATATTCACGAGCAAGTGAGTACAGAAAATCACATTATGGCAACAGAGACAGAGCGCCAAGCCTTACGGGATATTCTGAAACTGGGATTTGCCGATGCTTTTCGCAAATTCACCACAGAAGGTGGAAATTATAGTTGGTGGGATTATCGCTCCGCCGCCTTCCGTCGTAACTTAGGTTGGCGAATTGACCATCACTATCTCACGCCTGTTTTATATGAACGTGCTATAAATTGTATTATTGATGTCGCACCGAGAAAGTTAACCCAACCTAGCGACCATGTGCCAGTTATTGTGGAATTTTGAATTGGGCATGGATGGGGCGGGGCATAAGAGGCAGAGGTGCGGAGGGGCAGAGGAGCAGAGGGGAAAAACTTAGTGCAACTTCTCCCCTGCTCCCTTGCTCCCTTGCTCCCCATCAATTTAACGGCTTATATATATCTTCAGAACAGGGATTGAGATAAGGACGCTGCAAATCAATTAGATGTCGCGCAAAGTGTTGGTCAATAACCCTCATCCGTTCCTCCATCGCATTTTTACCTTTTTGCCAAGCTTCCAACAAAGCATTTGCGACGATTTGGCAACGGTTCATCCCAAAACTTTCTTGTGCCGCAAATTTTTGGGTTGGTTCTTCGGCTAAACCTAACCCTGGAGCTAAAAATTTGGTAAACAAAGGAATTTCGGGCTGGAAATGGGATTGATTTTCGATATAAACAGTCTGAAGGATTGCGCGGATTGCTGGATAGTCGGGGAGTTCAAAGTAGAGTAGCCCCGAATCATAGCGTCCGTATGCAGAAGGGTTGTGGAGAACCTGAAAACTAAAGGGAATCGAGGCTGCATTTAGTTGCAGTGTCAAGCTTTCCATGAGAGCGATCGCACCCGATGCCGTAAAGTTAAAATAGATTCGCCCTGCTCCTAAATCAGCATCTGGGTTGCTTTGCCGTTCCTGTCCAACATTGCTAACTGCTAAGTAACAGCCATTTTGCAGTCGATTTTTGGGCATCCAGATTGCTATCATGTCACCCACTTTGGTAGATTTCTTACTGGATTCTAGATGGCAATCTGGCTCAACATAAAGTGTTAAACCGCCTTTAGTCACAGCCATAGTCCCATCAGGTTCTTTCCGCAACACCTGCCATCGAGGGTCAAAATAACCTATGCCGTGATTACTGGCGTGCAGTTGCTCGTAAAAGTTCCAGTCAATCTCCAAAATAGAATTATCTGCTAAATTATGCTTTTGCGGGCAATTAGTATTATCAGTATTGACTGCCAAAGTACTTTGCAGGGAGCCATTGTAATAGATTCCATAGAGAAAATTTCGCAGCAGGAGAGTGAGATACTTCTGTTGTAAATCTACGGAATTTTGTTGAAATCTATCGGCTATTTTAGTCGGCAGAGCAAAGGGTTGATAATTGGGATGGTAAATACAAAAATTAGACTCAATCTGGATATTCTGAGCAATATCAAATAGAGAATTTAGCGATTGATTGATAGAGGAATTTAGCATTAATCCATTCAGAAATCAAACTGTAATAAAATAGAATTCAGGAGTCAAAATACAGAATTCAGAATTGTGTGTTCTGATTCAAATTGTTCTACTCTCTACTGCTAACAACCACGCAGCCGAGTTTTCTCGTAATAAATCCGAAGTAACTGCTGCTCTTTCACAGGCTGAGGAAATTTATGAATCTTTGCCACAGGATTTAGGATTTCTGACTCTGACATCCCGAAAATGGTCAATACAGCTTGCTCTGGCATTACAAGTAAACTTTTAGCTACTTGAAGCATACAGAGTTCAACATTATTAAAGTGTTTCCGGCACGTAATCATCTCCTGAATTTGATGAATTAGTGCCAGTCCCGCAAACTGGAGAACGCGCGAAATAAAGTCACTGCGGTATTCCAAAATCATCGGGAAAGCATTTATATAAGCCCTAATTAAGGCAATAATTGAAGGTTGTAAAATCTCTAACGGTGTTAACGCCAAATGTAAAGATTCTTCTAACTCAAGGGTGGGGTCTACTACCAGACTCTTAAGCCAAATTCCTAAATAGCTTGCCAGTAAAGTTCCTAAATCAAAGGCTGGGTCTCCCCAAGAACAAGCTTCCCAGTCAATTAGTCGTATAAGACAATTGTCTAATTGCTCCCATCTGGAATGAACCAAAATGTTGTTCAATTTCAGGTCGTTATGAGTTAAACAGCAAGGATTCCAGCTATATGCCAAATCTGCGATCGCAGATTCCAAACTCTCGTACTGTTGATAAAGAACATAGAATTTCAGTGCATCTGTGGGAACAGTCCCAAAAATCTCCGGCCCAATCGACCCTACCCCTTGCGCTGGATTGTAAAACCCGTAGCGAAACTCTCCTTGGGGAGCAGTTGCCATAAAATCCCGATATTCTCGGCGGTTGTAGGTGGCACGATGCAGTCCCGCCAAAGTTGTGCCGATGGCAGAAGCAATTTCTTGTGGAAAAATCTCATTGTTGTGGTATAATGTCGCAAGCTCTAGATATTCATTCAAGTAGCTACGGACAAGAATCGAATTTTCTTCGTCAAAATGCACTACCAATGGCGCGATCGCTGAAGTATTACCTAGAACTGGAAACTGTTGTAGCAACTGGTGAAATAGCCACTCCTGAAACAATTCATGAGGCGCGCCGTCATTGTTGTTAACGTTACGTTCTTGTTTAATGAGCAGTTGGCAATTATCTACTAAAGTCACTAGTAAATTGAAATTGTTCTGACTACTTCCTGGCAACTCAGATTTGTCTGATGGGCCATCTTCTGAGCTACACAGACCCGCCTCTTGCAGATACTGGATAACGTTATGAGAAGACAGTGATAATACCATGTATTATTTCCTACTTCATTAAATTACTTAAACTTATCGTGTCAAATTTGCTTGGTCTTAAGAGTTTTTAGTAGATAGGAACTAATGCAAGAAGAGAAATGTGAATAAGAATAAAGATTTCTACAATCTACTAATATCTCATATTTGGGAGTAAAACCTGCCAAAATGGCACCAAGTCCTTTGCAATTCCTTTAAAATTTGCTCCCAGATACCGTGACATCTTTACAAAGAAAGGCAGAGGGTCGAAGGCAGGAGGCAAAACGGATAAGTAGTATAAATTACAACTTTAGTTCTGGGTTTAAAGCCCAGTCTTAACGGATAATTATACCGAGACTGCTTGCAGCGAGGTATAAAACATCATTGTTTCAATCCCACTCTTTTAAGGGTGGGTTGCCTCCTGCCTCCTGCCTCCTGAAACTTTATCAGCATGGTTACTTAGATACATCTAGAGTAAGTTTTGTGGTAAAGCCTTTTTTTGTGGCCAAGAAGCATCCCCAGCAAAAAAACTGATTGGTAGCAGATGTGTTTGATGTTCAGTAGTCATCCTCAAAGCAGCGAAGAATTTGAATAATCCTTCGCGATACAAAGCATGACATTCAACACTATTACTTTTATTTATCATCACCAAGCCAAAAAAACCGGAGTTTTTTAGCAATTAGTAATTATTTTTTGATTTAATTTTCAGAATTGATGTCTAAAAAGCTTGTTATCACGTTATTTTCGTCACCTACAAATTGTAGATGACTATGGGCGATCGCAAACAAAGCCTACATGAGCGCATCTTATGTAAGTGTACTTTTGTCAAGCTTGAAACAGGGTATTTTTCCAAGGCAAGGGTAACAAGTCACAGTAATATAAATGTACTAATATAATTCAAAGCAGGGAAAATCATGCCATACCAAAAACACAGGAGGGTGGTTATTGCTGAGAGACTAATGCTACCTTAAAGCCACAAATTGATTCACCATCACCGCCAATGCCAGCATACCCAAAATTATCATTAATCCCGCAGGCATAAACTTGCGTGTTTTTGCCAGTCTAAATGCAAAGAAAACTACTAAAACAGCAGTAACTAACACTGCTAAAATCGCACCCCAGGTTTGTCCTTGGAGTTGAAAGTAAGCGGCAAGTATTAATAATAAACCGCTAATACTACCACTTAGGAGTGAAACTCTACTTGTAGCTTGAATGTAGCCAATAACCCCACCCACAATCGCTAATATACCGTAGGCAAAAGCAGCAACTATACCTAAATTCATTGTTAAAACCTATGTAGACTTTGACTTTACTGCCAGGGTCAGCAGACAATTTACCATAGCTATTTAGCTATACCACACAGTTGATTGATAAATAATCAAGCGATGCCAATGGCAATTACTTCCTCATATACAAAGGTTCAATATCTCCAGCGCCAAGCAGCCTCACTTTTACTGTACCAATCTGTTCTACAAGGTGAAGTGGGGATGGCATTTCTGGAACTGTTGCAAGCTATACGTTACACTGAAGCCGATGCACGAGGTTGTCTGCAAGCCTACGGCAGTTACTTTCACGCTTTGGCTGCTAGAAATCAAAACTGGGAAGACTATTTAATTACTCAAATTCTCTTCTCTGACAATCCTTTTACAAGATTGGCGGGAGTGCGAGAATTTGAAGATTTGCCCCCAGCTTTAGTAACAGCAGTTCAGCATGATTTACAAGTATTGCAAAGTCTCTATGAGTGTAGCAGCGCTTCTTTGAGCGAGTGGGTACAAAGCGTAGCTCACATGCCGATTTCACCAGTAGTGTGGTATAAAGAGCAAGAATTGGTAGGAGTAGAGACAAAATTCATTACATATCTACAAGAGTTAGATAATTGGGGTGATGCTGTAGAAGAGTTAGCAGCTTATTATCGGCAATGTGGCTCTGGTTTATTTGCAGAATATCGCGCTTTGCGATGGCAATCTGGGCAGTTTATCGGTATTAGGTATTCTGACCCGGTTAAACTGAGTTCGCTTGTCGGTTACGAATCTCAAAAAGATGCTTTGCTGAAAAATACAGAGTTTTTATTATCAGGAGAGATGGCACTGCATGTATTACTTTACGGTAGTCGCGGTTCTGGCAAATCTTCTTTAGTGAAATCTTTGTTGAATGAATATAGCGATGCCTCCGGCAAGGGCAAAGCCCAACGCAGCCTCCGCTTATTAGAAGTGGCAAAATCTGATTTAAAAGACTTACCAGAAATTGTGGAACATTTACGGGGTGTGTCACAAAAATTTATTATCTTTGTCGATGACCTTTCATTTGAAGAAGATGATGATGCTTTTAAAGCCCTTAAGGTAGTTTTAGAAGGTAATTTAACGGCGCGGCCTCAAAATGTAGTTGTGTATGCTACTTCCAATCGCCGCCACTTGATTCGGGAGTTTTTTGTAGATAGACCGACTCCCAAGGATAACGAGGAAATCCATGCCTGGGATACGATGCAGGAGAAGCTTTCGTTTAGCGATCGCTTTGGTTTAACCTTAACTTTTGAACCAGCCAATCAGAAAACTTATTTAAAAATTGTACAACATCTAGTGGCACAAGCTGAAATTAATATTACCCAAGAAGATTTGGAATTTCAGGCATTACAATGGGCAACTCGTCATAATGGTCGTTCTGGACGTACAGCACGGCAGTTTGTTGATTTTTTAAAAGCAGATTTAACACTTTTTAATGCAAATAAAAACATATCCAACACTTAACATTAAAATTTTTTCATTGATGATTACACTTTTTTGTAACTTACAGAACAATGTTATACAAATTTAACTAAAATCATGAGATTTCATAACAATTATGATACCAAATATAGGAGAAATATCTTGATTGACCAAACATAACAATGAATTACAAACCATTTAAAGTAAGTAAGTATTTTATGTATATATGTTTTTTACTGACGAATTACAAATTATAAATTACTATGAGAGCTACTTATTCAGATAATTTAACTACGCTAAAAATCAGCAATATGCAATCAGTAACGATCGGCAATAGATTTATACTAGTGATAGTTGCCTTTAGTGTGAGTTTTGGTCTTAGCCTTGTCCCAAGCTGGGATTTTAATAAAGCCTTTCTCACAGGTGTAATTACTGCCGTTACTATCCATGCAACAGCATTATTCATAGACAAGCGACGCAGAAATTATGAAATGTTTGTTTTAGGTTCTCTCCGCAAGCGAATTAAAGAAATGGAGGGATTAAAAGCTCGTGTTGTTAGAGAAATAAATCAAATTGAAGAACATCATAATTTACTATACGCTGAATCACAACAACTGCAAAATCAAGTTATAGAAAGCCGTAGCCAAAGAGATAGCCTGCATCGAGAATTAAGAACATTTGCCGGACAAAAGAAGCAATTAGAAACAGAAGTTAGTAGCCTGCAAACTGAAATTAATAATTTACAGAACAATCAAAATGAATTGAACAATGCTTTTTCTATCCTCACAGCAGAGAAGCGCCGTTTAGAGTCAAATTGTAATGTATCTCGCGCTGAAATCACCCAATTGCAAAGTCAAATTTCTGAGCTACAACACGAGAAACAAGAAATTGAAAGTAATTTAACTCTTTTAGGCAGACTCAAACCCCAGTTAGAAGAAAAATTATACGAACTGCGAATTGCAATTCAAGAGCTAGAAGTTGAGACAACCCAAAATAATCAATTGCTTGTAGCAACCAAAACCGAAAGAGAAAATATCGAAGCTACGCTGAGTTCTTCTAAAACCCAACTAGCAGAACACAAAGCTGAATTACAGCAATTACAAGCACAAGTTTCATTATTGCAAGAAGAACGAGACTCATTACAAAATCAAGTATGGGAATTACTACAACAAGTAGAAACATTTAATCCAGAGCCTTTGTCTGATAATTCCCAAGAGTATGATATCGAATTGTTTCCATTTTCGGAAATAATTGAATCTTCAGATGTCATTGAAAATTCGAAAGTTGAGACATCAGAAAATATCCCCGAAGAATGGACTAACTTTCTCGGAAATATTCCAGGACATGAGTTACAAGTATTAAAAGCTATAGTTGAACAAGATAATCCCAATAGTGCTATTAAAAAAATTGCCGAAGCAAATATTACTATGCCAAATTTATTAATCGATTCTATAAATGAACGAGCAAATGATACTATTGGTGAATTAATAATTAATTCTGATTTGGAAAGTCCAAAAGTTTATCAGGAGTATATAAAAAATGTCAAAAAAATGATTGCGATGTATGAAGGTCTCATGGCTAGACATACTTCGTCAAATTAAATTGTTATTGCCGTCGTAAGATTTAGTAGTAAGATGATGTACCTTACCTACTTACTGCGTGCTTCTGCGTTTAGAATAAAGTGAAGTGTAATACATGGCAAAGCTCAAAATCTCGAAGAAAATCTCCACTGCTTTAATCAATTCCCTTGGTGCGGGAGTAGTACCAAGAGTGGGAGTTGAATATATCGCAGTAGGTCGAGAAAAAGAACTCAAAAGCCTATTACAAAATCTCGATGATATTGCAGAAGGTGTCGCGGCATTCCGCTTCATAATTGGTAACTACGGTTCTGGGAAAAGTTTTTTATTACAACTAATTCGCAACCGTGCGATGGAGCAAGGTTTTGTCGTAGCTGATGCTGATTTATCCCCAGAACGCCGATTAGCTGGAAGCAACAATGAAGGTGTAGCGACTTATCGAGAATTAATGAGCCACCTAGCTACAAAAACTCGTCCTGATGGTGGTGCTTTAGTCTCAATTTTAGAAGGATGGATTAATAAAATTCAACAAGAAGTGGTTAAAGAAACTGAAATGCGTCCTAATGACGATGGTTTTGATGACCAAGTTGAAGCGAAAATTAGAGAAGTAGTTCAGTATATTGAAGATTTAGTTCACGGCTTCGATTTTGGTAGCGTGATTATCGCTTATTGGCGTGGCTATCGAATGGATGATGATAATTTAAAAAATGCGGCGATGCGCTGGTTGCGGGGAGAATTTACTACTAAAGTTGAGGCGAAAGCAGCTTTAGGAGTGCGGGTAATTATTGATGATGATAGTTGGTATGACTATATAAAACTGTTTGCAAAATTTGTCGCTGAAATTGGCTATAAAGGACTGTTAATTTTAGTTGATGAAGCCGTACATTTATATCAAATATCTACCACCGTTACACGAGAAAAGAATTACAATCGACTCCTCACAATGTTTAACGACACCATGCAGTGCAAAGCAGAACATCTTGGCATTGTTGTTGGTGGAACAACCAAGTTTTTAGAAGACCCCAAACGCGGACTTTTTGCAGACCAAGCTTGGCAAAGACGCACAAAAGAAAGCCGTTTTGTTGCCCAAGCTAATGTTCAGGAACATTTAGGGCCAGTGATTCGGCTAAATCCGTTGAGTGAAGCAGAAATATTGACGCTTCTGCAACGTTTAGCTGAGATTCATGCACTTAATTTTGGGTATGAACAGACTTTGACAAATCGTGAGTTGAAGGAGTTTGTACAAGAAATTATTAATCGCTTGGGTGCAGAAGCATTACTTACACCAGGGGAAATTGTACGAGATTTTATGAGTGTGCTGAATATTCTTCACCAAAATCCAGGAATTGTGTTTGGTGAATTAATTCATGGCTCTAAATTTAAACCTACTGCTATGGGTAAAGATGCAGAAGTAGATGAGGATGGGGCGGCAGAATTTAGTTTGTGATTAATGATGAAGAGACTGAACAATAAAAGTAAGCACATTACTCTACAAAGTTTACTTTTTTGTAATTGGTAAGCCTAGCCAATCACTAAGTTCATGAGCTAGCCAATCAAGTTCTAAAAGAGTTACAGTAAAAAGATCGAGTTCATTACTGGAAATTACATATTTTTTTATACCTGCCCATATTGTTAAATAATATTTATTGAAATCACTTTTGTTTATATCTAAACGTAGAATATCTTGTCTAGAACTTGGAAGCGGATTGTGACGTTCAAGCTTAAATATTTTATAAATCAAATAAATCTGCTGTCGATTGATGTAAAGTCGCTTTCGCCCAAATACACATATATAAATCAGAATAAAAGCTACAGGGGAAATTACTAAAATACCTCTAAGTAAACTACTCCCATCACCACCTAAAACCGGAATACTCATCATAAAAAGTATAAAAAAGTAGAGAATTATAAATGTAAGTGTTTGAATAGATAATAATCCTGCGCCTGGAATGATAATTTCTATAAAATTAGCATTCTTATTCAACAAAATTTTACTACCATGAGGTTTTTTAGGAATTGAATTAATTGCCGTGCCCCTAAGCTGACTCTGATTATCCTCTAAGCTTCGCATAGCATCTTCAGTGGAAGCCAAGCGTTGACTCATAATAGGTTCTGTCATCTGCCTTAACCAACTGCTAAAACCAAGACTAATATTAGCAGCCTGTTCAAATTCAATTCGTAGGTCTGTTTGTGGTAAATCGCCTGGATGCTGACCTGTTACTAAATAAATTAAAGTTGCTCCTAAACTGTAAAGGTCAGAAGCACAGGTAGCTCTACCATTAAATTGTTCTGGTGGCATATAGCCGTAACTTCCCACAACTGTCATAGTACTGCTTGTTCTGGCGATGGTTTGCACTGAACCAAAATCTACTAAGTAGACTTCACCCACACTATTACCAGAGCGATTTGTTAATAAAATATTACTTGGTTTGATATCACGATGAATTACGGGCGGTTGACGACCATGCAGATATTTGAGAATTTCTAGAATCGCTTTTGCTAGTTCCTTAACTTCTTCTTCACTGAAACTACGCCCAGCTTTTAGTTGTGCTTCTAGAGATTGGGCTGGGATATAACTTTGTACGAGTGCAAATCCTTTACTGTTGGGTGAATCTAGCTCAAAGTAGTTAAGGTAGCGGGGAATAGCTGGGTGGGATAGTGCTTTGAGAGTTTCAGCTTCCCGCTCAAACAGTTTGAGGTCGTTCCATTCAAATTCATTACCAAAAGACAGTATTTTGACCACTACTAATTTTAGAGTTTGTAAGTCACGAGCTAGCAGCGATCGCCGTCCGGCTTTTTTGCCTAGTTCCTGTTGCACTTGATACCTTTCCAACAGGATTTCTTGGTGAGAATCTGGCGATTCTTGACTTGTCATTTGCTCATGACTCCAAAGCTTTGTTGCTTTTATAGCTTTCCTGTTTATTACTGCCCCACTGTAAGATTACTTAAGTCAGCAACAAGTATTTAGGTTGGGTGGAGGCTTTGCGTAACCTAACATCCTGATATATGTTGGGTTGCGCTCCGCTCCACCCAACCTACATCTAATGAACTATTTTAAGCTTTCGAGACGCGATAAATCGCCGTCTCTACAAGTGTTTTAATCAATCGATGGTATTGTGCGATCGCAAATCGTTTCGGTGTCACAGCATTTATGAGACATCTTTCCAATACTATTTGTACACTAGCAGAGATTAAACTGACTGGGTTGTTTACTGCCGCAGGCGTTGCAATGACTCAAATTGCTGCCAACAAAGGTACAATGCACGTGGTACGTGAAAACATCCTTTCCATTTGCCACCTTTAAGGTTCAACAATACTTCTCCACGGCGATTCAGGTAGCCAAACCATTCACCATACTCAGAATCAGCAAAGTGTGACCAGGCGTAATCGTGCATCTTTTGATACCATTCCCAACACGCCTCACGCCCAGTTAGGTGATAACCCATCGCCAATGCAACCAAAGATTCTAAGTGAACCCACCACAGCTTTTGATCCCATTCCAATTGTTGTGGGGGATGACCATCTGCATCTATAAAGTAATACAATCCGCCGTACTCGCTATCCCAAGCAAAATTCAGGATGTTTAACACCACATCAACGGCTTGGTTAATAGTTTTGATGTCGTTTTGGCGACGGGCGATATCCATGATGAACCACATCGCTTCGATACCGTGACCTGGATTAATTAGCCGTCCCTCAAAACAATCGATGTGGGAACCGTCAGGGGCAACGTTTTCGTACATTAGTCCCCGTTCTTGGTCGAGAAAATCTGTCATCACTTCCCGGACTGTCTCAGCTAGGACATTCTCTAGTGTTTCTTTTGGTAGCAACCATTCCATTTCTAAAGTCAGGTTGGCTAAAATCATCGGTACAGCCAATGATTTCATCGGGCGTGTGCCGGGATAGGTTTTATTATATTTGCCCTTTGGGTTATCTTTGCGGCGTAATACGTTGTTATAAGCTTGTATCGCCACATCCTTTGCCCATTTTTCGCCGCCAGCGAGTGCATATTGACTAAATGCCATCGCCGCAAAGCAATCAGAAAAAATATTGTAAGGGTGAACCAATGGTTTCCCTTCACGGGTGAGGGCAAAGTACCAGTTACCATCGCTATCTCTGCCATGTTTGGCGAGGAAATTAGCGCCATTGCTGGCAATTTTTAGCCAATTTTCGCGCTTTTCTAGCTGGTTGTAAAGCATCGAAAAAGTCCACACTTGGCGGTTTTGCAGCCAGATGAATTTGTCTGTATCATAAATTTTGCCTTCGCGATCGAGGCAAGTAAAATAGCCGCCTTGCTCCCAGTCGAGGGAATATTTTTCCCAAAAAGGGAGTACGTCGTTGAGGAGAGCGTTTTTGTAAAGTTCAGCGATTGCTTGAAAATTATACTCCATAAATTTCCTCCCCTTTTGTGCTAAAACCAACAGCTTAACAGTTATCATATTTTGGCTCTAATATGGAGCGTAGGCGTAGCCCGTCGTAGACATCGCGTCAGCCTTTTACAAGATTTAGTCAGCAGAAGCTATACTTCTATCTTGGATCTTGCATCATTCTCAATAACCGTAGGGTAGTTTTTTAGAGATGAGGTTGTTATGAGTCAGATTGAACGAGTTGCGATCGTTGGAGGAAACCACGGTAATGAGTTAACAGGAGTACATTTAGTCAAAAAGTTTCAGCAATATCCTAATTTAATTAACAGGGCAAGTTTTGAAACTCTGGCATTACTTGGCAATCTCAAAGCTATTGAAGAAGGCAAACGATACATTGAAAAAGATTTAAATCGTTGTTTCACTAATCAAGGTTTACAAAATCCCCAACTCTCAAGTTATGAAGATATGCGGGCAAAAGCAATTCAACAGATATTGCAACCGCAAAATCAGCCCTTTGTAGATGTAATTGTTGATTTGCACAGCACAACTGCGAATATGGGGTTAAGTCTGATTTTTTGTGATATGCATCCTTTCTTGCTGCGGTTAGGTGCTTATTTAAGTTCTATCAATCCTTTGGTGAAAGTCTTTATTAATCAAGAATCCAAGGAAAATGGTTTTCTCCGTTCTTTGTGCGAATTGGGTTTTGTTATAGAAGTTGGGGCTGTGGCTCAAAATGTTTTAAACGCCGAATTATTTCAGGAAACAGAACAGCTTATTTATGCAGTTTTAGATTATTTTGAAGGGTGCAACCAGGGGAATATTCCGCAGACAACCAACCACCTTACACTTTATAAATACATTGAAACTGTCGATTATCCAAGAAGCGATGCCTACGATGAGCTGCGTCTACGCGGGGAAATTCAAGCCATGATTCACCCCCAGCTTCAGTTTAGAGATTATCAACCTTTGCATCCAGGCGATCCAATGTTTCTGACTTTTGAAGGAAAAGATATTTTCTATGAGGGAGCGTCTACTGTATATCCTATTTTTATTAATGAAGCAGCTTACTACGAGAAAGGAATTGCCATGTATTTAAGTCAAAAGCAGGAAGAAATAGTTTAATTTGTTCATCACCTTCGCCTCATTTTTATCTCTATTTTTATTCCCTAACACCCCTAAACCAAAAATCCCAGAACTAAATTTAAAGCTGTATGAATAAGTTCCCAGTAGTCTGACTCTAGTACACCAAGCAAACCCAAAATACGACTACGATCAACAACACGAATTTACCCAACATCAATAAAACCGTCTTGGCAATTAATATCAATTTTCTGCTCGCAATAACCAAAAGCCGCTATAAGTCATACCAGAATCATCGGGTTGGACTAACAGAAAATGCAATCCTCGGCTTTGCTGCTTGCGTTGTTCAAATGCTTGGGCTGCTGTTGTAACTTCTGGATCTTCAAATGTGGCAACAATCCATCTATCCACCAAGCTAGCTTCTAATATTAAGCCATCCGGTGCGCCAGAAATGTAGTTCAAGCTGACGGCACGGGCTTGCTGCAACCACCGTGCTAGACGCATTGATTGCCGTCCCCCATAAATGACTACACCAGGAACGGGGACTGTAGATGCCAAACCTAAATTGATGGGTTTGAAATGTTCTGGGATATGCAAAATGGGAATAGGGCGATCGCTAAATCTCGTTTCTACATCACTAGCAGCTAAACTTGCAAAACGCCATTGTTCTCCCCAGAGGTTTTCTGGTAATGGTGCTGGGGGTGGTTTATCCAGCGTTGAGGGATATTGCTTTTCTTGTAACCACTGCTTTAACGCCAAGGTGTGGCGGGTAGGTTCGACATTTATACTTAAGTTGCGTCCAGCCGCCTCAATTAAGCTTAGAGACTGAGGACGAAATACCTGAATTACATCTGGCAATTTTTCACCAGCAGCTAGCTCAAGTTGAGTCGCAACCCAATTAGAATTTGCTGCTGACTGGAGACAGGTGGCTTCATATTGAAAGCTGCGAGTTGCGTCACAAATCAACAACTCCCATAAAATTTGTCCAGACGCATCTTGTGAGGGACGACGATAAAAATCAACCTGCCAAATTTTCATAATTATGTGGGCATTGGGCATTGGGCATTGAGGTATGGGAGAGATCGATGAGAGTTAAAACTGAAAGTTTTAGGTTCAGAGGCTCAATGTTCATGCTCAGAGGTTCAACTTCCGAGTTCAGAGGCTCAATGTTAATGCTCAGAGGCTCAACTTCCGAGTTCAAAGGTTCAACATTCAATCTCATCTTCCCATGCCCAACACCAATTTATAAAGCCTGAATCCATTCTTTGACAGAATATTCAGTCCAGATGCCATTTTTCCAGTAGGGGTCATTTTCAATCAGCTGGCGTACAGTAGCTTCGTCTTCGGCTTCGTAAATCCCAAAAACTTTTGTGACATCCTTGGTGGGGCCAATAGTAATGAGTACACCGGATTCTTTCTGTTTTGCTAATCCGTCTAAATGAGCTTCACGGTGGGGGGCGCGTTTTTCGAGAACGTCTTCGCAGTAAGTTCCCCAGAGTACATATTTAGGCATAGCTAAGACTATTTTGGATTTTGGATTTTGGATTTTGGATTTTGGATTTTGGATTTTAGATTTTGGATTTTAGATTTTGCAGCCAGTGCATCGGGGAGTAAGAAATGATTAATTTCTCACTCCTAGCAAATGACAAACAACAAATGACAAATGACTAACTTCTCAAGTTGACGCCGAATTTTTCCACCAAGGCTTCGCGGACTTTATTGTGTACTGGTTCAACTTCAGCCTCAGTCAGAGTACGATCGCTAGCCCGATAAATTAAGCGGAATGCTAAACTCCGCTGCCCTTCGGGGACGTTTTCACCCCGATATTCATCAAATAATTCCACCGATTCGAGCAAATCTTTACCAGCTTTGGTAATTACTTTTTCAATTTCGACAACTGAGATTTTCACTGGTGCGAAAAAGGCGATGTCGCGATCGCTAGCTGGATATGTAGAATAAGGCTGGAATGTAGGAATGAGAATTTCATCTTCTCCCAGAGAATCTAAAAGCACATCTAGATCCAACTGAAAAACATAAACGGAATCTGGTAAACCTTTTTCTCGTCGCAGTTGAGGATGGAGTTGCCCAAAAATCCCCAGTTTGTTACCCCGAATCCACAGGGAAGCAGTGCGTCCTGGATGTAAGCGATCGTCGCGGCGGTCGGGTTGAAATTCGATTTGCAAGCTCAGTTGCCGAAATACACTTTCTAAAATGCCTTTGGCTTCAAACCAGGTGATGGGTTCTTCACGCCCACTTTTTGACCATTTGCCAAGGGTGCGATCGCCTCCAATTATCCCCGCCAGGGCTTCTGTTTCTTGCAAACCGTCTTCTTCTTGCCAGAAAATTTGCCCGATTTCAAAGCCGTTCAGCGCACCATTACCTTGCTCTAAATTGTATTGAAAGGCATCAATTAACCCAGAGATCAAATCGGTTCGCAGCGCTGAATATTCGACAAATAAGGGGTTTGACAGGACTATATTTCTGTCTTCTCCTGGTTTGACTAAAGAATAGTGGATTAATTCTGTCAATCCTTCAGCCCGGAGGAAAGCTCGTAATTTGCGAATCAATTCCTCATCTAAAGGCAGATAACCGGCTTCCGCTTTTTCTGGTAAAGTATCGCAGAATTTGTTGTAACCATAGAGACGGGCGATTTCTTCAATTAAATCAATTTCTCGCTCTAAGTCGCGGTAACGATAGGGTGGGACGGAAACTGACCATGTAGGTTGATGGCTGTTATCTTCTCCTGAAGAAGTTAACTGGCATCCCAATGCAGTCAGGATGCGCTCAACATCTTGTTTTTGCAGTTCGCCAGTGTCCTCTTCTAAATCGATGGGCCCTAATATCTGATTAACTCGGTCTAAACGCAGGGCGATAGAACGACTCCAGGTAGACGGATCGGGGCGGGTGTCGGCAATTTCCTGCTGGACAATAATTCCACTAGCTAATTCGCTAATTAAGGATAAAGCGCGGCGATTAGCTATTTCCAACTCAGCGCGGTTAACTCCGCGTTCATATCTGCCAGAAGCCTCACTTCTTAAGCCAACACTCCGGGAAGAACGGCGAATTGCCACGGAATCAAATAAAGCTGCTTCTAAAACTAGGCTTTGAGTCCCCTCATAGACTTCTGTTTCTTCCCCACCCATAACTCCCGCCAGTGCAACGGGTTTTTCGTTAGCGGTGATTAACAAATTTTGGGATGCTAGGGTGCGAGTTTGTCCATCTAGGGTTTTGAGGGATTCTCCATTATTGACAAAGCGAACGCCGATGGTTAAATTTTCGCTACTTGCAACAGATTTTAGGCGATCGCGGTCAAAGGCGTGCAGTGGTTGTCCCCATTCCAACAAAACGTAGTTAGTAATGTCTACAACATTACTAATAGGACGTACCCCAGCCGCCCTCAAACGCTGTTGCAACCATTCGGGAGATGGAGCAATTTTCACCTGTTCAATTACCGTACCGATGTATGCAGGACAAGCTTGGGTATCGGCAATTTTTAAAGCTAAATTTCCGGCATTTTTGGGAATAGATACTTCAGCAGGTTCAGGAATGCTCAACTTTCCACCCGTTAAAGCTGCTACTTCTCTGGCTACACCTACCATACTTAGGGCATCAGCGCGATTGGCAGTTGCGGTCAGGTCTAAAATTACATCATCTAAACCCAACAATGGCCGGACATCACTACCCAATGGTAAATTTTCCTGGGTAAAAATATGAATTCCGTCTACATCGGTGGGCAAACCGAGTTCCTTTAAAGAACAAATCATGCCCTGAGATGGGACACCACGTAGTTTTGCAGGTTTAATTTTTAAATCTATTTTGGGTAAGTAAGTACCCGTAGTTGCCACTGGGACATAGATATCTGCCTTCACATTGGCAGCGCCACAGACAATATTTAAAGTTTCACCTGTACCGATATCCACTTGGCAAACACTCAATTTATCGGCGTTGGGATGGGGTTGACGCTCAAGCACTTTGCCGATAACCACGCCATTTGCCCAAGTGCGGCGGTCTTCAATCTCTTCAACCTCAAACCCCGCCATTGTCAGGGTTTCGGCTAATTCTTCTGGACTAAGTTTTATCTCTACTAGTTCGCGCAGCCAATTTAGAGAAATACGCATGGAGTGTGCTTGTTTTAGGAATCGTCTTTTGCTCTTATTTTAGGGTGCAAGAAGCGCTCAATGGCTACTCGCCCTGCAAGGCTTACCTTTCACTTGAACAATCCTACTACGTTAGACAGGCAATGTAAAAATTAAGTAAATACTGAGAATGTATCTACAGAGGGAAGTATGACATTATTTTATTTGGTTGATTTTGACGTTCAACTACATAGGCCCGGATTTATCACAAATGATAAATCCGGGTGTTTTGTTTCAGACAAAAGCGTGTCAAAGGTTGGTCATCTACGGTTTACTAACAACAATTTTAACAATGTAGTCTTTGAGCGCGATCGCCTTTTTGCTATTTGGGTACGGGGAAACCCCTATCAACGTCACCGAATATTTATCTAAAAATTGAATTGGTAAAGCATCACGACCTGGTATTAGGGTTAGCGTTAATGTTGAAACTTGCTTACCATTTTTTATGATGTCTAATCCAATAATAACTTGCCCTTGCCAAATACAAGTTACATCAGAAGGACACCGCGAATCCTGGATAACTTTTGAAAATTTGATTTCAATATTTTCAGTGGGGAGGTAAGCTGTCCTTCCATATCTAAGATAAAATGGAGTATTTAAATTACTTCCAACTCTAGCCATCAATTGTTGATGATTACCTTGAGCAATTGATTTAACTTCTATGCTTGAAGGCTTGATATTTGATAATATTCCATAGCTAGGAAGACAATTTGCTCCACCAATCAATGTTAATATAACTGCTGCGCTTACTACACTTTTCATTTTTTATACTCCATAGTCAGGAAATTTTATTATTAGTTGAGCTAGAAAGCAGGCTTATAAATTGTTCTGTGTTCTGCTAGAGCGAAGCTTTAAAAGATAAAACGCAATTAGCTAACTTTTGTGCGTAGGCGCAGTCCTTCTCCTATTAGAGGGAGATGCTGCGCGTAGTTTGCTTCTTCGGAGGGGTACGGCTGCGCTCAGGAAGCACCCCTCGTCGTAGACATTGCTTCTTGGATAACCATTACGATTGAGAACCATTTTGTTTCTCACGCTTGAGCTAAAATACCATAAAACGAGCAATCTAAATACACAAGCTTTTTCTGATTTCAAAAACTTCAACAGCGCTTTTCCAACAATTCGTTGCTTAATTTATCTTGAGAATTCACTCTAATTTTACTTTCTAGCATTATTAATCCATAGTTGAGCAATTATTACATTATGTAAAAGGGACATTATTTTTTCTCTATTCTCAACAAGCCCAGCTTTTTGAGATGAGCAATGACTACGATTTCACAAGGCGTAGCCCATCGTAGATATGGCTTTGAGATTTGGAAAATAAATCAAATGAGAAATGCTGATTTTTTCGTTGGTTCTTAACATTGATTGCGATCGCGAGTAATTTAGATGCGTTTGCTCTGGCGATCGCAGAACTTGAATATTTAAAACTCGATAAAACCTCGCTTGAAAATGAAAGTAAAAAATGCTTTCATTCATGTCGTTGATATTCCTCTTAATAGAGAAATTTCAGTTTGAGTAAGTAGGAGTTTAATTCTAATGGCAACTTCTGACAATAACAATCAAACTGTTGGCTCACAAAGTACTAGCAACAGTTGAACTGGTAATGGCAATTTTTCTTTCAATGATGGCAAATGGCAGTCTACTGATGGCAGCAGTTTAGATAGTGGCAAAGTAATGTGCATAAAAAAACTCATTGGAGTGGTTAATTTAAGTCAAATGCATAAAGACTATTTTCAGTAATTCGGCGCGAGTAAACGGTTTAGTCAGATATCCAGATGCCCCAACTAATTTCGCTTTTACTTTGTCTACAATCCCTTTGTTCCCAGTGACAAAGATAATCGGAGTGTTTTGAAATAGGGAATTATTTCGTATAATTCGGCACAACTCATAACCATCAATTCCTAGCATGTTTAAATCCAACAAAATTAAATCCGGTTTGTGCCTTATAATTGACAAAACTGCTTTCACTGGATCGTTAATAGTCACTACAGAAAAATTTTCATTTTCTAAGAAATAACTGATTTCTTTAAGAATTGTAGGGCTATCATCTACAGAAACGATTTTGTGGACTTTTTTTACCGTTACCGTAGCAGCCGTTACTCTTTGGGAAGCAGAATTTATGTTATTTGATATTGTTGGTTCCTGAAAGTTTTCTTTTGAAGGGGTAGAAATCTGTGGTAATCGCTGAACAGGAACTATTTTCTCTTCAGGAATATTTGGGTAAGAATTGACAGTGCTACTTAGTTCTTGTTTGGTGTCAACTAACCCTGAAATCAATTTTGAGAAAAGCGATTGCTCCTCAAATATCTTTGGTAATTTATCAAATGGTGGATCGGGTTCATGGAGGATAATCGCACCCTTAAGGATGTAAGGGTATAAATTGCGAGCTAGTTGAATTTCATCTTGATTCAAAATTACAGCCAGATGACACAGGCTAAAACCCTTCATCCAGTTAATTAAATCTGGCTGTAGATTTGGTAAATCTTGGTCATCAAACTTGCTGTTAATTAACAGATATGGACGTTGATATGGGGAAGAAATTTTAGGTACAAAAGCCTGCCACTTCTGTAATCTTACTTGGCAATACTCTAGAATTTTGTCTACACCTAGCCGGCAAATTTTTGGCATTCTATCAAGTGGTTCTATTAATTCATAAGTCCCTTCTTTGATGAGCAAAAATGATTCAATGACCTCTTTAACTAATTCTTGAACCAGCACTGCTGCTTGTGTAGAATGTAGATGTTGTTGACTAACAAGCCAGGATATAGCCTGATACTCAGGAGGGTTACTTCTGGAATTAGTGTCATCTTTGATTAACTGACTGTGTGAGTCAGGTTCAAACATCAGCCTTACTTGAACGCGAACCTCATTAGTAAGGAGTGGAATTTGCTGGCTGAGGCGTCGCAAATGGCGTTCTAGTCGATCGAAGGGTTCCACGGAATGGGTAGCGTAAGTTATTTTGCCCTGTTCTAAGTAAATCGACCAAGAAACGGAGTTACTCAATACTTGTAAACAAGTACTGTCGGAACAATTGGATAATTGTCTTAACAAACTTAGAGGACGTAGTTTGGTGAATGTACCTGAGTTATTCATATTTTTCAAGTTTTTTGCGGAATCAACAACCGAACATTTGTAGATTGAAAATATGAGCTATAAAGTATTCTCTTCTTTGTAATATTTTTCTAACCACAAATTATTTATTTGAAAATATGTACATATATTAAAAAATGTAAGGCTTCTAAGTCCTTTGTTACATTTGGCACATTTTACTTAATCTATCTCAAAAAACAAGTAGGTGTGAATAAAGGTAAGCATCTATCATAGCTAGATTATCAGTAGATGTTGGTTATTTCTGGATTTTACTAACTACTGACAACTCTTGAGTGAAGACCTTAATAATGATGTTTATTTATGCCCACTCACTTCCAGAGGTAAATTTGATTCCAAGTTCGCGTAGTTACACTGGTATAGTTCTAGAGTTAACGAGCTTAATTATGGTTAATTACTTTTCCTTAAAGAAACGATTCTTCTACATAAAATCTTTAAAAACTTATCTAGGAAAGTTTACGTATTTATTGTACTGTAGGTTTAATGGATATAACTTTTTGGTAGATACATTACAACAGGTAATGCTGGGTTTTGATAAACTCTTTTTTGCTAAACTAAGCTGTACTCAAGTTCATCTTAAATATATAGAGAACTTCATGAAAATAATTTGTTTAATAAAGATTAGAGCATCTACCAATAGATACTATATTCTATAGTCGCCTCGGCGATTGAAACTATATACTCTGAGCAAAGGGAAATAAAGCTTTGGACTTTAACATAACACAAAAAGTTATGCATGATACATTAAGACTTGATGAAGTAGTAGAATTTGCTGAGAACCCAGAACCACGTTGTCCGTGTGTACTTTTACTAGACACATCTGGGTCGATGCAAGGAGAGGCGATTGAGGCTTTAAATCAGGGTTTACTAAGCTTAAAGGATGAACTAGTCAAAAATTCCTTAGCCGCCAGACGGGTGGAAGTGGCGATCGTCACTTTTGACAGTAATATCAATGTAGTACAAGACTTTGTGACTGCCGATCAATTCAATCCGCCGATTTTGACAGCCCAAGGCTTGACGACAATGGGTGCGGGAATTCATAAAGCTTTGGACATAATTCAAGAGCGGAAATCTCAGTATCGTGCCAACGGGATTGCTTACTATCGTCCTTGGGTATTTATGATTACCGATGGAGAACCCCAAGGTGAATTAGAGCAAGTGGTAGAGCAAGCATCCCAGCGCCTACAGGGAGACGAGGCGAACAAGCGGGTAGCATTCTTTACAGTTGGAGTAGAAAATGCGAATATGACGCGTTTAAATCAAATAACTGTACGTACTCCCTTAAAGCTTAAAGGATTAAATTTTATCGAGATGTTTGTCTGGCTGTCAACTAGTATGTCGGCTGTTTCTCATTCACAAGTAGACGAACAGGTAGCACTACCGCCCATTGGTTGGGGAACTGTTTAATGAAAAATCGCAGCTTGATGTTTACACAGCTAGCTGCTTGAAAAAAAAATTTATGAACATATCAAAACAGATTGCTCAATGGCGGATTGTGGCTGCGTCTGTATGTGGTACAAGTCACTTAAAAAACAATCAATTATGTCAGGATGCTCATCACTGGCAAATATTGTCAGATAATGTTTTAGTGGCGGCCGCAGCAGATGGCGCGGGTTCTGCTAGCCTTGGGAAAGTGGGAGCGATGGTTGCTGTGGAGACAGCAATCGAAAACATTTCTACCAAAGGGCTGACCCGAAAAAGTTTGACTGATGATACATTGGTGCGATCGCTCTTAAATGATGCCATATTCGCCGCCAAAAAAGCTGTCGAGGATGAGGCGGCTACTTGTGACAAACAGCCTCAAGATTTAGCAACTACCTTAATTATGCTGGTTGCCACACCAGAAGTTGTAGCTGTAGTTCAGATAGGCGATGGTTTGGCAGTGGCTAAAGATAGTATGGGCAACCTGCTGGCACTGACGATGCCTGATAGTGGTGAATACATCAACGAAACTACTTTTTTAACTTCGCCCAATGCCTTAGATACAGCACAAATGAGATTATGGCGCACAGACATAGTAAACGTTGGTATCATCACCGACGGATTACAAATGCTGGCTTTGAATATGGTTGTTGGCGAACCTCACAAACCATTCTTTTTTCCACTGTTTGAATTTGTTGCCAATACCGAGGATAAGACAGAAGCGAAGGAGCAATTAGTAAAATTTTTACGCTCAGAGCGGATTACGCAACGCACTGATGATGATTTAACACTCATTATAGCAGCATTCAACGACTCATGAGCAATCGATTTACAGGTTTCACATCTTACAATAACTTCCGTTAGCGGTAATTTCATTATGCAGGTACTACGTTGTTCCCCCAGAAAAGAAATCCTCAGTCTCAATGTCAGTTTGGGACGTGGCGGTGAAGCTTGTGTTTATGCTGTGCCATCCGATAACGATTTGGTGGCGAAGATTTACCACAAGCCAACGACTGCCCATGCAGAGAAACTCCAGGCGATGCTTGCTAACCCGCCAGAAAACCCTACGGCGAGTTTAGGGCATATCTCTATCGCTTGGCCAGAGGATTTATTACGGGCGGCAGATGGCAAAAATAGCATCCTGGGCTTTTTAATGCCACGTATTCAGGGGATGCGTCCAATCATCGACTTTTACAACCCCAGAACTCGTCGGCAACATTGCCCCCTATTCAACTATCAGTACCTGCTCCGCACGGCTCGAAACCTGGCGGCAGCTTTTGCCGCTTTGCACGCCAGTGGATATTGCATTGGTGATGTAAACGAGTCTAATATCCTCGTCAGCGATACAGCACTGGTGACTTTGATAGACACAGACTCTTTCCAAGTAACCGACCCAAACAGCAATGTTGTTTATCGCTGCCCAGTAGGTAAACCAGAGTTTACTCCACCAGAACTACAGAATAAAACTTTTGCCCAGCACGATCGCGAAATCTCTCACGATTTATTTGGGTTAGGGGTGCTAGTATTTCAACTCTTAATGGAAGGCACCCACCCATTTTCGGGAATTTTTCAAGGTGCGATTGAGCCACCACCTTACGAAGCACGAATTGCATCGGGTCATTTCACTTACAGCGAAAAGCGTTACGTACCCTACCTGCCGACACCTATTGCCCCCCCTTGGGAAATTCTCCATCCCAGCTTACAGGAATTATTTGTCCGTTGTTTTGAAGAAGGTCATAACAACCCACAACTACGCCCCAGTGCCCAGACTTGGCTCTCAGCTATCGCTGAAGCCGAAGAGTCCCTAATTACCTGTACGACAAATCCCCAACATCGCTACAACAACCACATGCGTAGCTGTCCGTGGTGCGAACGTACCGTGCGATTAGGTGGACGCGACCCCTTCCCATCACATCGGGCAATAGAAGCTAGAGAACATCTCCAACCGCGAATCAAAGCGAGAAAACGCTACAATCAGACACCGCATTTTCCCCAGCGAGCCATGTCACCGCAGCTAGCTAATTATTGGCAGCCAATGACTCCCAGCGGTTCATATAAACCTTCCAAAAAGTCAAAGTTGTACCCGATTATTTGTTGTTTGCTGGGTTTTGGTTTATTGGGATATGCAGATGTAATGATTAAATTTACTCAGCCGTTGGTTTCCCAAAATGCTTACACCCAACAAACAATCAAGTCTACCCAGCCAAATAATAAACTCAGCTTCGCTGATTCTTATCAGCAAGGTTATATTGCTTATAAAGAGCGGGACTATGACAAGGCAATTGTCAATTTTAGCCAAGCAATTGAACAAGAACCGACACACGCTAGAGCAATTGTAAATCGTGGTAATGCCCGCTATAACCTGAAAGACTACGAAGGAGCAGTTACAGATTATAGCCAAGCTCTGAAAATCAATCCCAATCAAACCAAAGCTCTGGTAAATCGGGGCAATGCCCGCTATATGCTCGCCGAGTATAGCAACGATCCCGATCGAGAATATAATCTAGCGATCGCAGACTATAATCGAGCCATCGGTCTGGATAATAATGAAATTGAAGCTTATGTCAGACGGGGGATTGTCCGCGCCCAAATGGCTAAATACAGTGGTGAATCTCAACAAGCTTACAAAAAAGCGATCGCAGATTTTACTCAAGCCATACAACTTAATGTCTCAAAAGCCGAAGCTTACTTCCAGCGGGGTGTTGTTTATTATCAAATCGCTCAATATAGCAGCAATTATCAGCAAGAATATAATCAAGCGATCGCTGACTTTAACCAAGCATTAACTTTAAGCCCTAAACTAGCAAAAGCATATCTCAAACGAGGTATGGTTCGCTATGAACTGGCACAGTATGGCGGTAGTGAAGCTAACAAAAACCAAGCGAAAGCTGTCGAAGATATACAGGCATCTGCCAAAATATTTCTTGAGCAAGATGACATGGATAATTATCAACAAGCACTCAGTAATATGTGTGTAGTCATCGAAAACAAATGTGACCCTTTATTCCAAGGCTCAAGTAATATGGAAAAAACTAACTAGAAATAAGTATTTTTTGTTACTAGCATATTATTGGTTTTGATTGAAAAAATCAAGCCTGACTAGGGTTAGCGCCAGCTAATCCTAGTTATTTTATAGGTAACATTTTTATTTCATTAGACCTCTTGCAAAAGTCCCTAACACCCCACCCCCTACCCCTCCCCGCAAGCGGGGAGGGGAGACAAAGCGTAGCTTTGGCGGGGTGGGGTTCTTTCTTATTTTTGATTTATGCAAGAGGTCTATTGAGTAATTTATTTCTGTATTTATAGATATTCATAGAGCTTTTATATAGAAAAGATTTTAATTTATCTTTCCTTTATAATTTCATCAGAAATTACAGTTAGATTATTGACGGAGAAACAGAAATCAGAAATACATTTCTCTCCCCTGAAGTGCATCCTCTTCATCTCGAAAAAGTCGAATAATCATATCCCTACAAATCTCCGAGGTAATTGCATGAAAGCGGTGATTTTGGCTGGAGGTCTTGGTACACGCCTCAGTGAAGAAACCAGTGTTAGACCCAAGCCGATGGTTGAGATTGGTGGTAAGCCAATTCTCTGGCACATAATGAAAACATACTCTGCCCACGGCATTAATGACTTTATTATTTGTTGTGGTTACAAAGGTTACATCATTAAAGAGTATTTTGCTAATTACTTTTTACACATGTCAGATGTTACCTTTGACATGCGCTTTAACCAGATGAACGTGCATTCTGGTTATGCAGAACCCTGGCGCGTCACCTTAGTAAATACGGGTGATAATACAATGACAGGTGGACGTTTAAAGCGAATCAGCGAACATCTTGGTAACGAGACTTTTTGCTTTACTTATGGCGATGGTGTCAGTAATATTAATATCACTGAGCTAGTTAAGTTTCACAGAGAACAAAGAAGCTTAGGAACACTTACCGCTGTTCAACCAGCCGGACGTTTTGGTGCCATTTCTTTAGGATACGAGCAAACTAAAATCACCAGCTTTCGGGAAAAACCGGAAGGTGATGGAGCTTGGATTAATGGTGGTTATTTTGTGTTAGAACCAGAAGTAATTAACTTAATTGCTGATGACTCTACAGTGTGGGAACAAGAGCCATTAGAAAAGCTAGCTGATATGGAACAGCTATCTGCTTTCAGACATGATGGGTTTTGGCAACCAATGGATACTTTACGCGATAAAAACTATCTTGAAGGGCTGTGGAAGAACAATCAGGCTCCTTGGAAGGTATGGTAAGAGAAGAGTTAGGAGTTAGGAGTTAGGAGTCAGGAGTTAAATAACAAATGACAAATGACAAATGACTTTATAGATTTACTGTAATTTGAAGTGCGATAAGACTAATGTATGATTTTGCGATTATAGGTGGGGGAATAGTTGGACTCTCGACAGCGTTGGCTTTAGGAAAACGCTATCCCAATGCTCGTATTTTAGTACTAGAAAAAGAGAGCCAATGGGCATTTCACCAAACTGGCAATAATAGCGGGGTAATTCATTCTGGTATTTACTACAAGCCAGGGAGTTTCAAAGCTAAATTTTGTCGTGATGGTTCTCGTTCAATGGTAGAATTCTGCCAAGAGCATGGAATTGACCATGAAGTTTGTGGTAAGGTAATTGTTGCAACTGAAGAACAAGAGCTACCACGCTTAGAAAATCTCTACCAACGCGGCTTAGACAATGGCATAGAAGTCCAGAGAATTAGCCCCGAAGAAGTCAAGGAAATTGAACCTCACGTAAGATGTGTAGGTGGAATTCGCGTATCTTCAACTGGTATTGTTAATTACAAGCAAGTTTGTTTGAAATATGCCCAGCTAATTCAACAGCAGGGTGGGGATTTGCACCTCAATACAAAAGTCCTGAAAATCTCTCCAAGTGGTAAAAATCAGGTATTGGAAACAAACAAAGGTAGCTTTGCAACCCGCTTTGTAATTAATTGTACTGGATTGCATAGCGATCGCACCGCCAAACTAGGTCAAGTTGAACCCCAAGCCAAAATTGTCCCATTTCGGGGAGAATACTACGAACTCACCCCAGAAAAACGCTATCTAGTCAAGACACTAATCTATCCAGTTCCCAATCCAGATTTCCCCTTCTTGGGTGTCCACTTTACCCGGATGATTGATGGTAGCGTCCATGCAGGGCCAAACGCGGTTCTATCACTCAAACGCGAAGGTTACAAAAAAACCGACTTTGACTTACGGGATTTCCTAGAAGTCATCACCTATCCGGGTTTCTGGAAGTTAGCAGCTAAACACGCTGATGAAGGCATTCAAGAAATCATTCGTTCTTTTAGCAAAGCAGCCTTCACCAGAAGTTTACAAAAACTAATTCCCGAAGTGCAAGCAGAAGACTTAGTTCCCACCCATGCAGGAGTTCGCGCTCAAGCCTTAATGAACGATGGCAAGCTTGTAGACGACTTTTTGATTGTTTCTGGTCAAAACTCCATTCATGTTTGCAATGCTCCTTCTCCTGCTGCCACATCCTCTCTAGAAATCGGTAAAGCACTTGTGGCAGAAATCCCCCAACTTTCGCATCTAGAGAGTGTAGTCACTGCATAGATATCATAGTTGTTATTTCCGGGACTGCTGAATTAAGGGATGAATCTTGTATAGTGGGCATCTTTCTTTGCCTCGAAATACAAGGGACGGTTAAAATACTCATCCCACAAGAAACAAAAAAGTGTCGTGCATCAATTCAGAACCGCTATAGAGTGTTGCTACCCAATGGGTTAGTCAGCAAACTATGTAATAACTTTATATATAGCGCTTCTAGGTTGAGTCCAATGACCTCCAACCCAAACAAAAGGGATAAGATTCAAAGCCTCTCTCCTAATAGGAAAGAGGTTTGGAGAGAGGTCAAGTTATTGCATACAAACTAAAAATATAGCGGTTCCCTTCTAGATGCAACACACTCTACTAGTTCGCCAAGGAAACTTGGCGGGGTAAAGGGCAAGGGGGAAAGGGAAAAGATGTTTACTCCTTTAACCTTTAACCTTTCCCCTTTCCCCAGCCCTCACCTAACAATTTTGGGTTGGCAGACTACTAGGGCGTACATCTGTGCGTCCATGCTAAACGAAGAATTTAACTCATCAACACAATACAAAGGAATTAACCACAATGAAAATATTAGTAACTGGAACAGAAGGCTATCTAGGTTCATTATTACCGCCTCTGTTAATCGAAAGAGGACATGAAGTTATTGGTCTAGATACTGGCTTCTATAAAGTTGGTTGGCTGTACAACCCAAGTGGAGTGACACCCAAAACCCTCAACAAAGATATCCGCAACATCACCCCTGATGATTTGGAAGGTATTGAAGCCATAGTTCACATGGCGGAACTCTCCAATGACCCAGCCGGACAATTAGCACCAAATATTACCTACGAAATTAATCATGTAGGTTCAGTTCGTCTAGCTAGTCTGGCTAAGGCTATGGGTGTGCGTCGCTTCGTATATATGTCTTCGTGCAGTGTCTACGGTGTTGCTACCGCAGGTGATGTCACAGAAGAATCCCCAGTTAATCCCCAAACAGCCTACGCAGAATGTAAAACTCTCGTAGAAAGAGATGTCAGACCACTCGCTGACGATGACTTTTCTCCCACCTTTATGCGGAATGCAACAGCCTTTGGTGCTTCTCCCAGAATGCGCTTTGATATTGTTTTAAACAACTTAGCAGGGTTGGCATGGACTAGCAAAGAAATCAAAATGATTAGTGATGGCACACCTTGGCGGCCATTAGTCCACGCATTGGATATTTGCAAAGCAATAGTTTGCACCTTAGAAGCACCACGAGACATTGTACATAACCAAATCTTCAACGTGGGAGATACAGCAAATAACTATCGCGTTAAAGAAATCGCGGAAATTATTGCTGATGTTTTCCCAGATTGCAAATTGTCCTTTGGTGATAACGGCGCAGATAACCGCAGCTATCGCGTATCCTTCGAGAAAATCAACACAATCCTACCTGGATTTAAATGTGATTGGAATGCCCGACTTGGTGCCCAGCAGCTATTTGATTTATTCAGTCAAATACACATGGCTGAAGATACTTTCTTGTTTAGAGGATTTACCCGCTTAAAACAGCTAGAGTATCTAATTCGGACAGAGCAAATTGACAAAGATTTCTTCTGGAATAAAAAATAGCTAAAGTTACCTAGCCGCAACTGAAAAGGAATCTAAGCTTCCGAATCAAATAGCGTTGATTCGGGCTTATTCCATCCATCAAATCATTTGCAATCAGCGAGTTAAATTTTATGGCGCTCATCTCAGCATTAGTAAACGAGCTAGCCATCTGAAAGCTAAAGAGATTGCTGCTGGACTGCATCGCTACATTTTGAGAAAAAACCAAATAAACAAAGTAGAAGATGAATAAATTGCTGACTATCGCAATTCCTACATTCAATCGTGCCCAGATTTTAGATAAACAACTTACTTGGTTAGCCAAATCTATTAAAGGGTTTGAGTCTGAATGTGAAATCTTTGTTTCTGATAATTGTTCTACAGATAATACCCAAGAAATTATTAAAAAATGGCAGATAATTCTTAGTAATGTAACATTTACATCAAATAGTAATAGTGAAAATATTGGGGTAATGGGTAATATTGCCTGTTGCTTAAAAGCTCCAACTAGTAAATATATTTGGACAATTGGTGATGACGATCCAATTCAAGAGAGAACCCTAGATTATGTGTTAACAACACTTAAAAAACATTCAGATTTAGCACTAATGTTTTTAAACTTTTCTGGTCGTCAAAAACAAACAGGTCAACTTGTTGTCGAACGCTGGTTGAATAGTGATAACGACGAATTAAGAGTTGATGGTAAAACTGTATTTCAAAGTTATCTGAATGAAAACTTTGGTGGTGTACTTTTTATATCAGCAGCAATTTATCGCACAAATTTAGTGCAACGTGCTTTACAAAAATGGCCGTCTGCTACTAATAATTGGGCATCTCAAGCATATTGGACTGCATTTTGCGCTGCTCATGGAAGTGTCATCGTCACTAAAGACACTTATTTAGAATGTACTATGGGCGCTAGTCTTTTGGATCTCGACCCAACATGGAACTTTAAAATGCGATATGCCTACATACCTGAAGTTTATATAAAACTACTAAAGGTAGGATATCCTCATAAATTTTGTCAGGAAATGATTTGGCAGAATTTCCATCAAAAAACTGACTTAAAAATCTTATTAGGTGCTTTAAAACGTTGGCCTTTATTGACAATCAAGATATTTATTCCTTACCTACGTTTGTTAAGCATATCAGCTTGGGCAATTCTTTTTCCACCCAAACAGCTAGAGACTAGCCTATAACCATTCATACATCAATTTATTAACTACTATTTTTTACCATGCAGAAATTACTGACCATTGCTATACCGACTTATAATCGTGCTGAATTACTGGATAAACAGTTAGCATGGCTAGCTCAAGCTATCAAAGGTTTTGAAGATGATTGTGAAATTTTAGTTTCTGATAATTGTTCAACAGACAATACTCAGGATGTGATTAAAAAATGGCAAATAATACTTAGCAGCATCCCATTTAAATCAAATAAAAATCCTCAGAATTTAGGCGTTGTCAAAAATATTATGTATTGCCTAAATTCTACTACAACAAAATATGTTTGGACGATTGGTGATGATGATCCAATTCAAGATAGAGCTATTGCTTATGTGATTAGCAAACTTAAGCGATATGAAGATTTATCATTATTGTTTCTCAACTTTTCCGGTCGGAACCAAATTACTGGTGAACCAGTTCATCCACCAACAATTGTTGGTAATCGCTGGTTTGATATAGATAGTGAAGATGGTGATGGTGATGGTGATGGTAAAGCTATATTTGAGCATTGTTTCTCAAAAAGTGTCGGTGCAGTCATTTTTCTGACTGCTACAATCTACCGCACTGATTTAGTGAAACGCGCTCTCCAAAATTGGCAAGATGCTGAGAATAACTGGATATCTTTAGCATATTTAGCCGGATATTGTGCTTCTAATGGTCGTGTAATTGTCACGAAAGAGACTTATTTGGAATGTGTTGTGGGTGTGAGTTATTGGCAGAAAGAACCAAAATCTGCACTTTTAATGCAATACAAACATATACCCGAAGTAATTTTGAAATTGGAGCAGAGTGGATATTCTAAGCAGTTTTGTCGGCGGATGCTTTTGCAAAACGGTAAAGAAGTCAACTTGAAAGTTTTCTTAGGTGCTTTAAGAAGATGGCCTATGTCTGCTATTCAGACAGTAGTCCCATTTTTGGCTTTAGTCGGTTTATGTGCTTTTGACGTGATGATTTCTAAAGAATTTAGTTTAGCAGAATCAAGTGAAATACCTGCTCAAGAAATACGGAGCTATAAGCCATAAACTACTGAATGGCTGATAAATCGACATTGAAAATAGAAAGAATTTACCACATGTTTAATCTAATTAAACGCAAATTATCTACGCTATCTGCTGACTTTGAATATTATGTAGCTTGTTGGAAGCATAGCAGAAATCTGCCAGCATTGGAAGGGCGCGATCGCAACATTCTCAAGGCTCTCAAAAAAGACGGTGTTTATGTCACAACACTGGCAGATTTAGGCTTAAACTCTAGCTCCGAACTGCTCAAAGCTGCTTACCAGCAATTATCTCAGATGGAAAATCCCAACAACGGCCATCTAGACGAAAAGTTGCCACAAATTTCCACAGTTACAGGTTTACCAGAGTTTTATGCCTGGGCAATGGAGAAAAGACTTCTCAATCTCATCGAAAATTATATTGGTCTTCCTATTGCTTTTCACGGTGTACATTTACGTAAAGATTTCCCTAGCAAACATCAGTTTGGTACATTACTATGGCATGGTGATTCCGAAGACCGCCGCATTATCAAAATCTTTATTTACTTGAATGATGTCGAAGAAAAAACTGGGCCTTTTGAATATATTCCCCGCTCTTTAACTTCCTTATTTAGTTGGAATTATATTCGGCTGTTCTACAAACTTTGGAAGTCAGGCTATAGGGGAATCGATGATGAAGAAGTGAAAACAATCATCCCCAAATCAGCTTGGAAATCCTGCCCAGGTCCAGCAGGTACTGTCTTGATTGTAGATGCGAAAAATACTTTACATCACGGCACAGTCCGCACAGAAGACCGCTTAACACTATTCTTTTGTTACACCGCCAACCCTCCTGAAAAACCAGAACTCTGCACCCAATACTGGGATGATACTTATCCCAGAGCAGAGTTAAGGCAGCAAGTCGAAAATAGCCGATAGTGTACTAAAGGTAGTCATGCAATGCTGATCAAGATTAAACGTAAAATATCTTCACTTGGATCTGAATTAGTTTACAGATTAGCACTTTTGAAACATGCTGCTAATTTGCCTGCACTAGAAGCAAGCGATCGCAAAATTCTTAATGACCTTAAATGTGATGGTATTCATATTACCACACTTGCTGAATTGGGATTCGATTCAACAGCAGAATTGCTCAAGGCAGCTTATGGTTATTCCTCCCAAATGGAATCTGGCAATCATGACGATTCAAAAGAAAAATTTCCCCAAGTTTACACAGTTACATATTTACCTGAATTTGCTACTTGGGGAAGCGAAAAAAGGCTTCTAAACATCATTGAAAACTACATTGGTCTGCCAATTATTTTTCATGGTGTACATCTCCGCAAAGATTTTCCTAATAAAAGTCAGTTTGGTACACAACTATGGCATAAAGATGCAGAAGACCGCCGGATGATCAAAATCATTATTTATTTAAATGATGTTGAAGAAAAGCACGGGCCATTTGAATATATCCCAGCCTCTTTAACCTCTTTATTTAGATTGAACTATTACCGTACTTACTACAAGCTTTGGCAATCTGGTCATTTAGGAATCACCGATGAAGAACTAAATGAAATTATCCCGAAAGAGGCTTGGAAATCTTGTACAGGATCGGCAGGAACAGTGATTATTGTCGATCCCAAAAAAGCCATACATCACGGTACATCACGCACAGAAGATAGGCTAACTTTATTCTCGTGCTACACTTCTACTTCTCCCGATCGCCCAGAAGTTTGTACTCAATATCGAGACAATACTTTTCCCCAACCAAAGTTAACTGAACCAGTTAGTAATAGCGCCATCTAGTTCAGTTAAAGCAAGCTACTTGTTAATATCAAAATCCCCTCAAGACTATTCAAGGTTATTCATTCATGATCTTCACTCAAACTGCACTCAAAGACGCATTCATCATTGATTTAGAAGAAAAGCCAGATCACCGTGGTTTTTTCGCTCGGTCTTTCTGCGCTCAAGAATTTGAAGCACACGGATTAAAGCCAACAGTTGCTCAATGTAACCTGTCTTTTAATTACAAAAAAGGTACTATCCGAGGAATGCACTATCAAATTCTGCCAGCCGCAGAAACAAAATTGATTCGCTGTACTAAAGGCGCAATCTACGACGTAATTATTGATATGCGTCCTGAATCCCCTAGCTTTTTATCACATATTGGTGTAGAGCTAACCCCAGAAAATCGCCGCGCTTTATATGTTCCAGAAATGTTTGCTCATGGCTATCAAGCGCTCACCGATGAGACTGAAGTTGTATATCAAGTGGGTGAATTTTACACCCCAGGATATGAAAGAGGTTTACGCTATGACGATCCATTCTTTAACATTGATTGGCCTCTAGATGTGACTGAAATCTCCGAGAAAGATTTAAATTGGCCTTTGTTGAGAATGATGACTGTTGGCGTATAGACTATTTCTCTGTGCCAGGTGTTTTCCACACAACACACTGGCTCCTCTGTATGAGGTAAGGTATTTCCAAAAAATATACCGCAGGGAGCAGGGGGAGGAAATATACAAGAGCAAATTAATACCAAAGAAAAGTTTGCCCAAGCCTACAGAAATGCTGTGGAGCAAATTATCAAAAATCATAGCTGGAAAAACAGACTGCTGTTATGGCATCTAGCAAGCAACCAGTTAGTAGCTATCATTAATGATAATTACCATGAAAATGTACTTAATGTTTAGCTGTAAAAAATTATTAAGTGCAAAATTATCGAGAATTTGTAACACAACAAACAGTTCCAAAAAGGAGTTTAGTTCATGATTATTATCGATCGCGCCTTACAAACCCGTGCAGCAGCAGGAAATCCTATCAAGGTGGGAATGATTGGTGCTGGTTTTATGGGTAGAGGAATTGCCAACCAAATTGTCAATTCAGTGCCAGGAATGGAGTTAGTTGCTATCTCTAATCGCCAGATTAGTGCAGCTAAACAAGCTTATTCGGAAGCAGGAATTGAAGATATTCAAGTTGTTGCAACTGTCAGCGAATTAGAAGATGCGATCGCTAACGGTAAGTATGCAGTCACAGAAGACGCTAAGTTACTGTGTCGGGCTGAAGGCATCGATGCATTAATCGAAGTCACGGGTGCAGTTGAATTTGGCGCTCAGATCGTTATGGAAGCGATCGCCCATTGCAAACATGTGATCATGATGAATGCCGAACTCGACGGCACCATTGGCCCCATCCTGAAAGTGTATGCCGACAAAGCAGGTGTGATACTCAGCGCTTGTGATGGCGATCAGCCAGGGGTACAAATGAACCTTTATCGCTTTGTAAAAAGCATTGGTTTAACTCCCTTATTGTGCGGTAACATTAAAGGACTCCAAGACCCCTATCGCAATCCCACTACTCAAGAAGGATTTGCTAAACGTTGGGGTCAAAAGCCCCACATGGTGACTAGTTTCGCCGACGGAAGCAAAATTTCCTTCGAGCAAGCGATCGTTGCCAATGCCACAGGCATGAAAGTCGCCAAACGGGGAATGTTGGGATATGACTTCAGCGGTCATGTCGATGAAATGACCCAATTATATGATGTTGAACAACTCAAAGAACTGGGCGGTATTGTCGATTATGTAGTTGGAGCCAAACCAGGCCCAGGCGTATATGTATTTGCCACTCACGACGACCCCAAGCAACGCCACTATCTCAACTTATACAAATTAGGCGAAGGCCCACTTTACAGCTTCTATACTCCTTATCACCTCTGTCATTTTGAAGTTCCCTTGTCCGTAGCGCGTGCTGTTTTATTTGGTGATGCCGTTATGTCTCCACTAGCAGGCCCGCTAGTAGATGTTGTCACCACCGCCAAAATCGACCTGAAAGCAGGAGAAACCTTAGATGGCATCGGCTACTACATGACCTACGGACAATGTGAAAATTCCGATATCGTCCAACAGCAAAATCTTCTACCAATGGGTTTAGCTGAAGGGTGCCGCCTCAAACGAGATATTTCTAAAGATCGAGTCCTCACTTATGAGGATGTAGAATTACCTGAAGGCAGACTCTGCGACCAACTACGAACTGAGCAAAACAATTATTTTGCTCCAGAAAAAATCTTAGTAGCAGTTGGATAATATCGGTTCTCAAAACATTTGCCACAAATGAATTAGCTGTAGGGGTGTACAGCTGTACGCCTCTATATGTTCGTCGCCAAAATTTCATCAAGAGGATAGAAAGCTATACTGCGGGACACTAAAGTTGTTGATAGTAACTTGCTGGGGAGCGTTTCAACAAACCCGATCGAAACTTTAGGTCAAATTTCATGAAAATTGCTCTCGTCCATGATTATTTAACCCAGCGAGGTGGGGCAGAGCGTGTGTTTGAACTGCTTTGTAAGCGCTATCCCGAAGCAGATATTTTCACATCTTTGTACGACCCCCAAAAAACTATCGATCTAGGCGATCGCATCGTTAATACAACCTTCTTACAAAAGATTCCTGGTGCAGCAAAATATTTTAGGTCGATGGCTCCTCTATATTTTCCTGCCTTTCGTGCCTTGGATCTGCAAGACTACGATTTAATTATTAGTAGTAGCACCAGCTTTGCCAAAGCAGTGCGAAAAAATCCCAATGCCCGCCACATTTGTTTTTGCCATAACGTCACCCGTTTCTTATGGGATACAGCAACTTATTTAAGAGAGTACGGGGACTATAGATATTTTGCTCCTTTAATCGAACAAGTATTTCAAGTCATGAGAAAGGTAGACTTGAAATATGCACAAGAGCCTGACCTTTACATTGCTAATTCTAGTGTTGTTGCCCGCCGAATTGAAAAAATTTATGGCAAAAAGGCAATGATGGTGAACTATCCAATTGATACTAGTAAATTTGTTTTTTCAGATATAAAAGATGAATATTATCTGGCCTCCGCCCGGATGATCGGTTATAAGCGACTTGATATAATAGTCGAAGCTTTTAATTGGTTGGGGTGGCGGCTATTAATATCTGGTGACGGCCCAGAACTAGCACGGTTAAAATCCAAAGCATTACAAAATATTGTGTTCTTGGGACACGTAAGTGATAGAACCCGCAAAGACTTGTTTTCCAAAGCCAAGTCTATTATTGTCGCAGCCTTAGAAGATTACGGGTTAGTTCCAGTTGAGGCTAATGCTAGCGGTACACCAGTCATCGCTTATGGAGCGGGTGGAGTATTAGATACTCAAATTCCAGGTGAAACAGGAGTCTTTTTCAAAAGACAAACACCCGACTCTCTCCAAGTTGCCTTACTAGAAGCTAACGGCATTTCTTGGGATTACGATCGCATCCGTAATCATGCAGTAGCAAATTTTTCAGAAAATGCATTTTTTGGCAAGGTTGAACAAATTATCAACCAAGCTTGTGGCGTGCAGCAATTATTCATTTGATTTCTGAATCTCTTTCCACTATCAGATTACCTATTTATTTGCTCTCTCCTCATTGGCGGTTCGTAAAAAAATAGGTATTTTTCGGAGAATCTCTTAGCGTAAGTCTTGAAGACAAGGATATAAAAGTGGTTCAAACTAGTCTAAATCCTCATCTAGCTCCAGCTTCTGAAAATGAACCAAGTTACGGGCAAATGTTTGCCGTATTTGTGCGAAGATTTCCTTGGTTCTTAGCAGTATTAATTAGTTCTATTGCGATTGCCAGCATAGTAACTGTAAAAACAAAGCCTACTTATAAAAGTTCTATGCAACTGCTAGTAGAACCTAACTATCAAGGTAAAACGGAAGGTGGTGCGGGGGTAGACAATCAGTTTACTGACTCTAACGTGGTCATAGATACTGCCACTCAGCTTAACTTGATGCAAGGTTCGGGACTTATCCAGAAAGCAGTTGATAAACTTCAGTCTAATTATCCAGATATAACTTCAGCTGAAATTAAAGCTTCTTTGGTCTTAACTCAAATCAGGAGCAAAGAAGATAATGTCGCTACTAAAATATTTCAAGTTGAATATACTGCTGGAGATCCTGAAAAAACCCAAAAAGTTCTGGATGCAATTCGACAAGTTTATCTGGAATATAACAAACAACAACAGACTTCGCGTTTACAAAAAGGTCTGCAAATCATTAGGGAACAGCTAAGTAAAGCTAGTGAAGAAGTAAACGCATCTGAAACAAATTTACAAAGATTTCGCAGAAATCAGAACTTAATCGATCCAGAGTCACAGGCCAAAGCGATTGAAACAGCTTTGAACAATCTTTCCCAAGAAAGACAGACAACTCGCGCTCAGTATGGAGAAGCTTTAGCACGTCAAAAATCTTTAGAAGAACAACTTAACCGTTCTCCCCAAAATGCTCTAGTTGCTTCTCGTTTGAGTCAGTCTACTCGCTATCAAGGCTTACTCAACGAAATCCAAAAAAGCGAATTGGCACTATCACAAGAACGCTTACGCTTTACAGATCAAACTCCGAGTGTGCAAAAGCTGAAAGAACAGCTTCAGGGCCAGAAGGAGTTATTGCAACAAGAGGTAGGAAGAACTTTAGGCGGAAAGTCTTCTGGTGCTTTCACTTCTGGAGACTCTCTTCTCGAAAAAGGACAGTTGGGCCAAATCGATCTCAGCCTTGCCGGTCAGTTAGTAGAAACGCAGACAACTATAGTTGCTTTAACTGCTCGCGATCAAACTTTGGCTCAGAAAGAAAACGAGCTACGTTTGGAAATCAAACGCTTCCCGCCTCTGTTGGCTTATTACAATCGGATGCTACCGCAGTTGCAATTTAGTCGTGAAAGATTAGAGCAGCTTTTAAGAGCAGAACAACAATTACGGCAAGAACTTTCCAAAGGTGGATTTAACTGGGAAGTGGTGGAAGATCCCCAAAAAGGCGCACAATTAGGCCCCAATCTCCAACAGAATTTGCTGTTAGGTGCTGTGGTTGGCTTAATGTTAGGAGGTATTGCTGCCTTTATTCGCGAATCGGCTGATGATGCAGTTCACACCACTGCTGAATTAGAGAAGCAAATGGCTATGCCGTTGTTGGGAACAACTCCCAAGTTACCGCCAGCCAAGCCCAGAGAATCAATGATCAAGTTGCCTTTTGGTAAGCCAGAAGTTCTCGCCCCCTGGACAATTCAGGTATTGCAATCTCCACCGCGTTGGGAATCGCTGGATCTGATTTACAAAAACATTGAACTTTTAAATACTGTTACTAATTTAAAATCTTTGATGATTACCTCGGCTTTAGCCGATGAGAGTAAATCAGCTTTGGCGTTGGGTTTGGCAATGAGTGCTGCTCGTTTACACAAAAGGGTACTGCTGATTGATGCCAACTTACGCGATCCCAGTTTGCACCATCAACTGAACCTTCCTAATGAGCAGGGACTTTCAACTTTATTGGCGAGTGATACAACTCTACCCAACCAAATTAGTCTTCAATACTCAGGCTCCGCCTACATCGATATTTTGACCGCTGGTCCCAAACCTACAGACCCAGCTAATCTGTTGAGTTCTCCTCGGATGATGCAATTAATGGCAGCATTTGAGGAAAACTATGATTTGGTTCTGATAGATGCGCCCCCAGTTCTCGGTTTGGTGGATGCCATGCTTACCGCATCATCTTGTCGTAGTGTGATTATGGTGGCAAGCATTGGTATTGTGACGCGAAGTCAGCTTAATCAAGCGACAGCTATGCTGAGTAAGTTAAATCTGATTGGGGTTGTAGCTAATGGGGTATCAAACTCTAGTAGTAATTACGTACCCAATGTCAAACAACAGCAATTAGCTCTACGTCAAGCTGTAGAAAAGTAGCTAGTACCGCAAGGCGTAAATTCAGCTACCATCTTAGCTAAACAAGGGGCTTAAGCCCCTTGTTTAGGAAATGAGAATAACTCATTGTTTAGTTCTTATTTATGTTCATGTATAAACCATATTTTCTAGATTATGTGCCAGAAAAACCTAATTTCAGATAGTCAAATTAGCAACCTGATAAACGAAAAACCTTATTGAGGGGTTTGGAAATACTTTTTGGGGTGCAGTCCGTGACGCGCTCTGAGTCTGTAACCATCTGCGTAGATAATAGCGGGTTCATTCTCAGCATGAAGTCGATCTTGATCATCTACAGATAATTTGACCGGACGCTCACAAACAATACAAGTACGTTTAAATGGCAAGAACCAACCACATTCTGTAACAACTGCTTGCAGAATTGACCACAAATTTGAGTCATGAACACATCCAAGAACGGAGACACAAAAATCAAATAGACTACACCAGACAGTTAATTCCTCAGATTTAATCCAACCAGAAGAGGGTTCTAAACTCCAAGAACGCTTGCAGATAAGGGCGTTGCGAAGTTGTTGAAAGACACTATCACTCAGTTGTACAGCTATTGCGCTCCAAAGTTTATCGATGAGAATAAGGTTTGGATACTCCTCTCTATGATATCTATACAAATGACTGCTTGATATTTGTCCACGACATTTTTGTTTTACTAGTCTTCGAGCAGTGTATAACCCATCAGCAAATATAATTTCAGGGGTGTATGTGTATGATAAATTGTTAACAGTATAGAACTGCTCAATTGCCAAGGTAGCTTTCTGACGATCAATAGGAGCAAGTTGAAGTGCTACTTCTCGCCATTGCCTACGATAAGCTTCCAAAATAGTTACTTGATCGTTAGTAAGAGTTTGAACCTCGATACCTAACTTTTGAACCAGTAGCTTCTTCAAATCTCTATCTGGTTCCCATAAAAGCCAATTCTGATCGAGCAAGTGGACTGGAAGATTCTGCAAAAGTAGTTTTCTAACAGAGAAATCTTTTTCTGCTTGATACCATTGAGCTTTCCATTGATTTGGCAGAAGTATTCCATACTGTTTTGGTAATTTGATTCCATGATGAGCGTATACCCTAAACCCATCCAAAAATTCCAGTGCAGGTTCTCCCTCTGCATGTAAGCGTTTTTCAGTATCAAAAGAAATGCGTATGGGGCGATCGCAAACAATACAAATTTCTTTAAATGGAAAAATCCAACCACACTCTATTAATAAAGCTTCAAAGAGTTCCCAGTGTTTGGGGCTATGTTCCCAATTTAGACAATTACTCAGCCAATCAAGATAACAGCCGTCACATGCCCACGATTCAGGAGCAATATAACAATAGTCATAATGCCAAGATTGGGTTTGTAAAGTTGTCCATACTTCTGGTTGTTTCCCTAACTGTAACCATACTTCTCTTCTCAATAAAGAATTTAACTGGTTGTGTAACTGAGAACTCAGCGCCTGGTTTGGATATTCAGTAAGTCCTGCTGGATATACTCTTACATCTGAATATCCGGTTAGTTGAAAGGTTAATTCTCCCTTAATATCTTTGTGAATTTGCTGACTTAAATTATTGAGCGGAGCGTAATTCCGACTCTCAATCAATTCTTTCAGTATTAAAATAGCACTGTACGGGCTATTTGTGAATCGCAATAAAGGAGCATTCACATTAAGTAATTGATATATCTGATTAATTACTGTTGTTACTTTATCATAATCGATTCTATTTGTATTGGTAGCAATAGCTCTCCACTTTTCTTTGTAGTTTGAAACTAAAGCAAGTTGCTCAACTGTAGGAGGAGTAAAGCTCATTTTTGTCTAAAGAAAGTTATATAAACTAAGTTCAATAAATCTGAGTAGGGATTGGGGTTTAAATGTAATACATAGTAGGGTAGCATAGCTATCTACCCTAAGTTTTGATGAACCAAATTGAATTTGGTTGCTATCAGGAAAATTTCAGTATATTTATGCTATCTTCACATATTTTCCGAGAAATCACTGGCTCTTTAAAGAATAAATAAAGAAGTTATTTGAGCGATCGCTATTTCTACATAGTCTTATATTCTAGAGATTAAAGCACCTTCATAAAGGCTAGAAGACAAGAGCAGACTAGTTTTGTTAAATCTATCGACAGAATGAACACCTCAGCGTAATTAAACGTAGATATAGATTCATGGGTAATTTCCCTCTACACTTCTCTACTGTCAGTAGTTTCCGGAAAATCAAGATTTGCCCATGAATGTTAATAGTAGCGGTGATTGCTACCTATGTAATTAGTATCTGTCTAATTTGTACATCTCTACACCAGCAGAATTCTACGCAATACGTGCTTGGCTGAGTGGCAAATACTATAGCATATTTTTGCTCTCAATTCTCTCCAACTTTTTGGACTTACAACAAGATTCGGATTTGGGTCTTTGGCATTAATAGCCTTTGATAACGCCTCAGTAATTCACTCCTGTATAAACCCAAAGACATTATGACAACTTCAATAATTCCAACTCTAGAGAATTTATATGATGTAACCCAGTCACAGCAAGATAATCGTGGGTACTGCACACTCCAGTGGCGACGGGGTAAGCTGTTGGTGAAGCCACTTGGAGGAGTGAAACAACCATATCTGGCTTCATTAGATAATAAGCGATCGCTAGTAGAATGTTTACAACATTCTCCAGTAAGTTTGGTCAGCATAGATCCAAAATTGGGTGAGACTTTGCTCAAATTTTGGGCAGATGCATGTGAAGCAGCTCAAAAACCAATATTCTTAAGTATACCCGCTGGCAAAAAACTTCCTAACCAACCCTTCAGACAATTGCAGCGAGTAATTGATTGGATTGCTGCTTTCGTATTGCTGCTATTAGTAAGTCCACTCATGTTGGGATTGATTGTATTAATGCAGATTTACTCACCAGAGTCACTTTTTTGTCATGAATGGCGTGTTGGGGAACGAGGTAAACTCTTTCAAGCAATCGGCTTTTGCACCGAAAATACCACACCGCTAGGGCGTTGGATGGGTAAATACAATCTCGACAATCTGCCACAGTTATTTAACGTGCTACGGGGCGACATGAGTTTAACCGGATCTCGTTGTTGGACTTTGGAAGATGCAGTACAGCTAAATAAATTACCAGAAATTACAGCTTCCTGGGAAGTAGAGGCACAGTCTCATCTGTTACATCTGGATAGCCAAACTCTGTAATTTATCGGTGCGGTAATTGATGATTTCATTTATCGCACTGAGGCTAAAAAAAATTATTTATGTAGCATCCGATTCTAGATAATTAGTTTTCCAAACGCGATAAATCGCATCTATACATCAGGGTTTTGTTGCTCATTCCGAACTGTATCGATCTATAGAGGTCTATCTACCTTGCCAAACTATTATGATAAAATCCATGAATTTCCAGCTTCCTCAACCACTCAGTAATCTGCTCAAAGCTAGCAGCTTTTGGCAGGAAAACTATTTGATATTGCGAGAATTTAAACATTTTCGAAAAATTGCAATTTTAGCTCTGGTATTCTCAATTTTGGCGGCAACCTTTGAAGGTGTAAGTATTGGTTTTTTACTTTCCTTTTTGCAAAGCTTAACTAGCCCCAATGCTCAACCCGTCCAAACAGGAATAGAATGGTTCGATCTTTGGATTTTAGGAGCTAAGACATCAGCAATTAATCGTTTATATCGCGTATCTTTGCTGATTTTATTGAGTACTTGGTTACGTGCTACCTTCAATTATTTTTCTCAAGTTTATACTGAACTATCTCAACTACATCTTGCCGATCGCTTACGTAAACAAATTTTTGAACAGTTACAATCCTTATCTCTAAGTTACTTTAGTAAAACTCGTTCTGGCGAACTAATTAACACAATTACCACCGAGATTGAAAGAATCAGACAAGGTTTTAGTGGCGGAGCTTTTTTAGTAACTAGAGGACTCACAACCTTTGTCTACTTAATATCAATGTTTTTGATCTCATGGCAATTGACGATAATATCAGCATTGCTATTTACACTTTTAGGTGTGGGGTTGTCAAATCTGAATGCCAGAGTCAGAGAATCAAGTTTTGGCATGACAACTGCTAATGCTAATTTTACATCAACAGCCATAGAATTTATTAATGGTATCCGCACTGTTCATTCTTGTGGTACTCAAGAATTTGAGCGTCAGCGTTACTATAAAGCTAGCGATAAAGTAATAAGTAGTACAACAAAGGTTGTATTTACCTGGACACTAGTGAAGCCAATTGCCGAAGCAGTAGCGACTACGGTATTGATCGGAATGATTATTTTGGCATTCACTAGTCTTGTCACTAATGGAACGCTACAAGTTGCTTCTTTGCTAACCTTTTTCTTTGTACTATTTCGCTTTATCCCATTTGTTCAAGATATTAATGGTACGAGAGCATATCTTAGTACCTTGCATGGTTCAGCAGACAATATTAAAAATCTGTTGAAAAGTGATGAAAAATATTACTTTCAAAATGGCAGAGTTCAGTTTAAGGGATTAAACAGATCAATAGATTTAGTATCTGTGGATTTTGGCTATGATGATGAAAATTTAGTGTTGCATAATATTACCCTGACCATTGAAAAGGGAAAAATGACAGCATTAGTCGGATCGTCTGGTGCTGGTAAAACAACTCTTGCTGATTTGATTCCCCGATTTTATAATGCTACAGATGGATATATTTACATTGATGAAATCGATATCAAGCAGTTTGAAATTAACTCTCTCCGTCGCAAAATAGCTGTTGTCAGTCAAGATACCTTCATCTTTAATACTAATGTTTGGCAAAATATTTCTTACGGAACTCCAGAAGCGACGAATGAGGAAATTCAAGAAGCCGCTAAACTAGCGAATGCACTAGAATTTATTTTGGAAATGCCCGAAGGTTTTGATACCCAATTAGGAGATCGGGGTGTTAGGTTATCTGGAGGACAAAGACAGCGAATTGCTATTGCACGAGCTTTACTGCGGAACCCAGAAATTTTGATTTTGGATGAAGCAACTAGCGCTTTAGATTCGCTATCTGAGCGCCTAATTCAAGATTCATTAGAAAAGCTATCTGTGGGTAAAACAGTAATTGCGATCGCTCACCGTCTTTCTACTATTTCTAAAGCAGATAAAGTTGTAGTTTTAGAACAGGGACGGATAGTAGAGCAAGGTAAGTATCAAGAACTATTGGAACTAAAAGGCAAGCTTTGGAAATATCATCAAATGCAGTATGAGCTAAGGCAGCCAGATTAGAAACAACATCTAATTACCAAAGTAATTAGAACATATTTATCGGCTGTATATCTCTACAGCCGTAAACCCCTAAATATGTATCAGTAATTTTGCGAAATTGTCAAACAATAAGATTTTAAACACTTATTACTTCTACAAATAAGTTATTAGAATTAGTCCTATATACTTAAAATTAATAGAAAATATGCTCCAGGAAACCTTTGACAAAGACCTAATTTATCAATGCTCAAGTTTTGGTGTCGGTGGCAGCGGAGGCGTTGAAACTTATTTAGCTTCCTTGTTTAAACATCGACCACCTGATGTTAGCGATCGCGTGATAAAATCACTTAAAAATATCGATCAAAAACAGTTCAAACTGTTGCACATCCACAGTCCAGATTTGCTATTGCAGCTTACAGGCGAATGTCCTGCTATCTTCAGCGTTCATAATCACTCATTTTACTGCCCTAGTGGCACAAAGTATTTAGCAGAGCAACGGACAATCTGCGATCGCAACTTCTCTTACTTAGGATGTACCTGGGGTAAATTAGTAGATAAATGTGGTAGCCGCAGACCTTTAAGAACTCTTAGAGAACTTCAAACAACTCATCAGTTTTTAGATGTCTTGAAAAGGCTAAAAATTACTTTCATTGCAAATAGCGAATATGTGCGACAAGAGTTAATTCAAAACGGTGTATCCCCTGAACAAGTTATAACGCTACATTGTGGAATTTCTATCCCAGAAACAGCAACTTCCCCCCTAAGCGTGGAAGTACATCAAAATCATCGAATTTTGTTTGCTGGACGAATTGTTTCTGATAAAGGTCTGGAATGGTTACTGAAAACTTTAATACATACAGACCCAAAAATTCAACTTGATATTGCAGGTGAAGGTTGGGAACGACCGCGGTTAGAAAAGTTAGCAAGCACACTCGGATTGAATAAGCGAATCACTTGGCATGGTTGGTGCGATTCGGATCAATTAGATAAACTTTATCAACAGTGTTTTGCAGTCATCTTTCCTAGTGTTTGGCCTGAACCTGCCGGTCTTGTAACTCTAGAAGCATACTCTCGTTGTCGACCTGTAATTGGTAGTGCAGTCGGAGGGATTCCAGAACATTTACGAGATAGAGAAACGGGTATTCTTGTTCCAAGCAATAATATCCAAAAGCTGGCTGATGCTATTAATGAATTGTCTAAAGATTATCAAAAAAGCCGATACATGGGTGAGCAAGGTCATACTTTATTGATGAAGGAATTTACAATGGCTGCTCATGTAAATAATCTCCGAACAATTTATGCAAAAACAATAGCTGAATTTTCTTCGCAAGCCAACAAACTATATAGTATCTCTCCAGCTAAATAAGCTGAATTTACTAAAAACATAAATTATTGCATCTTTTACTTAGAAAATATAAAGGGAGAAAAATATGTCATTACATCAAGAATGTCAACAACCTTTAGTCAGCGTTGTTATCCCCACCTATAATCGACCAGACTATCTCAAGCAAGCGATCGCAAGTGCTATAAAACAAACTTATCAAAATATTGAAATTATTATTTCTGATAATTGTAGTTTAGAAAATCCCCAAGCACTTGTCGCATCTTTTGGTGATTCACGCATCAGATTTTGGCGACATCAGCAAAATGTGGGTATGTTAGCTAATCAGCAGCATGGTTTCAATATGGCGCAAGGTAAATATGTTGCTAGTCTCCATGACGATGATATTTGGAATGAAGATTTTTTAGCAAAGCTTATACCACCACTAGAAGCTAATTCTGATTTGATTCTCGCTTTTTGTGACCAATACATTATAGATGCCAATGGCATAATTAATCATGCTGATACCGAAGAAAACACACGCGCTTACAAGCGAGACAAACTAGCAAAAGGAATTCATCAACCTTTTTCCAAAATTGGATTGGTAGATAAAAGTATACCTACTGCTGCATCTTGCGTGATTCGGAATAATTTGGTGGATTGGGATACTATTCCCTCAGAAGTTGGTGGCATGTGGGATTTATATTTAACCTATCTATTCTGTATATCTGGTTATGGCGCTTACTATTGTCCAGAAAGATTGACGCGATATCGTGCCCATGAGCAAACTGATACTATGCTCAGTGGTAGTCGAGATGTACAAGCAAAAATTCGCAAAGCGAAAAGCGAAATGTTTTGCTATCAAGTATTTATGGAAGACCCTCGGTTACAGGAATTTAGAACTCATTTTCAACAGAAATGGTTAGAAGCTAATACTACTTTGGGAATTGGTTTGCTACGAAGCGAACAGATAGCAGCAGCACGTCCTTATTTTTGGCAAGCGCTGAATCAACAAAAATTTAATGTGCGAACTATGGCAGCACTTAGTCTTAGTTTTACACCGCGATTTTTAACAAGTAAGTTAATAGGAATATCGAAATAACATCTCAATATCTCTGAGTTGAGGAATTTATTTTACCCCACCCTAACCCTCCCCGTATGTATTGGGGAGGGAACAAGATTCTCTTGTTTCCCCCCTTTATAAGGGGGGATTAAGGGGGGTAATTCGACTTGTGTGTACACCGCCTTCCCAAGGGGAGAGGTGATTCAAGGATTTTATCCTTAAGGAAATAGTGTATGAAACTTTGTATTGTTACTCATAAAATCAAAAAAGGTGATGGTCAAGGACGGGTAAACTATGAGGTTGCTAAAGAAGCAATTCGTCGTGGTCATCACTTGACATTATTAGCTAGTGAAGTCGCACCAGAACTAGAAGAAAATAGCCAAGTTAATTGGATTAAAATTCCAGTCAAAGGCTATCCTACAGAATTTGTGCGTAATTTCATCTTTGCTCAAAAAAGTGCAGATTGGTTACGTAAACATCGCTCTGATATTGATTTAGTTAAAGTCAATGGAGCAATTAATCTGGCTACGGCTGATGTGAATGCTGTACATTTTGTCCACAGTTCATGGTTGCGATCGCCTGTTCATATTTCTCGCAACCGCCGCGATTTATATGGTTTCTACCAGTGGCTATTTACGGCTTTTAATGCCCGTTGGGAAAAACAAGCTTTCCAAAAAGCGCAGGTTGTGGTGGCTGTATCTGAAAAGGTAGCCCAAGAATTAGTCAACATTGGTGTACCGCGTTCTCGGATTAAAGTAATTGTCAATGGCGTTGACTTAGAAGAGTTTACCCCTGGTGAAAGCGATCGCCAAAAATTAGGTTTACCGGAGAATGTCTCCTTAGCCCTGTTTGCCGGAGACATCCGCACACCCAGAAAGAATTTAGATACAGTACTACACGCCTTAGTGAAAGTTCCCGATTTACATTTGGCGGTGGTAGGTCATATCGAAGGTAGTCCCTTCCCACAATTAGCGGCATCATTGGGGTTAAGCGATCGCGTGCATTTTGTCGGATTTCGCCGTGATATCCCCGAAATTATGCGGTCAGTAGATTTATTTATTTTTCCTTCCCGATATGAAGCTTGTAGCCTCGTATTGTTAGAAGCACTTTCTTCAGGACTACCAGTAATTACTGCCACAGCTACCGGGGGTGCAGAGTTGGTGACACCAGAATGTGGCATCGTCTTAACCGACTCAAATGATATCGAAGCTTTAGCTGTGGCGATGATGTCCTTGGTAAGTGTAGATATGCTCATGCAGCAAATGAGTCAAGCTGCTCGTTCTGTGGCAGAACAACACAGCTGGACTACTATGGCACAAACTTATGTGGATTTATTCGAGGAGTTAAGCAAGAATGCGGAACACCGTTCTTATACCGACTTATCGCCGTCCACAAGACCTCTCACGCTGCCTTTTGGCGCTACAGGAGCAAACTAAACCAGTCGATCAAGCGATCGTGGTTGTCCGCGATACGGATGCAGAAACTTGGCAATTTCTTGCCCAATACACAGCGCACAACTTGCCACTGCATCCCGTGAAAGTGACACAACCGGGGGTAGTAGCAGCTCTCAACGCCGGACTGGCAGCAGTGGAGGGCGATATTGTTTCCATTACTGATGATGATGCCGCACCCCACCCCGATTGGTTAGAGCGGATTGCGGCTTACTTTACCTGCGATAGTCGCCTCGGCGGGCTGGGAGGGCGTGATTGGATATATCACGGCAGCAAATTAGAAGACGAATCCCGCCCAGTAGTGGGACAGTTGCAATGGTTTGGGCGAGTCATTGGCAACCATCACCTGGGAGTGGGAGAACCCCGCGAAGTCGATATTCTCAAGGGCGTGAACATGAGTTTTCGTACCCAAGCTATCGGACAACTACGCTTTGACGAGCGGATGCGCGGTACTGGAGCGCAGGTACACTTTGAAATGGCATTCACCCTGGCATTAAAGCGGGCTGGTTGGAAGATAATTTACGATCCTAGCGTTGCTGTAGATCATTATCCAGCCCAACGTTTTGACGAAGATCAGCGAAATAACTTTAATGAAATTGCCTTTATTAATTTAGTCCATAATGAAACCTTAGTTTTACTAGAACATTTACCATTTATCCGCCGGATTGCCTTTTTGTTCTGGGCAGTATTTGTGGGTACATGCGATAGTTTGGGCTTAGTACAATGTCTGAGATTTTTACCCACCCAAGGGCAGTTGGCGGGGAAAAAGTTATTAGCATCTTGGCGTGGACGTTGGCAGGGATATAAACAATTCAAAATTCAGAATTCGCAATTCAGAATGAGGCAGAGCCTCGAATGACTTCATTCCCAGGCTAGTAGTCTGCCAACCCAAAAATGCGCTCGTGAGGACTGGGAAAAGGGGAAAGGGAAAAGGGTAAGGGATTTAAGCCCTTTCCCCCTTCCCCCTTACCCTTTACCCCGCCAAGTTTCCTTGGCGAACTACTAGAGCCTGGGAACGAGTTGAACTTATTTATATGTACATCTAAAATTGAATGAATTCTAAGCAGATACTTTTCAATAGTTTTTTACAAGAAAACTATTCTCCCGAAGAGCGATCGCTACAGGGTTGGATGGCGATCGCAGGCTTTATATTACTAACTGTAGTTTGCTATTTTGGTGGTGTTACTGCCGGATTGCGCCTAATTTACCCGGCGACAGCTTTAGTGGTAGCCTTATTTTTATACTTGCGGCATCCCATTCTCTACATTGGCTTTACCTGGTGGATTTGGTTTCTCACGCCCTTAGCTACTCGCTTAGTTGATTATCGGGTAGGGTGGGATGCTAGCCGTCAAATGCTCATAGCACCCTACTTAGTGGTGTTTATTACTATAGCAACATTTTTGCGACACTTTCCCCGCGCTTCTCGCCAAGGGGGTTTGCCGTTTGTTTTGGCTTTTATCGGAGTTTTCTATGGCTTTCTCATCGGTCTAATTTACAACGCACCTATTCCTGTAGCACGCGGATTGATGGATTGGCTCAGTCCGGTTATTTTTGCTTTTCACTTATTTATCAACTGGCGAGATTATCCCAGCTATCGCCAGAATATTCAGCGAACATTTCTCTGGTGTGTGTTGATTTTAGGAACTTATGGCGTATATCAATTTGTAGTAGCTCCTGAGTGGGATAGGTACTGGCTCATACAATCAAAATTATTCATGAGTTCTGGAAATCCTGTACCTTTCGGGATGCGCGTCTGGAGTACATTACACTCAGTCGGCCCCTTTGGTTCTGTTATGCAGGCTGGATTACTGTTGTTATTTACCGGTTCAGGAAGCTTAATTTTTCCGGCTTCAGCTGTTGGTTACTTATCTTTTCTATTAACACAAGCACGTACTAATTGGGGAGGCTGGTTATTTGGAATAATTATGATTATGGGTTCAGTCAAAGCCAAAATTCAAATGCGCTTAATTACCATAATTGTGGTCATGGCTATTTGTGTTGTGCCATTGACAACTATCGAACCAATTGCTGGAGTGGTAGCAGCACGTTTTGAAACTTTTTCTAATATTCAAGAAGATGGCAGCTTTAAAGATAGATCGGGAACTTACGATAGAAATCTCGGTTTAGCCCTTTCTAATGCTCTAGGTAACGGCTTAGGAAATATTTGGAAGGTCAACGAAAAAACTGGTCAAATTGAAGTAGTGGTAATTGATAGTGGCATTTTAGATATGTTTTTCACCCTTGGTTGGTTTGGAGGCATATTTTATATGGGTGGATTAATCTTTTTGATTATTACTGTTAGCAGCTATGGTGAAGGTCGTTTCGATAGTTTTGTCAGTGCTGCCCGCGCCATTGGGATCAGTGCCGCTTCACAGTTAGTTATCGGTAGCGGGATGTTGAGCGTATCAGGGATGATTCTTTGGGGATTTTTAGCTATGGCTATGGCAGGGCATAAGTACTATAGCAATCCTCAGATGCTTTCCAATATTCCTAACTTCTCTAAGAAATCGAGAATCTCATAAATCTTATAACTTAAATAGGACTTTTATAGATTATGAAAGTAATTATTGTCATGCCACTAGCCGAGCAACGAGGCGGTGGTGAAATGATGCTTTGGGATTTGGTGCAGCAAGGACGTAATGCTGGTGTTGAGTGGCTGGTGATATTTTTAGAAGACGGCCCAATGGTCGAACAAGTAAAGTCTCTCGGTATTGATGCGCGAGTTGTAGAAAGTGGACGTTTACGCCAAATCCACCGTTTTATTGGCGCTGTTTTGCGGATAGCTGCGATCGCCCGCCGCGAACGTGCAGATATAATTGTCAATTGGATGTGGATTACGCATATATCTGGAGGTTTGGCGGCAATGTTGGCGGGCTTGCCTGCTGTGTGGTATCAACTAGAAGTACCTAGCGATAAAACTTGGTTGGTGCGACTGGCAACTTTAATTCCAGCCCGTGCAATTATTACTCTCTCGCAAGATGGCAAGCAAGCGCAGGCAGAGATTTGGCCTCACAGACCAACACCTTTAGTTTATCCTGGTGTCGCATTAGACCGATTTGAACCGAATGCTTTACCAACTCCAGAAGAAGCACGGCGAAAATTAGGCCTACCCTTACACGGGCCGTTGATTGGAATTGTAGGACGATTGCAACGATGGAAGGGAATGCACGTATTGGTGCAAGCAATGCCCAAAATTTTACAGAAGTATCCCGATGCCCATTGTGTAGTGGTTGGCGGTAAGCACGATTTGGAACCAGATTATGAGGACTTCTTAAAAGCCGAAATTACCGCTTTGGGCTTGAAAGACCAAGTAATTATGGCTGGACTACAGCGTAATATCCCGGAATGGGTGCAGGCAATGGATGTATTTGTTCATGCATCAGATAAAGAACCCTTTGGGATTGTGATTATTGAGGCGATGGCGCTGGGTAAACCTGTAATTGCTGGTAGTGCAGGCGGCCCGACAGAGATTATTACCGATGGCATGAATGGACTATTAACACCTTACGGCGATGCGGATAAATTAGCGATCGCAATTCTCCGCTATCTTGACGAGCAAGAATTTGCCCAGAGTGCGGGAGTTGCTGCTAGACAACGCGCTCTCGATTTTTCAACGCAGAATTATGCGCAAAATTTTATTAGTGCAATTCGCTCTGTAATGCCCAGTCCTTTATCACAATAGTTTTGATAGGTTTGTAGTAAGCACTTTAGTGCTTAAAAATTCAGGATTAAAGTCCTTACTACAAACACATTTACGCCTCGTAATTAATATCCTCTAGGCATCTGTGCAATATAAAAAATATTTATGCAAAAGGAATTAAATCAATGTTGATTGATAGCCGCAAATTACCAATAGATGAAATTATCAATACTGAAGTTTGTATAGTTGGTGCTGGCCCAGCAGGAATTACACTCGCACGAGAATTAATTGGGCAAGATTTTCGAGTGTGCTTACTAGAAAGTGGTGATTTGGAATTTAATCAAGAAACTGCATCTCTTGGTGAAGGCGAAACGGTTGGAGATCCTTTTCCACCACTGCAAGATATGCGCCATCGTCAATTTGGTGGAATGGCTAATGTCTGGAATATTGAAATTAATAAAAATCAACTTGGTTTAAGGCACGTACCGTTAGACGAAATAGATTTTGAAAAACGAGATTGGGTTCCATACAGTGGCTGGCCTTTTAGTAAATCTCACCTGAATCCATTTTATGAGCGCGCTCAAGCAGTCTGTAAACTAGGTTCTTTTGCTTATGAAGCTGAGACTTGGGAAAATGCTCAATCTCCTCGGACACATTTCACAAGTGACCGAGTTACTACCAGTATGTTTCAGTTTGGCCCGCGTGATATTTTCACCAATGAATATCGCCATCAAATCAATCAATCTCCTAATATAACTACATTCCTCAACGCCAATGTGGTAGAAATTGAGGCAGACGAAACAACTCAAACAGTGAAACGCGTGCAAGTTGCTTGTTTATCGGGTAAGAAATTTTGGGTTGTTGCAAAAGTATTTATTTTAGCCGCAGGTGGGATTGAAAACGCGCGTTTGTTATTACTATCAAACAAAATTCAAAAGAATGGATTAGGCAATCAACATGATTTAGTGGGTAGATTCTTCATGGATCATCCTTTTATCCGTTGTGGTATGCTTGTTCCCCAAAATCGCAAAATCTTTAATTCGATGGCTTTGTATGATTTACGCCGCGTGAATCATGTCACAGTCATGGGAAAGTTTGCTCTAACGGAACAAGTAATGCGCCGCGATAAATTACTAAATATGACCGCGTTGTTATATCCCAGAGATGAAAGGTATAGATCGGCAGCAAAGGCTTCTGCAAAAATTTTGTTCTCTTCAGTTCGACAAAGACAGTTACCTAAAAATATTTTTCAGCATTTGCAAAATGTCATAACGAATATTGATGATTTAGTAGCTGATTGGTATAAGTATAATCTCAAAAAAGAATATTTATTCCCTGATTTGAGTCATGGAGGATGGTCTGACCATGAAGGTAATGAACAGAAATATACAAAGTTTGAAGTTCTCAGCCAAACTGAACAAACCCCAAATCCAAATAATCGGGTAACACTCAGTAATCAACTAGATAAGCTGGGTTGTCCGCAAGCAAAATTAATTAATTATTGGAGCGAAATAGATATTTGCAGTGTGAAGCGATCGCAGTTAGTATTTGCACAAGAGTTTGCAAGCGCCGGACTGGGTGAATTACAGATTGAATTAGATGGAGATCGTCCAGTTGCTTCTCTTAGTACCCATCATAATATGGGAACAACGCGTATGCATCACGACCCAAAACAAGGAGTAGTCGATGCAAATTGTCAAGTTCACGGCATCTCTAATTTATTTATGGCAGGTAGCTCTGTTTTCCCTACAGGAGGCTATGCTAATCCGACGCTTACCATTATCGCCTTGGCAATTCGATTAGCTGACCATCTGAAAGCTGAATTGTCTCACTAAGTATAACTTTGTGTAAAATCGTCACGTTTTAGATGTAGCGATCGCCTGCTTTTAGTTTAAACTCCAGTATAAAGCAACTATACCAGGAGTTGCCTATCTGTTATTATCAGTTCTGTTCAAGTCAGATAGAAATTATTCTAGGAGATAAACAATGGGCAAGAAATATGATGTTTATGGTGTAGGTAATGCTTTAGTAGATATAGAATACGAAGTATCTCCAGAGTTACTACAAAAGCTAAAAATTGATAAAGGTGTAATGACACTTCTAGATGAAGACAGTCAAAATCATATTTTGGAAAATCTCAAAAATCTTCATTGCCATAAGAGTTGTGGAGGGTCAGCAGCAAACACAATAGTGGCAATTAGTCAACTAGGAGGAAAAACTTTTTATTCCTGCAAAGTAGCTAATGATGAATTTGGAGACTTTTACATCGAAGATTTAGTCAACTCTCAGGTAGATACCAACTTAAAAAATGGCGATCGCCAATCAGGAATTACAGGTAAATGTTTGGTGTTAGTAACTCCCGATGCAGATCGCACCATGAATACATTTTTGGGAATTACTGGAGAATTTTCTACACAAGAATTAGTATCATCAGCGATCGCTGATTCAGAATATCTATATATAGAAGGATATTTAGTGGCTTCTCCCACAGCAAAAGAAGCAGCTATAAAGGCTAGAGAAATAGCTGAAAAAGCGGGAGTAAAAACTACCATGTCCCTATCTGATTACAACATGGTGAAGTTTTTTAAAAATGGTTTATTAGAGATCATTGGGCCTGGTTTAGACTTGATTTTTGCTAATGAAAGTGAAGCATTAGAACTAGCAGATACAGAAGATTTTCAAGTAGCTGTAGACAAACTAAAAACCCTGAGTAAGAAATTTGCCATTACTCGCGGTTCCAAGGGTTCAGTAGTATTTGACGGTCAGAAATTAATCGAAATCGCTGCACCTCAAGTAAAAGCTGTAGATACAGTAGGAGCAGGAGATATGTATGCAGGAGCTTTCCTCTATGGAATTACCCAAGGTATGAGCTATGAAGAAGCCGGAAAATTAGCATCGGCCGCAGCTTCTAAGATTGTTACATGCTATGGACCAAGATTAAAAACTGAAGAGTTAAAGGCATTAGTTATTGCTTAGAGAATGTTTGAAAATTGCCGTATAGCATATTAAATTTTGATATTACCCCCCCAACCCCCCTTATAAAGGGGGGCTTTAAGAAACTATTTCTCCCCCCCTTTTTAAGGGGG
>NZ_JBALDP010000022.1:0-84360 GCF_036917355.1 Nostoc sp.
ATGGTAGACTAAGCCCTGACTCTCATTCTTCTTAGATATTTTTAGTCTCGGCGTTTTTTTGTACCTTTTTTAGTCATTCTCAATCAATCTTAGCGTAGGCGTAGCCCGCCGCAGGCATCGCCTTTGTAATGCCGAGTTATGCAAATCCATACATAGCAGGCTTTTTGGCTTTTTCTAGCCGTCGAACTCACGTTGAGTTATGGTTAGTGTTATTGCTCATATTGCTGGCAGCAATGACTGGGTATTGGGGCTACCGACCATTGGAGGATTTTACCAAAATACACAGACTTGGCTTATAGTACAACGTGAGTGCAAGGTTTTTGCTGTACCCGAACAAATTCAAAAAAAATGGTCTGGACTCAAAACTTTTGTTGTTATCGAGCGTCAGGGTGAGCGCAATGGTCAACCATTCTATGAGCGTCAATCCTATATCTGTAGTCAATGTCTGGAAGCTCAACAGTTACTTTCTGACATCCACTTGTCTTGGGGCATCGAAAATCGACTGCATTGGGTTCGAGATGTGATATTCCAAGAAGACTTTCCACCACGCCGTGGTGGAAATGCCCCTGTCAATTGGTCTATCTTACACACCTTTTTCATTACGATCGCCCGCAAACTTTGTTTCCGAACTTTCCTCAAGCACAACGTACCCTCTCCAACCAACTGCACAAAGTTTTTTCTTTCTTTGTATGAAACCACCCTGCGATAACTTTTACGAAGTCGGGGATCTACGGGTTGCAATTCTTTTAAAACCAGAGAAATAAACTGTTTGTGTTGCTATAACTCTTACCAATCGCTTGCTTTAATATCATCCCAGACTTCCAATTCCAAGTCGCGGAGATAAGTTAACCCGCTTTGAATTTGTGCATCTGTTCCTTGTAGTTCAAGGTCAAACCAACCATCTCCGACAGCATTGGCTCCCAAAATCGCTGCCGTGATATTCACAATCAGTCCGTAGTCAGACACCAGGCGAGAAATAACAGGTTCCTGGTGATAATCTTTAGGAATTCTGAGTCGAATCCGTTTATTGGTGAGTGTATTGTCAGTAGCCATATCTGAATTATTTCAATCCCTAATCGGGATTGGTACAGAACTACTCTTAACCCTAACAGTAATTTCCTGATAGGTACTAAGTAGATCGTACCATATCCCATGGGCGTTGTTGCGTGAATAGGCAACGTTGTTTTGGCTATTTTCCGCAAGCATTTGTTCCGTGTGAATGAAATATATTTGCTTGCAGGAGATGAAGTTGTAGTCAGCAAGACAGGTAAACAGACTTATGGGTTGGATAGATTCTTTTCTAGCTTAGTAAGCAAAGCTATATCAGGGCTATCTTTCTTTACATTATCAAATGCTTCCTGAAATGCCTGAGCCTATTTTATTAACCCGAATTTTTGCCAAGCTTACTGCTTTAGGTCGTATTCATCCCGTTTCAACGGGCGTTAAACCCTCGTAAATTGGCTAAGGTATTGTTTTCACGAACTACTTTTTCCGCTTTTCTTAGTACCATTTGTCTTTAGGCTACAGTGACTCCTAGCGTATAAGAACCAGGGTCAAAAAAGCCAGAACTGAAAGTTCCGCCATTTTGAGGGAAGTAATCATAATCACTTACTGAAATGGAGTAAGTACCTGCCCCTAGTGAAGCGGTGATTGATTGAGAAGTACTGGAACTCTGTAAGTTCCCAGCACTATTAAATAGGCCGAGAACTGGATAGGTACCACTGTAATTCGGCGTGTTAATAGTCACAGTTCCTGGGTTAGCTAAAGAAAATGTGAAAAAGTCGAAATCAGGATTGTTCCCTGGAAGTCTTGCCAGTTGAGCAGAGGTATTAACTTCTGAACCTGATGTTAAAGTACCTAGCTTCTCAGCAGTGGCTAGTGTGTTGTTTATCCCTTGCCCAGCATCTTCTTTCTCGTAGAACAGGAAGTCGTCACTATCCAGCTTCAGAGGCGATGCTTGCACAACACCAACGAGTTCATCTAGCTCTCCTGAGTTGTCCAGAAATACGCTTGTATTGGCTCCCACAGTCTGCAAGCGATAGTCTGCCAGTGTTCCTTTGAGCTGGATTGTATCTTCGTTGGAGTTAAAGCCACTGATGGTAGCGTAGTCTGCCAAACCACTACTTCCAGTGTTGTTATCGTCATAGAAGACATTAGTAGCATCTCCAAGTAAGAACCGATCTTGCCCAGGCCCTCCAGTTAGGATATCAACCTCCCCTAATCCAGGAGAATCAGAACCGTTAGTATCAACGCCTATGAGTACATCATTTCCAGGCCCTCCAAGGAGAGTGTCATTGCCGACCCCGCCACCGAGGGTGTCATTGCCTTCTCCTCCTTCGATTTGGTCATTACCAGCCCCGCCAAACAGGCTGTCATTCCCATCCTCGCCCAAAACGAGGTCATTACCTTCCTGACCATCAAGAAAGTCATCACCATCTCCACCAAGCAAGTTGTCATTGCCGCCTCTGCCAAGGAGGGTATCACTGCTGCCTCCTCCAATCAGGGAGTCGCTAAAACTAGAACCAAAGACTTGTTCGATATTGAACAGGACATCATTCCCATCTCCCCCACTGGCAGTTCCAGTGCTAAGGTCAACGGTGACTCCGGCAGTGGCATTTAAATAATCAGCACTATTAATGCCAGTCCCACCAAAGAGTTGATCATCCCCGCCTCCACCTTGGAGTTGGTCATCACCATCCCCACCAAGCAGAATGTCATTGCCGCTGTCGCCTAGCAGGGTATCATTGCCTTCTCTACTAATGAGAGTGTCACCCCCGTCCCCACCTTGGAGTTGGTCATCGCCAGCCCCACCAAGCAGGATGTCAATGCCGCTACCGCCAAGCAGGGAGTCATTGCCGTACCCGCCATTGATAAAGTCGTCGTTAGCCCCGCCAAGGAGGGTGTCATTGCCGTTATCGCCAAAGAGGCGGTCATTACCAGCCTCACCATTGACAAAGTCATTCCCGTCCCCACCACTGATGAAGAAGTCATTGCCAGCTCCGCCAAGGATGGTGTCATTGAACCTAGAACCAACGATTCTTTCAATCTCCAACAGGACATCATTCCTGTCCTGCCCTGTAGCGGTTCCAGTGGCAAGGTTAATTGTGACTCCGGCAGTGGCACTGAAATAATCAGCAGTATCAACGCCAATTCCACCCAAGAGTTGGTTATTGCCAGTCCCACCACGCAAGGTGTCATCGCCAGCCCCACCACGGACAGTATCGTTGCCTTCCTCGCCATCCAGCAGGTCATCGCCAGCCCCACCATCGAGCAGGTCATTGCCACCTCTACCCAATAGGGTGTCATTACCGCGCCCGCCAATTAGAAAGTCTTTGAAACCAGAACCAATGACTTGTTCGATATTAAACAGGACATCATTCCCTGCCCCTCCACTGGCAGTTCCAGTCGCCAGGTTAACGGTGACACCGGCAGTGCTATTTGAATAGTCAGTAGTATCATTGCCACTCCCACCAAAGATTTTGTCATCCCCGTCCCCTCCTTCTAGTCGGTCATGGCCAGCCCCGCCAAGGAGGGTGTCATCGCCAGCCTGACCAATCAAGTTGTCATTGCCATCCTCGCCATCGATTTGGTCATCGCCAGCCCCGCCATTGAGCGTGTCAAACCCTTCCCCACCAAAGAGTTGGTCGTCACCGTCTTCTCCAGCGAGTCGGTCATTTCCGTCCCCGCCTTCGAGAAGGTCATTGCCAGATCCAGCAAGGAAAGCATCATTACCGAACCCACCAAGCAGGGTGTCGTCACCGCCTTTGCCAAGGAGTTGATCGTCATTCTCCTCGCCATCGAGAAGGTCATTGCCAGATCCACCAAGGAGGACATCATCGCCGAACCCACCAAGCAGGGTGTTCTCGCCGTCCTCACCATTGAGAAGGTCATTGCCGTCCTCGCCATTAAGCGAGTCATTGCCAGCCCCACCCAAGAGGTCATCATTGCCGCCCCGACCAAAGAGGTTATCATCACCGCCCTGACCAAGGATAGCGTCATTCTCAAACGTGCCAATTAGAGTGTTATTGTTGTTGTCTCCAATAATGTCTGCCATATCAATCCCCTTGGTTATAAGTTTGATTCAGAGATATTCGTCATCTATGAGTAGCCCTGCCAGCAGGGAGAAACCCTAGATAGGTAGTTCAAATAAATGCAGCATCTACTTAGACTGGTTTCGTAACCGCTCAATAATCCGGGGTAAATCGCTCAGTGACAAGGCTCAAATGGCGTAAAATCTTTCTGAACTGGTAGGTTGCTCCAATTTATTGAGCGGATATTTTTCAAACATCCTCTTTTTTAAAAGTTACAATAAAAACTACAATAATAATGTGAGGATCTTGTGAAGAAATACCTGGTTATTACGCAGATTTCACACCAACTTTGAAAAACCAAGGGTAGAACCTCCTACGGATGTATATATCGTAAGCGTTTGGGCAGTTATAAACTGGAGCTAGCTATTTTTAGGCGTAGGCGTAGCCCGTCGTAGACATCGCTCTCTCACGCAATCTGCCGCGCCAGCAGTTGTTTCGCTTGGTTAACTGACCCGTGACGCAGGCAAGTACTGGACACTGACAAAAGTTGCCACAATGCTGTGAGTAAAATAATTGCACATCTAGCAGAAGAAGAGGTAGAAGTTCCTTCTCTTCGAGACGCGCCGCGAACAAGTGATACAAGCGGATATTGCCTGCGCCAGAGCAAGGCTTCCAGAGAGATTATTAGAAAAACGGTTCAACTCCTCAGTACAAAATCTAGAAGATAAAGTGACAGAAGAACATTTATGGTATGGTCGCAATATCAAAGTAATAGATGGGTCAACAGTGTCTATACCAGACACCGTAGAAAACCAAAAATAATATCCTCAACCAAGTAGTCAAAAGCCCGAATGTGGGTTTCCCATTGCAAAAATTGGTGTGATATTCAGTTTTGTGATAGGAGCCGCCGTTGCTTTGTGCATAGATGTTGTGAACACTAATGATATTAAATTAGCAAGAAAATTGTATAGTTATCTTAAACCTAAGAATGTGCTTATAGTAGATAGAAATTTTTGTGATTACGCCGATATATTTACTATCAAAAAGCTTGATTGTGATGCTGTATTTCGTAAGCATTAATCTCGTCAACAACTATCCGAAAAGGTAAAGTTGTTGGAAATGGCGACAAATTAGTTACTTGCTATAAGCCTAGAAGTTATCCAAAAAGATTTAGTAAATATGAATTTGATGCTCTACCTCAAAGCATAATTGTAAGAGAAATTTACTACTACATCGTTATTCCTGCTTTTCGTACTCAACGAGTTAGTTTAATTACTACTCTCTTAGATAAATCAATTTATTCTATTAATTAACTTTATTCCCAAATTATTAGCAGCAACTTCTCAAAAACACCTCCGAATTTATCGCACTTTGCTAAAAGTTATTGCTCACAAGGCTGTTCCCGATCGCCCAGGTCAAAGTTAACCACGAGTTCGTAAACGTCGCCCCAAAATTTACCCCTTAATGACAAAACCCCGGCATGAGTTACGTAAACAATTACAAACTGCTTAATTGATAAGCTTTTCCGCTTTTCTTAGTGCCATTCGGGACAAGGGCAAAGACTTGTTGCAAGTTCTTACCTCTTGTCACCTTGTCCCCTTGTCTCCTCTACTCCCCTGCTTCTTCCCCAAATTGTTAAGCTGGGTTCCAAGTGCCGTGGAAACTGTGGGGAATGACGCTAGGTAATCCTAGTTTGCAAACGGGTTCTGCATCTAGGCGATCGCTATCAAATACCCAAACTTCACTACTATGAGAATTACCATCGTATACAACAGTTAGCACCCAGCCTTGTTCAGGGTTTTGGGCATCTTGCGCGTAGATGGGTTCTGAAGGATAGCGGTTTTCTCCTAAGTCTGCTTCAGTGAGGGTTTCAGTTTTGTAGTCGAAGCGGGCGATCGCACCGAACCATTCTTTGTCTATATCCCCTCTTTGGGGCATTAATGATACATAAGTATAGCGGCAAGGTTGCCCAACTTGCGATCGCTGCACTACAGGAAACTCACACTTGCGATTGACAACTTGCTGCATTGCTGTCACTTTAGCCGTTTGAGGATTGAGGCGGACTTGCCACAATGTTCCTTGAGTTACTGTGTGCGTCTCACCACTTGCGAATTCTCTGAGATACTCATTAGTTTGGTGAAAATCTGCATATCGCACCATGTCCAAAACCACAGAACCGTCTTCATCTTCATAGCCATTACCAAAATGCCAATTAAACCAGGCATCAGTTTCACCACGACTTACTAAGGATAAGTTTTCTCGGTCAAAAATTAATACCTGGGTTCCTAATTGAGGTTCCCACAACAGAGATTCACTAAAGGTAGTCAAACCTAGCAAAAGTGACAGCATTTTCATCCGCATTGGTGGCATGAAAAACACCAGATACTTTTGAGTTAAAACAAAATCATGCATTATCGAGTAGCGATCTAGCTTAAAAGCAGTTTTTTGGATAATTTTGCCAGTGCGATCGCTTTTGTAGAGATTCAGTTGTACAGAACTTCCGATACTGATTCCAAAGTTAAAAATCTCGCCTGTTTGTGCATCGCGCTTGTAATGAGCAGAATAAGGTAATCCGTTATCCAAAGCGCCTAAATCATCCAATCCCTTCGTTTCTAAAGTTTGCAAATCAAGGCTATATGGATTGGTTGCTTCCCATAAAGCCAACAATTTATCAGGTAAAGCTAACACTGAAGTATTCGCTGCATTTTTGATCTGTCGGTTCCAGCGCTTCCAGATGGGGCCTGGCGGATGCATCCCATAGACACCATAAAGAAACCTATCCGCTTGAGTTTCAGCTAGATATTCTGCTGTTTGCACATAGCGATAGACTCCAGTAGCTCCTGCATCTGTGAAATGAACGCCGAGAATTGCCCCGTCTCCATCAAACCAGTGTCCGACACGAGTGCCACCGCGTTCTAGCCGTGCGGGGCCATTACGGTAAAGAGTGCCACGCAAGCCATCTGGGATTTTGCCAGAAATAATTGACAGTTGAGTAAGGGGAAATTCCTTTGCTGGTTCTGCGATCGCACCAGCCCAAGATTTATCTATTGACTTTTTGGTAATAGTTTGCATATTAAAATATTGCCTGAATTGATGTAGACCGATATATTCTGACATTGTTGCAATTTTTGGGATTGCAGAGAAAGCGGGATGATTTAGCACCTTACAAAATTCCTCTCCTGCATCCTCTGCTGGTTATATATGAGGCAATACGGTTCGGATAAGCATTTTGAACTCAGAATTACCTTTGGGGAAAAGGTTACTGGGTTTGGGTTAAAGGTTTTTTCTCTCTCTTTCCCTTTCCCCTTTAACCTTTCGCCAGACCAAAAGAGAGATTGTCGGGTTTATCCGAAAAGTATTGGCATAACTCCCGATACCAATCTTTCTGGAATCACGGCAACCACGAAACCCAAAGTTAGATTGTAGCTCCAAAAGTTCTGCCAACCTGCAAAAGGTGTGAGGAGCAATTCGATTACGGTAATTGCCAGACCAATTTTTAATGCCAGTTCTTTACTGATTGCACCAGACAATTTTATCCCTAGCGATGTCTGCGGCAGCAAGCTACGGAATATTGAAAGCGGCTAATCAAATCCTTAGCGTAAGTTTCGGAATAACTGTTTATTTCACCCCTATTATCAGGGTCTTATAATGCTAAAATAAAATTTATATATTGTAGTGCTTTGTAGCTGCCAAACAATACTAAATTGCTGATTGAAAATTCATAAATCAGCCTTTTGATATAAGCTATATTTGGTTTTATATGCTGTGTGTAAGTAACTTGTACATAATTTTGTCTGTAGATTTACCGTCTTACACAAAAACTCAAAGAATATAAGCTAAATGAGCAAAATTTTATATAAAACATCTTCCTTTGGTATGAAATTGTGTTGTTTTATCAGGTGCTGGACATCTTGAAAACTCTAGGAAGAAAAGTAAAAAAAGTGGGTTTTAAAAGTAGGAAAAGCAGGAAAAGTAGGAAAAGTAGGATGTTTTATAAAAACCGTTGACAAGCTTTTAGATAAATTGATATTTGTAAGTACATCCAAGGCACAAATGCCTACGTACTTTCTGGAGTAAATTATGGCTAACGATAAGAATTTGGCACAAGTCACCAATCAAGAAGCTATTTTGGAAGAAATTAATGAGGAAGAATTAGACGAAGTAGTGGGGGGAGCGATATTACTTGGCTCGATAGGTAGACTATTGGGCACTTTTATCGTAAGAGCGACCGATGCTGCTGATGAGCTTGTAGGAGGTCTTTTAGACTTTGGGCCTCCTGCATAATAATTGAGTTGCCTAATCCGACGAAGTAAACTGTAAGAAATGTAATTTCTAACAGATGAGGCGAATTTGAGCGAACCAACATCATAAAACAACTCAAGGTGATTCTTGAGAGGTAAATAAAGACGGGGAAGCACCTTGCATAAAAATATTAGCCTGCAAAGGTTGTAATTTTTATGAAAGTTTGTTGACGAAGACAATGCTACAAATTAATCTTCGTTTTTGCTCAACCAATACCTACTAGTATAACTCCAATTATACACTCCTTATTGTTTAGTAAAATAGCCAGAAGTCGGAATATTCTGACTTCTGAATTTTCTCATGTCACTTTTGTGTTCACAAAGAACCTATTTGTGCCATAAGTTTGAATTGAGATTGAAGATTTGAGATTTTAGTGGTTCAGTGCTGTAATAAAGATGCGTGATGCTGCCAACATCAACAATGGTCTGGCAAGCTTAGAACGAATATTTTCACAGCTTTTATTTATAGTTCACTTTTGTCGGATAGCAAAGACTAGCCGATAATCTTATTTCATGAAAAATCCTAGTCTTAAACTTGTATATCGTAGAAACATCAGTAATATAACTAGGGAAAGCTAGAAAAATGGAAACTAAAAAATTGGTGAAAGTGGATTAATTCAAAAAGGTAATATCTTTTGTATTAACTGTTGACAAGATATTAAACAACCTGTTATTGGTAAATACATCGCAGATACAAATTGTCTGCATATTTTTGGAGGAAATTATGGCTAATATCAATCAAGTGAGTTTCAAATCCATCTGTAATCAAAAAGTTACTGTCAAGGAACTCATAGATGGTGAATTAAAGGGAATAGTGGGAGGAACTTCTGATTCGTTTATTTCAGAGTTAAATGTGACTTCAACTGATGAAAATGGATCTAGCATTGTAACATCTGCTCAACAAACTGTGGCTAGGAAAGATGGGGTAAAAACACGCCGGATAAAAGAAACGACGACTTTCAATGGACAAACGCAAATAATAGAATCAGTGGAGACTTTGCCTATTTAGCATTTACCGTAACTCAAGTTAAATTCACGTTTTGTGTATCCAGTTAAAGGTACGTATCCCTAACTTCTAAAGAAGTTAGGGATATTTTTTTACGAATAATTTAATATATTACCTGTTGCCTAGCCAGCAAGGGTTTGTAATACCTGTATTAACTTTAAAAAGCTTTATTTGTAGATACACTTTATACTTATCTTATCTTTTTTAGTTTAAATTAACACCGATATTTGATAATTCTTAAAAGACTAATCTTTAAAAATATTTCCACTAACTTTATCGTTTCTTTATATATTTTCTCTTGAGAAAGTTGTATTGTTTAAACATAGTGAAATTGCAAAACAAGCCAGCAAAAAATGCCGTTAAACACATTCAAATTGTGTATTTTAACAGCAAACTTGCTCGTAAAAATAGTTAGATACTTATCATTTTAAGTAATCTAGATTGTTTTTATGATTTGGTTAAGTAAAAGAAAGATTTCACTATCACAAAACAATTTTGTACAAGGAAGGAAATTTTATGTCAGTTGTAACACTTGAACAACAAACACTCGTAGTTATGACCGAGTTAGCTGATGAAGAAATCAGTGGAATTGTGGGAGGAGGAAGAAAAGGTGGTTTAGACGTAGACAACGATACTGATACTAAAGTTAAGGCTAAATCCAAAAATGGGGACGTATTTGTAATCGTTCAAACTGGTACCGCAACAGCAATTGGTGGAGGAGATGCCAAGGTTAATCAATCTGCATATCAAGAGAATGATAAAAGCAGAGACAAAGTGTACTTCTAGTACTAATAGCTACTAGCTAGGTTATCTCCATAGTCCGCTCATATTGAGTTACGACCTCAACCAAAAGCCACTTTAACGGTTTGTATTGCCAAAAATTTATCTATGATGATTTGTATCATCCCTACAAATCAAAACAGCACTACCCTAGTAAGCATGTAAGTTATGCATTATTTCGTTAAGAGAGTTATTAAACAGTAATCCTTTGCCAATTGCTACGAACAACTGACAAAGGACTACAAACGACCTTTACGAATAAGCTACGACATCTTATAACATAGTGGTCTGACTATTTCTGGCATCACAACCCTTTACAACGTTACACGAACATTGGCGGGTGTAAGCCGGATAATAACGAAAGGTCAAAGGGTAAGCGACCAATCATTATTGTCCCTTACTTCTTACCCACCCGTCAATGTTTTCATATAAAGATTACAAAATCGTTACTTTGACGAAAGTTACTCTTCATTTACGCAAAATTTAAAAATAAAAAATTTGATTTTCTCAGCTTTCGACCTTTCATCAGATGGTAGGTTGATTTTTGCATCTGAATATTAGTATGCCAAAGCAAACAAAACATATCCGCCTTGCGCTGAAGACAGAAGGTAATTTTTTATTCAGTTGTCAGCCTAATACCCAATTCTTTCTGAATGCAATGCAAATTGGGATGGTTTATAGTGATTAATCAAAAAAGCGACCTATTCCGCAAAGAAGCTTTAGAGCGCGCTTCTTCGCCGGAAGAACTAGATCAAATTATGCAGGTAGTCAGCCCAAAAAAGTGGCTACCTCTAGTTGCTGTTGGTTCGTTGGTGGCAACGGGGCTGACTTGGAGTTTTTTAGGTCGAATCCCAATTACAGTGACGGGTACTGGAATAATAGTCTATCCCAGTACAATTACCTCATTCCAGTCACCGATCGCAGGGAAATTGCGAACAATCAACGTTCGGGTTGGCGACTATGTAAATAGAGGAGATGTGCTGGCAACGCTAGACCAAAGCGAACTGATGAAACAGCTACAACTAGTCCGCTCTAAATTAGGGCAACTACAAACAGAAGATAGCGCTGCTAGCTTAGTCCAAGTACAGCGGCAAAACGCAGACAAAGAAGCGATGAAACAGCAACGCCAATCTTTGCAGCAAAACCTCCAGGCGGTACAGAAACTCACCCCGATTTTAAGAGAAAAAGGGCTAAATTCGATTCAACGCGATCGCACCAATCAAACCCAAAGCTTACAAGCACTGCGGGATCTCTTACCTACCTTCAAACAGAGATTGACCAACCGCCAGCAGCTATTGCAGGAGGGAGCAATTTCTGGCGATACAGTTCTACAGTCACAGCAAGACTACTTAAATGCTGTCACCCAAATTAATGAAGCCGAATCGCAACTCAAGCAACTAGATGTCAAGGAAGCAGATGCCCAACGACAATATCTAGAGAATTTGAACTCAATTAAAGATTTGGAAGCGCAATTAAAGCAACTAGATAGCAAAGAAGCGACTGCGGCGCAACAAGACTTAGAAACTGTAACCAACCGCAAAAAAGAAATTCAGGAAGTCCAGCGGAATATTGTGCAATTAGCACTGCAACTATCGAGCAACAGCTTAGTCAAGAGCAGTTACTCTGGACGAATTTTAGAAATTTCGGCAAGTCCGGGACAGGTTGTTTTACAGGGTACACCCATAGGAGCGATCGCCGCACAGAAGCGATCGGCTCAACCTGTGAGTGTGGCATTTTTTCCTGTTGGCGATGGCAAGCAAATTCAACCAGGAATGAAGTTACAAGTCACACCTACTACAGTGCAACGCGAACGCTTTGGTGGCATCATTGGGGCTGTCACAGAAGTCTCAGCCTTTCCCGTGACTAAAGAAGGTGCATTAAGTGTAGTAGGCAATTCCGAATTTGTGGAAGCTTTGATGTCACAAGGGCCACAGATGCTAATTACTGCGCGACTGCAACCAGACAATTCGACCTTCAGCGAGTACAAATGGTCTTCTTCCCAAGGGCCACAGATGAAAGTCACTTCTGGAACTACCACCTCAGTGCAAGTCACAGTGGAAGAACGCGCCCCGATTACTTTTGTCCTGCCGATTCTAAGATCCTGGAGTGGCATTTCTTGATATTGGCGATAAGGGGAATGAGGAAGTAATTATTAAAAAATATTTTTATGTTCTGGCGAAATCTGCAAAATATATTAGGGCGCTTGCGTAAAAACAAGCGGTGTCATACTCCGACTCTGCTGCAAATGGAGGTAGTAGAATGCGGCGCTGCTGCTTTGGGAATTATTCTGGGTTATTACAATCGGATTGTCCCACTGACGGAACTGAGGCAAGCGTGCGGTGTCTCGCGAGATGGAGTTAGTGCCTTAAATATCTTGAAGGCTGCCAGAAATTATCGACTCAGCGCTAAAAGCTTTAAAACCAACTTAGCTGGCTTGTTGCAGTTAAAATTTCCCTACATTGTATTTTGGAACTTTAACCATTTTTTAGTAGTAGAAGGAATCACCAAACAGCGAGTTTATCTCAATGACCCTGCTACTGGACGGCGCATCGTCTCCTTAGAAGAATTCAGCGGCGCATACACGGGTGTAGTGCTAGTTTTAGAGCCTGGTTCAGAGTTTCAACGCGGAGGACGCAAGCCTAGCACAATCTTAGCTTTGTGGTCGCGGTTGCGAGGCTCCATTGGCGCATTACTTTACTGCGTGTTGGCAGGATTTTTGTTAGTAATTCCTGGACTGGCGATACCTGCATTTTCCCAAGTATTTGTAGACAACGTATTGATTGAGCATCGGTATGAGTGGTTGCGTCCGCTAATTTTAGGCATGATCTTCACAGCCGGACTCAGTGGATTTTTGACGCTGCTACAGTTGCAGTTTTTGCGTCAAATGAAAATTAAGTTGTCTGTGGGTATGAAGAGTCGGTATCTGTGGCACATTTTACGCCTACCCATCAGTTTTTACGATCAGCGGTATGCAGGGGAAATCAGTAGCCGGATGCAACTCAACGACAGCATTGCCGACATGCTTTCGGGTGAGTTAGCAACTACAGCGATCGCAGCAGTATCAGTATTTATATATGTAATAGTGATGCTGCAATATGATGTTGTACTAACTTTAATTGCGATCGCTTTTGTCATTATCAATCTTGCTGCCTTGCAGTGGGTGAGAGGGCGGCGCGTAGATGCCAATATCAAACTCATCCAAGAAGAGGGAAAAGTTCGCGGTGTAGAAATTTCTGGTCTTCAGAGCATGGAGACGCTCAAAGCATCTGGATTAGAGTCAGATTTCTTCTCCCGTTGGGCGGGTCACTATGCCAAAGCCATCAACACCCAGCAGGAATTAGAGGAAACAAACCAGACTATAGGTGTTTTACCATCTTTTCTGTCAGCGATCGCTTCTATGCTGCTTTTAGCTGTAGGCGGTTTGCGAGTCATGGATGGAGCCTTGAGCATCGGCATGTTAATAGCCTTTCTCGGCATGATGCAAAGGTTTTTCGCTCCAGTAAGTAATCTCATCAGCCTGGGAAGCGAACTCCAAGAGATGGAAGGTAATCTGACTCGCCTTGATGATGTCTTACGTAACCCTATTGACCGACAGTTGGAGCAGGGAGGCAGGGGAGCAGAAGAGGGGGAAAGGGTAAAGGGTAAAGGGAAAGGGACGGATCTCCTCCTTTCCCCTTTTTCCCTTTCCCCGGCGCAGCCATCCTCCTACCCTCTGCCCAAACTCCAGGGGTATGTTGAATTACACAATGTGACATTTGGCTATAGCCGAATTGCCCCACCGCTAATTGAAAATTTTAGTCTCTCACTTCAGCCAGGGCAGCGAGTTGCCTTGGTGGGTGGGAGTGGTTCTGGTAAGTCTACTGTTGCCAAACTTTTATGTGGGCTGTATGAACCGTGGCAGGGAGAAATTCGATTCGACGGCAAACCCAGAGAGCAAATTTATCGCCAGGTACTAGCCAACTCTATTTCTGTCGTAGAGCAAGAGATTTTGTTATTTGCTGGCAGCGTCAGAGACAACTTGACGCTTTGGGATACTACCATACCTGACAGTCATCTTGTCCGAGCTTGTGAAGACGCAGCGCTTCACGATGTAATCCTTTCACTGCCTGGAGGCTATCATGCTGACCTTTTGGAAGGTGCTACTAACTTGAGTGGTGGTCAGCGACAGCGGCTAGAAATTGCCCGTGCTTTGGTGAATAATCCCAGTATCCTAATTATGGATGAAGCCACCAGTGCCCTGGATGCCGAAACAGAAAAGAATGTCAGTCGTAATCTGCGGTTGCGTGGCTGCACTTGCATTATCGTGGCGCATCGACTCTCGACTATCCGAGATTGCGATGAACTTATTGTCCTCGATCGCGGCAAGATAGTCCAACGGGGAAGCCATGAACAATTGCAGCAAGTTGAAGGGCCGTATTTACAATTAATTCGCAGTGAGGAAGCAGGGGAGGCAGAGGGGGAAAGGGAAAAGGTTAAAGGGAAAAGAACGGATTTTCTCCTTGCCCCTTATCCTCAGAAGGGAACCCCCCCTTCCCCTTTCCCCCTTCCCCTTTCCCCGGCGTTCGCGGAGCGTCTCGTAGAGAAGCCTTCCCTCTTATCCTTTGCAAACCTCAAAGGACAACACTATCGTTTTCAATGCAATGAATCGCTACTGCTAGATGACCCGGAGACAATTTGGCTAGTAAAATCTGGTTACTTGGCGCTATTTGCGATCGCAGTTAATGATGGGGTTCCCGAAGGCACTCGTCGCTATTTATTTAGTAGCACGGCTGGACAGGCGATGTTTGCGATCGCACCAAGTTTGGAGGGCAAGCAGCAAGAAATTTTAGCAGTGTCGCTGGAGGAGACAGAAATTCTCAAAGTATCGAGAGCAGACTTTAACCAGTTGTTTGCTGATGCTAATAAAGAAGTAGTAACTCTGATAGAACGCTGGATTTATCAATTAGGTTCGGTACTTGCTGCTATCACTACGCCAACGACACCAACATCGCTGCCAAAAATCCGCCAGTTCTCCTTAGTCAAAGACCAAATCTTCCAGCCGCATCAAATATCGTGGGTGCAAATTCTCCAAGGGCGGGCTAGATGGATGGGGTTTGCAGAACTGCCGTTAACTTCTGCCTCTGGAATGTTGCCTTTGGCTGAAAATGTATGGTTACAAGCACATAACACTGTGGAGTTGATAAGTGTTAACACCGCAGACATAGAAGATATCGATTCCTTGTTAAGTGGTTTGTCCCAACTACAAACGTACTTCCTCCACTGCATTAATCTGCTGCAACGCCAGGAGATGGATGCAGAATTACTGAGATTTCAAGCCAGGGAACGTCTTGAAAGCCAAGTGATGCAAGAGACGTTAGCAGAATTAGCATCTGTATTGCCACAGCCAAAGTCAGACAGGCTAAATAATAGTTTAGGATTCAGTAGTAATCTTGATGCAACTGACCCAAACCAAGCCTTACTAATTGCTGCTGGTGCCGTGGGACAAGCATTAGGAATTAAGATTTGTCCGCCAGCTGCTTCAGAAGATTCTAATCGAGTCCAAGATCCTGTAGAAGCGATCGCTCGTGCTTCGCGTATCCGCGTGCGGCGAATTCAGTTGCGGGACAACTGGTGGCAAAAGGATTGCGGGCCGATGTTGGCATTTACGCTTGCTGATAAACTGCCAGTGGCACTACTACCAGTATCTGATACACGTTACAAACTCTACCTTCCTGGGGAACGAACGCCTATCTCTATCGATGCCCAAATAGCAGCAGCACTAGCGAAGACTGCCTACGCATTCTATCGACCTTTACCTGATAAAAAGCTGAAAACTTTTGATTTACTTCAGTTTGCCCTTCAAGGACATTACAAAGAACTAATTATAGTTTTAGTAATGGGAATTACCATCAGTCTGTTAGGAATGCTGACACCTCAAGCTACGGCTATCCTAATCGACAAAGCTATCCCAGATGCTAATCGAGGCTTGTTGAGCCAAATTGCTATTGCTTTGGTGGCTGCTGCCTTTGGCGGAACGCTGTTTCAACTAGCCCTTGGGTTTGCCACGATTAGGCTGGAAACTTTTGCCGATTCCTCCACCCAAGCCGCAGTTTGGGATCGATTGTTAAACTTGAAGGTTTCCTTTTTTCGCTCTTTCTCAGTTGGTGACTTGGATTCTAGAGTCACGGCTATTACTCAAATTCGCCAGCGATTGGGTAACACAGTCTTAAAAACAATCTTCTCCAGTTTGTTCTCCCTCCTAAATCTGGGATTGTTATTTTACTACAATGTTTCCTTAGCTCTCATAGCTTGTGCAGTGGCACTGGTAAATATTGCCGTCACTATCATCTCTGGTTCTCTTATTGTCCGTAAAGTTCGCCCATTACTAGAGCTGCAAGGACAAATCTTTGGTGTGATGGTGCAGTTAATTAATGGAGTTGCCAAACTCCGAATCGCCAAAGCTGAAACCCGCGCCTTCGCCTACTGGGGTAAACAGTATACGCATCAACTGAAATTAATGCTGAGTACCCAAGGCATTGAAGACAGCCTTGCGGTAATCAATCAAGTATTACCTGTGTTAACCACTGCTGCCCTCTTCTGGTTTGCTACTAGTTTAATTGGGCAATCCCAAACTCCTGGAGGAGGTGGTTTATCCACTGGCACTTTCTTAGCATTCAACGTTGCTTTTGGCACGTTTATTAACGGAGCCACTAGCTTAAGCAGCACAGTTGTGGAAGTTTTGCAAGTTTTACCCTTGTGGCAACGGGCCCAACCTATTTTGCAAGCTGAACCGGAAATTACTTCTGCTCAAGCAGATCCGGGTAGGTTATCGGGCAAATTAGTTGTAGACCGGGTAACTTTCCGCTATCGCGATGATGGTCCCTTGACGCTGGATGATGTCAATATTCGTGCTGAACCAGGAGAATTTATTGCCATTGTCGGGCCTTCTGGTAGCGGTAAATCAACTTTATTGAGGTTACTTTTGGGGTTTGAATTCCCGAAATCTGGCACGATTTACTATGACGGGCAAGACTTAACTTCTTTGGATGTCCATGCTGTACGCCGTCAATTGGGTGTGGTATTGCAAAATAGTCGGTTGATGTCGGCCTCTATTTTCGAGAATATTGCCAGTGGTGCCTTAGTGACGATGGACGAAGCTTGGTCAGCAGCCCAGATGGCAGGTTTTGCAGATGATGTAGCGGCGATGCCGATGCAGATGCATACAATCGTCAGTGAAGGAGGTAGCAATCTTTCTGGTGGACAACGACAGCGGTTGTTAATTGCTAGGGCGTTGGTGTTGAAACCCCGGATTTTGCTATTCGATGAGGCGACTAGCGCTTTAGATAATAGAACCCAGGCAATTGTCAGTGAAAGTTTACAACAGCTTAAGGTAACTAGGGTTGCGATCGCTCATCGCCTCAGTACTATTCAAAACGCTGACCGAATTTACGTACTTGCAAATGGCAAAGTAGTGCAGCAGGGTAGTTTTGTTGAACTAGGAAATCAATCAGGGCTATTTGCACAACTTATGATGCAACAGTTGCTTTAACTGTGTATTAGGAAGATAGTAAGTAACTGAATTAACTTCGCTCCTATTTAAGCTTGCTCTCTTAATGTTTTTAAGTAATTTATTCTTTGCAAGTCTTCTACTCTGGTAAAAAATGCTGAAACTATTAAGATTAGAAGCATCTGCCTACTGAATACTTACTAAAACTTCCCAGCCATGCCTCTGTCACGCATAGTAACGCTGATTGTCGGTCTGATCGTCATTTTGGGGCTAGCCCTATGGCTAATTGATTCCCTATCACGCCTCTATTGGCAATTATCCTATTCGCCGTTGCTAGGCAATTTACTGCTGTTGCTGCTGATTATCCTGATTGGAGCTTTGGTTGCCGCTTTTGTCTATTATGTATTGGTGATTAGATCCGGGGAAAAGCGATCGCGTCGCAATCCGAAGCGAGCGACTGCGGCCCAAATTCCTGCTGCTAAATCTGATGCTGCTTCTACAACTCTCCAGGCTGTGCGGCAACAGGTAGCGCAAATTCAAGATGAAGTCACACGTCAAGCTTTATTAAGTCGATCGCGAGAGATTGAAGCCAACTTAGCACGGGGGGAAATTCAAGTAGTGGTATTTGGTACGGGGAGTGCTGGCAAAACTTCCCTAGTTAATGCGATTATGGGACGCATGGTCGGTCAAGTAGATGCACCGATGGGTACGACTCAGGTTGGGGAAACTTATTGTTTGCGGTTGAAGGGATTAGAACGCAAAATTTTAATTACGGATACGCCGGGAATTTTAGAAGCAGGAGTGGCGGGAACGGAACGGGAACAAATGGCACGAGAACTGGCGACAGAAGCAGATTTACTGTTGTTTGTGGTAGATAATGATTTACGACGCTCAGAATATGAGCCGCTGCGGGGGTTGGCAGAAATTGGCAAGCGATCGCTCCTAGTTCTCAACAAAACTGATTTATATACAGATGAAGATAAAGAATCCATCCTTGCGAGATTGCGTCAACGGGTACGGGGATTTATTGCTACTAATGATGTGGTAGCGATCGCTGCCAATCCCCAACCTGCACAACTAGAAACTGGCGAAACCTTCCAGCCAGAACCGGATATTGTCCCTTTGCTGCGGCGCACGGCTGCTGTTTTACGTGCTGAGGGTGAAGATTTGGTGGCGGATAATATTCTTTTGCAATCTCTGCGATTGGGAGATGAAGCGCGAAAACTCATTGATGGGCAGCGTCGCCGTCAAGCTGACAAAATCGTAGAACGGTTTCAATGGATTGGCGCTGGTGTGGTGTCAGTCACGCCGATACCAGTTGTAGATTTATTGGCGACAGCCGCAGTTAATGCTCAAATGGTTGTGGAAATTGGTAGAGTGTATGGCTGTGAATTGAATATGGAACGGGGACGAGAATTAGCTCTTTCTTTAGCGAAAACCATCGCCAGTTTGGGCATTGTTAAGGGAGCAATTCAATTATTATCTACAGCCTTGCAACTCAATGTTGCCACCTTTATTATTGGTAGAGCAATTCAAGGCGTGACAGCAGCTTATTTAACGCGAATTGCAGGTAAAAGTTTCATTGAATATTTTCGTCATGACCAAGATTGGGGTGATGGTGGAATGACGGAAGTTGTACAGCGACAGTTTCAAATTAATCGCCGAGATGAATTTATTAAAGCTTTTATTCAGGAAGCGATCGCACGGGTAGTGAAGCCATTACAAGATAAATCTGAGGTGGTTGAACATGATGAAGAAGTCAATAGTTAAATATTGAAAATTAAAAAATAAATTGTAATTGTTAGTTTTATGACCACAAGCGATATCATCTGTGTGTAGTGTTATACGCTCACTAGAAATCAGGAGTGCAATGAAGTTTCAGCAACTAGTAATTGTCAGTGCAGTATTTGTTTTGGCGGCTGTGCCAAAAATTGCGTTTGCAGATGAAGTGTGGAATAGCGGCTATGGCAAAGTAGTCTATCAAAGCGAACGCGGTAAAACTGCTATATGGACTTATCCAGGAGGAACTATTTTCATTGAAGGGCTAGCTGGAATAACGAGCAATCGTGGAATTTATCATGGCTATTGGGTTGGTAACTCCAATATCAAATGTGACACGTCACGAGAAGATGGGTCAGGCAAGTTGAGCAACACCTGGGGACGATTTTCAATCCGCTTTCTAGTTCCTAATTTTCCTATGCCCTGGGAAGCAAGATGGAGCTATTGCGAGGGCGAACCTACTTTCTCTTGGAACGGAACCCCGCTAAAGCAAACTTCAGTTCAACGCTAAAGTTTATTGACTTTTGTGGCTAAAATCCCCCTAGCCTGACTGCAACCGTTTGAGTTGATGACTGAAGTATTCGCCACTAGTCTTTGGGGGGAGCGGTTTTGTAAGCGATCGCACCGGGAGCCAGTCGTAAATCCGTTCAAAAACGGTTCGTCATCGTGCAGGTTTCGACACTTGCTTGGCGTATTCTTCTATTAGGGAAGCATAGTCTTCGTAATTGGGCAGGGTCTCGAAACTATAAACCGCAGAGGTCATCGCCCATAGCAGCTTTTCCCTCGTCCAAGTTTCGATGAAAGGTGTGAACCATGACGCATCGTCCAGCATCGTCGCACGAAGGTTGACGAACTCGTCTATTCCTTCCGGGCGAGTAAACATCCAACTCATGCAGTGCGGGCAGAAGTAATGGCGGGTCGCGCCGTGCAAACCGCCAATGGTCGGCTGACCTTTCAGTATTGAGAACCCAACGTTTGGGATCGCGACGCTTAAAGAAAAAGCGCTGGCGGTCATTCGCTGACAACCCGTGCAGTGGCAAGCCATCGTTAGCAGAGGCGGGGCACTTACCTGAAACCGTATCTGTCCGCAACGGCATCCACCTTCCCAGGGTAAATTCCAGTCGTTCACGATCTGCCGCCTCCGTTCTCTATACTGAATATAAATTGTAAAAGGAAATAGACCTCATGACCTATCCTGATAATCAGAGTCTGCCAGATAATCAACCGTATAAAATTTACGAATTTAAAAAAAATAATCAGGAAAAAATACCTGGTTATTTAGTAGTTAGTACTGCGAAACTGAACGTTGAGACAGAAGAAGACAATTCTAATAGGTATTTATCATCAGTTGCTAATAAAAAGTTTTTTAATATCAATGATGGAGAAGCTGAACCTTCAGCCCAAGACATGATTGAGAAAATTTCTAAAAGTTTGCAATCAAGCCCCGACGCAGAAATAATTATAAATATTCATGGATATAGTTCTACACCATCGGATACAGAGACGGGGTGCAAAAAGATTTATGATTATGTTAATACGCATATTGAACAACCAAATAAGTATATTTTTATCGGATACAGATGGCCATCAGAAAATCCTATAAAAACGGATGAGTCTGGTTCCTTTGGGCAAAAGCTAATCAACGCACTTTCTTCTCTACCAACTTTACTAGCAATTAATTTAGCTTTGGGACTAACAATTAGTATATGGTCTGCCATAACTTTATTATTCCTAAATATTTTGAGTAATAGTGCTGTCCACTTTTTCACAGCGATGTTAATTTTATCTGGGATTGTATCTTCAATTATCTTTACACTAATTATTCTCAGGATATCTACTTATTTTCGTGATACTTATAGAGCAAGTAATTATGGGACTACAGATTTAGTTGAATTGATCAGACAGTTGGATTACACAGTAAAACTTTCCCCAAACAAGCGCATTAAATTATCTTTTGTCAGTCATAGTATGGGGTGTTTTGTAGTTACAGATGTAATTCGGATTCTCTCTGATGTTTTTGATGTTAAATCTATTAATAAAAAACCGAATTCGGATATTGGCAATGTATTTCGATTAGGCAGACTTGTGCTAGTTGCACCTGATATTCCTGTAGAAAGTATCTTGCCAGGACGTGCTAATTTTCTTCGTTCTTCTTTACGTCGTTGTGAAGAAGCTTATATATTTTGTAATGAAGGAGACCTAGCGTTACGATTTACTTCTACTGCCGCAAATTATTTTAGTTTCCCATCGCGAACTCGTATTAGTGGGTACAGGCTTGGTAATATAACAGTTAAACATTTCAACAATAAAAATGATTCAGTGGGTCACACACCCAGATATGGAGTTGTTAATCTACACAAACAAGACTATGGCAAAGGTTACAGACTTGATAATCCTTATAAATATTTAGAAATTCGTTCTTCTAGTAGCGAACATAGAAAACTTGAAGAGATAACTGAAATGTCAGAAGACTTGGTACAACCCGCAGATATATTTACATATTTTGACTGTACAGATTATAAAGATGACCGGATGAATCAGATCGGAATAGTTAGTTCTGCCATCCAAAAGCCAGCGATAAATTTTGGGAATTATATTTTCCTCACCTTGGCATTTATTCGGAAGTCTTTTAACAATAGAGATCCTCAAGGTGTTGATACCCACACGGGCTATTTTGAAGGTGTTTTTAGTCAGAAAGCTATTTATGAATTAGCTTTTTTAGGATTTCAAGGATTTTTGCGATCTTTGTCAATTGAAGGAGGCGAGTCCGAGCAAATTAGCATTTTTTCTCAAAAATGCCACGAAAAGCAAATTCAAGTGATTCTTGCGCCGCAAATATATCAACAAAAGACTCAAGATTAGACAGGTGATTCCTAAATCAAGGGTAAAGGGTAAAGGTTTTTTCTTTTCCCTTTCCCCTTAATTGACAGTATTGAGCCGCATTTCTCTCTTGCTCTTTCTTCTTGCCGTTGCCTTTAGCACTTGCTGGACAAACTCGACATCCTGATGGGCAATTGCAGATTGTAAGGTATTTTTTTTACAAGGCAGCTATTATAAACATCAATCTCCCAGTTAATAATGTAGCACCGCCAATACTTCGCATTTTGTTTGCGAAGTATTTGTTTTACTAAAAAAAAGATTTTTCATAAGCAAAAATACTTAAAAAAATTAACTTATATTTAAAGTGTCAAAATTCTGGTTATTTATTTCTAAAGTATTCCGGAAACAGGAGGGAATGTCAGAAAAACTAGATAAAAGGACTTACTGAGTAACCAGGTCATGACCCACCACATAATCGGTAAATTACTACAAGGGCGTTACCAAGTTGTCCAAAGCCTCGGTGCAGGGGTGTTTGGGCAAACATACATTGCTGTAGACGTAGATTATCCAGACAATCCCAAATGCGTTATTAAGCAGATTAAAGTTAGCAGTTCTGAATCCGGCTACTTGGAGATGCTGAGGTTACTGTTTCTGACTGAAACTGAAACCCTCAAGCTTCTGGGAAGCCATGACCAAATTCCTGAATTCATCGCCTGTTTTGAAGAAAACGAGCGATTTTATATAGTGCAAGAGTGTATTGAAGGACATGCGCTGACTGCGGAATTGCCCATCGAGCAACATTTCGGCTGTCTGTGGAGTGAGAGCGAAGTTGTAGAATTTTTGATAGATGTCTTAGGTATTCTAGAATTTGTTCACTCTCAAGGCGTTATCCATTGCGATATCAAGCCGGAAAACTTGATTAGACGTACTGTTGATAACAAGTTAGTTATGATTGACTTTGGCTCAATCCAGTCGATCGATTTTGGCATAGGTGCAGAATTGCCCATTTATAGAATTCCCGTCACTTCATTGGGATATATACCACCAGAGCAATTTATTGGTCAAACACAGCCCAATAGTGATATTTATGCTTTGGGTATGATTGCCATCCAGGCTTTAACAGGGCTAGAACCACTACAATTAAAAACCGATCCTTCTACTAATGAAATTTTTTGGCGTTCTCAAAACACGCCAGTTAACGATTATCTAGCTGCTGTTCTCAGCCAAATGATCCGTTATAATCACCAAGACCGCTTTCAGTCTGCCGGTGAAGTACTGCGGGTACTCAAACAAATAATCTGGGAACCTCAGCCATCAGAAATATTAGAGGGAGATTCTCAATTTTCTCTAGAAGTAGCGAAAAATCCTGCGTCTAAGAAATTATCCCCATTATTCACAGGAATGAAAGTAGGGCTGGCAGCTAATTCTTTATTAATGGGATTTGGTGTATATTCTTTAGTTAATACTGCACCTGCATATTCAGAAACAGATACATTATATAAAGCAACAAAAGAATATCAAGCAGGGGATTTGGAACAAGCGATCGCACTTGCTAAATCAATTCCTTCTCACAGCAATGTTTATCCAGAAGCACAAGCCACAATTGAAGAATGGCAAGAGCAATGGCAAGTAGCTGCACAGCAATACGAAATAGCACAATTAGCTTTTCAGGAGGGCAGATGGTCAGATGTTCTTCATGCTGCTGCAAAAGTTCCCAAGATTTTATATTGGCAATCTAAAACAGATAAAATAGTTCAGAAAGCATCTGTAAACATTGAATTACAGACACAAAGTTTATTAGCAAAAGCTTACGAAAGAGCTGCTGACAAAGATTTTTCTGCTGCCTTACAATATCTGCGTCAAATTCCTCAAGAAAGTCATGCAGGTGCTTTAGTTCAAGATAAGTTAGCTGAATATAATCGAAAGCGGCAGATTAGAGCAGCCTACTTTTTACAGAAAGCTTATAAAAAAGCATCTATTGGCGATTTTGATCGGGCTGTAAAATTCCTCCGAAATATTCCCAACGATACTCTAGTTTATTCTCAAGCTCAAGTCAAATTAAATGAGTATACTCAAAAACAACGCGTACTGACTGACAATCAAAAGATAGCTTCTGCAAAAAGAACAAATTTATTCGTCCCTAAAAATTCAGTTACTAAGGTTGAATATCTTCAAGGAGTAAATTACCTTCAAGAGGTTAATATTCGGTAGGTTTCGTAATTCGTAATCATGCTCTTTAGGAGATGCCGCACGTAGCTTGCGATGGGACAAGGGGAATAACCCGTGCCCAATGCCTTCTACTTTTTACCAAGGAACTACACCGTTTTCATCAAAAAATCCTCCGCTAGAACCATCATTAGGTAGAGTAGCGAGTCTCACTGCTGCGAGCGCACCCTGCTCAACTGTGCGATATCCTTGATATTGATTAATGTCAGTTGCTGTAAAACCAGGATCGGCAGCATTGATTTTAATTGGGGTATCTTTAAGTTCGGCAGCCAATAAAACTGTGATTGCATTTACTGCTGTCTTGGATGAGTTATAAGCAAGAAGCTTAAAATCAGCGAATTCATAATTTGGATCGGAGTTCTGAGTCAGAGAAGCTAAACCACTTGATAAATTCACTATTCGCCCTGCTTTTGATTTCTTTAAAAGCGGCAATAACGTTTTTGTAACTGCAAACACTCCAAATACATTCGTTTCATAAGTATGTCGTAGTGTTTCAATATCAACTTGACTAGGTAGAAGGCGTAGTTTACCGCCGTAGGCATCGCCATCACTTACTATTCCAACATTGTTCACAAGGATATCAAGTTTTCCGAATTCGCTCTCGATTTGTTTAGCCGCAGAGTCGATTGTTTTTTAGTCGCTCACATCAAGTTGAATTGTTCGGGCATCGATCTGGCTAAAACGAAGTTTATTCGCCGCTTCTTCACCACGTCCTATATCTCTTGAACCAACAATAACAGTAGCACCTCTAGAACCTAATTGGTGGGCAATCTCATACCCAATACCTTTGTTTGCGCCTGCGTTCAGCGCAACTTTGTCTTTTAAATCTTCTGACATATTGCTTCTCTATTTTGATTGACACTGACAACTGTTACTATCTTTGAGCAAGTTTAGTATACAAGTAATATGTATCAATACAACATTCAAGAGTAATTGCAATACAGTTCGGTTAAAGAGAAAAGGGAAAAAGGTGAATTCAAACCTTTACCCCTTACCCTTTGCCCTTTCCCCAAACCACAACGGATATGAAAAGTGCTTATCCAAACCGTATTGAGAGTGATTGGCTGTCATGTTTGCACCAGTAGTAATTCACACTTCAGATAGCTGTTGAGAAAATAGTTGCAGCGTAAAGTAACAATTGACTCAAAAATTCTTGCAGAAGGTAGATATGCAAACCAAACAGCTTGGTAATTCGGAGCTTAACATTACCCCAATCGGCTTTGGTGCTTGGGCGATTGGTGGAGGTGGATGGGCTTTTGGTTGGGGAGAGCAAGATGACCAAGAATCGATCGCTGCGATTAATCGCGCTCTTGACCTCGGCGTTAATTGGATTGACACCGCAGCTATTTATGGTTTAGGGCATTCTGAAGAGGTTGTTGCTAAGGCGCTCAAAGGTCGATCTAGTCGCCCTTACATTTTCACGAAATGCTCAATGATCTGGGATGAGAAGGGCGAAATTGGTCGCAGTCTGAAAGCGGATTCTGTGCGGCGGGAGGTTGAAGCCAGTCTGCGCCGACTCGAAATTGAAACCATCGACCTCTACCAAATCCACTGGCCAAACCCTGACTCAGAAATTGAAGAAGGCTGGACAACTTTGGCCAAGCTTAAGGATGAGGGTAAGGTTCGCTATATCGGAGTTTCCAATTTCAATGTCGAACAGTTGAAACGTATCCAAGAGATTGCACCAGTTACGTCATTGCAACCGCCTTATTCGCTGGTGAAGCCTGATGTCGAAAAGGAGATTCTGCCTTTTTGTAAGGAAAATAACATAGGTGTGATTGTTTATTCACCTATGCAATCTGGTTTGCTCACAGGAAAGATGACACCTGAGCGAGTTGCTAATTTCCCAGATAATGATTGGCGCAAAAACAGTAGTGAATTTCAGGAGCCACGTCTATCTCGTAACCTGAAGCTAGTCGAGGTGTTGCAACACATTGGTAAACAACACGATCGCTCTCCAGGTGAAGTTGCGATCGCTTGGACTTTAAATAATCCGGCGGTGACTGCGGCGATCGTTGGCGGACGCAATCCCAAGCAGGTAGAAGGAATCATTGGCGCTGGAGATTTTCGCCTCAATCAGCAAGAACTAAATGATATTGATACTTTCCTGCGCGAGAATCCATAAAATCTCTGGTGGAAAACCTCATAAACCCCACGACTTTAGCCGGGGGTTTATTCATACTTTTATTTTGTCGCTACGCCGATAATATGAGGACTAACAATTGGCAATTGTGCATCAAATCGCTCATAATGAATGCTACTAAAACCAGCATTTCCTAATGCTATCCAAGTTTCTCTATCTGGATGACAACCATCACCTATTGCTTTCCAAATTGGACTAACTGTGTTTTGTAGTTGTCGCAATAAACTTCCTTGAGGTGCGGCGACATGTTCAATAAATAAGAAGCGTCCACCTGGTTTAAGTACTCTTAAAATTGCCTGCAATGTATAATCTATATTCGGCACAGAGCATAAAACTAATGTACTAACAACAGTATCTATACTATTATCTTCGGCATCTAACCATTCAGCATTACCAATGCGGAGGTCAATATTTAAATCCAGTTTTTCTGCTTGTTTTTGGAGAGAGGAATGCGTATGTGAGTTTGGCTCGATTCCTATCCAATGGATATCTTTAGGATAGTAGGGTAGGTTAGCGCCTGCTCTTGGGCCAATTTCTAACACTTTACCTTGGAGATTAGCAAAAAGAGAACGTTTGCGATCGCTGACAATTTTATCGTATTTGCTAGTGCTTGAAGCCATCATCCAGGCAAAAAAATGTTTACCAACGTTTGCAAAAATATTATTTTTTGAATCTCCAATAATTTGGTTTACAGTCATTATCTACTTCCTAATTTTTGAGCCTAGAAATTGGGGTGCTAAACAACCATTTGATAGCCTCAAGGTACAATACTTTATGTTTGTTGTACCTCACCCATTAGACTCACCTGATAGGATGAATTTAATTAACGTATTACGCGTAGCAGACTGACCGTAAGATATCACAGAAAGGACAAAAGGATAGAGGTGTTTATATATATGACGATGAGCGATGCCTACGGTGGTCACTGAGCGTAGCCGAAGTGGGGCTTTGCCTACGCTATGGTTATACAATTTTGGCTAATTATAGCCAGAGATTTTTGAATAGCCGCTTTGATTTTACTACCTAGCGCAGAGTATCCTCATTTCAAATCAAAATTGGCGGGTCTTGGATAATAGCATGGGGGATGCTTGCGGTTTTTGCTAGCCTACGCAATTTGCTGTGGCTCACCTCCAAAAAGTTTCTGGCCCCATTTGCCAACAAGTTAAAGAGATAGCTGCTTCCTATTTTAAGTATCCGTGAGAAAGCTAATATAACTGTGGATGTTATAATCTAAAGTGAGTTTTGCAAAACAGCTTTTATTGAACTCTAATCGCTCTCATGAAGTACGAGATACCAAATGACAGCCGTAATAACTTAAATTATACGACGAATATAGGACTAGTATTTGATTTTTGAAAAACTTAGCACAACTTCAAGAGGTTTCTTTACTGCTCCCTGTTCCCTCCCTACACAAATAATTTTAGAAATCAAACCGAATTCCTATAGCGACAGAAAAATTAACTGAAAACAATTGTTTCATCCAAGAAAAACTATGAGCTTTAAACTTCAAGCTTTGCAACTTCCAACTCTCCAAAAAAAATCCGAAGGGCCAATTGTAATTGCCTGGCAGAAATTTCTTTTAGATTATGACTTCCCTATTGCTGCCGTTGATGGTGATTTTGGGAATATTACAGCTCAAGCAACTCGTGATTATCAGACTAGTAATGCTTTAACAGTAACGGGAATTGTCGATACTGCTACTTATAAAAAAGCGCTAGAGCAAGGTTTTGCAATTTATTTCGCTATCTATACCAATTCCGGGAAAAAATTATTAACCTATCTGAACTTTGGAGAAAATGAGGTCAAAGATTTACAAAAAAGTTTAACAGCGATCGGTCGTTTGAATCCTCCATTAGTAGCTGATGGGGATTTTGGTCCCAACAGTACAAAAGGACTAGCCGAAACTTATAAAATAAGAGACATCAATTTTCGAGCCGAATTAGCTCAACAGCTTTCTAATACAACAAAAACTAAGCTTGGGATTGATTTGGAGTTGGCTTTAGACAACATAACTGAATACGCCAAAAAATTAAGACAACGACTGAGTGGAAAAGCCTGGGTTAATTTTTTCCCAGACAGCGACTTAATTGATGATTTAGCTTCTCCCTTCCGTCAAAAAGTACAAGCTTTTGAGCAAGCCTTAAAAAATGCCGGAGCTAGTATTGATATCTCTTCAGTATTTCGCCCATCAGAACGGGCTTATTTAATGCACTACGCTTTCCGTATTAGTAATAATGAAATTGCTGCCAAAGATGTTCCACCGATGCCTAATGTAGATATTAATTGGCTACATTACACCAATGCTGGTTCTGTCCAAGCTGCTAAAGAAATGGTGTCTGCTTATAATATTGCTTTTCGACCTGTTCTTACCTCTCGTCATACCCAAAGATTAGCAATTGATTGGGAAATTACTTGGTCAGGAACCTTAAAGATCAAAAACGCTAGTGGAACGATAGTTAGTATCGATCAGCCACGAACGAGTTATGAAAATTCTACTTTATGGCAGGTTGGGCGTTCTTACGGTGTGATTAAATTATCTAGCGATCGCCCCCACTGGTCTAATGATGGACATTAATGGCTAGCGGAACCGCATATATGGAGAACGCAGTTCTAGACTTCAAAGTAGAATGACTTGAGAAAAATTCCAGATGGAGCAAGGAAAACTCCGCCAAGGCTCCAGAATAACTCTTTGTGGGGGATTTCTATTTGCGTCTCCCAATCTCTGCATATTTTTTGAGTACGGTAAACCGTATTTGCTCGTTAGTTCACAAAGATTAATTAAATTGTTAAGTTTAGTTACATAAATAAGTAAAAAAAAGCTGCAAACATTGCTAAATGGGAAAAATTATGAGAAACGGTAGTATACTTGAAGATCGAGACAAGCTGAACAACTTTGCCTTACCGTTAGCGAGTCTTCTCCCAAAGAGAGATGCAAGGGCTAACGAGCATCCTGAGCCTTAAAGCCCGTCGTAGACATTGCTCAGATGCGAATATACCAGCATTTTTGACCAGTCTTTAATCAAGTTTCTCAAAGCGTTAAGGGAAATAAGGAACAGGGGAAGCAGGGGAAAACCAATGCTCCATGCCCCATACCCTATGCCCAATTTTCAAGTTAGTTTTCATTATTTAAGGATTGGTAACATTTATGGGAATTAAAGAACAGCCTAAGTCACCTCGGTTTCGGATCGTTGCTAATATATTACTGGCAGTATCAGGACTATTCCTGCTGTTAAATTTATTTTTGCCTGGTTTATTTGCTTCTGGCCCTACTGGTGTTCCTTATAGCCTATTTATTCATCAAGTACAGGAAGGGGAAGTCAGCCGTGTTTCCGTTGGCCAAAACCAGATTATCTACCAATTAAAAGCAGAAAATGCCGAGCCGGCTCAAGTGTTTGCAACGACACCAATCTTTGATTTAGAGTTACCCAAACTTCTAGAAGAAAAGGGAGTTGAGTTCGCTGCGACACCGCCACCCAAGAATACTTGGTTTACAACTCTCTTAAGTTGGGTGATTCCACCACTGATTTTTATTGGTATTTGGCAGTTCTTTATCGCCCGTGGTGGCGGTGGCGGTGGTCCTCAAGGTGCGCTTTCCATTGGTAAGAGCAAAGCTAAGGTTTACGTTGAAGGCGAATCCGCGAAAATCACCTTTGCAGATGTGGCTGGGGTAGAAGAAGCAAAAACTGAGTTAGTAGAAATTGTAGATTTCCTCAAGACTCCGGCACGGTTTACACAAATTGGCGCTAGGATTCCCAAAGGTGTGTTGTTAGTTGGTCCTCCAGGTACTGGTAAGACACTGTTAGCGAAAGCCGTAGCAGGAGAAGCAGGAGTTCCATTTTTCAGCATCTCTGGTTCCGAATTTGTAGAATTGTTTGTCGGTGTAGGTTCTTCCAGAGTGCGGGATTTATTTGAGCAGGCCAAAAAACAAGCTCCCTGTATTGTATTCATTGATGAATTAGATGCGATTGGTAAGTCTCGTAGCAGTAACGGCTTCTACGGTGGTAACGATGAGCGCGAACAAACCCTCAACCAATTACTAACTGAGATGGATGGGTTTGCAGCTGGGGATGCAACGGTGATTGTACTAGCAGCTACCAACCGTCCCGAAACCCTAGACCCGGCATTGCTGCGTCCAGGTCGCTTTGACCGCCAAGTGTTGGTAGACCGTCCCGATTTATCTGGTCGTGAAGCAATTCTCAAGATTCACGCTCAAAAGGTAAAATTAGGAGATGATGTAAATTTAAAAGCGATCGCTACTCGTACTCCCGGTTTTGCTGGTGCAGATTTGGCAAACTTGGTAAACGAAGCCGCATTATTGGCAGCGCGCAATCTGCGTGAAAAGGTTGCTCAAGAAGACTTTGCCGAAGCAATTGAGCGGGTAGTTGCCGGTTTAGAGAAGAAGAGTCGCGTGATGAACGAGACTGAGAAAAAGATTGTTGCATACCATGAAGTTGGTCACGCAATGGTCGGGGCGCTCACAACCGGAAACGGTCGTGTAGAAAAGATTTCGATTATTCCTCGTGGGATGGCAGCTTTGGGCTACACTCTGCAATTACCAACTGAAGACCGCTTTTTGATGAATGAAGCAGAATTGCGGGGTCAGATTGCAACCTTGTTAGGTGGACGTTCCGCTGAAGAGATTGTGTTTAACAGTATTACTACAGGTGCTTCCAACGATTTGCAACGAGCAACTGACTTGGCAGAACGGATGGTAACAGCTTATGGTATGAGCAAAGTCTTAGGGCCATTAGCTTATCAACAAGGACAACAAGCAGCATTCCTGGGTAATGGTGGTGCTAATCCCCGGCGGGCGGTAAGTGAAGACACATCCAAAGCCATTGATAGCGAAGTCAAGGAAATCGTAGAAACAGCCCACGAACAAGCCCTAGAGATTCTCAGACGGAATCGAGACTTGCTAGAAGCGATCGCTACTCAACTCTTAGAAACAGAGGTCATTGAAGGCGAAAAACTGCACGATTTGTTGAGTCAAGTTAAACCCGTAGCTAATTCGTAATACTTCGGCTACGCTCAGTACAAGTTCGTAATTCGTAATTCATACATAGAGGGACGCAGAAGATAACTTTGCGTCCCTCTGCGTTAAACCTCTGCGTTCCTTTGCGTTTCAGAAATCCCACTTATCGCAATACAAATACCAGCCAGGAAAAATGCCAATGCACCCCCAACAGCACCAACAAAAGGTGTTATTACTTGCAGTTGGGGAAATATAATGCCAAACAAACTCATTGCTAAAGCAAATCCACCAAAATACATCCCGATTCCTAATCCCGCCCACCGCTGGGGTACTAACCCTAAAGCAAAAGGAATTGCCCCGTTGACAATTAAACTAAAGCTCGCAATGATTAACACAATTATTGGAATTTGTGCGCCCAGAGATATCATTATCAATAACGAAGGAATGATTGCACAGATCCCACAAAGCATTGCTTGACGATTACCAATTTTAACGGCGAAAATTCCCGCTGGTATGCTGGCAATTGCGATCGCTATTCCAATCCATACCATTTGCATATCAATATTATCAGTATTCAGTTGGGCTTTCAGCACTTTGCCCAAGACATCCATGAGAAATCGGATACCCCACGCTACACCAAAACCAGTTCCTAAAATCAAAGCCAATTTTTCTAAGGGCAACTTTACTGTTTCTGCTTGGTGTCTATCCACTGGTACTTCTGGAGGATTGACTAAGCGAAACACGGCTGCCGCTCCCAGCATCACAAAAGAACCGATCGCAAAAGTATAAACTGGGCCTAAACTCAGAATAAACTTGTAGCTTATTGGTTTAAAAGCTCCAATCACACCGCCTGTTAAAGTGACAAAACTTGCTGTTAAAGGTAACTGGGCTGGTTTCGAATACATCCCCAACAGGCACATAGCTGGAGAGCGAAATATTGTCATTGCCAATGCCCAAGCTACCAATACTATAGGTAAGAGCGATCGCATCACAGTAGTAGGCGGGATTAAACTTACAACGCATGGTATGGCAATAAACAAAGCCGATGCGAGAATCATACCTACTGAGATAAAAGGAAACCGAGTTCCTACCCAGCGCCTAGCTTGGTCTGAAAGTCCGCCCATCAGTGGTTCCAGCACCGCACCCAAGGCATTTTCGACTAGCACCAAACCAACTGCCAGTGAAGCAGGAAAACCAAACTGAGTCAAAAGTTGCGGTAAATAGATATTATAAATTAACCACGAGAGCGTAATTGCTCCCTGCACAGCTGCCAACACCCAAACTTGCACCCATAAAATATTCAGATGAGATTTCGAGGTAGTCAAGTCGCTTCGCTCCAATTAAAAATTAAAAATTATTAATTAAAAATTTCAAGACGCTCTCTAAGAAGACGCTGCGCCTAGCTTGCTTCTTTGCAGGAGTACGTGGCCTCGCTAACACTACGCTATCTATCATTGTTAGCTCTGTACCAAAATTAATTAATTAAAAATAGAATAATTTTTAATTTTTAACTTTTAATTTTAAAAAGGTCATCAGGAGATGAGATGTGGGGACTTAAACCGCAAACTCGCTCTGCTCACGGCAGAAGAAGAGGGGAAAAGGGAAAAGGTTAAAGGGAAAAGGACAGATATTCTCCTTTCCCCTTTCACCCTTCCCCTTTAACCCTTCCTTGTGCCTTCTGCCTCCTGCCTCTCTTGTTAATACTCTGGGACTGAAGGATCGATTTCTCGACTCCAAGCGGTAATTCCGCCTTTAACATTCGTCCCGACAATTCCGGCTTCCTTGAGAATAGCTAGGGCTTTTGCCGATCGCCCACCCATCTTACAATGAGCAATTAAGCGGTGGCCGTTCAATATTTCCTTCACCTTAGCAACACCATTCCCATTTTCAATGTCTGGTAAGGGCACCAACACTGAACCCGGAATCTTGGCAATGTCGTACTCATGGGGGTTACGGACATCCAGCAGTACAAAATCCTTCGCACCGCTATCCAGCAACTCTTTCAAATCCTTGACGGTCATTTCTTGACTTTCCATCTGCTGTTTTGCCTCCTCTGCCTTAGCTTGTGGAATCCCGCAGAATTCTTCGTAGTCTATCAGCTTTTCAATTACTGGGCGAATCGGGTTCGGACGCAGCTTTAACTCCCGAAATTTCATATCCAAGGCGTTGTATAGCAGTAATCGCCCGCTGAGAGTGTTGCCTTGTCCCAGAATGATTTTAACAGCTTCGGTTGCTTGGATTAAACCAATAATTCCTGGCAAAATTCCCAATACGCCACCTTCTGCACAAGAAGGAACCATGCCTGGTGGTGGTGGTTCTGGGAAAAGATCACGATAATTCGGGCCACCTTCGTAATTAAATACAGTAGCTTGCCCTTCAAAGCGTAAAATTGAACCGTAGACGTTGGGCTTATTCAGCAATACGCAGGCGTCGTTAACTAGATATCTGGTGGGGAAGTTATCAGTACCATCCACGACGATATCGTAAGGTTGAATCAGCTCCAGGGCGTTTTCGGAAGTCAGACGAGTTTCGTATAAATCAACCTGACAATAGGGGTTAATCTCGTGAATTCGGTTTTTTGCCGATTCAATCTTGGGTTTACCTACCCAGGATGTCCCGTGAATTACTTGGCGTTGCAGATTAGAAGTATCGACAACATCAAAATCGACAATTCCGATGCGTCCAACACCCGCCGCCGCCAAATATAAAAGTAGTGGTGAACCGAGTCCGCCTGTACCGATACACATTACACTAGCGGCTTTCAGGCGCTTCTGTCCTTCTAGTCCTACTTCCGGTAAAATCAGGTGTCGGGAGTAGCGTTCGTAATCGTCTTTAGTCAACTGGATTTCGTCCAGATTGGGATTGAGCATAGCAGTTATGATGTGGGAAAGCGGAATATTAATCCTATCGAAAAACTGGATCTTATTAGGAGTGGGAAAAATGAATTTTCATTTGTGATAGCGGCGAAAACAGCTATGAGTGACTGTCTTTAAACTAAGTCAGTTATTTTATATTTTCAATTTTCTCTGCTTGAAACTGATGAGTATCATCAAGGCTCCAACTTTTGAGTTCTCCAGCTTTGCCGTTTTGGACGGAAACTATTATATACGAGTATCCCTGCCAAGCGTATAGGCGATCGCATTCTGAGGGTATAGCAGGATGATCTGGATGGGAGTGAAAAATGCCGATAATGTTCAATGAGCGATCGCGAGCTTCCCTTTGTGTTTTTAACATAATTTCGGGTGCGATCGTATATTGCCGTCTTTTACTTTCTGTTGTGCGTCCTCCTGGAAACTCAGCAGCCGCTTCTGTATTCCAAGCATTTTCTGTTGGCATGACTTCTACCACAGTTTTGCCCTCATTAGCCAGATAGCCCAAAATTATACCACAGCACTCATCTGGATAGGTGCTTTCGGCATGGGTGCGGATGGTTTGCAAGTGTTCTTGGCTAAGTTTGATCATGTCTGCGTTTGTAATTTTAGCAACTTCTAACAATTCTTGCTGAATGCGTATGCTAGCAAAAACCGCAGGCGTTTGCGTACCACTCCATTGCGTTCGCCCTTGGCGTTCCCGTTGGCGCAGCCTCTCGTAGAGAAGGGTACGAAGCGAAGCAATCCCAGTCTTTGCGATTGCTTCGCTTCACTAGCAATGACAATTGGGCATTTTTTTACTTGGAGTATTCTTACCAAGGTATCGCAGCCTTCAAAAAGAAAAATATGTATTTTTTATAACTCCTTCAAACATTTGCTTATTGCTTTCTTCTTGCCTAGAAACGAGAAGAATATGAAGAATATACAAAGCTCAGTAATTGTATATACATTTATCCATTACTAATGTGAAGAGTATGTAAAGCTACGTATATAAATATAGACATCTAAGTAGGATATTAAATATGTAGTTATTTTGAGGTTATTCAAACGTTTTATATTTTTAAGCTAGCAGGACTTAAGCGCTGGCAAAAAACCAAATATAAAGGGCGAATTTTAGGCATTCACTTGTCAGATTTTTTGATGATTGTTCAGTGATTTCTATTGAACAAAGACGATCAAAAAGTTTTAAATGGCAGATTGTCTAAATTCACACACTCATTAATTGTACAGTGCTTAAGATTTAGATAGTTTGAGACTCTTAAAAAAGTATATGTAAAAGCCTTGGAATAGGGTCAATATTCGAGAAATATTACTGTTAGGTCGAGGATGACGTATAAATGATACCGAAAACGTCAAATTTCGGTGAATTTTGGTGCATGGAAATCATACAAACAGCAGATTGAGAACTGAAGTTACTAAAAAAATCGATTTAGGTAGGTAAAAGTTATGGCAGATATCATTGGAAGCAACGACGATGATACCCTACAGGGTACTTCTAATGACGCGGATACAATTAAGGGCCTTGCAGGCAACGATACCATATATCCTAACGGTGGCAAAGACACCTTAAGTGGTGGAGACGGCAACGATAAATTCGTCTACTACTACTACAACTACACCAACAACAACAACAACAACAATACTGCGATAATCACTGATTTTGGTGGTGTAGGTAAAGGGACAAACCTAACAGCAGCAGTCATTGCCGAAGTGGATACCCTAGAATTCCAGGGCACTGGTGCTATAGCCCAAAATTTGTTGTTGACCCAAAAAGGCAACAATCTGGAAATCAGCTTTGCAGGGGATGCTTATATAACGAGGTTTTTTGATGTCCCAGTTATCCTGCAAAACTTTGCTCTGGAAAACCTGGATAACCTCAGCAAATCTACAGGTGCCACTGTAGACTTGGGCAATATCTTATTTGATGGAGAAACTAGCACTATAGATAGCTTTGATGTCTTCAATGCTAACTCTACTCAAAGCACTATCTTCAACTTGAATACAGTCACTTTTCTTAACGACCTCAACAATAATGTTAGCGGCTTTGAGAACTCAAATGATGTCATCAATGGTCAAGGCGGGGATGACCTCATTGACGGCTTAAGTGGCAACGACATACTCAGAGGTGGTGCGGGCAATGACTCCCTCATTGGTGGTGTCGGGAATGATACTCTCGTTGGTGGTGTCGGGAATGACTCCCTCACAGGCAATGATAGTCTCGTTGGTGGTGCGGGCAATGATATCTTGAATGTCGAATTTTCAACAGGCGATAACACCCTCAACGGTGGGGTTGGTGACGATGTTTTGAATGCTGGGGCAACATCTGGCAATAACTTACTCTCTGGGGGCGATGGCAATGATTATCTCTCTACCTCTAACGTTTATAGTGGCGTCAGTGGATACATCTATTACCCCTCCTCAAGTAATAATACCCTCGATGGTGGCGCTGGTGATGACACCTTGAATGCTGAGTCTCCATCTGGCAATAACTTACTCTCTGGGGGAGATGGCAATGATTCTCTCTCTACTTCTGGCATTTATACTTATAGAGGGGAGCCTAATTTTAGCTCATCAGGCAATAACACTCTCAACGGTGGTGCTGGTGACGATACCTTGAATGCTGGCAATTCAACAGGCAATAACTTGCTCTCTGGGGGAGATGGCAATGATTCTCTTGACATCTCTGGCGATGTCACACCCTTCGACAATTTTTTAACCTCCTCAGGCAATAACACCCTCAATGGTGGTGCTGGTGACGATACATTGCGTGCTGAGTATTCAACAAACAATAACTTCTTCTCTGGGGGCGATGGCAATGATTTTTTCTATTTAAAAACGACATCCCCAGAGACTGCCCCCTCTGATTTAGCAACTCAAACGGTAGATGGGGGTATAGGTGACGATTTGTTGTCTGTAGATTATACGTTAGCTACAGAAGGGATTACAACGACATTCAATGCTACTACTAACATTGGAGAAGTTACAGCAGGTACTTATCGGGTTAGCTACAAGGATATCGAAGGATTAAATATCTCCGGTACAGCCTACGACGACAATATTGTGGGGAGCAATGGCAACGATACGCTCTCTACGGGCAATGGTGGCAAAGATACAATCGATGGAGGTCAGGGTGAAGATGTGTTGTCCGTCTATTACAGCAATTCTCCAGGTGGAATCAGAACGACATTCAATGCCACTACTAACATTGGAGAAGTTACAGCAGGCACAAATCGGGTTAGCTACAAGAATATCGAACAATTAAATATTTCAGGTACAGCCTACGATGACGATATTGTGGGGAACAGTGGGAACGATACACTCTCTGGGGGCTATGGTGGCAAGGATACGATTGATGGAGGACAGGGTGACGATGTGTTGTCTGTCGATTACAGCAATTACAACAGTGTTTCTGGGGGGATTACAACGATATTCAATGCCTCTACTAACATTGGAGCTATTACGGCAGGCACGAATCGGGTTAGCTACAAAAATATCGAGCGATTAAATATCTCAGGTACATATTACGATGACAACATTGTTGGTAACAGTGGTAATGATACGCTTTTTGGGGGCTATGGTGGAAATGATAGGATTATTGGCGGTGTCGGTAATGATATCCTGACAGGTGGAAATGGTAACGACACTCTAACTGGTGGCGCGGACAATGATAAATTCGTTTACAACTTATTAGAGAGCAGTTTTGACACTAGCACTGATATCATCACCGATTTCGGTGGCAGTGGTAAAGGCTCAAATCTCTCAGCGAGCGTGATTGCCTCTTTAGATACCTTGCAATTTATCGGTAGTAGCTTCACTGCTCAAAATCTGCAACTAACTCAAAATGGTAGCAACTTAGAAATCACCTTTGAAAATGTCCCTAATAGCAAAGTCATTCTCCAAAACTTCAAATTAGAAAACCTGGATAATCTGCCAGCAACTTCTTCACAACCAGCTATTGGCAATATCCTGTTTGATGGACAAACCAGCATCACTGACAGTTTTGATGTGTTTGATGCTAATTCCATTCAAACTAGCCTTTTCAACAGGAATACTGTTACCTTCCTCAATGACCTTGATAATAATATAACGGGTTTTGACAACTCCAATGATGTTATCAATGGTCAAGGGGGTGACGACATCATCGACGGCAAAAGTGGTAATGACCTTTTAAGAGGTGGTGCCGGAAATGATACTCTCATTGGTGGTGAAGGAAATGATACTCTCATTGGTGGTGAGGGAAATGATATCCTTGATGGTGGCACTGGTGACGATCGCTTGAATGCTAGCGGTTCAACAGGCAATAATATTCTCAATGGAGGATCTGGTAACGATAGTTTGAATGCTGGTAGTTCAACAGGCGATAACCTGCTCTTTGGGGGCGATGGCAATGATTCTCTTGATATCTCTGTCGGCTACTACACCAACTACTCCGTCCCAGACTCTCGCTCTTCAGGTAATAACACCCTTGATGGTGGCAGTGGTGACGATAGCTTGGGTGCTAGCGGTTCAACAGGCGATAACCTGCTCAATGGTGGTGATGGCAATGATTCTCTGGATATCTCTGGCGGCTACTACACCAACTACTACATCACAGACTCTCGCTCTTTAGGTAATAATACCCTCAATGGAGGTGGAGGTAGCGATCGCTTGAATGCTGGCGGTTCAAAAGGTGATAACCTGCTCTCTGGAGGCGATGGCAATGACTCTCTTGACATCTCTGGCAGCTACGACTCATATCCTGGTGACAACCGCGACTTTCGCTCTTTAGGCAATAATACCCTCAATGGAGGTGCAGGCGACGATCGCTTGAATGCTGGCGGTTCAACAGGTGATAACTTGCTCTCTGGAGGTGATGGCAATGATTCTCTTGACATTTCTGGTAACTCTTACTCCAGCACTGACTCTCGTTCAACAGGCAATAATACCCTAGAAGGTGGTGCAGGTAATGATAGCTTGAGTGCTGGCGGTTCAAAAGGTGATAACCTACTCTCTGGAGGCGATGGCAATGATTCTCTTGACATCTCTGGTGAGTATAACAATTACTACGGCTCCTTCTACGACTCTCGTTCATCTGGCAATAATACCCTAGAAGGTGGTGCAGGTAGCGATCGCTTGAGTGCTGGCGGTTCAACAGGTGATAACCTGCTCTCTGGGGGCGATGGTAGTGACACTCTTACAGCTTATGACGCCTCTGGTAAGAATATCCTCACAGGTGGTAATGGCAATGACTATCTCACAGGCGGTAATGGTAATGATAGCCTAATTGGAGGATCTGGTACTGATACCTTTGTTTTCAATAGTTTCAATGAAGGTGTCGATCAACTTTATGACTTCAACGCAACTAATGAATTGATTCAAGTATCGGCTACTGGTTTTGGTGGCGGGTTATCAACAGGTTCACTTCAGACAAGTCAGTTTACAATCGGAACATCTGCAACGACAAGCAATCAACGATTTATCTATGACAATATTACAGGGGCGCTGTATTTTGACCTGGATGGCAGTGCAGGTACATTTTCTCAGTTAAAATTTGCACAACTATCTGGTGGTGTGACACTAACTGAAAATAACTTTGCAGTAGTTTAATCTTTAATTGGTAAGGATTGCAAGGTGCTTTTGTAAGTACCTTGCATTCGATTGCTGAATGCAATTACTGTTAACAGAGGTTCTCAATTTTTGACATGAGTGTATATGGTTTGCAGGTGTTATTGCTAAATTTGATTATGTGTGCATTCGTAATTTTAATAGCCTCTAGTGATTCTTGCAGAGATATCATATATTGCCAAACGTAAAGGTAAATTTTCTAGAAGTTTACTCATCCTCAGATTTGACATATAAAGTATGCCGAAAATGTCAAACTTCGATGAGCTTTTGTGACTGAAAACCGCACAAACAGCAAATTGAGAACTGAAGTTACTGAAAAAATAAATTTAGGTAGGTAAAAGTTATGGCAAATATCAATGGTACTAAGGGGAATGATATCTTGAATGTTGATTTTTCAACAGACGATAATATCCTCAACGGTAACGCTGGTGACGATACAGTAAGTGCTGGGGCTTCAAAAGGCAATAACTTACTCTCTGGGGACGATGGCAATGATTCTCTTGACACCTCCTACGTTTCTACTGAAGAAGGATACAGCTTTACTGGCTCTTCAGGCAATAACACCCTCAACGGTGGTGCTGGTAACGATACTTTGCGTGCTGACTCTCCAGAAGGCAATAACTTACTTTTCGGGGATGATGGCAATGATTATCTCTCCACCTCTGGCTTTAATCCTTATAGACCGTACTTTAGTTTTAACTCTTCAGGCAATCACACCCTCAACGGTGGTGCTGGTGACGATACTTTGCGTGCTGAGTTTTCAACAGGCAATAACTTGCTCTCTGGGGAGGATGGCAATGATTCTCTTGATATCTCTGGCGATTTCGTCCTGTTCGGCACTAGTGCAGGGAATTTTTACGCCTCCTCAGGTAATAACACCCTCAACGGTGGTGGTGGTGACGATATATTCCGTGCTCAGTATTCAACAGGCAATAACTTATTTTCTGGGGGCAATGGCAATGATTCCTTCTATCTAACCAGCTTATCCTTAGATACTGCCACCTCCTCTTTAGTGACTCAAACTGTAGATGGGGATGAGGGTCAGGATTTGTTATACGTCGATTACAGCTTGGCTACTTTGACTAAATCTACGAATACAATCTTGACAAGAGGTGACGATTTGTTATCCGTCGATTACACCTTATCTACAGAAGGGATAATTTCGACTTTCAATCCTACTACCAACATTGGAGAAATTACAGCGGGCACATATCGAGTTAGCTACAAGGATATCGAAGGATTAAATATCTCAGGTACTATCTACGATGACAACATTGTGGGGAGCAATGGGAAAGATACGCTCTCTGGGGGGTATGGTGGCAAAGATACAATTGATGGGGGAGCAGGTGACGATGTGTTGTCCGTTGATTACACCTACGGCAATGCTACAGAGGGTATTACAACAACATTCAATGCCACTACAAACAAGGGATCAATTACGACGGGCACATATCGGGTTGACTACAAGAATATCGAACAATTAAATATTTTAGGTACAGCTTACGACGACAACATTGTTGGCAATAATGGAAACGATACGCTCTCTACGGGCTATGGTGGCAAAGATACAATTGATGGGGGAGTGGGTGACGATGTATTGTCCGTTTATTACATGTTCAATGCCAATGTTACAGAGGGAATCACAACGACATTCAATGCCGCTACTAACACTGGCTCAATTACGTTGGGCACAGTTCAGGTTAACTACAAGAACATCGAACGATTAAATATCTCAGGTACAGCTTACGACGAAAACATTCTGGGGAACAGTGGGAACGATACGCTCTCCGGGAGCAATGGCAAAGATACGATTATTGGCGGTGTAGGTAATGATATCTTGGCAGGTGGGAGTGGGGAGGACACCCTAACTGGTGGTGTGGGCAATGATAAATTTGTTTATAGCTTCAGCGACAGCTACTATGACGGCACTAACACTGATATTATTACCGATTTCGGTGGCTTAGGTAAAGGTTCAAATCCCTCAGCAACCGAGATTGCATCCTTAGACACTTTGCAATTTATAGGTTTCACTGTTGAAAATCTTCAATTAACTCAAAATAGTAACAACTTAGAAATTACTTTTGAAGGTTTCAGTAATGACAGCAAAGTTATTCTGCAAAACTTCAAGTTAGAAAACCTGGATAATCTGCCAGCAACTTCTTCACGACCAGCTATTGGCAATATCCTGTTTGATGGACAAACCAGCATCAGCGACAGTTTTGATGTGTTTGATGCTGATTCCACTCAAACTACAGTGTTCAACAGGAACACTGTTACTTTCCTGAATGACCTGGATAACAACATTACGGGTTTTGACAACTCTAATGATGTCATCAATGGTCAGGGGGGTGACGACATCATCGACGGCTTGAGTGGTAATGACCTGCTCAGAGGTGGTGCGGGAAATAATACCTTAGAAGGAGGTATTGGTGACGATACCTTGAGTGCTATCAGTTCAACAGGCGATAACCTGCTCTTTGGGGACGATGGTAATGATTCTCTTGATATCTCTGGCAGGATATTCAGCGACAAATCTAACAGATTCGGCAATTTTGACTCTCGCTCATTAGGCAATAATACTCTCAATGGAGGTGCAGGTAACGATACCTTGAATGCTAGCGGTTCAAAAGGTGATAACCTACTCTCTGGGGGCGATGGTAATGATTCCCTTGATATTTCTGGCAGCTACAGTTCCTCCTTCCCTGGCTACTCCTACGACTCTCGCTCCTTGGGGAATAACACCCTAGAAGGAGGTACGGGTGACGATCGCTTGAGTGCCGGTGGTTCAAAAGGCGATAACCTGCTTTTTGGGGGTGATGGCAATGATGAGCTTGATATCTTTGGCTCTTACAGCTACAACTACGGCGAATCCAAGAACTCCCGATCGGAGGGCAATAACACCCTAGACGGAGGTGGGGGTGACGATCGCTTGAAAGTTGCTGGTTTAACAGGTGATAACCTGCTCTCTGGAGGCGATGGCAATGATGAGCTTGATATCTCTGGTGACTACTACAGCTCCAACTCTAACGACTACTCAGACTCTCGATCATCTGGTAATAATACTCTAGAAGGAGGCGCTGGTGACGATCGCTTGAGCTTTAGCAGTTCAACAGGTGATAACCTTCTGTCTGGGGGCGATGGCAATGATTCCTTCAATCTAATCGCTAATTCCATAAATACTGACCTGTCTGATTTAGTGACTCAAACGGTAAATGGGGGTAATGGTAATGATTCGTTGTTCACCAATTATTACTTTGCTGCTGAGGGAATTATTTCGACGTTCAATGCTACTACTAACACTGGCTCAATTACGGCGGGCTTGTATCGAGTTAACTACAACAATATCGAACAATTAAATATCTCAGGTACGAGCTATGATGACAATATTGTTGGCAGCAATGGCAATGATATTCTTATTGGTATAGAGGGTAATGACAGCCTAATTGGAGGGGATGGGACTGATACCTTTGGTTTCTATAATTACAATGGGGGCGTTGACACTATTTATGACTTCAACGCCACTAATGAATTAATTCAGGTATATGCTAGTGGTTTTGGTGGCGGGTTATCAAAAGGTTCGCTTCAGACAAGTGAGTTTACCATTGGAACATCTGCAACGATAACCAATCAACGATTTATCTACGATTTTAATACAGGTGCATTGTCTTTTGACCAGGACGGCAGTTCATCTGCGTTTACTCAGGTAAAATTTGCCCAACTATCTGCTGGACTGTCACTAACTGAAAAGAATTTTGTGCTTGTTTAATCGTAATTAGATTTTCTCATCGTTAAGCTACACGGGTTGCGAGGTGCTTACAAAAGCACCTCGCATTTGATTGCTCAATGTAATTACTCTTAACAAAGAGTAGCTGTTGGGTTTTATTTCTCAACTTTCGATATGAGTCTGGATGGTTTGCAGGTGTTATTGGTTAAATTTGATTATGTCTGCGTTTTTAATTTTAATAGCCTATAGTGAATACTGTTATGGGTAGGCTAGCAAAAACCGCAGGCATAGAAACTCATTAGCCTTAAAGTAGTAACAACAACTTTTTGTGGAATTGCGATCGCGAGACGATGAATGCTCTAATCAATTTACTGCTTTTTTTGCTGCCGATTCTGAGTAGCTTTTGGATTGCCCAAACTTTCAACCCTCTATCTTCTTATCAGCCTCTCCAAGCTGTAGACGGGGCAGCTTTATATAAAAAACAATTAACGAATGGTAACGAAGCATATTTACAAGTTATCGATCTAGGCAAAATGCACATAGACCAAATTATCGGAGAGGTAGATAATATGGGTCTAAATGAAGGAAAATATTATCAAGGAGAAGGTAAATATTACAGCCCTTTTTTCCAAAATAAATTGTTTTCTGATGTTGCAGACGAATATCAAAAACTTTACGCAAACAACGTTTTTTCAATGATTAATTGTTCTTTTTTTGAACAATATCAATCTAGTACTCAATTATCCTTTCCGCTTAAACTTAATGGTGTAGTCATCACTGGTGGCACTAGCCCTTATGGGCCAATCAAGGAACCAAAAAATAAATATTATAATAATATTCGCCTCAAGACTTTAGTCTGGGATGATAAGCAGGCATATATTACCGATTACAACCAAGCTAGTGGTGCGCCTCTTAACCAAAAAGCAGTGAAGAATGCGATCGTCACTTATCGATATAGCGATCATCCGGCGAAAGTATTAGCCCAAAACCAAGCGAATAAGTATCAAGTCATCGGTACTCTGAACAAAGATGGTGTTAAAGGTGACGAGTTGTTATTGATTATGACAGTGAACCAAGCAACTCTGGATGAGGCAGCCGATTTATTACGTAAATTAGGAGTCAAAGGCGATATCATTACCGTTGACGGCGGCAGATCAACTTATTTGTTCAATTCCCAGAAGGGAAATATTATTGTTCCCCAACTGTCTAATCTGCAAGAAAATCCTACTTTCCGACATTTACCTCATTATCTAGGATTCCGTAAGAAAAGTAAAAATCAGGTTGCGCCAAAAATCTCAATTAGTCAGCCAGTTGGTAAGGTACTTCCAAAGAAGGATCAACCTTTTTTAATATTGTGGCGGGATAATTTTGATGGTGATGTCTCGATTAAGTTGTACGATGGGAACAAACTTATCCAAAACATTTCTTCCCGTACTGCTAGCGATGGAGTTTATGAGTGGAAACCACGTATTTCCGTAAAAGAAGGCTATTTTATTCGTATTTCTAGCTGGAAAGACCGGAATATTTTCGGGCAGTTGCAATTGTAGCAGAATGGGAAAATGAAATGGGTAACTAGCTAAACGCAAACCTCTCAACAAGGTTGACGGTGTGGCATTGATCGGAATTGTTATCGTTTCTCACAGTAAACAACTAGCTTTGGGTGTGCGGGAACTCGCCGCGCAGATGGTTCAAGGCCAAGTTCCCATTGCTGTTGCAGCAGGTATTGAAGATTCGGAAAATCCATTGGGTACAGATCCAATTCAGGTTTATGAGGCGATCGCTTCTGTTTTTTCTGATGATGGTGTCTTGGTATTAATGGATTTGGGTAGTGCTTTGCTGAGTGCGGAAATGGCAATCGAGTTTCTGCCAGAAGCACAGCAGCAGAAAGTATATTTGTGTGAAGCACCTCTAGTAGAAGGGGCGATCGCTGCTGTAGTAGCGGCGGCGGCTGGTAGAGATATTCACCAAGTTATGGCGGAAGCACGCGGCGCACTCCTCGCCAAAGCAACTCAATTGGGTGTAGTTAGTAGGCCATTGTCTGTTGTCAGCCCAATAAAAACCAATATAGAATCGCCAACGCGAGAAATTCGGCTGATTGTGAGCAATCGCTTAGGATTACACGCCCGCCCCGCCGCCCAGTTTGTAGCAACAGCAGCCCGGTTTCAATCTCAAATTCTGGTACGGAATTTAACGAGAAATACTGAGCTAGTCAGGGGTGACAGTATTAACCAAGTCACAACTTTAGGGGTGCGTCAAGGACACGAACTGCTGATTACTGCCACTGGTTCTGATGCAGATGAGGCGCTGGCAGCATTGCAGGGATTATTCGCCAATAACTTTGGTGAAGATAATGTTGCCTTAAATTCTCCACCAGCACACCATGAAGTTACACCAACAACTTATGGCGAACTTTCGGGGATTGCAGCTTCTCCAGGAGTAGCGATCGCACCTGTTGTTCGTTATCAACCCACTCACATTGTCATTACGGAATACCACGTAGATAATCCTGATATAGAGTGGCAAAGATTACAGGCAGCAATTAATACTGCCCGACAAGAAATTCAAGCAGTTTTTTCACAAGCATCTCTGCAAATTGGCGATGCTGAAGCCGCCATCTTTGATGCCCAATTACTATTTTTAGAAGATCCAGTAATGTTGGAAGCGGCTCATCAGCGCATTTTAGACAACCATATAAATGCTGAAGCCGCTTGGCAAGCTGTAGTCGATGAAGTAGCGACTTCCTACCGCGCACTTGAGGATTCTTATCTGCAAGAGCGAGTTGACGATGTTGTAGATGTCGGGCGAAGAGTGCTGCGATTACTAGCTGGGAATGCTGCGGCTAACTTGCATCTTGAGTCACCAGCGATTTTAGTGGCGACTGATTTAACCCCCTCAGATACGGCTGGGCTAGATCCGACAAAGGTGTTGGGAATCTGTACAACTTCTGGTAGCGCCACCTCCCACAGTGCCATTATCGCCCGGACGTTGGGTATTCCGGCAGTTTTGGGAGTGGATGCCCAGGTGTTGCACTTGGCTGATGGTACATTGATGGCACTTGATGGTGAAAGTGGCAGAGCTTGGGTAGAGCCAGAATCAGATATCTTGGATTTACTCGCAGCAAAGCAAGAAGCTTGGCAAACTGCCCAACAGGAAGCACGAGCTACGGCACATAAGCCAGCGATTACTCGTGATGGTCGGCAAGTTAGCGTCTTTGCGAATATTGGTAGTATAAATGATGTGCAAGTTGCTGTGGCTAGCGGTGCAGAAGGTGTGGGATTACTCCGCACTGAGTTTCTGTATTTAGACCGAACCAGTGCCCCGACTGAAGAAGAACAATTATTAGTGTATCAAGCGATCGCCCAAGTTTTAGATAATCGTCCGCTAATTATTCGTACTTTAGATGTCGGTGGTGATAAGCCGCTTCCTTATATCAAAGTAGGGTTTCCAGAAGCTAACCCTTTTTTGGGTTGGCGGGGAATTCGTTTTTGTTTAGATCGTCCAGAACTCTTCAAAACTCAGTTACGGGCAATTTTGAGAGCTAGTGTTGGACACCAAATTAAAATCATGTTGCCAATGATTGCGACGGTAACTGAAGTACGTGCAGCTAAGGTAATTTTGGGCGAAGTGCAGGCTGAACTAAATCAAGCTGGTATCGCCTTTGATACAGCGATGAAAGTAGGAATTATGGTGGAGGTTCCGTCAGCAGTTGCGATCGCCGATCGGTTAGCTGCTGAAGTAGACTTCTTTAGTATAGGCACTAACGACCTGAGTCAGTACGTCATGGCTAGCGATCGCACTAATCCCCGCGTGGCAAATTTGGTTGATGCACTACATCCAGCCATATTGCGAATGGTGCAGCAAACTGTCCAAGCTGCCCATACGGCGGGGATTTCGGTAGGATTATGTGGAGAATTGGCAGCAGATACTTTAGCAACACCAATTTTATTAGGTTTAGGGTTGGATGAGTTAAGCGTAAATCCTCAAAGTATACCTGGAGTAAAACAGGCGATCGCTCGGTTAAGTATAGTTGAAAGTGAAGCGATCGTGGCATCAGCATTACAACAAGATTCCGCAGAGCATGTTAGAGAACTAATCTCAACTTCAATTACTCCCCCTGTATAATTAATTCGTAATTAATAATGAAGTTGGGAGAACGTCATTACGAATTACGAACTTGTACTGAGCGTAGCCGAAGTATTACGAATTAGTTAAAATCTTATTCCCAATTGCCCGTTAAAGCCACGAATAGTATTGTAACCAGCACCAACAAAAACGTTATTAGTAGCACCTACCTGAACGCCACCGGAAACTGCAACACCTTTATCCTCTGAATAAAGTCCAATTCCTACATAAGGTGAAATTACAGGCAAATTGATAAATTTTAAAACATCTACTCCCGTAGCACCATCAGCGCCAGTTCCCACTTCAACCCCGAAATTCAAAGCCCTAGCTCCGACAGCATAAGTTATATCACCGTCTTTTCCACCGACTGAAACCCAAGGTTGTGGTATCAGTTGAGCCGATGCTGGACTTGGGGCAAACAAAGTTAACAAACCTATAGATGTAATTAATGTTTTAGCAATAATCGCTATTTTCACAGTGTTCTCCGATTAATTGTTTTTACGATTTATACCAATTCTTTATGAAGACGCATAAAAATAACCCCAGTGCCGTAATATCTCATTTTGGTAATACCATTTGCAAAAAAACCTACAGATGCAAAGCTGGAAATCCAGATTAAATATAACCCCTCTTAATTACGAATTACTAATTACGTAGCTTACTTCTTACCTTTGGCAAGTATTGCGAATTACAAATTGGTATTATTATCTCAACAATTTACTAAAAACAATTTGAGTATTGGGAATTTGGAGGGGGTTGCAGAGTGGCTGATGAACGCATAGTCAATACACAACAGATTTATCCAAAGGATTTTTCCTGGGGATTATGGCCTGTTGTGCCACTCTACCCCTACGGTAGGCGGCAGACAATTCGTCAAGAAGTGCTTAAGGACACAATCTGGAATTTTGACCAGATTCAAGGCATTTTCTATGTTGTTGTACCGATTCGCATGACTGTTGTGAAGTTGGAAACCGGGGGTCTTCTCGTCTATGCGCCTGTTGCACCAACGCTAGAGTGCATCAGACTTGTGAATGAGTTGGTGGTAAAATATGGCGACATTAAGTACATCATTCTGCCAACTATCTCTGGTATAGAACACAAAGTTTTTGTTGGCCCCTTCGCCAGATACTTTCCGACTGCACAGGTGTTTGTGGCTCCTCATCAGTGGAGTTTCCCACTCAATCTTCCCCTTAGCTGGCTTGGCTTACCCCCAAAACGAACTCAAGTACTTCCAGAAGATAGTAGCAAAACACCTTTTGCTGACGAGTTTGATTATGCAATGCTGGGTCCTATCGGTCTTGGTCCTGGTAGGTTTGCGGAAGTTGCTTTTTTCCACAAGCGATCGCATACTCTTTTAGTCACGGATTCTGTGCTTTCGATCCCAGAAGATCCACCTGCGATCGTTCTCTTAGATCCATATCCTTTATTATTCCATGCCAAGGATTATGCTTCTGATATTGTTGCAGATAGTCAGGTAAATCGCCGTAAGGGTTGGCAGCGCATTTGTCTGTTTGCTTTATATTTTCAACCCAAGGCATTAGATATACGCCAATGGGGTCAGGTGTTGCAAGATTCTTTGAAAGCCCCAGAACGCTCAAGAAAAGCTTATTTTGGATTGTATCCCTTTAAATGGCAGTCAGATTGGCAGCGATCGTTTGATGCCCTGCGAGGTGATGGGCGTTTGTTTGTCGCACCAATTTTACAAACGTTGATTCTCAACCGCGCACCACAAGAAACCATTGACTGGGCTGATAAAGTTGCAAGTTGGGACTTTGAGTGGATAATTCCCTGCCACTTTGATTCGCCAATTAAAGCTAAACCGCATCAGTTTCGCCAAGCTTTCTCTTTTTTAGAAAAGCAGCCTGCTTTCAGTGGAGGTTTGATCGGCAGTAGCAGCCATCCTTTGCCAGAGGAGGATTTTAAAACACTTAGGGAAATCGATGCAGGTTTAAATAAGTTTGGCATTGTGCCAGCAGCAAAAGAGAAGGTATAGGAGAGGCAATATAGCGGTTATCAGTTGAGTGCAATACAGACCTAATCCCCAGCCCCTTCCCTACTAGCGTTGGGGAGTAAGATTCAAAGCCTCTCTCCTTTTAGGAGAGAGGAATGGAAGTGAGGTCAAACTGTATTGCTTCCATTCCAGAACCGCAGGGATGAGATGTTTTTTTAACTGGAAGTCCCTTCCCTAATGTTTGATTCCCTTAAACCGTTCTTGCGCTGCCTTAAATGCTTCTTGCATCACCAACTGAATTTTCTCTCGATCGGGTTTCTTACCTCCCATTAAATCGCCAAAGTAAACACAGGCTGCTTCCCCTAGTGCCCAAGTATAGGCGGCTGCCCAAGAAGCGGCGATCGCACTACCAATACCTGGTATAAATTTAATTAACTCACGGGCAATTGCCTGTGCTAAAAAACCACCTGCGATCGCACTCACAACGCCTCCTGCTTGAGATGGGGTAAGTGTCTGCCCATATAATTTACCCAACAGACCCACCATTGATACTTGCAAGGCGGTGAGTACGGGCATTGTGGTAAATGGTAAAGGTACAGCAGCCAGAGTTGCAGACATGATCGCAAATGGCAAAATATAACGGCGTGCAGCATCTCGGTAAAGGTTGCCAATTTGCTTCCCAACTTCTTCTCGATCTAATAACTGATAAATTGCCTGGGCTTCTGCTTGTGGGAGTAGTTCTGCTAAGGAATCTCGCAGTGCTTCTAACCCATAAAATACTTGAGTATAGCCATCTTCTTCTAAGGTAAAGTCAATCAGTACAGAGCGATCTGTTATTCCTGCGAAGGCTTGTTGCATTGCGGCAAATGCGCGGTTGACTTCCTGATAATCTGGCGGATAGCTGGGATGATCGACGATATCGCTAGGATAAACTTCGTGCAAACAGGTAACTACCAGCAGACAGGGAATATCTGGATACTTCTGGCGCAGTTGTTGGGCAATTTGTCGTAGGGTATCAGTTGCAAAATCATTAATTTTGACGGTTAAAAGCAGGATTCTGGCGGAACGAGTTTCCTGTTGTAGATCGCCAACTAACTCTTGAATAATTGTTTGAGTATCTTGTTTGACATCACCCAGACCCACCGTATCCGTAAAAATCAGTAACGGCAGGTCATTGGAAGGATAGGCATAGCGCTGGGTGTGTTGTGTGTGTGGGCGAAATCCTTGACCGACAATTTCAGCAGAAACTCCCGTCAATCCGCGCACAATAGAACTTTTTCCGGCTTGAGGTTTACCAATTAAGAGGGCTTCTGTGGTTGGCAGTTCGGCTCGGATTTTCTCTAAAATCTCTGCAACCTGAGTATCGCTCACACTAAACCATTCCACAACTGTCTGTGCCACTTGTTCTACGGGTAGGAGTTGGGTTAGACGTGTTGTTGTTTTGTTCCACACACCACCAATCTGATTTGTCCAGGAATTATCGACCGACTTGGTAATCGTTTTGTCGGTTGGTTCGCTCAATTGCTGAGAATCATGTTGCTCAGTCATTTCCATCTAAACGTAGAAAACCCTTTTACTCATCTTATAGCGATTCTCAAAAGGATAACCAGTACCGTTAGTAGTGTTATCAACCTGGGGAATTGCCTTTTGGAGGTAGCGGTGTCTCACACTCCTAGACGAATCGTCGTAGAAAAATGTAGCACAAATAATTATTGCATCGACTTGCAATGCCATTGCATCAACTGGTAATGCTATTGGGTTCTTGGCAACTTTTAGCGATCTTGGTTGGGATCTGCAACTATCGGCAAATTATTTGTTTGTGCCCTCAAACAGCACTAACCTGATTATTGACAACTGAAGTTACTTCATCCAAAAATCGATTCAGGTAGGAAAAAGTTATGGCAAATATCATTGGAACCGAAGATGACGATACCTTGAGTGCTAGCAGTTCAACAGGCGATAACCTCCTGTCTGGGGGCAATGGCAATGATTCTCTCTCCATCTCTGGCAGGGAATATAAGCAATCGTTTGAAAACTACTCCTCCTTGTCTGACTCTCGCTCCTTCGGCAATAACACCCTCAATGGTGGTGCTGGTGATGATACCTTGAGTGCTAGTGGTTCAAAAGGCAATAACCTGCTTTTTGGAGGGGATGGTAATGATTCTGTCTCCATCTCTGGCGATTTGAAAATATTTAGCAGCTATTATGGTGGCTCTAACGAAGAGTCTCGCTCTTTAGGCAATAACACGCTCAACGGTGGTGCTGGTAAAGATAACTTGAGTGCTAGTGGTTCGACAGCCGATAACCTGCTGTCTGGAAGCGATGGCAATGATACTCTCTCCGTCTCTGGCTACTACAGCCAACAGATAAAAGATGGAAACGAGGATTTTTACGGGCTTCCCAGTGACTCTAATTCCACAAACAACTCTCGCTCTTTAGGCAATAACACGCTCAATGGTGGTGCTGGCGATGATAGCTTGAGCGCTAGTGGTTCAACAGGCGATAATTTACTCTCTGGTGGCGATGGCAATGATTCTCTTTCCATCTCTGGCTATGATGATTCTAGCTCCTACTCTGAGTATGCTAACGACCAGCTCATCGACACCTACTACAACAACTACGACTCTCGCTCTTTAGGCAATAACACGCTCAACGGTGGTGCTAGTAACGATTCTTTGAATGTTGACTCTTCATTAGGCGATAATCTACTCGACGGTGGTGATGGCAATGATACCCTCACAGCCTCTGGGGCTTCTGGTAAGAATATCCTCAAAGGTGGCAGTGGTGATGATATCCTTACAGGTGGCAAAGGTAATGATAGCCTTTATGGAGGAAGTGGTAGTGATACCTTTGTTTTCAGTAGTTTAAATGAAGGACTTGATACTATTTATGGCTTCAAAGCCACTAATGAAGTAATTCAGGTGTCGTCTGCTGGTTTTAGCGGCGGTTTATCAGCAGGTATACTCTTAGCCGATCAATTTACACTTGGAACATCTGCAACCACTAGCACTGAAAGATTTATTTACAACTCCACTACAGGTGCATTGTTCTTTGACCAGGATGGCAGTACAAGCACATTTACTCAGGTACAATTTGGTTTAGTTGCTGCTGGCTTGTCATTAACCAACAACAATTTTGTTGTTGTTTAACGATAATTAGGGTTCCATCGCTGGGTAGCAAGCAAGATCATAAATTTTAAAAATGCGAGTTTTTGTAAATAATGCAGGATTTTTTGACTAATGAATCAAGTCAGCGATCGCTTTCACTAATACATCTGGATCTACTGGTTTGGAGATATGCATTTGAAATCCTGCGGCTAATGCTTGCTGCTGATTCATTTCCCCTGCATAAGCTGTCAGAGCGATCGCTGGTATGTTTCCTCCTTGTTGGGGCGATCGCGATCGCACTTCACGCATTAGCATATAACCGTCTGTTTTTGGCATTCCAATATCGCTAATTAAAACATCTGGTATCGACTCAGATAGTGCTTGTAGTGCTTCTTGTGCTGATGATACGGCAGTTACTTGCACGCCGTAGTCTTGCAAAATAAAGGTAACTAAATCGCGGATATCTGGTTCATCGTCCACTACCAAAACTTGAGTGTCCGCAAGCAGCGAAGATTCCGGCTCAGAATATGAAGACTGATTATCTTCACCCCGAACCTGTTCGCTTCTAACCAAAAGCGGTAACTCGACACTGAAGGTTGCACCCAGTCCTTCTCCAAGACTTTCGGCTTGAACATTTCCCCCATGCATTTCTACAACCTTACGCACGATCGCTAGTCCTAAACCTAATCCACCAAATGTCCTTGTAGTTGTGCCATCAGCTTGGCGAAAGTAATCGAATACATAAGGCAAAAAGTCTAGGCTAATTCCCTTACCTGTATCGCTGACCTGAATTTGAGCCTGACTATCAGCTTCCATGAGTCGAATTTCTACCCGTCCGCCTGTTGGTGTAAATTTTACCGCATTAGAAAGCAAGTTCCACACAACTTGTTGCAGCCGATTGGGATCGCCCATCACTTGTCCCAAATTGGTATCAAATAAGGTCTGAATTTGAATTGACTTGGCTTGTGCTGCTAGTTTTACCGTTTCTAGTGCTGCTTCAACTACCATTACCAAGCTGACAGGACAGACATTCAAGTTTAATTTTCCTTGGAGAATGCGCGACACATCCAACAAATCTTCAATTAGCTGGGTTTGTAACTTCGCGTTGCGTTCAATGGTTTCTAAGGCGTGATGAGTAGTTTTTTCATCAAACTTGCGAGTCCGCAGCATTTTCGACCATCCCAGAATAGAGTTGAGTGGGGTTCGCAGTTCATGGGAGAGAACCGCCAGAAATTCATCTTTAATCTTGTTGGCGATTTCTGCTTGTTGTCGTGCTGTCTTTTCGCAGTCGAGTAGGCGATCGCATTCTTTTTCAGCCAATTTGCGCTCGGTGATGTCGAGTACAAAAGCAACACCATGTTCTTGAGAGTCATTTAGCAAAGCTATCCCCAAAACAATAGGTACTCGCTTGCCGTTGCGATGAATGTATTCTTTCTCGTAAATTTTGGAAATTCCAGTGGTTTGCACCTCCAAAAGGGCGCGATCGTCTGAATCGTGATACTCAACAGGAGTAAGTTCTCGCCAATTAATTCTACCTAAAGTAGCAAACTCATCACGAGTGTAACCAGCTAGTTGAAGAAAGGCATCATTGGCATCAACGATCAAGCCATGCACATTCCAAAAAGCGACCCCAATCAGGTTTGATTCAAACAAACGCCGAAATCGCGCTTCACTTTCACGTAAAGTCTTTTCTGCCCGTTTGTGTTCGGTAATATCGCGAGAAACAGTAATTACGCCTTCAATAGTCTGGTCAACATTCCGTAATGGTGTGAGAATATATTCATAATAATGTATGCCATCACGAGTAACATATTTACACTCATCCTTAATCGGTTGCCCAGTTTTCATTACAGCAAGTCGTTGATTCTCTACCTGGGTTATTAGGTCGGTGGGTAAATCCATTTCTGGCAAACTTTTGCTGATAATATCTTGGGGATTTAAACCTAGTATAGTTGCTCCATCACGACTGACATACTGATAACAACCTTGGCGATTAAAGATGTAAATATGATCGACTGAAGCAGTGAGGATGGCATTTAAAATATTTGCCTGTTCTTGAACTTGTGTTGTGAGTTCGCGAGTACTTTCTTTTGCCTGCTTACACACAGTAGTTTCCATACAAACGCCGATCATTCGCACCGCTTGCCCTTGAGCGTTATAGATAAATTTTCCGTTTGCAGAAATCCAATGTGTACTTTGGTCTGAGCGAACTATACGAAATTCATCATTGTAGTCAGTCTTTTGTGCCAAAGCATAAGCGATCGCTTGCATTACAGATTGGCTATCTTCAGGATGAACGCACTTTTTAAACGTCTCATAAGGACTATCAGAACTACTAGGAAGTAAACCAAAAAGCAGTTCATAATTTTCCGACCAGATGACTTGATTGGTAACAATATTCCAGTCCCACAAACCCATCTGAGATACATCTAGAGTTAGCCTCAGCCGTTCTTCACTCTCCCTAATAAGTACTTCTAACTGCTGACGCGCCGCACTTTCTTGTTGGAGTTGCTCTAAAATTACTGCTACCTCTGTTGGCAGGTTGAGATGTACAGATGCATCATTCTCAATCTGCCAATCAGCAACTTTAACATGAGGCTTTTCTGCTTCTACTACTGCCAGCTTTCTTTTTAGTGCTGTTAATTGTTCCTCAAGCGCTACTTGCCTTTGTTGATAAAATATTTCTGATTGCTCTAACTCAGCTACACGCTGCCGCAAAACTGCTAATTCATTAGTGAGTTGAAAGTTAATTTTATCAACATTTTGCATATTGTACACCGCTAACATTTAACAATATCGACTTGAAGAGTAGGTATCCCCTAGTTTGATCTATGATTTTTTCAACTATCAAATGTAATCTATCAAAAGGTACATAAAGAAAAGATTATTCGAGGAATTATTTTGCTTATTGAATATTGAATATATACTTTATTAAGTAAGATAGTTTAGGAATTTCAGCCAAGAGGTATATATTAGTTTCAATGAATGTAGAGTAAGCACTTGCTCAAAATATTAATAGTGCCAACCCTAAAAAAATAGCTAGATAGCTAAATAAAGTTTATCTCTTCAATCGGATGAAAGCTGCACCAATTAATAATCCCACAACCTGCCCTAAGAAGACAACACCCGATTGATTTACGCCAACAGGAGGAATATTTAAACTGCCGATACCATAAAATAATTGTTGTACAAACCACCAAAATATATAGAAAAAGGCTGGTAGTTGGATAGGGATATACAATATTATTAGCGGCAAAACAGTGTCGATTTTAGCTTTAGGAAACTTCATAAAGTATACTCCTAAAATAGCTGCGATCGCACCATTGCCCCCAATCAATGGAACTGTCAAACTCGGTTCAGCCAGAATTTGTATTACCCCTGTCATTACACCAGCAGCCAGATAAAATCCTAGATAGCGTCCATGTCCTAGAAGATTTTCTACAGTTTTCCCAAAAACCCACAAAAATAGTAAATTTCCTAATATTTGACTAAAACTGCCGTGCAGAAATATGCCAAAAAATAGAGTAAATACCCGCCAAATGACAACTATCCAAGCAGCAGAGTTGAAAAAGAGAACATTGGTAACTGCTCCACTAATCTGCGCTGGAATCACACCCCAAGTATTGACAAAATAGCCTAATTGACCGCTAAACTCTAGTTGAAGTTCCCATAAAAATACAGCTAGGTTAATGGCAATCAACCAGTAATTAATAATTGGCTTACTTCGACAACGAATATTATCACTAATAGGAATCATATAGATTTGTCATTAGTCATTAGTCATTGGTCATTAGTCATTAGTCATTAGTCATTAGTCATTAGTCATTAGTCATTGGTCATTTGTCATTTGTCATTTGTCATTTGTCATTTGTCATTTGTCATTAGTTTTCTATTTCTGCTCCTCTGCCCCTCTGCCCCTCTGCTCCTCTGCTCCCCACTCCCTCACTCCCTCACTCCATCACTCCTTCTTAACCTGTGGCAAGATTGAAATCAGATCGCATCGCACTTAACTAGGCAAACAAGATGCTAGGAAACACACTTGTAGGAAGATACCAAATTATTAGTAACTTGGGAGGTGGGGGTTTTGGTGAAACTTTTGTGGCTTGTGATACCCAATTACCTGGTTCACCTCTATGTGTTGTTAAGAAACTCAAACCCCAGGCAAGCGATCCGGTAACTTTGGAAACAGCCAGGCGTTTATTTGATACGGAAGCACAAGTTCTGTATAAATTAGGAACTCACGATCGCATTCCTCAACTTTTAGCTTACTTTGAGGAAAATGCCGAATTCTATCTTGTACAGGAATTGATCGAAGGTCATAACCTGAGTCAAGAATTAACATCAGGTAAAATCCTCAGTCAAGAGGAAGTAATTTCACTTTTACAAGAACTTTTGGCAATCTTAGAATTTGTCCATCAACAGAATGTAATTCATCGTGATGTCAATCCCCACAATATCCTCAGACGCCAACCAGATGGCAAACTAATTTTAATTGATTTTGGTGCAGTTAAACAAATTGCAACTCAAGTTATTACTCCCCAAGGTCAAACTTTAGCAACAGTAGCTATCGGTACGCCTGGATATATTCCTGGCGAACAAGCTCATGGTACGCCAAAATTAAGCAGTGATATCTATGCTGCGGGAATAATTGCTATTCAAGCTCTTACTGGATTATCACCAGAGGAAATAGTAAAAGATGCTGATACTAATGAAATTATTTGGCACGATAAAGCTACAGTAACACCAGAATTTGCTCAATTCTTAGATAAAATGGTGTGCTACGACTTTCGGCAACGTTATCCTTCGGCAACGGTGGCATTACAAGCGCTGAAAGAGTTAAGACAACCACCCACTCAAACAATAGCGTTAACTCCTCCTTCTCCACCAAAAAATATCAACAAACCTGAACCAAAAAAAGGTATTTTAGGTAAAATTTTACTAACAATATTTTTTCTTGCTCTTGGCGGAGTAGCATCAATATTTATTTGGAATTACATTAATTCAAATAATGCCATAGAATTATCTAAACAAGGAAATACGTTTTTTGATTTACAACGCTATCAAGACGCACTAGAAGTATATGAAAAAGCCGTTAATCTTAGGCCAGATTATGCTCAAGGCTGGAATGGTCAAGGTAAAACACTAAATAAATTACGAAAATACAAAGACGCATTAGTGGCGTATGACAAAGCAATTCAAATTCAGCCAGATTATTTAGATGCTTGGATTGGACGTGGTACTGTATTGGGAAATTTACAGCGATATCAAGAAGCGATCGCCTCTTTTGATAAAGCTTTAGAATTAAAGAATGACAACTCAGAAGTCTGGAATGCTAAAGGTGAAGCTTTCAGTAATTTAAACCAATATGACCAAGCAATTAAGTCTTATGAAAAGGCAATTGAACTCAAACCAGATAATTATGAAGCTTGGTATAAAAAAGGATTAGCTTTGCAGAATTCTAGGCAATATGAAGAAGCGATCGCAGCTTATCAAAAAGTCGTTGACTTAAAACCAGACTACGAGCAAGCCTGGTATAATTTGGGGAATGCACTAGTCAATTTAAAACGCTATCAAGATGCATTTGCAGCTTATGATAAATCGGTGCAATATCAGCCAGATTATTACCAAGCTTGGATGTCTAGAGGTAATATACTGCTGAATTTACAACGTTATCCAGAAGCGATTGAATCTTTTAATCAAGTAATTAAATACAGTCCGAGAAGCTATCAAGCCTGGTATAATTTGGGTTGGTCGCTGCATCAAAACCGACGCTATGAAGAAGCAATAAAAGCTTATAATAAAGCGGCAACACTTAAGCAAAATGACTATCAACTCTGGTATAATTTAGGGAATTCACAATACATATTGCAGAAATACGAAGATGCGATCGCGTCTTATAGTAAGGCAGTTCGTTATAAAGTAGACCATTCCGAAAGCTGGTTTAGTAAAGGCAATGCTCTATTAAATTTGAAACGGTATCAGGATGCGATCGCTTCTTACGATCGAGCAATAAAATACAAACCTAATTACCAACAAGCAATAGACGGCCGCAATCAAGCCCAAATTCAACTGCAAGGCGAAAAAGCAAAACCTGTACCTGTAATTGTACCAACTCTTCCATTTCCTAATTCCACCAATCCACCGCAGACGACACCCTAAGCAACCTATCAAATTGACGGGTTAGGATTGGATCGTGTCTGTTGAATTACCAGTGCTACATCTCTCCAAAGATTGTGGATAACGCATATTTAATTAGGAGAATCTCACTTTTGTAAAAACACGCTTGTCCTGGTGAATGGAATTCGCGGCTATACAAACAAAACCCACCTCCGTGGGTTTCAAATTCTTTGAGTCCGCGTAGGCGGAATTTTCTACGAGACGCTACGCGAACGTTTGTGTAGCCGCGATTTCTAATCGCCTGGTATATTTGCAAAAGTGAGATGCTCCCTATTTAATTTCACCAAATGTCTAATCAATCCTGCGACTAGGTAACTTAGTCCCACACCGCTGACAAAACCCAGCATTTACATCATGGAAAGCTAAACCACAACCTGAACAAACTATTTCTACCTGATTAGCAGTTTTCACCACTCGCTTAATTAAATCCCCTACTTGCCAGGGAATCAGTGCGATTCCGGTAAAAATCATCAATACTGTTAGCAAGCGTCCTAATTCTGAAATTGGAATAACATCACCAAATCCTACAGTTGTCATTGTGACAACAGAGAAGTAGAATGCATCCAAAAATGTACCGTAATTTTCAGGATTAACCGGATGCTCGACTTGATAAATTAAGCCAGAGTAAATAAAAACAATTGCAAATAATGTAAATAATATTCGCGCAAAAATCATCCCATCTTCACTGCTGATACTAGCGAATAAAAACTTTCTATCTATAAATCTAATTAATCGTAAAATCCGAAACCATCGTAATAGGCGGATAAAGCTAATATCCACCATGCCTAGAAAAAATGGCAGAATGGCTATTAAGTCAATAATCGAATAAAAGCTAAAAATATACTTAATTTTGTTTTCCGCACTCCACAGGCGAAGCAAATATTCCACAGCGAAGATGATGACGATCGCAGTATCAGCTACATTTAACTGAAACCGCATATAATCAGGAATATTATATGTTTCTGCCACAAAAATTCCTGATGATATTAGCACCAAAGAGGCAAGTGTTAAATTAATTGCTTTACCTATTGGGGTTTCCAAGTCTTCTAAGTAAAATTCTGTTTCTTGTCTGCTCAGTAACATATTCGACCATTAATACATCTTAATTCCCAGTTATAACATTAGAAATACGATATTATTAAGCATTATCCTTATGTTAACCTCAGCTTATATGAACCCAGAATCTTTTATGCGTTTAGCATTGGCAGAAGCAAAAAAAGGCGATGCACCCTACGGTGCAGTGATTGTTAAAGATAACGAAGTCGTTTCCGTAGCTCATAATACTGTGAGGAGAGACAACGATCCATCAGCCCATGCAGAAATCAATGCTATTCGTAGTTTAACAGCTAAACTGAAAAAACCCTCTTTAGAAGGTTATAGCATATATACAACTGGCGAACCTTGTCCGATGTGTGCAACTGCTTGTGTTTGGAGTGGTTTATCAGAGATTGTATATGGTGCTTCAATTCAAGATTTAATTTCAGTAAATCAATCACAAATTAATATATCTTGCGAAGAGGTAATCGATAAGTCATTTAGGAAAATAAAAGTCACAAAAGACGTTTTAAAAAATGAATGTTTAGAATTATTTAAATAAGCTATCAAAAAACTTATTTTTCGAGTATCCCTTTCAACGTAACTCGAAAAATCTCGTTCTTTCTCTTTGTGCCACAGACACTTTGCTCAAGTCGGAAAACTTTCCCAAGCAAGTATCATTCTCTGGGCATCTGCGGTTTAAAAGTAATTTCCTAAGGAATATTCATTTATTTATGTCAATGCGTAATCCCTAAAATATTCGCATATATTTCATAGTTTTCTGGGTCATAGCAGCAAAAAATTATTCTTTGTGGACGACCATTCTTTTGTAGCTGTTCATCGCATACTTTCACTGCTACCTCAGCCGCTAAAGCTTTAGGATATTTATAAATCCCAGTACTAATGCAAGGAAATACCAAACTATTAAACTCTTTATCTGCGGCAATTTGCATACATTTATAGTAACACTGAGCCAGAAGTTCAGGTTCTCCGTCATTACCTCCTCGCCATACTGGGCCTACGGTATGAATGATGAAGCTTGCAGGTAAGCGATATCCTTTGGTTAGTTTAGCATCACCAATCTTACATCCTCTAAGTGACCTACACTCATCTACTAGGCCCGATCCAGATGCCTTGTGTATCGCTCCATCTACGCCGCTACCTCCAAGCAGACTAGTATTTGCAGCATTGACGATGGCATCAACTTCTAGCTTTGTGATATCACCCAAAATCACTTCCATAAAACAATTAAGCCCAATCAAGACTAATCTATACACTACAAGTGTAGTATATAGTTGTCTACCATACAGTTTTAGCTTTAAGCTTAACGATCGCTCTGCTTAAGGCGATCAGCGATCGCCTGCTTTTTGCTGATTTATTCAATCATTTATTGTCTACTTTATTAATGCGTAAGTTATGATTTTTTTATTTGTATAAGTAGCTCGGTAAAGAATTACGAATTATTTAACTTGGCTCATTCAAATAAGATAAATATGTATTTGCCCAAATCGCAGCTTGAGTGCGATCGCGCAAATTTAATCTGTTTAAAATATTCGTAACATGATTTTTTACTGTTCCCTCAGAAATGTAGAGTCCGTGAGCAATTTCTCGGTTACTAGCGCCTGTAGCAATTAACCGCAAAACCTCTTTTTCTCTAGGAGTAAGTTCAGCTAAACTAGATGGTACAGGCGGTGAATGAGTTGGTGCAACAGGAGAAAATTGAGTCAACAGCTTTTTAACTATACCTGGACCTAGTTGCGTATATCCTTTATGAACAGCACGAATAGCAACAGCTAATTCCTCTGATGGTGTATCTTTCAATAAATAACCCATAGCCCCATTTTTTAAAGCTGCTGACACATATTCATCATCATCAAAAGTCGTTAGTACTAAAATCTTAGTTTTGGCAAAACGTTTTTGAATCTCTTTTGTGGCTGCAACTCCATCCATAATCGGCATTCTGATATCTAGCAATATTACGTCTGGCTGAAATTCTGCAACCAAATTAATCGCTTGTTCGCCGTTTTCGGCTTCTCCAACTATTTCTAAATCTGGTTCTAGTTCCAATAATGCTCTTAATCCTTGACGAATTAAGCTTTGGTCATCTACCAGCAATACTTTAATCATTATGTTAACCATGTTAATGGAATATTAACTGTAATTTTGCAACCAGAGCCAAGAGCGCTATTAATATTAAACTGACCCCCAAGTGCTAAAGTGCGATCGCGCATACTATGAAGTCCAAAACCAGTAGTATTTTGCCCTACGTCAAAACCTTTACCATTATCCTGAATTATCAATCGTAAATTGCCTTTAGTCGTAGTAAGTTCCAATTTTACCTCTGTGGCATAGGCATATTTAGATATATTAGTTAAAGATTCTTGAGTAATCCGGTAAATAGCAGTATTTATTTCAGGGGGCAGAGAATATTCTAGATTGATTTGATAAATTGGTAATATCCCATTAAAGCGATGAAAATTTTCTGAGAGACTAGCGATCGCATCTTCTAAAGATTGTTCTTGTAAGGGATTATAACGCATAGTAGAAACAGATTGACGAACATCTTTTAGCGCCTTTGAACCCAATTCCTTTGCAGTTGCGAGGAATGTTTCAGCCTTACCTGGGTTAGATTGCCATAGTTTTAAAGCAGTTTCTAATTGCAGATTTAAAGCAGTCAGAGAGTGTCCTAATGAATCATGAATTTCACGAGCAATGCGGTTACGTTCTTCTAAGGTAGCTTGATTTTCAATTTGCATGGCATATTGACGGAGTTTGTCGTTAGCAAGAGCTAGCTTTTCTCGACTTTGGCGTTCAGACAAAACTGCATTCATCATCAACAACACAAAAACTAAACTTAAGCCAAATACTAGCGACGAATTCAAAATCAAAAATCGATATCGCTCTTGTGCCTGCGGCGATGCTTGAAAATTGAATAACTGATATTTTAGTTGTGTAGTAACTAAAAATAAGGCAAATGACAAAGCTGTAACGAATAAGCGCCCATTTAACTGAAAAATTAGACAACTACGAGTCACTAAAATTATATAGAGAAAAGGAAAAAGCCGAGCAAATCTTTCCCCAAAAAGTCCAACTATTAAAATTAATAAAATTTCAATAGCTGTATATATTATCTTAGTTGTCTGGTTATTTCTGGGTAATCTTAAGCCCATTAACGCAAAAATAATCAGACTATAAATTGATAGCTCTGGCAATATACTACAAACTGACAAGTCTGGAAATGCACCACAAATTGATAGTTCTGGAAGCTTGGGACGAAAACGCCGTAACGGAGGTGGTATAACAGCTGTCAATGCGGTGATCGCCAGTAATGTCCACTCCAAATAAAGCAGAGACGGAAAAGGATGTTTCTTAATTTCAATTGGACGACTCATTAGTCGCATTGCTCCAGTTATAAGTTATGAATTAGAAGTTAATAATTCCGAAAAATCGAGCAGATATTTCACCGCTTAAGTTTTTCGCTGACTAAAAAATCAAAAGTAAATTCAAAGAACAGAACAGTTAGTTAATCAGCTAGATAATGACTTATGAAATCATCATAATCAAAATTTTCATAATTTATAACTCCTAACTCCTAACTTCTAACTCTTAACTATCTATTGTCAATCATGACTAAAGTCATGGTTATAACCATGACTTTCTCCTCATGTAACTGCTAAAGATAAGTTCTTATGATGGTGGCATCCAACCAGGAAAAACCCACCAAACAAGTAATGAAACTCAAAGCATTATCGCTAGTTGCTTCCGCGATCGCTCTCACTTTAACTGCAACCTCCTTTGCTGTTCACGCTCAAACAGCCTCTCCTTCACCCCTGTTACTCGCACAAACTCCACAAAAAGAAAGAGGCCCTTGGAAAGAGTTGGGTCTAACAGATGCCCAAAAAGCCCAAATTCAGACGATTCGCCGCGATAGCCGCGCTAAATTTGAAGCAGTTTTGACCCCAGAACAAAAAGCAAAATTAGAGGCAGCAAAACAAGCACGTCGGGCTGAGTGGCAAGCGCGTAAGGCTCAGGGGCAAACAGGTCAAGGTCAACGGCAACCCGGCCAACGTCGAGGAAAAGGTGGTTTTGGTGACTTAAATCTGACTGAAGCACAAAAAACCCAAATGCGACAAATCCGTGAGTCTGAAAAACAACAGATTCAAGCAGTCTTAACCCCGGAACAGCGTCAAAAATTAGAGCAATTCCGTCAAAATGCTCCTTCACGCCGTCAACAAGGCAATCCTCAATAATCATCTTTCAAAAAATAATAATTCTGGGGTGGGCAGTACTCGCCCATCTCAATCCCAAAATAGATAGATTATGATGCAACCCTTTGCGGCTTCACCAAATCCCGCTCCTCGTCTGCAACACGTTTTAGATGTACTCGATCGCATCGCACAAGCGCAGGGGCGAGATGTTCCCCAAATTCTGGAAATAGAGAAATTGCGTTTCCTCCCTACTGGCACTTTTGGCAGAACTTGGGCAGACTTCCTCAATGAACACAATTTAAAACCCTTTACTACAGGTAGCCGCCGTAAACAACTCCATGACGGGGTTCACGTTCTCACAGGCTATGGCACAGACCTCATTGGTGAAGCAGAAGTACAGGCATTTTTATTAGGAACAAAATTTAGCATAACTAACTTGATGTTGGGACTAGGACTGTTGCGAGTCATCCATAAAAACTTAAATTCTCGACGACAATTCACCTGGCACAGACTTTGGCAAGCATACCAACGCGGTTGTCACTCTCACTTTGACCCAGATACTTGGCAACCAGAATTACTTTGGCACTTACCCTTGACTGATGTCCAGGTATTGTTTTCCATAGTTAAAAATTAACAGACTTCTTGCAGAAGATGCGGAAAGGGGAAAACTTCATCCCCTTTCCCTTTCCCTATTTTGAGTGTTGTTAGCGGATAGCTAGGGTTTAGCCCGTGCTGAGTTCTGAGTTCAATTTAGTAGACTTTCAAGATCGTTTTGAGTTATGAGTTAATCAAAACTCCTAGCTTAATTAAGATGTCCAAAGAATTCGCAATTGGTAGTAAAGTCCGTGTTGTGGCGCTACCAGCCTACGTCAAAACTGCTGAACCTATGCCCATGTTGCGCCCTCCCAATGTCATTCACATTGGTGAAGAAGGTATAGTCATTGACCGCAGACCCGGTGGATATTGGGGTATTCGCTTTGCTAGGGGGGCTTTTCTCTTAGATAGTCAATATATCGAAAGCACAGATACCCCTGCCGAATCTCACTTAGAATAAGATTTCTCGCAACCAAGAATTGTAAACTTGTGTAAAGTTGTGATTCTGCTTTACACCATGATTTCTCGCCGCACTTTTTTAAGCATATTATTTGCCAGCTGTATTTCTGTCATCAGCTGGCTGAATTTTACCCCTGCTGCTGATGCTATGGGTGGTAAACTTCCGGCAATTAATCAACCCGCACCAGAGTTTACTTTGCCAACCAACACAGGTGATGGCAAAATTTCCCTCTCTGACTTGCGCGGTAAATGGCTAGTCTTGTACTTTTATCCTAAAGACTTCACGTCTGGTTGTACTATAGAGGCTCGTCGTTTTCAGCAAGACTTACCCCAATACCTTGAAAAAAATACCCAAATTATTGGTGTTAGTGCCGATGACATTGATTCCCACGCCAAATTTTGTGATTCAGAGGGACTAAAATTCCCGCTGTTGGCTGACACTGATGGTTCAGTGAGTAAAGCTTACGGTTCGTGGCTCGGCTTTTTATCTATGCGCCACAGTTTTATCATCGATCCTCAAGGCGTCTTGCGCGAGACTTTTGTCAAAGTCAACCCAACTATTCACAGTTCAGAAGTGCTGGCACGACTAGAAAAATTACAGTCCACAGCTTCTTAAACTTCCATATATCAAAAAGGGGCTTAAGCCCCTTTTTTTAACTCACAATAAACCCATATTTTTTGAGTACAGTTTTGACTTCACTGCCAGATAGAAACTGGACAAATTCTTTGGCAGCAGAAGTATTTTTACTGCTTTTAATTATTGCTACCGGATAGACAATCGGTGAGTGAAATTTATCATCAGCAGCAACTACGACTTTTACCTTGTTGGAAATTTTGGCATCAGTGGCATAAACTAAACCCGCTTCGGCGTTACCACTTTCTACTGCTGCTAAAACTTGACGCACATTGTTAGCAAAGACAAATTTCGACTTGAGGCGATCGTAAAGTTTCAATTTCTTCAAGACTTGCTCGCCATATTGACCGGCGGGTACGCTTCTTGGTTCACCGATCGCAATTTTTTTAATCTTACTATCTGTTAAATTGTAGAAGCTATTGATGCCAACAACATCCTGAGCCACAATCAAGACTAGACGGTTATTTGCCAGGTTAGTACGGCTACCCGGTAGCAATAGTCCTTTTTGTTCCAAGGCATCCACTTGCTTTTTGCCAGCAGAAATAAAGATATCCGCTGGCGCACCTTGCTCAATCTGTTGCTGCAAGGCACCAGAGGCCCCAAAGTTATAACTAATATTGATATTTGATTTACTTTGTTGGTACAAAGGCTTAATTTCTTCCAGTGCCTCTTTTAAGCTGGCGGCTGCGGATACAAGTATGCTGGTGTTCGACTGTGCTATTACAGGAGAAGGAGGAAGCAACGGTAAACCAATTGCTAGCAGCAAGCCAGCGATCGCTATACCCAGGAAGCCAAAAATTTGTCTTCTTTTCATATAAAAGGCGTTTGAAAGGTTTCTTCCATAAAATTGATGCTAGGTAAAATAGTACCAAAAATACCAACATTTAACCAACTAAAGCGGTAAAAAATATGCCTAGAAAAGAACAAGGGTGGGTCACATTCCAAACCTCAGAAGAGGAGCGAAAGATTTTGGAAGAGTTTTGTGGCCAGTCTCAGCGAACTAAGACCGAGATTCTCCGGGAACTGGTACGTGGTCTTAATCAACACTCTTCACCATCAAACTTGCTACCATCCATAAACACAGAAGAGGAAGATATCTACACTCAAATGCCTGAGATAGAAATTAGTCTTCAAAAGAAACCACTCAAAGTTAGCTCTCGCAATATTCTCAAGGGTGTTGTTAAGCGAGTTGTTACTGGAGCCGTTAATAGTGAAGTAACGCTGGAGATTGTTCACAAAGTTGAGTTAACTTCAATTATCACCAGAGTATCGGTAGAAGAGTTGGATTTATCTGAGGGGAAAGAAGCTTATGCTGTTATTAAGTCCAACGATATAGTTATTGCCAGAGAATAGGCTGTGATGATGTCTCTGAACCATTGCTTGGGGTTCACTATTCACTCAAAAGAAAGGATCTGAAATGTTCTCATGAATCATTCGGAGTTGCTGTAAAAATTAATTAATGCTACACAAATAAATTTATATTTCGCTAAATACTTCAGTAGGTAAACTGGGCTACGAACAGCGCAGCCCTTGTTTACCACTCTGTAGCTTATGAAAGCGCCGCTACTGCTTCTTGCTTCTCAGCTTTGTTCTTCAATACGGTTGGTAGTTCGCTGTTGAACGCCTCACCTTCAACCACTTGCGATCGGAAACCATCAGGCCCAACTGGAACATCGCCCGTGATGGTGGTGCGATAAAGGACGCGCTCGACTTCCAGATGATCCAAGTCTTGAGGGGCCAAATGGGAGGTGGCGCGGTTGTCCCAGAACGCAATATCACCGTTATTCCAGCGGAAGCGGGTGGTGTAGGCGGGCTTGGCGATCTGGTTGAAGAATAACTCAAGCAGCAGATCGCTCTCTTGTCGTGATACGTCAAGAATGTGCGAGGTGAAGCCAGGGTTGACGTACAATGCGCGTTCACCAGTCTCAGGATGAACCCTTACTACTGGGTGGATTGAAACCAGGGGATTGGCTGCGATGCGCTGGGCAATCTTGCTGTTGCTGGGGAAATTCAAACGCGCATTGAAACGATGTTCGGCTTTTAATGTGTCTGCCAACGCCCGTAGGGGTGCTGATAGACCTTCATAGGCTGCAACTAAATTTGTCCATTGTGTGTCACCACCGAAGCTAGGGACATTAACCGCACGCAAAATTGAAGCCGCAGGTGGGTTGACAACTGCTGTTACATCGGTGTGCCAACGGCTCTCGTAGCTGGAACGGCGCAGACCATTGCGCCGCTCGTATCGGCTGCGGTCAATGGGCAGGATTTCTGAGAAGCCTTCAATCGGCTCATCTTCGTGGGGATGTGCGTAGGTCACTTCGCCGAAACGAGCCGTGAATGCAATCTGTGCCGCATGATCGATGTTTTGACCGCGAAAGAACACGACTTTCCACTTCAATAGTGCTTGACGAATTTCTTTGACCGCATCATCGTGCAAAGGACGCGACAAATCTACGCCGCTAATTTCGGCACCGATGAAACCTGCTACTTGTTTGACCTCAATGTGTTTATTGCTCATGTTAATTCTCCATAGTTTGATCGATAGGGCGGTACGGTGTTCGTACTCGTCCGTTTATTTGAGATATGTTGCTTGCGCTTAATGGCTACATACCAAAGGAAGCGATCGCAATTTAACATATCATACTATAACTCGACAGATTTACCGTAGTATTTACTAACCGTATTTTAGACTGCTGGAACAACGGTCGATTTAGTCCAGGCAAGAGCAAGTTAAAATTCGCAACACAGATTAAAAAGCTTCTTAACGGAGGTAACAAGCAAGCTACGGATACCAGATACTGTCGGGCAACCATATTGGTAGGTGAGAGTAAGTGGTACAACTCTTACGCTTTTGTCAAAAATGGGTCTTTTTGGAACTTACAACGATTCCACAATAGCGTCTCTGTATTCTTTGCTACTCACAGACGTATTTATAATATTTTCATCTAAACTTTATAAAATCTTTTTATTTGTAACTCCAGTATTTTATTAATTGATTAATTTATACTGTAGGATGACAAAGAAACAATTATATTTACTATAAGTATGATTTTATCCAAAGCTGCAAAATCAATTAATACTTGTTATAAATAAAAGAATACCTTGTATTTATTTTTCAATTTTTAAAATATATAAATCAATCCTAATTTTAGTCCACTCTCCTATTCCAAAATACTAATTTGATTATGTTATTAGCCTGTTGTTAATAATAAATTGTGATTTGCCTTTTTACCAAGGTTAATTAAGGCTTTGAGGAAATTGAAAACTACATGAAAAAGCGATTATCACAGAAATGGACTATTTCTAAATCTTGGTTACGTTTTTTAATTATTATCCTATTAGGAATAGGTGTATTTTTTCGTTTCGTCAATATTGACAAAAAAATTTATTGGGGTGATGAAGTTTTGTCATCATTACGCATATCTGGCTATACGCAGTCAGAAATGAAAATGCAATTAAGTGATGGTCGTTTGATTGGCATAGAAGATTTACATAAATACCAGTATCCTAATCCTGATAAAAATGCAATTGATACAATTAAAGGGATTATTTTAGAAGACTCGCAGATTTTGCCACTATATATCTTGATGACCCGGTTTTGGGTAGAGTGCTTTGGCAATTCTATAGCAGCGATCAGAAGTTTTTCGGCATTTATTAGTCTGCTTACCTTTCCTTGTCTTTATTGGCTATGTCAAGAATTATTTGAGTCTTCACTAGTCGGGTGGGTAGCCATCGCTTTAGTAGCCATTTCACCAATTCATATCGTGTATGCACAAGAAGCGCGATCGTATAGTTTAGCAATAGTAGCCATTTTAATATCGAGCGTAGCACTGCTGCGAGCCATGCGACTTCAAACAAAAGTTAGTTGGTGCATTTATGTAGCAACATTATCAATAGGGTTTTATACTCATCTATTTTTTACCTTGGTTGCTTTTGCACAGGGAATTTATGTAGTTGCAATCGAACGCTTCCGATTGAGTAAAACATTGATTTACTACGTGCTATCATTGCTTGCAGGGTTTCTAACTTTTGTACCTTGGATTTGGATTATTATTACCAATCCTCAGCCAGAAGCTGTCACTTGGGCGAATACTAAACAAACATTATTTATGTCAGTTTCAAGGTGGGCTGGTATTTTTAGTCGTGCGTTTCTTGATTTAGGTATTAGTCCTAATGAACCGGGAAAACTGAAGTTTGTCTTAATTCCTTTTATTTTAATTATTTTAGCTTTAATCAGCTACTCAATTTATTTTGTGTGTCGAAAAACTTCTAAAAAAGTTTGGTTATTTATCTTAACCTTGATTGGAGCTTTAGGGCTTCCTTTACTGATAACAGATTTCGTATTTCAAAAGCGATTCGCGACTAGTCGATATACACTTCCTTCAGTTTTAGGTATACAGTTAGCTGTGGCTTACCTATTTACAACTAAGATTGCGTCTATTTCTACTAAAACTTGGCAAAAAAAGTTTTGGTCGCTTGTAGCGTTTATGGTGATTATGAGCGAAGTTTTATCTTGTATGGTTCACTCTCAAACGCAGATTTGGTGGAACCAATTCCCTGAAAAATATCAAGAATATCCGAAAATTGCTAATATTATTAATCAAGCAAAGAAACCACTTTTAATTAGTGACGAGGATAATATTATTCCACCGCTACAAGTACTTAGTAACTTAATCGCTCCAAAAGTTAAATTTCAAATTGTAGGAAAAAATCAGTTACCAGAGATTACTAATGGCTTTAGCGATATATTTTTGTTCTTGTTCGAGCCGTCTGATTTCTTAAAAGCTGGAGTTGAAAAAGTTTATAACTCAAAGTTACAGCAGGTAGACGACTTTCTCTGGAAAATAACAAAATCTAATTAACCGAAGTACATGGGCATATCTAGGGGTTGGGAGAGTGCAATGTGGAAACTAAAAGCAGGCAGATGGCATTTGAATATCGCTTGTAGGTTAAAAATCAATAAGGGTTATTGGTGTAGATAATTGGTCTTTCAAGACGCGATAAATCGCGTCTCTAGATCGGGGTTTGGGACTTATCTGAACTGTATTGGATTAAAAATTAATATCAATTAGCCTGATAAGTGACACAGTTAGAGCAAAAATATACTTTAATTAAACAAATAATTTAAGTATATACTGGTACTGCTGCCGCTTATGTCATCGCCCCTTGAGCGCCCGCTAAAAATTGAAATCAGACTACCATCTTCCCATCCTCAGTTATTAGAAGGACTGGATATATGGTTGCGTTTAGGTTTGATATCTGATGCCCAAGTCAGGCAGTTATGCCGAGAGTTTCTGGTGTGTGCGGTGGTGTTGCAACCCCAAGCTGAAGCTCAAGCAAAGGTAGTATTTGCAACTTCCGACCCGGTGCAGCAGTTGCCCGTAGTAGCTTTACAATCTAGTAGCGGTAAACAACCATCAGCTAAACCCAACTTCATCGGCACAATGTTGCAGTCCTTGGGAGCAGAACTGAGTGTGCGTTGGCTACTTTTTCTAGGGGTTTTTCTGGTAGTCGTATCCTCTGGGGTACTGGCTGCTAGTCAATGGGCGAGGTTTCCTGCTTCTGGACAGTACGGGGTTTTATTTGCTTATACTTTGAGTTTTTGGGGATTAAGCTTTTGGGCAACTAGGCAAAATAACCTCAGATTGACGGCTCAGACATTGCTGATTGCCACTCTTTTGTTAGTGCCAGTGAATTTTTGGGCAATGGATAGCTTTCGGTTGTGGCAAAATCCTGTGGATTGGATTGTAGTTGCGATCGCCTGTCCTACCCTCACTGCTATAACTGTTTTACTCTCCAAAAATCGGACTATTTTTACCAATTTACATACTGGCAAATTACCTCTGGTAAATATTCTGGGGCTGAGTTATCTGCATTGGGGTTGGCAGTTAAGAGGATTTCCTTTAATTGCTGTTTATCTAGCAACGATCGCCACAACTATCATTACTGTTTATCACAATCTTTTCCAACAGCCTCATGCTGGCAGCGGCGATCGCGGTAGGCTAAGTATTAGTTTACCTGCTGCTGTAATTATTTATTCTTTAATAATCTTGTTGGTGCGGGCGATTTTTGTTACCAAGTTAGATGTTGCACTGTTGGGGTTAGCTATTGGCATTTGCGGCTGGTTGATGACTTGGTTAGTACAGCAAAGGAGGGCAGAGGAGCAGGGGAGCAGGGAGGCAGAGGGGCAGGGGAGCAGGGGGGCAGAGGAAGTAACATTAATATTCCCCTCGTCTCCCTTGTCTCCCTCATCGCTCTTACTCTGGGAAAGACTTGGGGGCGTTTTACTCTTTTTGGGTTGGGTGGTATCGGTAGTAAATTATCCTTGGCAAGCAATAGCTATCAGTAGTTTGGGTTTGTGGTTTGTGGGGAGTCGCTTGTGGCAGTACAGTTTAAAGCGAGACTTTGCAGGGGTTTTCGTCATCGGCTTAGAGACGATTTTGCTAGGTTGGCGATTAGTACCCGATCGCTTACAAAAATTAGCGATCGCAACTAGTACCCAACTCACCAATTCTCAAAATGAACCTTGGGCGCTACTGGGTATAGCTTTATTTCCCTACGTAATTTTGATGGTGGCGCTTACAGATAGTTTGTATCGCAGCCAAAAGCGAGAATTAGCTAAATTTGGCGAACTGCTCGCTCTGTTATTTGGAACTCTTTTAACAACGATCGCTCTAGTAAATCCCACATTGCGATCGCTAAATCTGCTATTTTCTACCGCCACTCTGGCATTTGTTACTCAACGCCGCTCCCCCTCATCCCTTCCTCTGGTATACCTAACTCATATCATGGGAGTGCTGACATTTTGCTTTACCATTAATTGGTTATTCCCCAGCCTGACTCAACAATGCTGGGCAAGTATTTTATTGGCTCTCATGGTTGCAGAATGGCGATTCAGCTTGCAGGAAGGACTATGGCAACGTAGCGCATGGGATATCGGTTTAGGATTAGCCGCAGTGAGTTTTTTCCTCTTGTGGATGAATGCAGAATCATCTTGGTATGGCATCACTGATAACCGATCTGATTGGGGAGTTTTATGGCTAGTTACGCCTTTAGCTCTCACAGGTGTTGCCAATGCCGCAATTATAGAGCGGCGGATTACTAGCCGTTACTTGAGTGTTTTGGCTGTAATAATTGCCCAGCTACTAACTTTACAACTACCAGGAATCAGATTAATCGGTTTGGCTGTAGGTGCTGGATTGATGTTTGCAAATACGCGCTATTTGCGCAACCAAGTATCTGCGGTAATCACAGAAGGATTTGTTTTAAGTTTCATTGGGGCGCTGCTGTGGACAGGTGTGCCTGGTTTGCCTCGCCTAGCGGCAGCAGGTTGGTTTGTTGTAGGAGCGATCGCAACTCTAAGTCTATGGTTAGCGCGGACACTTCGGCGCCGCTCAGTGACCACTGTTTTCAGCCAACGCGATAACGAATTAGGAGTTATCTATGCAGCCGCTAGCGATAAATGGGCGATCGCTTTGTGTAGTGTTGAATTATTAAGTTTGACGCTGCACTCAGTGCTGATTTACCAAGGGTTTACGACTTCAGGATTTTTGTTCTTAATTGCCACTGTAATTACCTTGGCAGCCATTGTTTATCGCAGTTGGCGAGAACCGACAAATTGGGCATTTTATAGTATTGGTTGGTGTTTAGAATTGTTAATTGCTCAGGTGCTAGGGTTAGGGGAACGCTCAATTGTGAGAATTGCAATTGCAAACATCGCCTTGGGTTTAATTACTCAACTTGTCGGCGAGTGGTGGCGGCGACGACATCAATTAGAAAGGTTGCCTAGCAGTCTGCACATTTTGCCATTAATTTATGGTGCATTTAGTGTATTGCTGCGTTTGAATACCTTCACCGAGTCGACAGGTTTATATTCCTTGGGTGTAGCTTTAATTATTATTGGCGTGGGGCGACGGCACGAGAGCTTCAAACCCTTGCTGTATTTAGGAATTATTGGCGTATCAATTTCTGCTTATGAACTATTGTTCTATCAAATGTCACAAGCTTCAGGAGGAGCATTAGGTGATGGATTAATTGCCATGTCTGCCCTTGGCGCGAGTATCATGTATGCTTACCGCATTCTGTCGCCTTGGCTTGTCAGCTACTTACACCTAACTCCCCAAGAATTGAAAAGGATTGCTCATATTCACTGGGTTTGGAGTAGCTGTTTATTAATGGCTGCTATTCCTCTTCCCATTGCAGTTAACCGTTTGGTGGGATTGGGAACGGGAGTATTTTTGATTCGCTATGCCATCTTTCAGGGACGAAATTCGCGCACCTCCCCCAGCATCTTTGCAGGAATTACAATCGCCGAGATGTGGGTTTACCTTGGCTTATTAGAGGTAGCCGGCATGAGAATTTATTGGCGGGAGACAGCAGTAGGGCGATTTTGGGCAGGGCCATTAGTTCCTTGGAATGGTGCGATCGCTTGTGTGGTAGCCTACTTTTTGTACATTCTACCTTGGGAAAATTGGGGTTGGTCTAAAAGACCTTGGCAACAAGCTGCATACATCACACCACTGATAATTTTATGGGAAACCAGACTGCAAACTTACCCCATTACCTTAGTACTCGCAGCTGGATTTTACATCTTTTTAGCAAAAATAGGTGAAAACATCCGTTTCACCTATATTAGTGTGGCGTTGATTGATTGGGCACTTTACCGTTGGTTTGATTCCTTACGCTTGACTGATACTTTGTGGTATGTAACACCAATTGGGTTATCACTGCTTTATATTGCTCAAGTGGATACCCAACTGAAGTTACCAGAGTACAAAATATCTCGTCATTTTCTGAGAGTGCTAGGTAGTGGTTTAATTTGTGGATGGGCAATTTTATTTCATCAAGATAAAGCTTGGATACCGGGGATTTTCAGCCTCATCGCCATTTTTGCCGGATTAGCTTTGCGAGTGCGGGCTTTTCTCTACATTGGTACAGCCACTTTTTTAATTACTACAATCTATCAATCAGTAATTTTCAGCTTGCAGTACTCATTTTTAAAATGGGTTGTTGGCTTGCTAGTTGGCATCTTACTAATTTACATCGCCGCTAATTTTGAAACCCGTCGCGCTCAAATAACTTCCTTAATTCGTAGCGCCATTGATGAATTTCAATCATGGGAATAGGTAAGCGAAGGATTAAACTAATTAGACAGGCGATCGCCTAAATTCAAGATACCTGTAAAATTAAGCAAGAGCGAAAACTTCATGCCCTGTCAAATTACTAAACGAACAATATTATCAATAATATCAATCGTCCGACCCAAAATTTCTAAGAAACCTACAGTATTATTTATTTCCTGAATTTCTTGATTTATCGCTTTAATGCCATCTTCAAAACCTTTCTCATTTTGCTCCAGTTGGTTGACCAGATTGGTACCAATCTGGTTCCTGACTGTGTTGACATAACTCGTCCATTTGTGGCGATACTTTTTAAATTCTTTTTTCTGTTCTGGATTGGTAAATTTACTTTCAATACCAATTTCATATAATTTATTTTCTATGCCACTGATCTTTTTAAAAAATTCTGATTGTTTATTGTTATCAATATTAGACACTATCTCTGACATAAAATTAATTTTCCTTTAATTTATTAGTTATTTTTTATTTCTTCAGCTATATTAACTAGGGAGTTAATCTCAGATAAAAGTTCATTAGCGCGTGCAATAGTAAACTTATCTTCTAGAAGTAACTGAAAAGCTTCTTTGAAGTCTTTGGCTGATTCACTAGCATTATTCAAAGCTTCTATCGAAAGTGTCATCGTCAAAATATTTCGCCGTCTTTCTATCCATGCGTCAGCATCGCTAATTGGATCGGCAGCCGTATAAGGTCTAAAGAGTAAACGCTCTTCCTGATTTGTTTGAATGCTCTTTAAATCATTTTTTAGTTCAGTAGTAAGAAGTTCAAGCACTAATTCCTGAATAGCAAGCTCTCGATAAATCGTTTCTTTCCTCTGCTCTAATTCTTTTCTCAACGCACCTGTAATTTTATTACTCAATATAATTTTAGGAATTTCAGATAAAGCAGAGCCAGTTCCGTCAGAGACAAGAGGATTACCTTGAATATTAGCGCTGACATTATTTAATTGAGTAAAAATATCCTCAGTAACTTCTTGCGCTTGTGTTGGAGCATCCGAGGTTGCTAGATTTTCTAAAGCAATAAAGTAGCGTTTGAGTAGATCGGTATGTTGGCGCATTCGTCCAATTAACATAAGCCATTGCTTATCTTGTTTAGTAATTTCGATATACATTTCTTCACGATCTTTTACTGTATCTTCTACGCGGTTACTAAGCAACTTTTCCGAACTTGCATCAACAGCATAGTTTCCTGATGTAACTAATAAAGTATCTAGTGCAGTTGCATATTCTTGTCCAGCGTTGGCAAATTTTTTATATTCTCTTAAAGAAGCACCACAGGCAACTAATGAAGCTCCAAGAAAAGAGATGATTGATGCTCTAATAACAAATTTATATTTGATAGTAATCTCCTTTCTCAACATAAAACGTATATTGCTGTTATTTCCTTCTCCACTCCCCAATTAGTCAATTTCGGAATTTTTCGATCGCCTTAGAGGTTTTTTTCTAAACTAGATGCCTTCCATGAAACCAATCTCAAACACGAGAATGCTTTCACGGCTTCTTTTACCTCACTTTCAAGGGAAAGTATTTAGGTTTTCAAGAATTTATTGCTAAAAATTCTTATTATTGCTGATATGGATAGACTCACAAAGCGATCGCTATAGCCTATGCTGAAATTATTTTTGTTATCGTAATACCAATTTGACAAAAGAATGCGACAAATAGACCATTTGTAGAGACGCGATTCATCGCGTCTTTACCCAAAGATGTGTTGCAATCATTAATTGAATTGGTATTATTTGTTGCAAGTCCCTAATACATCAAAAAATATTGCTCCAGGGTTGACGTTTCGGTGTTTCGCGCACTCTGTAGCAGCTTCCGCTTTCCCTGTAAGAACTTCCGCCTTGACATTTCAGTGTTTTGCGCACTCTGTAGCAACTTCCGCCTTCCCTGTAAAAACTTCCGTCTTGACGTTTCAGTGTTTCGCGCAGCCTGTAAGAACTTCTGCCTTGACGTTTCGGTATTTTGCGCACTCTGTAGCAACTTCCGTCTTCCCTGTAAGAACTTCCGCTTTTACGCTAGCAACTTCTGCTTTAACTTCGTTTATCTTTGTTGCGTTGCGCTTTGCTTCATCCAACCTACAATTTTTTTTAACCCAAGCGTATTGGGTTATGAAAAGGAGAGAGCAAGGTTGTTGAGCGTAGTCGAAACACTGCCTTCTGCCTTCCTCAATAAAAATTGTTGAAAATACTCAAATTTTAGTCTTTAAAAAAATAAATAATTTTACTCAGGACAACCTTTTAAAAAATTGTCCACTATGGAATTACTAAAAGTTTACGTTATCTTTTCAGGTGAAGGAGTATTAATGGCAAGGCCAAAACGTGACTCACGTATTCTTAGCAAAGCTGAAATGCGCTTGGCAAGTATTAAATCTATCAGTCCTACTCTAGATGTAGGAGAGAGTTTAACAGTTAAAGATTATACTGACAAAATTGAAAATCTCCGTCAATCTCTGGAAGCTTACAATACTACCCTCTCTAATATTGATGTTTTATTAACCCAAATTATTGAAAATGAACAAGATTTAGCAGATTATTCTGAAAAAATTTTGCTTGGTGTTGCTCATAAGTTTGGTAAAAATAGCCATCAATATCAGATGGCTGGCGGTACTCGTAAAAGCGATGTCTCCGACCGGCTACGCCAACGCAAGCGTGCTGTGCGCCAAGGTGTTGTTTTGACTACCAGCTAAGGGCAAAACGGTTAAACAGATAAAGAGAATGAGGAAAATTAGGAAGATAGGGAATACAAAGATTTCACCCACTCCCATTCCTGCGTCAAACCCTCTTTTAGGAAGACTTGCGGCTGATATCCGAGAATTTTCTGTGCTTTAGATACATCAGCAGCCGTGTGGCGAGCGTCTCCCACCGCTTTTTCTATATGGTTTCTTTTGATTGGCTTCCCAACAATTTCTTCAATCGTATCTAAGACTTCTGCTAAAACCACTCTGCTACCACCACCGATATTAAAGATTTCTCCCACTGCTTGGGGTGCGGTAGCGGCGGCTAAATTAGCGGCGACGATATCACTAACAAACGTAAACTCCCGCGTTTGCTGGCCATCGCCGTAAATAGGAATCGCCTCATCGTGCAAAATGGATTGAAAAAACTTATTAAATGCCATATCTGGGCGCTGTTTGGGGCCGTAAACTGTAAAATAGCGCAATGTTACACAGGGTACACCAAAGTTCTTGTAATACAGTTCACACAAAAACTCTGCTGCTAGCTTTGTAATGCCGTAAGGAGAAACCGGTTGAGGACAAATTCTCTCGTGGGTAGGTAATGTTTCTGCATCACCATATACACTAGATGAAGAAGCAAACACTAATCTTTTCAGGTGTTTAGCATCCTTAGCTGCTTCCAGCAAAACTTGTGTAGCGTTAACATTTCGTTCTGTATAGCCTCGAAAAGCTTTACCCCAACTTGCTCTGACCCCTGCTTGTGCCGCTTGATGGTAAACTACATCAACATCTTTTAGGAGTTTCTGCCAATCTAAAAACTGCATATCTCCTTCAATTAATGCAAAACCAGGTAAACGATACAAGTGTGCAACATTGTTTCGCTTTAACATCGGATCGTAATAATCATTGAATTCATCAATCCCGATTACTTCGTTTCCTTGTTTGAGCAATGTTTCTGCAAGATGAGAACCAATAAAGCCTGCGACTCCAGTAACGATAATTTTAGCCATGTTGCCGATTTTTTATATCCTGATTAACCGCGATATTCACAAGTTAATAATTATAATCAAAAATTGGTTATTGATTGATGATTTTCTCATAGATAATTTGATTCGTATCAGCAGAAAATATAATTCAACTAATATACTTGTGCTAAAAATATGTTACTAACTTTATTTATTAATTGTTGACAATAAAAATTAAATTTAACTAATTAGTTGAATTTAATTTTTAAGACAAAACTGACAATTCAGATAAACCCAAAATACTTGTAGAGATGGCGATTTATCGCGTCTCTGAACTATATTGGGGTAAAGTGTATGTGGGACAAGCATTTGACCTTAATTTGACACCAATGAGCTTATTCTGACTCCTGAATTCTCCTGTAAACCAGAAGAAACTTGCATAAGTGTGAGAATTGATGAAAAAATTGATCCGCGAGAGCAGTTAAGGTATTCTCATTTTGCAAGGGACGCACGAGGAAATCAGTGAAAGTTTTAGTTGTTGGTAATGGAGGGCGCGAACACGCTCTGGCGTGGAAACTGTTGCAATCTAAGCAAATTGAGCAAGTTATCTGTGTACCAGGAAATGGGGGCACGGCAAGTATGGAACGTTGCCAAAACTTGCCCTTAGCAGTAGACGATTTTGAGGGAATGAGCCGATATGCTCTAGAATATGGCATAACTCTGGTAATAGTTGGTCCAGAAGTTCCCTTATCTAAGGGAATCACCGATTATCTCCAAGATAAAGGATTGATGGTATTTGGCCCAGTCAGAGCCGGAGCGCAAATTGAGGCGAGTAAAGCTTGGGCAAAAGCCTTGATGCAAGAAGCAGGGATTCCGACGGCACGGGCTGCGGTATTTACGGAAGCTGCGGCAGCAAAATCTTACGTCAAATCTCAGGGAGCGCCAATTGTTGTTAAAGCTGATGGCTTGGCGGCTGGTAAGGGTGTAACGGTAGCTGAAACAGTTGCACAGGCAGAAAGTGCCATTGATGCAATTTTTCAAGGACAATTTGGCAGTGCTGGTGAATTTGTCGTCATTGAAGAATGTTTGATTGGGCAAGAGGTGTCAGTTTTAGCGTTGACTGATGGGTTAACAATTAGACCCTTGTTGCCAGCACAAGATCATAAGCGGATTGGTGACGGCGATACAGGCGAAAATACTGGCGGAATGGGAGCATACAGCCCAGCACCCATCGCTACACCAGAGTTGATGGCACGTGTTCAAACAGAAGTACTAGAAAGAGCGATCGCCACCTTAAGAGCTAAAGGCATTGATTACCGAGGTGTACTGTATGCTGGGTTAATGATTGCACCCGATGGCGACTTGAAAGTTTTGGAATTTAACTGTCGCTTTGGCGATCCTGAAACCCAGGTGATTTTGCCACTGTTAGAAACACCCCTAGAAGAGTTGATTCTAGCCTGCGTACAGCAGCGCTTAAGTGAATTGCCGCCCATTGCTTGGAAAGGGGGAGCATCTGCTACTGTCGTTGCCGCTTCCGGTGGTTATCCAGGAGAATATCAAAAGGGCCAGGTGATTACTGGCATTGAAGAAGCAGAAGCAGCAGGAGCAACTGTATTTCATGCAGGTACGAAATTGAACCAGCAACAAGAAATAGTCACAGATGGGGGTCGAGTATTAAATGTGACGGGAATCGGAGAAAATTTTGAGCAAGCGATCGCCCAAGCCTACGCTAGTATCAAACATATTCAGTTTCAGGGGATGTATTACCGGAGAGATATCGGTTATAGAGTTAGGAGTTAGGAATTTGGAGTTATTCACCATGCCCAATGCCCCATTCCCTCTTTCCCTAACATATTTGTCAAATTAACTGTTAATTTTTAAGTTGTTGGGCTTTATAACAAAGACTACTAACAACTTTATTTAAGATGCTAAATCTGTTAAAAACAATTCGACATGCGATCGCAAGTTGGTGGTCGGAGTTCACTCTCCAGACTAAACTACTGGCTGTGGCCACAATGGTAGTTTCATTGGTGATGAGTGGTTTGACCTTCTGGGCTGTAAATACAATTCAGCAGGATGCGCGGATGAATGACACCCGCTTTGGTCGTGATTTGGGGCTGCTGCTTGCTGCCAACGTTGCCCCCTTAATCGCGGACAATAATCTCACCGAGGTTGCCCAATTTTCCCAACGCTTTTATAGCAGCACCTCTAGCGTGCGTTATATGCTCTACGCCGATGAAAACGGGGAAATCTTTTTTGGCATTCCTTTTTGGGAGGCTGAGGTAGAAAACTCCCTTACCATTAAACGGCGGATACAACTGCCAGAAGATTACCCTGGCGATGGGGAAAAGCCGATGGTGCGGCAACACATGACCCCAGATGGAACAGTCACCGATGTATTTATTCCCCTGATTGTCAATAAAAAATACTTAGGTGTATTAGCGATCGGGATCAACCCCAATCAGACTGCTGTCATTTCCACCAATTTTACCCGCGATGTCACCATTGCCGTTTTTATCACCATTTGGGTAATGGTAATTTTGGCAGGAGTGATTAACGCCTTGACCATTACTAAGCCCATTAAAGAACTACTAGTGGGGGTGAAGCAAATTGCTACCGGGAATTTCAAGCAGCGCATTGATTTACCTTTAGGGGGCGAACTGGGGGAGTTAATTTTAAGCTTTAATGAGATGGGAGAGCGATTAGAGCGCTATGAAGAACAGAATATTGAGGAACTGACCGCAGAAAAAGCCAAGCTAGAAACCCTAGTTTCAACGATCGCAGATGGAGCCGTGTTGATTGACAACAACATGCAGGTGATTTTAGTCAATCCCACAGCAGAGCGAATTTTTGGCTGGGAAGCCGCTAATGTAGTCGGTTGCAATGTCTTGCATCACTTACCAGCATCAGTACAAATCGAAATCACCCGTCCCTTGTACGAAATGGCAGCAGGCGAATGCGAAAGCGCCGAATTCCGAATTTTTATTAACCAACCCACCCCACGGACAATCCGCATTCTCTTGACTACAGTACTCAACCTGCAAAGAGAAAGCATCAAAGGTATTGCGATTACTATTCAAGATATAACCCGTGAAGTCGAACTCAACGAGGCAAAAAGTCAATTTATCAGCAACGTTTCTCACGAACTGCGAACGCCTCTATTTAACATTAAAACTTATATTGAAACCCTGCACGACTACGGCGAAGACTTGGCTTTACAAGAACGGCAAGAGTTTCTGCAAACAGTCAACCATGAAACCGATCGCCTAACTCGCCTAGTTAACGATGTTTTGGATTTATCAAAACTCGAATCTGGTCGCAACTACAGCTTTGATGGCGTAGATTTAGCCCAAGCGATCGAGCAAACCCTGCGTACTTACCAACTCAATGCAAAAGATAAAGGTGTTGAACTTGTTCAGGAAGTTGCCCCTAATTTGCCGCTAGTATTAGGTAATTACGATCTGTTAGTACAAGTGTTTGGCAACCTAATTGGTAATGCCCTTAAATTCACCAAAGCCGGTGGTAAAGTAGCAATCCGCGCCTACCAACTAGATTTCAAACCCAGTCACACCGAATCTGCACCAGTGCGGATTGAAATTTCCGATACAGGAATTGGCATCGCCACAGAAGATCAACACTCAATTTTTGAACGCTTCTTCCGCGTAGAAAACCGAGTTCACACCCTAGAAGGCACGGGTTTAGGTTTATCGATTGTTAGAAATATCATCGACAGACATCGTAGTAAAGTCCATCTAGTGAGTGAAGTCGGCATTGGCACCACCTTTTGGTTCGACTTAGCCACCTTTGAAGAAAAAGCGCCAGCGATACAAGTTGAACCTATTGCAGAAGCATCCAACATCATCACAGCTTGAAGACAAGGGACTGCGTATGTCTGGTTATGATGCTTTTTTTAATAAAGTTACGATAAAAAGTATGATAATTGTCACAAGATAGAGGAATTATGTGATAAAAAATTGTTAAAGGTAATATAGGCAAATCAGCCCTTTTCTAAGAAAGTGACTTTGTGTGACTAAAATGACCCTATCTTATAGATTGAGAAATTTCTGGGGTTTGCTGCGGAGTAAAAATAAGGTATCTGCAACTCAACAAAAGTTGCAGAACAGTACCATAAGCTCAAAAGAGGCTGATGATATTGAGGGTACTGTTCAACTCAAAAATGGTCAGGCAGTTCAAGTAAGGCTAGACGACTTGAAACAGTTTATAGAGGACAACCGCAGCCAAATAGCACTCCAGAAGATTCCTAATATGGGAAAGCGGAGAAGTTAATTCTTTAATAGAGCTTGTAAGTTACTTATACCTTACTTGCAAGCTAAAATTAATTCTTCAGCATAATATCCTTACTTTAATTTCTGGAATTATTTCTATATACTTTTCCCTATCAAGTTCTTCATCTGTTTCGGCAATGTAAACGGTGCAGCTTGCAAAAGTTCTAAAGTCAGTATTTTTGTCGTCCAATGGCGATGAAATATACTCTTGTTCTTTGCCAAGAGTGACATAAACAGGAAATATATCTTTGCGTACTATATAGCCATAAACGTACCCATAGGATTCTGCGTTGTCAAATTCGGCTTTTATAGTTCTTACTGTCAACATTATTTTATCCTGGCAATTATTCCTCTAAAATGCATTGCGTTAGTCTCATAATGCTCCTCTAGCAAGCTTTAAACGGCTGTAAAGTACATAGGTATGCAAACTTGTGGAGGGTAATCGAAACCCTCAGCACTGAATTGAAGAGACATGTCTAGCATCAAGCGCCGCCCATGAGTTCACCAAGCGCTAAGACTAATACCTCGCCGCTTTGGCTAAAATTTTTCTGATTCCAGTTCAGCTATTAGTTCTTCAGCATCTTTGCCACCAAGATCGCGCAATTCTTTATATATAATGCTGACTTTACGCTCTATAATGCTGAGTTCGCGGTGAAGTACTAACAATTCCTTAATCTTCGACATGATTTCTCCAGGCATTAATAGATTATTTTCTGAAGATGCTGATGGAGCGGTAGCTTTTTGCTGAGTTGCTTCGGATTTCATAAAAATGTTTGCATTGCTATCGTCTAAGTTGTCCTTAAAATGATTTTCTGACATCAGTTTACCTGGAGATGTTAACTGGATATCAGCAGGAATAGCGTCAGTATTTGAAGAGACAAGTTGAAATACATTGTCATAATCGTAATGCCCATTTTGTGAGTGAATTAATGCGCCATTTGAAGCTTGGTCACTGTCTTCTAATAAAAATTGAATTAATTCAGCATTAATTCCAGCAACAGGAAAATAAGCGTAACCACTTCTACCTTGGGTTTTGGTATTGGATACTTGCCTGCAAAGCCAGCCTGACTCTACAAGATATTTCAAGTGCTTATTGACTGTCGTATTATCTAAGCCAAGTATGTGAGCAATCTCGGCTGACCTGATTCCAACATCTGGAATCAGCTTCAAAATAGCCCTCTTCTGTCACTCTCCGGGATGAGCAAGTAGTAACTAAGTGAAATTATCCAGAAGCATAACAGGGTTTAAATTGATTCATTGCACTAAT
>NZ_JBALDP010000023.1:0-102241 GCF_036917355.1 Nostoc sp.
CAAGGTTGACCAATGGGGTTGCCGTGAATATCCCATAAGCGGATTGTCGAATCATTGCTGGCACTGACAATCCACTGACCATCAGGGCTAAAGGCGACAGAATTGACCCAATTCTCATATTTGCGCTGCGATCGCCCGATGACCCGATCTTGTAATATTTGATGTAGCTCCCACAAACGCACAGTGCGATCGCCACCACTGACAATCAGCTTGCCATCAGGGCTAAAGGCTAGGGAATTAACCTCTCCTTCATGTCCCCGCCAAGGTTGAGTGATGGGGTTGCCATTGATATTCCACAAGCGTATTGTCCGATCGCAGCTACCACTAATAATAAACTTGCCATCAGGGCTAAACGCTACAGAATTTACATGTCCTTCATGCCCGTGCCAAGGTTGACCGATGGGATTACCTTGGATGTCCCACAACCGCACTGTAGAATCACTACTACCACTGACAATAAACTTGCGATCGGGGCTAAAGGCGGCGCAAATAATTTTTGCCTCATGTTTGTACCAGGGTTGAGTGATAGTGTTACCTTGTAAATCCCACAAACACACCGTTCCGTCAAAACCAACACTGATAATAGAATCGCCATTTGGGCTAAAGGCGACGGAAATAACTCCTTCCTTATGTCCGCGCCAAGGTTGAGTAATGGCGTTACCTTGTAAATCCCACAAACACACTGTTCCGTCAAAACCAACACTGACAATAGAATCGCCATTTGGGCTAAAAGCGACGGAAATAACTCCTTCCTCATGTCCCTGCCACGGTTGAATAAGGAGATTACCTTGTAGATCCCATAAACACAAAATTCCGTCAATACTGCCACTAACAATAAACTTGCCATCAGGACTAAAGACTAGACAATTAACCTCTTGCTCGTGCCCCAACAAAAATTGAGCGGTAGGATTGCCAATAATATTCCACAAGCACACCGTAGAATCGCTACTGCCACTGGCAATAAACTTGCCATCAGGACTAAAGGCTACACAATTAACCTCTTGCTCGTGTCCGCGCAAGCTATTCGCTTCTGTGGGTGTGTTCATTGCTTCCTTCAAGCTTCCCAGAACAGGAGCTAGAAGCTGGTTTGGGTATTTCTCTAGATTCTCACCCATTGTTTGAATCGCCAGCACCAAACCCTCTAGCGGTTGGACAGGAAGTAAATTCAAAACCCTGGCGGATTGCTCGCGCAGTTTTAATTCAGTCAGTGCAAGGTTTAACTTTTGAATCTCTTGTTCCTTTTCTCTCGAATGGCGATCGCGCCATCCAAGACTAGGATTAATAAATTGATTAGCTTGTTCTCTTAAATAACCAAACGTTTGCTGTTTTAGTTCTTGATAAGTCTTTATCTTCAGAACCCCGTTTGCAATATCTTCTTTTTCCCACAATACATTCAGGGTGTATGCCAGAAGCGGTAAAGAATCATCTTGTTGGTGAAAATCATGAATAATTTGCTCAACTAATCCTTGTTCAAAGGTAACGCCATTTTTAGCAGCAGGTTCAGCGATCGCTAACTTTAATTCTCCATCGCTCATTCTAGTGAGTATACGACTATAGCGATCGTGAATCTTTGCAAGTTGGGGATACTCACTAAATTTATCCAAAAAATCAGATCGCATTGTTAAAACAATTTTGACAGAGCTATCCTGGTGCTGGAACAGTTGAAAGAGACTAGCAACAAATTTATCGCGTTCCGGTTTTTGAGTTTTTGTAAACAGTTCTTCAAATTGGTCAATAAAAATCAGAATGCACTGATAATCTTGTTTGAGGAATGTGACAATTTTAATTAGGGTATTTTCTCTTATTTCTCTAGCAATATCCGCTATTTGCGATTTTTTCCCATAAGTAGAAGCAAGACAGTGATAAAGAGATTTAAAAGGATTTTCATCTGGGTGAAAACTTATATTAATTAATGAATTTTTATTAGATCCTAAATAAGGAATTAAACCTGCCCGAATTAATGATGATTTGCCACTCTCTGATGCTCCTAGAAGCAAGAGTACATTATCTTTTTTTAAGCGATCGCCCAGATTAACAATCCATTTATCTCGACCAAAAAATTTGTCTTTATCTTTAATTTCAAAAGTTTTTAGTCCTAAGTAGGGAGAGTCTGTTTTAAGTGGACGACAATGAATGTCCTCAAAATTACTGTCAGAAAAAAAGTCGTATTCAGAAATACCTTGGACATTACAGCCAATATTTATATCGCCTTCAGAACTGTTAACCATCTTATCTCCTTACCTTTGGACATCTCTGGCTAAATCTTTACCTCAGTTATAGTTCCTCGGCTAATCTTTGTAAGTACCTCAACAAAATTAATTACATATTCTCTTGTAAAGCTTTCCCTATCGCCGCCCTAGAAGTTTTGTAAATCCTATCCGTGAAAGATTAAGGTTTTAAATAGATTTATTCAGCAAAATTACTTAAGTTAATTTCAAAAAAATGTAGTAACTTTATCCTAAAACGCCGGATAATGACAAACGGGATGGAACTTTTTGATAACCTACACCTTGCTATGTTTAGCGGTAAAGGTGGAGTCGGAAAAACGACAATCTCCTGCACCTTTGCATGTCGTTGGGCGCAGAAATTTGCCAATGAGCAAATTCTTTTAATCTCAACCGATCCGGCTCACTCTCTTGGAGATGTCTTACAAGTTAGCGTTGATGACATTCCTCGTCCCATAGCGGAACTACCCAATCTACGAGTAAGAGCGTTAGATGCAAAGCGTCTGCTACAAGAGTTTAAAGAACGTTATGGTCAGGTGTTAGAACTGTTAGTGGAGCGCGGTAGTTTTGTTGAAGGAGAAGACTTGTCTCCAGTTTGGGATTTAAATTGGCCTGGACTGGACGAGTTGATGGGCTTGTTAGAGATCCAACGCCTTTTTCAGGAGCAGCGGGTAGATCGAGTAGTAGTAGATATGGCTCCTAGCGGTCATACTCTCAACTTGTTTGGATTGATGGATTTTTTAGACACTTTCCTCCACTCTCTCGAACTGTTTCAAGAAAAGCATCGGATTATTAGCAAGACTTTTGCTGGAAGTTACACACCCGATCGCGCTGACGAGTTTTTGCAAACCCTGAAAGCTGAACTGTCGCAAGGTCGTCGTCTGCTTCAAGATCCTAACCATACAGCTTGTTTGTTAGTTGCGATCGCCGAACCAATGAGTTGGTTGGAGTCAAAACGATTCCTAGAAGCCTTAGAAACCATGCAGGTTCCTTGTGGAGGGTTGTTTGTCAACCAAGTCCTTGCCAGTGCGACTGACCCAGATCGTTACCAAGAACAACAACCGCTCATCAGCCAGTATACGACTCTTGCTAACGGAAAGCCGATGTTTATTGTGCCACAACAAGATAAGGAGCCTTTGGGAATTGTAGCCCTCAGCAATATTATCGACCAAATCCATATTCCTCAGCTTGAACCACTATCTCCTGTTCATCTACTCCCAATTCAATGGCCTGAAAAAATTCCTCCTAGCTTTGGAGATTTTCTGACCGAAGGTCGTCGCCTATTACTAATCGGCGGTAAGGGTGGAGTAGGCAAGACCACAGTAGCAGCTGCGATTGGTTGGGCTATGGCTCAACAACATCCCGATCGCAAAATTCGCATGGTTTCCATCGATCCTGCTCACTCCTTGGGTGATGCCTTTGGTCTGAGTTTAGGACACGAACCATATCAAATAACTACCAATCTTCGAGGTCAGGAAGTGGATGGCGATCGCATTGTCGATCAATTTAGAGCCGATTACCTATGGGAACTGGCCGAAATGATGAGTGGCGAAACCCAAACAAGCGAATCTATTGAAATGGCCTATGCTCCTGCTGCCTGGCGCAAAATTGTCGATCAAGCTTTACCAGGGATTGATGAAATACTTTCCCTGTTAACAGTAATGGAATTGCTAGAGCAACAAGAAGAAGACTTAATTATTTTAGACACTGCTCCTACAGGTCATCTTCTACGTTTTCTAGAAATGCCAACTGCATTAGCAGACTGGCTAGGTTGGATTTTCAAACTCTGGATCAAGTATCAAAATGTTCTTGGTCGTACAGAGTTTATGGGGCGTTTACGAACTTTGCGACAGCGCGTAGTCAAAGCCCAAAAAGTGCTAAAAGACGCACAACAAGCAGAGTTCATTGGGGTTACACTTAACCAGACTAGCGTACTTGCCGAACAACAACGCTTGTTCAAATCTATGCAAGAAATAGGTGTAAGTCAGAATTACCTTGTTCTCAACCGTTTTACTTCTACAGCAACCATTAATTGCGATGACTGCGAGACAAATTTTCCAGGTTTGACAATAGTTCGCTTACCAATGCTTCCTCGCTCAGTTCAGCCTTTAGAACGCATCCAAGGAGCAGCTACCTGTTTATTTTAACGGCTAATTAGACTAAATACTTTCATACCCAAAGAGAAATTTATTATGCATCGCACTCCAAACCGCAGACAAATTCAAGCCAAATTTAGCACCATGCCTCCTCAACGTTCTCAAGCAACAGCCTACTTAAATGCTTACAAAATGATGTTAGAGAAGGAGCGTTTAGAGGAGGAACTAGAGAAACTCGAAGCACGCCAACATCAGATTCAGCAACGTCTTGCTATTTTAAATAGTCAAACAATTCCTGAAGGGGACATGACTCATCAGCAAGCAAATACTGACTTGAAGGACAATACACCAAAATTCAAAACCTTAACGTTGGAATACTAAGTACTAAGATTTCAGCTTGCCTATTCTTCGCAACTTCCTTGCTCGGTCGGGGCTATCTCAATAGATTTGTATAAGATTTAAATTAATGACCTTTAAACAAATAAATGAATAAAAGATGATAAATGTTGATTTATCAAAAGCTTTCCAAACAGGTCAAAGGCTAAATACACGATTTGGTATTTTTATTCTTAATCCCTATATAATTGGGGAATTAAACTTAACTTCAGGAAAATTAGTAGCTTGTGATCCCCTAGTTTTTCCTGGTACAGATCCCTTTAGTCCCAATTTTCAACCTGGTTGTTACCCAGTTTTTTTGAGCATTGCACACAACCTCAATAACGAAGAACCAATGGTTGCTTATGCTATGGTTCAGATTAGCGAAGTAAGCCCAGTAAGGTGGGAATTAGCTACTAGAGTTGGTGAAAAATTAAGTGATTTAAAAGAAGGAGAGGGATTTTTTGGTTATGGAGTTGATTCTGGAATAGGGTGTTTTATGGATGCGGATGCTGCTCAAATTATTATTAATAATACTTGGAAAACAGAAATTTATGAAGACACTTTAGCTTGCAAACTAGATAATTTACTCGAAGAAGAAAATAGACTTGGCGTAATGTTGGCTAATATGTGTGTCAATGAGTCCAATGGAGCAAATGTTATTGCATTTGCAACAGCGTTGGGTGATGGTTTTTATTATAATTACTTTGGATACGATACTAATAATAATGTTGTTAACGTTATTACAGTGAGTTTATCTGGAGATATCCAGTAAGAAGAAAGTAAGAATACTTTCTGATAATTTAGCTCGAAAGTCTAAAATACAGAGTTTTCAGCAGACACGACAGCGCACCTTGATTGCGCTGTCGAAGTTAGCAGATAGAAAAACCATTTATCAAGCATTTCACAGCAAATAGCGGAATTTTTCATCAATCGTTGCGATACCCCAAAGGTGAGCAACAAAGCCTATCTCAAACCCTTATATATTCAGCTTTGCGCTAGGCACGAAAATTCGTTGCTTAGTTATTTCTTATTTCTACTCAATTGCCTAAAATTAGCCAGATAGCTTCACAAGGAATGAAGAATCGACATCTAAAAGCCAATTCTCATCAATAAATTCTAGATTTTCATCATAAACAAGAATCAATTCACCAAGTTTTTGAGCATTGCTACTTGCAGTTTTTGTATTATCAACAGCATCAGCAATCAGCAAAAACTTTAGTTGTAAAAAACGTTCTTTGTGAGTAACGCCTATTGAACTGCTAACTAATTCGGCTTCTAGGGTACGAGGTAACGTAATTTTCTCATAATATTCATCTTGTTCATCCCAATAACCACACACTTTATAATCACACTGGTCAAGATGTTCTTGAACAAGAAGATTAGCATCTAGACTTTGTAATATTTCAGTTAAATCTTGCCAAACTTGATGATTTTTTAATTCGAGCCTTGTCATAGTTATGTGGGTTTAATGTTCTGTTACCAAACCAGAGAAGTGCAATATACCATCAATTAATTTTGCATGAAATCGGCGGTCGCCACCTTTACCTAAGACTTTAGATTTAAAATCGTAGCCAGATTCTTGGGAAGCCACCAACCCAACATTACCGCGAGGAGGTACAAGCCCCTTCTCAATGGCTTTTAAATGTTTCCCCTTCCGATCATATTTTAATCCCAGCTTTATTTGTTCACTGCCAAATAAAACTAGCAGACCACTGATTGAAAGATATACAGTATCAGGTTGAATATCTGCCCAATTATCGGGCAAAGCTTCCATTAAATTAATACTTGTATAGTAGAAGCATAATTTATTTAAGTATAATAGCTAACAATATTTTTAAAATTAACGTGAGTCTCCAACGGAGGCGCACGTTAGTTAATAGGTTAATCTACAATGCTTGCTCGAATATCTTTTAAAGTCATCATTAGCGTTAATGCTTCTATTGGCGATGCTTGAAAACCACGTTTTAAATAAAAATTTTTGGCTTCTTCATCTTTAGCGTGAACCAAAATACATCTAACACCAGCTATTTGAGATACTGATAAAATGCGTTTAATAGCATCTTTTAATAAACCAGACCCTATACCTTGTCCTTCCCATTTGATATCTACAGCTAGCCTACCAATAAGCATACACGGTATAGGGTCTGGTGCGTTCCGTTTAGCTTTGCTAACAGCTGCTAAATGAGTTACAGAAGCTGTTGATAAACAGTAATAGCCTATTACTTTATTTTCAACTGTTACTACAAATGTTCTGGCTGTATCCCCCTCATTTTTCAAAGCTCTCTCCTTCAGCCAGCTATTCAAGGCTTCTGATTTGGATTCAAACTCTGATACATCATGGTTTTTAGTAACAGGCTGAGGAGCATTGATCATTTTCCTTTGGTTTGTCATCAATCCCAAGGCGATTTAGCAGTTAAGAGTTTACGAATTTCTTCATTCGCTTTAGGTGGTGAGTCTAAAATAGCAAGGAACTCTTGATATTTTTCCTCATCTAATGCAAAAAAGGTTTTGTCACAGATGACTTTTTCAGCTTCTCTACAGGCTACCTCTAACATAAAGTCAGAACGGCTTTTACCAAGAATCGCAGCCGCATTGTCAATTAAATCCCGTTGTTGTTCTTGAACTCTAATATTAATTACTTGGTTACGACCAAGATTATCCATTTTAGAACGGGCAACCATTAGGTATCTTCCATATTTATGTGTCAGATTAAGCATTACCGAAGTAAGGTTGCAGCTTACTTCGGTAATGCTTAATATCTAATATAGAACATTTGTATATACAATGCCAATACATTTTATATGTTATAGGACTTACGCAATAAACCTCCCAAACTCTTATTCCTCCGTGTCCTCTGCGTTCTCTGTGGTTCGATTTTCCGTGACTTGTGCGTAAGTCCTGTGTTAGTGAAAATGTCGGGAAATGACTCTTTTCCTGGCGTTGCTGAATCTAGGGATGAAATTGTACGTATTGAAATATAAAATTCCTTATTCTCTCTGCGTCTGGAGCGCGACGGACACTTTCTACCCTGCGCGTTCCGCGTTAGCGGTACAAGTCGGGAAACCCGCCCACAAAAGAAAAGTGTCCTCCTCTGCGTGAGAAAAACCATCCCGCATTTATGCAACGCCCTATTCCTCCAACATTGTTCCCTCCTGTTCTGCTTCCAGAATCGCTAATAAAAGCGCTTCTTCCTGAATTTCAAACTCTTCTTCGGGAATTTCTCCCATATCAAAAGCAAGTTGGAGTGCAAGAAGTTGCTTGCTGAGATTTTCTTTATCATCAATTTCAGTACTCGCCTGTTCTAAAATTTTTTCCCCAAGCCACGTTACCCCCATTAATGGGCCAGTAATCGGTAATAGTAAAAAGCGCAGAACCATATTGCTTTACACTTGTGTGGACTTATCAAAGGTATCCTCTCAAGACCGTAATCATGCTGATGACATAAATATTAAACATTACTAGTCTTGTGTTGATGCCAAAATGCGTTGGATTTGAGTCCAGTTAAGGCTGATTGACATCTGTATTTTATATTTGCAATGTAAAAAAAAATACTTTTACATGACATTCCTATTTTAGGAGGTACTTAGAGTTTGACAACAGTATTAAATGCATCTCCCCAACGATTTGTCAATACACCTGCTGTTCAACGCATCGCTCAACGTGCTTTGCGCTATCTACAGTCAGGTTTTTCAATACATTTACGTGGTGCAGCCGGAGTCGGAAAAACCACTCTGGCAATGCATCTAGCTGATTTGCTCAATCAGCCGATCATCCTCTTATTTGGAGATGATGAGTTTAAAACCTCAGACTTGATTGGTAATCAATTAGGTTATACCCGTAAAAAGGTTGTTGATAACTTCATCCACAGCGTTATCAAAGTTGAGGATGAAGTCCGACAACATTGGGTTGATGCACGATTAACCCTAGCTTGTAAAGAAGGATTTACGCTGGTTTACGACGAATTCAATCGATCGCACCCGGAGGTAAATAACGTTTTACTCTCCGTACTTGAGGAGAGGTTGTTAGTATTACCAACAAACCAACATCGAGCTGAGTATATCCGGGTTCACCCTCAGTTTCGGGCAATCTTAACATCAAATCCTCAAGAGTATTGTGGAGTTCATGCAACTCAGGATGCTTTGATGGATCGTGTTATTACCATTGATATGCCTACACCTGATGAACTGAGTCAGCAGGAAATTGTAGTTCATAAAACAGGTATAGATTCCGAGAAAGCAGAAGTAATTGTCCGCTTAGTACGGACGTTTTGGAGTCGATCTGGCTCTGGACAAGGCGGTGGATTGCGTTCCTGTCTTATGATTGCCAAAATCTGCCACGAACATGAAATTTCCGTCAACCCTGGAGATCCTAGCTTCCAAGATATTTGTGCCGATATCCTGCTTTCTCGCACGAATCAACCTCTGATGGAAGCAACTCGGTTACTGGAAGAGGTTTTAAGTGAATTATATCATAGTATAAATACTCAATCCCAGCCGTCAGAGATAATACCAAACAACCAAGATCGGGTTGTATTGGAACAACGAGTACCTTACGAGCATGAAGTCTACAACTACCTGTGTAATTCTCCAGGAAGGCGTTTCTCTGAATTGGCAGTAGAACTAGGGATCGATCGCAGTCAAATTGTGGCTGCACTCAAGTCTCTCAGAGAACAGGGAGTATTAGTACAAATGCAGGGTAATGCCGAGCCGCCAAGCATCTCACAGACAGTTGCTTTTGATTCTGGCCATTTAATAAACAAATGAGTACTAATACTAATCGGGGAGCTATCACCACATCAACTCAAGGTTCTACCTTGGCAGATATTCTAGAACGGGTTCTGGATAAAGGCATTGTTATCGCAGGAGATATTTCTATTTCCGTAGGCTCCACAGAATTGCTCAACATTCGGATTCGTTTGTTGATTTCTTCTGTTGATAAAGCCAAAGAGATTGGAATTAATTGGTGGGAGAGCGACCCCTATCTTAATAGTCAAACTCACGCCTTATTAGCAACTAATCAACAACTTCAAGAGCGTCTTGTCAGTCTAGAAACAGAACTGCAATCGCTCAAAGCACTCAATCCTATTAATCATCAGAATGCAGGCGATTAGCAAATCAAAAGGTTCCGATTCCGGTTTAGCACCGTTGTTACTGACGGTTGTTGAACTGATACGCCAACTCATGGAAGCTCAGGTGATTCGGCGAATGGATGCTGGCAACCTCAGCGACTCTGAGCTAGATCGAGCTGCCGAAAGCCTGCAACAGCTTGAACAACAGGTTGTTAAGCTTTGCGAGATATTTGATGTTGACCCAGCCGATCTAAATATTAACTTGGGTGAAATGGGAAATTTACTTCCCCAATCTGGAGGATATTACCCCGGTGAAACCTCTAGTCAACCCTCTATTCTAGAACTCCTCGATCGCCTATTAAATACGGGTGTTGTGGTTGAAGGTGACTTGGACTTAGGACTGGCTCAATTAAGCTTAGTTCATGCCAAGTTAAGACTAGTACTCACTTCCAAACCCTTGTAACTTTTTTATCTACATTCTTTTTGGTAAGACATTTTTATGAGTTATGGCTTTTACATTTATGGAATTTTGACCTTGCCTGCTCCAGAAAACTTAAATTTACAGGGCTTAGATCGGCAACCTGTACAAATTAAAATTTTGGATGATTTTGCAGTCATCTACTCAGAAGCACAGCAAGAGCGTTATTTGGCTAGCCGTCGTAACCTGCTAAGTCATGAAAAAGTCCTTGAGGAGATCATGCAAGGAGGCGATCGCTATTTACTGCCAGTGCAATTTGGACTTTTGGTTTCAAGCTGGGAAACGGTTTCACAGCAATTAATTCGTCCTCATCAAGAAGAATTGACGCAATTGCTTGCAAAGTTATCGGGTTGCCGAGAAGTTAGTGTCAAAGTTTTTTGGGATACCGAGGCAGAAATTCAGGGATTATTGGCAGAACACCCAAATCTCAAAACCGAAAGGGATAAGCTAGTAGGTCAACCCCTGAGTATGGAGCGGGTAATCCAAATAGGGCAAACCATCGAACAGGGAATGAGCGATCGCAAGCAAGGCATCATAGATATATTTCAAGGCACGCTCAACTCCATTGCGATCGAGGTGGTAGAAAATACTCCCCAAATGGACACAATGATCTACAATTCAGCCTACCTAATTCCTTGGGAAGCAGAATCACAATTTAGCGAACACGTTGAAGCACTCGATCGTCAATTTGAAGACCGTTTGCGAATTCGTTACAACAATTTCACTGCCCCGTATAACTTTGCTCGTCTTCGATTAACAATTTCCAACTGATTAATTCCTCTTCCTGTTGAACAGCAATAAAAATTGAGAATCAAAAATTATTGAAACTTTTAATTTTTCGTAACATGACTTACGCAATAACTCGATAAAACTCCTATTTCTCTGCGTCCTTTGCGTCCTTTGCGGTTCGTTTTTTAATTATTTTGCGTAAGTCCTATGAAAATAAAATTTTCTCTACCTTTTATTTAACTAAAATCAATGGACGACATATTTAAAGGATTTGAACACCTATTAGAAATTGCCAAAGCTTTAGAAGAAAAAGCAGAGAAAGGCGAGTTAAAAACTTCTATTCAAATTCGCTCTCATAATCTCAGTAGTATTCCCCGGCAAGGCAATATTCCCAGAACAAATAATTCCAGCCGAGTCAGATCCAATTCCACTGTTGGCACTACACCAATGGATGATACTGATGTCACTCCCCCATCAGATAAGACGAACTCAAAAACTTCTTGGCAAGATGTCGGCGGCTTGGCGGATGTTCTCCAAGAAATCAGAGAGTTAGTTGAAATTCCACTTAAACGTCCAGATTTATTGGTGAAATTAGGGTTAGAGCCTCCGAGTGGGGTTTTGCTAGTTGGCCCGCCCGGTACTGGAAAAACTTTAACAGCCCGCGTTTTGGCAGAAGAGTTAGAGTTAAACTACATTGCCATCAATGGCCCAGAGGTGATGAGCAAGTATTACGGCGAAGCAGAAGCTCGTTTGCGAAGTATTTTTGAGAAAGCAACTCGTTCTGCTCCCTGCTTGATATTTATTGATGAAATTGACAGCCTTGCCCCAGATCGCAGCCAAGTGGAAGGTGAAGTTGAAAAAAGACTAGTGGCGCAGTTGCTTGGGTTAATGGATGGGTTTGCCAAAACCGAGGGCGTAATTGTATTAGCGGCAACAAATCGTCCTGATTATCTCGATCCGGCGCTTCGTCGTCCGGGACGCTTCGATCGCGAAGTTCAGTTTCGGGTTCCCGATCGCAATGGACGATTGGAAATTCTCACGATTTTGACAAGTGCCATGCCCTTGGAAACTTCAATTAATTTAGGAGCGATCGCCGATTTGGCTGTCGGTTTTGTTGGTGCGGATATCAAAGCACTTTGTCAAAAAGCAGCCTACATTGCCCTTCGTCGTCAAGTCCCCTCGCTCAACAGTCCCATTCCTGAGAACATGACTATCATGCAGCAGGATTTTCTCGAAGCAATTAAGGAGATAAAACCCTCAGTTCTCAGGGATGTAGCAGTTGAAGTACCGAGCGTCAGCTGGGATGACATTGGTGGTTTATATGATGTGAAACAAAAACTTCAAGAATCTGTTGAAGGCGCACTCCTTTATCCCGAACTATACGAGCAAACCAAAGCCAAGCCTCCCCGGGGGATTCTGTTGTGGGGACCGCCGGGAACGGGAAAAACATTACTTGCAAAAGCGATCGCTTCCCAGGCTAGAGCCAACTTTATTGCTGTGAATGGCCCGGAATTACTCAGCCGATGGGTAGGTGCGGCAGAACAAGCAGTCAGAGAACTCTTTCGCAAAGCTCGGCAAGCAGCTCCTTGCGTTGTGTTTATAGATGAAATTGATACTTTAGCACCAGCACGGGGACGATTCACTGGTGATTCTGGAGTTAGCGATCGCGTTGTTGGTCAATTGCTCACCGAACTGGATGGGTTGCATGAATGCCCGAAAGTACTATTAGTAGGAGCAACCAATCGTCCAGAAGCGCTCGATCCTGCCTTGCTCAGAGCGGGAAGATTGGACTTACAAATAAAAATCGATCTACCAGATCGAGCCAGCCGATTAGCGATTCTAGGAGTTCACAATCTAGATCGTCCCCTGGTTGATGTCGATTTAGAAACTTGGGCGACAGTTACCGAAGGTTGGAATGGCGCAGACTTGGCTTTGTTGAGCAATCAAGCTGCTTTAAGCGCAATTCGTCGATACCGCGCCCAGGGATTGACTGACTCCAGCTTGATTCAGATTACAAATGATGATTTCCAGGTTACATACCAAATGCTTGCTAACCAGCATCAATCTCAATAGAAGGCAGAAGGCAGGAGGCAGGAGGCAGGAGGAAGAGGTAAGAATTTTCATGCTTAATTGTGCCAAAACTAGGCATGAATACTTACTTTAAAAAATGCAGAAGTTCAGAGCGGAAGCTACTTAAGTTATGTTACTAAAGTAAATTTAACTTAAACCCTCTTCCCCCCTGCCTCCTGCCTTCTGCCTCCTTCCTGTCTCTTGCCTCATCCCAACTACAAATGTTTACGCCGTTATACTTATGTCAATATACGCTTATGCTCTTCTAGTCCCCACCGCATCACCGCTTGTTCTACCTTTAGGGATGGAAAGGAATATTGAACTAGTTTACTCTTCTGGTTTAGGTGCGATCGCAGAGCCGGAAATCTCACTGGAGGCAATACAGGCAACGGATGAGCGTTTACTTCAAGCTGTATTAAACCACGATCGCGTGATTCGAGAACTTTTTCAACAAACTCCCCTTCTTCCCCTACGTTTTGGGAGGGGTTTTACCTCGCAAGAAAAACTGCTGAATCATCTAGAAAAGCACCAAGAGCAATATCTAGAAGCCCTAACTCAGCTAGCAGACAAAGTTGAGTACACTTTAAAATTGACATCCTGTGATTTACTTGACGATTCTGACAATATTGATGCCAAGGGAAAAGCCTATTTATTAGCTAAAAAACAACGCTACCAAACACAGCAAGCATTTCAAGCACAACAATGCGAACAGTGGGAACTCTTGAGCCAGTTAATTCTTAAAACATATACAAATGTTATCTGTGAAACTCGACAGTCAGATGTGCGGCAAATCCACTTTTTGGCACAGCGCAACGATTCAACGGTCAGTACGCACCAGTTTTCCCTTTGGCAAGTACAATGCTCGTACTGGCAATTGGCACTCAGCGAACCTTTGCCACCTTATCATTTTCTCAAAAACACTCTCATATAAATTCATAAAAAATAATATTTATAACTTTACCAGAAAAAATCAAGATGAGATGATTTTTTCTTAAATTTTTGCCTAAAAAAAATATTGTTAACTTTTTAATATTTTTTTATTTTCTTATATTTATCTTATATTTTTGGGAACACTAAACTCAGGAAGAATAAAACACATTGTGTAAGTTTTACCTACTGCTCAATTAGAGCAGAATGAAATCAATAATTAGAGTTGTGAGAGCAAAATAAAATGGCTGTTGAAAAAGTTAACTCATCTTCAAGTCTGGCTGAAGTTATTGACCGCATTTTGGACAAAGGAATTGTAGTTGATGCTTGGGTACGTGTTTCTTTAGTTGGTATTGAACTGCTATCAATAGAAGCTCGGATTGTAATTGCTTCAGTTGAAACTTACTTAAGATATGCCGAGGCAGTTGGTTTAACATCTCAGGCTGCTGTTCCATCTGCTGCTTAACACCAGATTATAAAAAGGGAGTCTTCATGGCTCCTATTTAATATTTCTAGTTAACAAAATAGGAGATTTCAGCTGATGGCTCTCAAGAATTTATGGGAACAAGAGCGATCGCAGCGATTGCAAATAACTGCTGAACGCCGTCAACAAGTTAACCAGTGGAAACAGCTAACTCAAAAAGAATTGCAGCTGCAAGCAGATTTGCTTCATCAAGAATTGAGCAGTTTTGTTACCAGCCTTGACAACAACAGAAAGTTACAACAGCAGCAATTTCAGCAAGAGATTGTAGAGCGGCAATTGGAAATATTGCAAATAAAAACAGATGTCTCGCAACGCCAGCAAGAATACCGCCAACAGCGTTCAGCAAAGGCTCAGGCATTATTCCAAAACTTGCAAAATTTCCGGGCAATCTTACATAACAGTGTTTGGGACGATCGCAGTCCCGAACAACCAGTTCCGACAACTCCTGCTAAAGAAGAGAAATCAGTTGTAACAGTTCCAAAATGGTCAATTTCCCGTTCTGCAATTAAAGCCACTGGTTTTCGTACTTCCGTCAATACGATGACTAAGAAAGTACCTGCCTTGAATGCGGATACTGCTAAATCTAAAGTGCAGCAATACATTCAGCAAGCTGAAGGAGCTACTCTGATAGAAATTGAAGAGGTGGTAGGCTTAAGCCGAGTACAAACGATAGATATCCTGCGCTCCTTGATCAAGCAAGGGGTACTAGAACAACGCGATCGCCAATACTTTATTCGGCAACAAACAATTTCTTGACAAACTTAATTCAAGCTCATTTATTGTATTTGCAAACTAGGAAAATGCGATCGGCTTGTCTCTCCCGCCTTAAGCAGCAGAGTACAAAATCGATAAGCATTAAAGCTGGTTTATGTTTTGTAGTATTCAACATTTCCATCTTTTTCCGGTCTGTATTACAACTACATTTTTACAAGCAATATGCTCAGTAGATGTAACATGGCAACAAGTTAACCTATTAATAATTAGTTAACCTATTAATAATTAGAAAAAGAGCTTAAATCTTTGTTCAAGCTTCCGGCTTTGAACTTTAAAAATATCCGGTTGCAAAGGGATATAACAAGCTGGGGTAGCTCAATCAAGGTTTTTAACTGTGCTATTGGCGATCGCACGATGAAGTTAGTAAACTGGATTGTTTGAGCAATTTTAATGTAAATCCAAAACTCAAGATATATAAGGAGGTGCGATCCATTGTGAATCAATTGATCGAGCAACTTCAAATTAAATTATTTACAGGCAGGCTGAATCTTGAAGCAAGGGATGGGCCGACTTGGACGCTATATTTTCGTTTAGGACGATTAATTTGGCAGGCTGGCGGTTCTAATGCCGATGAGCGATGGCGACGACACTTGTTGCGGTACTGTTCTAATGTGGATGTGACACAGTTGGAGCAGCTTGTTTCTCCCCAAGAAAATTATCGCGAGTATTCCATTCTTGCTAAGTTACGAGAACAAAAATTAATCGAACAACAACAACTTGTGAGCCTGATTGCAAGCTCAATAGCTGAAGTCCTGTTTGATATAATGCAGTACATTGAAGCCAAAAGAAATGGCGACAATCCAACAGGGCAGTTGTCACATACTACCGTTGTTGGTGAAGTTCCAGGGGTTCTCCTAGCTGTAATACCAACAGAGGAAGTTTTGAAACGGGCTACACAAGCCTGGCAAGAATGGCGAGATGCAGGACTGGCAACCTACTCGCCCAATTTATTTCCGATAATTCAACAAATTGAGCTACTTCAAGGACAAGCATCCTCTAAACAGATTATTGCTCTAGTTGATGGCACAAAAACTTTACGAGGTTTAGGGCAAAAAAGCGGTCGGGATGTCTTAGCTTTGACTCGGTTATTGATGACATTGGTAAAAACAGGGGCGATCGCTTTTTCACCCACTCCAAAGCTCAGGCAGGTTGGGATTAGTAAAGAAACTGGCAACCCGTCCAGTGCAGTTAATAATTCTAATTCTTCACTAAAGACAGAAGAGGACACTGTTTTACAAGTTGCGCCCAATTTCAACAAAGTTGCTTCCCCAGCGACTAGTAAAGAAGTTTTCACTCCGTCCAGTGGAGTTAATAATTCCAATTCTTCACTGAAGACAGAAGAGAAGACTATTTTACAAGTTGGTCTCCCAGCAGCTAGTAAAGCAATTATTGATGTCTCAAGACCTTTAGTAGCCTGTGTGGATGATAGTCCAATGATCTGTCGCAGTTTGGAGGAAATTCTCACCCATCAAGGTTATCGCTTTGTTGGCATTCAAGATTCATTGACGGCAGTTTTAAACCTAATTAAAAGCAAGCCAGACTTCATTTTTTTGGATCTTTTGATGCCAAAAGTAAATGGCTATGAAATTTGTTCTCAAATCCGTAAAACTCCAAGTCTCAAAAATGTGCCAGTTGTCATCTTAACGGGGAAAGATGGAATAGTAGATCGGATGCGAGCAAAATTAGTAGGAGCAACTGACTTTTTGGGTAAACCTGTAGAAGTAGAGAAAGTACTCAATATGCTTCACAAGTATTTAACCGTTTAGATTGAAGCGGTAGTCATGCCAGTGGCTCTCCTAGATCCATTTTCAAAACAGATTTTGGATTGTAAATTACTTTCTATATCTGGCTTGGTGTTAATTCATTTGTCGCAATAATTTGTCAAATTCTAAATTAAATAGTTAGGAAAAAATGAAAAAAGTTCTTTTAGTTGAAGATAGCCTCACAGAATCCGAAAAGATGACACGTTACCTAGAGCAAGGAGGATATTCAGTTTATGAAGTTCGCAGTGGTGAAGAGGCTCAACTGCGGTTAAAACAACAAAAACCTGACTTGATCTTACTGGATTTGATTTTGCCAGGTCAAAGTGGATTTGAGTTCTGCCGCAAGTTGAAAGCCGATCCGACAACAAAAGGAATCCCGGTAGTGATTTGCTCAACTAAAAACACAGATGTTGATAGAACTTGGGGCAATATGAGTGGTGCAGATGGCTATTTAGTCAAACCTGTAGATGAAAATACCTTGCTTCAGACTGTTAATAAATTTATTCGCTAAAGGAAACTGGGGCAATGTTACAGGGCAATGATAGCTTTTCTTCGCTACCCATGAATAGCCAATTTAGACTTGAAAACTCTTCTCAAGGAAACAACCAGAGGTTTTTAAGATTTCCATTGAATGGAAAGGTAAATGGGTTACTCCCATTAGCTGATTTACGGGGAGTAATTCAGGTTGCGCTGACCGAGATTTTGCCAGTACCGCAAGTAGCAGAATTCTTGTTAGGCATCATGAATTGGCGGGGAGAAGCGATCTGGATTCTTGATTTAGCAGCTTTGTTGGGAGCAACACACTGGTGTCGGCGAGAAAGTGTGCGTAACTCTGGCATGGCGATGCTTGTTCAAGTCCAGAATCAAACCGTCGGGCTGTTGGTAGAGCAAGTCAATACCATTGAAGTTCACGATCCTCAAGAGCGGTTAGAGATTTCGACATCGATGTTACCTGGCCGACTAGGCTCGTTTTTACAGGGTTACTTTGTGGATTCTCAAGGTAGCCCTTTGATGTTACTTGACACCCATGTTGTGATTCAAGCCCTTCAGCCTCTTTAACACTAGTAGTCTGCCAACCCAAAAATGCTAGGTGAGGTCTGGGGAAAGGGTAAAGGGTAAAGGGTAAAGGGTAAGGGATTTAAAACCTTTCCCCCCGCCCCTTATCCCCAGAGGGGACCCCACCTTCCCCCTTACCCTTTACCCCGCCAAGTTCACTTGGCGAACTACTAGACCTCTTGCAAAAATAGTTTTGCACTCTTGGGGGAAGGGGGAAAGGGGAAGGGGAAAAGGTAAAAACCTCGCCCCGCACTTCGTGCCGCTACGCTAACGTGGGCGACTTGTTCATTCCTTTTCCCTTTTCCCTTTAACCTTTTCCCCTCTTTCTTATCCCTTTTCCCGACTTCTGCAAGAAGTTTATTCTGCATTCTACTTATTAATTCCGACAACCTTCATAGCAAGAAAGATCATGGTAGCGCAACACAATCTTAGACCGAGCCAACCTCACTCAAATCCCAGCAACGGTTATAAGGAAACTGATAACGGGCATACCGTTGATGTACCAGCAAAACAGCAAATCACCTCCGCTCTAGAAGAATTGCGAACTGAACTGGATCAAGCTGATTGGGTGGAAACAGGGCCATTGCGAGAGAGAATCCGCAAGTTAAAAGAACTGCTAAGTGTGTTGCCATATCAAGACGGAGGAGATGGATTAGAGGTAGAACAAGTACAGGCGATCGCTAGCAAAATCCGCCAATTTTCCGATCTAGATACATTGCTGGCTACTGCTGTCATAGAGATACAAAGCGCCCTGCAAGCCGATCGCGTGGTGCTGTATGAGTTTACGAATCCGACGCAGGGGATAGTTGTTGCGGAGGCGATGAGGGATGGCTTTACCCCAATGCTGAAGGAAAAACTGCCTGCCGTCACTTTTGGGTTAGGTTCTGCCAAGCTTTATCAACAAGAAAAATTAGTCGCGATCGCGGATACCTACACTGCTGGCTTGTCCCCTTACCAAAAGCAGTTAATGGAGCGGTTTCAGGTAAGAGCTTGTTTGAGTTTGCCGATCTTAGCAAAAGATGGGGTTTGGGGTTTGTTGGTGGTGCAGCAATGCACTGCTGCTCGCCAGTGGCAGAATGCTGAAATTCAGTTACTAAAATTAATCGAGCAGGAATTAGAAGCGCAACTGCAAGTTGCCGTGATTCAGGCTACGCTGCAACAAGAAGTAGAAAAAGACCAAATCCTGGTCGGTGTAGCAAATAAAATTCTCCAGTCCAAAGATTTGGATACCATCTTTCGCGTTGCCACCCAAGAAGTAAGACAGTCACTAAAATGCGATCGCGTCGCAATCTATCGTTTCCAGCCAGATTGGAGTGGGGAATTTGTGGCTGAATCTGCTGGAGCTGAGTGGGTTTCTCTATTAGAAGAACAGCGAAACAATCCAGCGATTGTCAATAACGTTAATTATTGTAGTGTGAGGAACCTTGCAGACGAAGGGGGATTGGTTGGGACAACAGGGCGATCGCACAGTGCAGATAGCTACATTCAGCATACCCAAGGCAAAAATTTCCATCGCGGACAGATTTATCGAGTCACTAATGATATCTACAGCGCTGGTTTTTCTGACTGCTATATCAAAGTTTTAGAAACCTATCAAGCCAAAGGATACATTATTGTTGCTATCTTCCAGGGAGAAAAGTTGTGGGGCTTGCTCGCTGCCTATCAAAATTCTCAGCCTCGTCAGTGGAAAGATAGTGAAGTTCGCCTAATGGTTCAGATTGCATCTCTATCTAGTATTGCTATTCAACAGGTGCAATATCAGCAACAACTTTATCACCGCTCTGAAGAGTCAGCCAAACTTGTGGAACGAGAACGTACTGTTTTCGGCATCATTGAAAAGATTGGGCAAGCAACGGATCTTCGCACCCTTTTCCGCATTACCACCCAAGAGTTGCGGCGATTTTTAAAATGCGATCGCGTTGTCGTTTATCAATTTCATCCAGACTGGAGTGGAGAAGTGATCGCTGAATCTGTGGCTGCTGGTTGGTCGTCACTGTTGGAGATGCAGGAACAAGACAGCATTTTAAAAACAGGTCTGATGTCTTCAGAACGTTGTAATGTTAAGGACTATGGCTCCCCTGTTAAACCTGATGCCGATACCTATCTGAAGGAAACCCAGGGTGGAGTGTACACCAAAGGAACGCGCTTTCGTAAAGTCAACGATATTTATGCTGCTGGTTTTTCACCTTGCTATTTAGAAACATTAGAGAAGTTCCAAGCCAAAGCGTACATCATTGTTCCCATCTTCCGCGCTGGTAATCTTTGGGGTTTGTTAGCAGCCTATCAGAATTCTGATGTTCGGAAATGGACTGAGGAAGAAACCGGTGCTTTGTTGCAGATCGGCGAACCGTTGAGCATTGCCCTCCAGCAAGCTGAATATATCGAACAGCTACGATTAAAAAATATCGAAATGACCCAAGTAGCTGAAGTAGAACACGCGATCGCCCGAATGACGGAGAGAATGCTTCATTCCCAACACCCAGAAACAATTTACCGCACTACCTTGGCAGAATTGCGGCAATTGTTCAAATGCGATCGCCTAGCAATATATCGCTTCAACTCTGACTGGAGCGGTGAATTTATTGCTGAATCTGTAGGAAGTGACTGGGTGCCTTTGGTTGGTCCCGATATCAAGACCGTATGGGAAGACGAACACCTACAGCAAACCGAAGGCGGGCGCTATCGCAACAATGAAACTTTTGCCGTCAATGATATCTATACTGTTGGCCATGCCCAGTGCCACATCGACCTGTTAGAGCAGTTCCAGGCTAAAGCCTACACCATCGCCCCTATTTTCGCTGGAAACAAACTTTGGGGTTTGTTAGGAGCTTACCAAAATAGCGGTCCGCGCCAGTGGAATTCCGAGGAAGTGCGATTGCTGACCAAATTGGGCATTCAGTTGGGGTTAAGCGTGCAGCAAGCCGAGTACATCGGAGAACTGAAAACGAAGAATGCAGAGTTGGCACGGGCAGCAGATGAGGAACAGGTGCTGACAGGGATGGTGGAAAAAATTCGCCAAGCTCAAGAGGCAGATACAATTTTCCTGAATGTGCTGCCAAGTTTACGCAAACAACTACAGTGCGATCGCCTTGCAGTATTTCGCTTTCATCCCGACTGGAGTGTGGAATTTGTTGCCGAATCCGTAAAAGATCAATGGCTGTCTTTAGCTAGTTCCGACATCAAAACGATGTGGATGGACGATCACTTACAAGAAACTCAGGGCGGACGCTATCGTAATCATGAAACCTTTGTTGTCAATGATATCTCCACTGCCGGTCACGTTCAGTGCTACGTAGAGATATTAGAAAAAATCCAGGCCAAAGCTTACGCGATCGCTCCGATTTTTATTGGAAACAAACTCTGGGGCTTTTTAGGAGCATACCAAAATACTGGCCCTCGGCAGTGGAAATCCAAGGATGTGCAACTGTTGCGAAAAGTAGCTGTGCAAATGGGTATAGGCTTGCAACAGGTTAAGTATATCGAACAACTCAAGAATAAGAATGCAGAGTTAGCCAGAACCGCAGAAGGGGAACGAGCATTAACACGGCTGTCAGAAAAAATCCGCCAAGTTCAAGAGCTAGATACGATTTTCCGCAATGCCTTACCAGAATTGCGATCGCACTTGGAATGCGATCGTCTAGCCGTGTATCGCTTCAATCCAGATTGGGGTGGGGAGTTTATTGCCGAATCCGTAAGTCGTGAATGGGTGGCTTTGGTTGGCCCCGATATCAGGACTGTATGGGAAGACGAACACCTACAACAAACCCAAGGTGGACGCTATCGCAACAACGAGACGTTTGTGATTAATGACGTTTACACTGCTGGTCATGCCCAGTGCCACTTGAAAATTCTAGAGCAATTCCAGATTAGAGCCTATATCATCACTCCGATTATTGCCGGAAACAAGCTCTGGGGTTTGTTAGGAGCTTACCAAAATAGCGGGCCGCGGCAATGGCAAGAGAATGAAGTCAACTTGGTAGCGAAAATCGGCACGCAGTTTGGGGTTGCCGTCCAGCAATCGCAATACTTACAACAAACCTTAACCAAGAATGAGGAACTGATCAAACTGGCAGAACGGGAAGTAGCAAACGCCCGATTTTCCTATCGCCTGCCAAGTCGGTTAACAGAGATGGCCCAAAGTCGTGGTAATGTTCTGGAATTTATCCAGTTTGCCACCCACGAACTTCGTCAACTGCTGAAAGTAGATCGAGTTGGAGTTTACCGTTTTGAGCCTGATTGGTCTGGAGAATTTGTAGTTGAGTCTGTGACTGGGGATTGGCCTAAGTTGGTGGGAACTAGCCTTGCCAGAGTTAGAGATACCTATCTCCAGTACAACCAAGGAGGGCGTTATGTCCGCAAAGAAAGTTTGCGGGTTGACAATATATATACTGTCGGTCATGACGAATGTCACGTCCAATTGTTAGAAATGTGGGGAACTAAAGCCTACATGATTTCTCCGATTTTTCAAGAAAATCGGCTATGGGGGCTGATGGGGGTTTATCAAAATAGCGCACCGCGTCAGTGGGAGCAATCCGAGGAGGATGTTCTCAACCAAGCCAGCGTCCAGATTGGTATTGCCCTCAATCTTGCAGACTACCTAACACAGGTGCGTACTCAAGAGCAGCAACTAGCAGAAGCAGCAGAGCGCGAACGCACCGCCCGCGAAAAACTCCAACAAGGAGCTATCCGCGTTCTCATGGCTTTGGAACCATCCTTCAGAGGCGATCTTACCGTTCGAGCGCCCCTATCTGAAGATGAAATTGGGACGATCGCCGATGGTTACAACACTACGATCCAAAGTTTGCGAGATTTAGTGCGACAAGTGCAGATTGCTGCTGGCAAGGTGAGTGAAAATTCCAGCAATAACACTACCTCAGTAGTAAAACTATCTGACCAAGCTCAACAGCAGGCAGAACGGCTGGAAAACGCTCTGGAACAATTACAAATGATGGTAACTTCCACCCAGATAGTCGCTGCTGATGCCCAAAAAGTAGGACAGGCGGTTCAAAGAGCTAATAACACCGTCCAAGCTGGTGATTCCCTGATGGAAAGAACCGTAGATGGGATTTTGGAGATTCGGGAAACAGTGTCGGAAACAGCGAAGAAGATTAAACGCCTCGGTGAAGCTTCTCAGAAAATCTCGAAAGTAGTAAGTCTGATTGAAAACTTTGCCACTCAAACCAATTTGCTGGCACTCAATGCGGCGATCGAGGCTACCCGTGCCGGAGAGTATGGCAAAGGCTTTGCGGTGGTTGCAGATGAAGTTCGTTCTCTGGCTTATCAGTCAGCTAGTGCCACCACAGAAATTGAGCGACTCGTGCAAGAAATTCAAGCTGGCACCAACGAAGTTACCGAAGCAATGGAAATAGGGATTACCCAAGTTGTCCAAGGCTCGAACTTGATCGATGAGACTCGTCATTCCCTGAGTGCGATCGTGGTAGCTACCAACGAAATTGGTGGACTAGTACAAGGAATTACCCAAGCAGTTTCCCATCAAAGTCAGCAATCCCAGATGTTGACAGAAGCGATGATGGATGTTTCGGCGATCGCCCGCAAGACTTCAGAAAGTGCCATCCACATTTCCGAGTCTTTTGAGGAACTACGGATGACTTCACAACAACTGGAAACCAGCGTTAGCCAGTTCAAAGTTGACTAGCCTGTTCCGTGCGGGAACAGGGAGGGGAAAGGGAAAGGGGGAAAGGGAAAGGGGAAAGGGAAAGGGGAAAAAAAAACCTTTAACCCTTACCCTTTAACCTTTTCCCCAAACCCAATTCTGAGTTCAAAATGCTTATCCTAACCGTATTGCCCCCCTGCCTTAACAGATAAATCTCCTTAACACCAAGCGTATTGTGTTATGAACTCCGATCCCAGTAATCAAGAGCAGGCTTTTCTTGCGGAAGCGGCAGAGTTATTGCAAACCATTGAGCAGAATCTGATCGGTTTGCTTGATGAAAAAACAATAGAAAAAGTTCATGCCTTGATGCGAAGCGCCCATACTATCAAAGGGAGTGCTGCCAGTGTTGGGCAAGAAACTATTCAGACAATTGCCCATCATTTGGAAGATGTATTCCAAGCGTTATACGCTCCAGAACTGGAAATCGATCCAGAATTGGGTGCTTTGCTTCTAGATGCTTATGAGTGCCTGCGAACTCCATTGAGTGCAGCCTTGATGGGCTTATCCTGCAATGAGGCAGAAATACTCGATCGCACTGCCTCAATCTTCGCCCAACTCCAACATAAACTAGGCGACTTTTTTGGTCGTGAGGCTCCGCTTCCCAGTTCGGAAGAACTTGGCTTTGATGTGGTAGAGTCAATCTTTTCCGGGAGTGTACTCCAGGATTTGCAACAGCTGGAAACTGACATCCAAAGCCAAGATCCGCAACAAATTCAAACAACACTCAACTCCCAAGCAGAATTTTTTGTCGAACTAGCAGCATCTTATGGCTTATCTGGATTGGAAGAAATTGCCCAGGCGACTCTAAACGCGCTCAAAGCACATCCAGACAAAGTATTGCAAATCGCTCAGGCGGCTTTAGAAAATTTTAAAGTAGCTCAAACAGCAGTACTTGCAGGCGATCGCACTCAAGGGGGAGAAATATCTTCACAATTGCGAGAATGGGCAGAAATAACTACTTCTGTCTCAGAACTGCAAGGGCAGCCAGTTGCGATCGCTGCCCAACCAATACAAACAACTACGACTGAGAATCAGCCATCTCCCCTCCTCAGTGCCAGCGAAGCGGAATCAATTTGGTCGTTTTTCCCCAAGCGGACTGATAACTCCGTACCGAAAACACCGGAGGTACTGGCACCTATTTCTCAAGATTCGGTAGTAGCCCCCTCTGCCATAGAGCGGATTTTACAGTCAATCTGGATCGGAGATCCACAGACATCCTGCCGATACTCAGACTCAGATCGGCCAGCCTCTCCACCACCACCAAGCCTCCAGGCTCAATCATCGGCATCACTTCCCAGTATCCGAGTCGCGATCGAACAGCTCGATCGCCTCAGCCATACAATTGGGGAATTGCTAATCAGCGAAAACCAACAAAACCTGCAATCTAACCACATCCACAAAGCAGCTCAAGACACTCTACTACAGTTTTTGTACTGTCAACAACAACTGAGTAAAGTTTTTACTTGGTCGGATCGACATCTGCTGCTTCCCGAACGCAAGCAGCGACATATACATGGATCTCCACGAGTTATCTCTGCTACCGAGGCACAATCCAATTTTGATGCCTTAGAAATGGATAACTATAGCGAGTTGCACATTCTCCTGCAAAATCTTACAGAAGACATGGTGCAATTAGGAGAACAGATTGAGGCTGTTAATGGCTTAGTTCAGCAATCTCGCTTCAGTCTCGGCAAGCGCAAGCAACTGCTTTCAGGAGCGCAGGAAGATTTGCTGCAAGCCAGAATGGTTCCACTGGGAACAGTTTTGAATCGATTACCCCGCCTCCTGCAACAGATGGTAGCAACTTATCATAAGCCTGTTGAACTCAAGCTTGGCGGTACGAAAGTACTGGTGGATAAAGCCATTTCTGAGCAGTTGTACGATCCCTTGCTGCACATGATTCGTAATGCCTTCGATCACGGGATTGAACCGATAGAAACCCGCCGCCAGCAAGGTAAACCAGAAACCGGAACAATTACAATTAAAGCCTATCATCAAGGCAACCGCACTACTATTGAGGTACGGGATGATGGTCAAGGCTTTAACTGGGAATCCATTCGTCAGCGAGCTATAGAAAAACACTTGCTGACTCCCGAACAAGCCGCCTACGCCTCAGAAGACCAACTGGCAGAATTATTATTTGAACCAGGCTTTTCTACCGCCAAGCAGGTTGGTGAGTTATCTGGTCGTGGTATCGGCTTAGATGTAGTTCGCACTCAATTGCAAGCTTTACAAGGTTCGATTGTGGTGCGATCGTTTTCAGGGCAGGGAACCACCTTCATGCTGCAATTGCCCCTGAGCTTGACAACAGCACGCTTGCTCGTTTGTCAATCTCAAGGTATTACTTATGGCTTGCTCTCTGAAGGAGTTAGCCAGGTTTTATTACCGCAGCCAGAGCAGATTCAAGTCCAGCAATCTTTACACGGGCAAGGCAGCCAAAAATTCTGGCAGTGGGGAGAAGGGCAAAATCTGCAACTCGTTCCCATCCGCTCGCTTGCCAATTTGCTGGATTACAAATATCCTTTATTCACCCAAGACCACAATTTAAACCTCAGTCCTTTTCCAGTCAAACAACGGAACACCGTTGAACCTCTGCTGCTGTTGGAAACAGAGCATCAATACCTGTGTTTGCAAGTCGATCAGATTTTAGTCGAGCAGGAATTAGTAATTAAATCCCTCGGCAGAGTCCTGACTTTACCTAGTTACATCCAAGGCTACAGCGTGTTGGGCAATGGTAGTCTTACCCTAATCGTTGACCCGTTGGAGTTAGTTCGGCAAACTTGGGAGACAGATATGATGCCGACTTCCCCGGCATCAAGTCTTACAACTAAACTATTGCCTGCGCCTGAGCCTGTTCTTGCTCTAGAGGGGCAGCAATCCCAGCTAACTATAACGCAACCGCAGCAACAGCCGATGGAAGTTAATACAGCCGTTGCTCAACCTAACCGACTGATGGTGTTAGTCGTGGAAGATTCGGTTGTCCAAAGGCAAAGTTTGGTGCAGACGCTCCAAAAAGCCGATTATCAAGTGTTGCAAGCAGGCGATGGTCGAGAGGCGATCGCTCAATTGGTGCAACACAGTGATGTCGATTTAGTGATTTGTGACATTGAAATGCCGCGTATGAATGGATTTGAGTTTTTAGAACACCATCGCCAAGACGAGCGTTTGTCCGGCATTCCTGTGGTGATGCTAACTACTCGTAGCGGCCAGAAGCACCGCCAATTAGCTCTAGCTCTAGGGGCGAAAGCTTACATGACCAAACCCTATTCAGAACAGAGCTTTCTAGCCGCGATCGCTGAATTGGTTAATGGGTAAAGGGGAAAGGGAAAAGGGGAAGGGGGAAGGGGGAAGGGAAAAGGGGAAGGGGGAAGGGGGAAGGGAAGGAATGGAAAGGAAAAAAATTGAAACTTTTGAGGATTTAAAAGTATGGCAAAAAGGTATTGACTTAGTTAAGCAAATATACTTAAGGACTAAGGAAGGTGAACTGAGTAGAGACTTTGGTTTAAAAGATCAGTTAAGACGTGCATCCGTATCAATACCTACAAATATTGCAGAAGGATTTGAACGATATTCTCGCAAAGAATACTTAAACTTTCTAAATATTGCTAAAGGGTCTGCCGGTGAAGTTCGCAGTCTTTTAAGAGTAGCGTTAGAAGTGGGCTATCTAGACCAACCAACTTATACACAACTTTCTAATCAAGCTATGGAGTTGAGCCGTATGCTATCTAATCAAATTCAATCTATAAATCAGTCATCAAAATAATAAAATCTTTACCCTTTACCCCTTCCCCTTTACCCTTTACCCTTTACCCTTTCTATTATTTATGCTTAACACTCCCTTTCCGTTTAAGCGATTATCTGGTGCTGTGAGCGAGAGCGACTCATTACGAGTCGTTGTTTTTGCGATCGCAGACTATTTATTTGCCCTGCCAGTTGGTGCAGTTCTCAAGGTGATGGCTTGTCCCCCTATTCGCAGTACGGTTGAAAGTGGTATCGGGATGGTCGATCTGGGAGCGCAAACCATTACGATTGTGGACTTGCGCCAGAAGTTCATTCAGCAAGTACAAGGCCAACAGGCGCATCAAGTTCCCTCTGCTGTTGACACTTCAGGGCGCTTCTTACTTCTGACTCAAACACGGACTGGGGAAATTTGTGGCATTCCTGTGGACAAGCCCCCTGCCTTAATCGATATTCCTTTAGAAGCAGTGCGTCCGGTGCCGTGGTCTTATCGGCAAGTGGCGGAGTTAAGCTGTGTGAGCCACATGGCTGTTTTGCCTGTAGCACCAAATGAGGAACCACTCAAAGTACTTCTTTTTGGTATGAGCCAGATATTGGCTGATAAGTTGGGATTGCCCGGAACAACCCCAACCTTGGCTCCTGGATTGACATCAGGCGAACAACGGCAAAGATTTCTGCGTTTTTCCTTGGGGAATCAAGGAAGTGGATTGCTACCATTTGACTCAATAGTGGACATGATTCATCTCGCTAGCCAAGAAATTTCCCCAGCCCCGGCCTTACCAAGTTGGATTTTAGGTTTCTATAATTGGCAAGGACAGATGCTGCGCCTGGTTGACTTAGAACATTTGCTTGGTTATGCGCCACTTTTGAAGCGGCAGTCACGACCAGAAAAGCCAATGGTTCTGGTTCTCGAATTGCAAAATCAGGTAGTCGGGTTTTTGGTGGCTCATGTCTACGATGTAGAGTGGCAGGATTTACAGCAAGCACAATCGGCACCAACCGACTTTTCGCCAAACAAACTGCTAAATTTTGTTCGAGGTATTCTGCCAGGCGATCGCTGGATTTTAGACACCAGAGCGATCGCCCAGACATTGCAATGGCAAACCCACTGATAAGAGGCAGGGGGCAGAGGGGCAGAGAGGCGGAGGGGAAAGAACTTGGTATTTGAACTCTCCTTTGCTCCCCTGCTCCCCTGCTCCCCTGCTCCCCTGCTTTTTTATTTGACTTGATGCTGCCAAGGAGTTTTCTGTGACGATCGCAACTTTAGACCCTAATTCTGAAACCCAGCCTGTTGAAAATGAAATCCAGATAGAAGAAATTTTGGCTAATGTGGCTCTAATCAAAGCAGTTTTTCAATCTGCTAAGGGGCCAAAGGTCGCTCAATTGCAGCAGAAGGTAAGTCAAATCGAAGCTTTTATCCAAGCTTTGGCTAAGGATTCGCCCAGTGACAACGATGAAAATGTTCGAGGGGCTTTTCAACTCCAGCGAGAACAACTTGCGGCCATCGATCGGCAAATGCAGCAGACAAAAGGTCAAACTGCACTTTTGGAGGTTACAGTCACCGCCCTTCGAGATGTTCTCAACGCCGATCGCGTCCTGATTTATCGTTTTGAGGAAGATAATCGCTCTCGAGCGATCGCTGAAGCTATACAAGCAGGTTGGACATCCCTGCTCAACCAATCCCTACCAATAAATTTGTTTGTTAATAAACCCGATGTTGGCGACGGACAAAACTTACTCAACAACCTAACTGAAGTATTAGAATTAACCCCACGCCAACAGCAATTTTGGCAACGCTTTCAGGTGCAAGCTAGCCTGTGCTTACCTTTGATTGTCAAACAACAGCCTTGGGGTTTTTTAGTTATTCATCATTGCCTCCAACCACGACAATGGCAGGAAGCAGAGCGCAGTTTGCTACAACAAGTAGGAATGATGTTGACAATTAACTTGCGTTGGGCTGAAATAGTAGCTCCACCTGCTCAACAGCTTGAATCCTACAATCGCTCTGAGTTACTAGTGCCATTTCAGCAGGTGAGCCAGGCTGTACAAGAAGGAGCAAGAATCGCCGAGCTTGCCAACGAGCATTTAATGTCTATTCAAGATACTGTTGCTATTACTCATAAACAGCTGCAATACCTTGGTGAATTTTGCCAGCAAGCTTCTGGCTTTGTTCATCTTGTGGAAGGCTTGAGTACCAAAATTCAGGTTTTGTCCCTGAATACAGCCATCGAAGCCACAAAAGCTAGCGAGCAGGAACGAGGTTTGTTAGCTGCTGCCGAACAGGTGGAAATTCTCGCCCGTCAAGCCCGCGACAGCACCCTAAATATAGAGGAGTGGTTCCAGGAACTCCAAGTGGCAGTAGGAGATGTTGCTTCTGCTATCGAACCGTGCGATCGCCAAATCAGTGCCGGGCTGGAGTCAATCGCCCAAATCCAGGAGGAATTCAGAGCGATCGCCGACATCGCTGCTTGTACCCTCAAATCAATGTCGAAGCCATAAGACCTCTTGCAAAAGTGCTTTTTGCAAGAGGTGGGAAAAGGGTAAAGGTTAAAGGGGAAAAATACAGAACATTTCCCTTTCCCCCTTGCCCTTTTCCCGACTTCTGCAAGAAGTTTATAGAATTGTCACAAACCCCATAGAAACTGAGAGTTGTTTTCATGAGTACCGATTTTGTCCCCCAACCGCAGAACGACGATCGCTTTCTAGAAGAAGCGATCGATCTGTTACTGTTCTTGGAGCAGGAGTTGCCTAACTATACAAAAGACAGTAACCCTGGTACAGCTTTGGCTCTCATGGAAGCTGCTCGCTCCCTGCATTCGATTGCCATAGCAGCTGAGTTAGATGCCATTGCCATAGTTGCGGCTGCACTAGAAGAGATTTTTCAGCTTTTACATCAGTATCGAGCAACTGTCAACGCCCCAATCGCCTCCCTGTTGTCGGAAGGATTAGATTGCCTACAGATGCTATTGATGGCATTTTTAACAGCCTCGCAAATTGACGAAGTAGAAATTCTGGAGCGGATGTCTGCCATTGTTGCTCGTCTACAAGCAGAGTTTGGGGATTCTCAGGAAACAAACCTTGAGACATCGATAGAGCAACCGCAAGAACATCAACCATTGATTCAGTTTGGCGATCGCTTGGCCGAGGTAGAATCTTCTGCGGCTCTACCAGAGCAAGTTATGGTTAAAGATAAGGAAAGTCTTGATAGGGAACTAATAGCTGAAACTAGCCCCCAATCTGGCAGCCTTTTTCATGTGGATACCGAGCAGCTTCCCGCCAAGGCAGGGAAACTAGCAAACCTGGAGGAAGAAGATTTTCATGCTTGGTTGGGGGATTTTTCCCTACCTACTGAAACTTCTGTTGCATCCCTAGTTAAATCTGTTCGCGATCGCCATCCACTCTCTTTGCAAGAATCCATTTCTACCATTCTTGCAACAAGTATTCCAGCCGCTACACCCATCAATATTAAGCATCTCGAACAACTAAATGCGCTAGTTGCAACATTATTAACTACATATAATCAGCAAGCTTGTCAAGAAGAACAACAGCAACATACGATCGGGCGGTTGCTCCGACAAGTTAAACGATTACAACACCTGCTGGATAATCTACAGGAATGGTCAGGACGTTTAGCAGCAATTTCAGATACCCTTTCTCCTCTAGCTGCTTCTCGCTCTCAGCAATTATACAGTACTCTGCAATCGGTTTTGGCTGAAGCGTCTCAGGTAGCATCAACTGTTGATTCGCTGAATAACAATCATCATCAACTCAAACAAGAACTCATACAGCAGAAAAAGTTACTTAACCATTCTTCCAATTTAGTCAAAACAGTTACAACTATTCCTTTAAAAGTAGCGTTAGAACCGTTGCATCGGCTTTGGTCTCAGTTACAAGCTCTACAAGATAAGTCTGCTAGACTACATTTACAAGTTAGCGATATCCAAGTCAATCGGGCATTTAGCGATCGCCTCCATGCTCTCCTGTTGCATATAAGTTGCTATTTACTAGAGCAAAGTATTGAGTCTAGCCAAACACGCCAACACCTTGGTAAAAATAGCAACGGTATTATTGAAATTAAAGTTTATCAGCAAGGAAATCAACTGATTATTGATGGCTGTGATGATGGCGCAGGACTTAACTTATCTCAAATTTATCAACAAGCTTTAGCCCAAGGACTCGCCCTGACAAAACCAGGGGATATCTTACAAGAACTGGTAATTGAACCAGAGGTTTCATCTGTTTTATGCGATCGCGCTGCCCTAGAGTTAGGAGTAGAATTAACTGAAGTTTGCAAGCAATTAACAGCTATTCAGGGAAGAATAGTATTGAAGTCTAAAGCTGGACATGGTACAGCCTTCTCCCTCCAAATTCCCCTCGATCAAAAAATTGCTCAACTTATCGTCTGTCAAGCTAACTCCAGAGTCTATGCATTTATTGCCGATTCTGTAGAGCAGATTTGTCTATCCCAGTCCGAACAAATTATCCAAACTCAAGCGGGACGTATGTTATTTTTGCAGTCTTCTGGCACCAGTGGCTTCCTTGGTTGTGCTGATGAGGATTTAACAACAGAAATGCTCGTCCCTATCCACTTATTGACTGATGTGCTGATTTGTCCTAACCAGCTTCCTACCTCAGTTACTACTTACAGCACAGATACACTAAATGTTTTCAAGCAGGATAAGCCTTTATTAGTATTTCGTTACTTAGACAAACGATGTGCTTTAGAAGTAGATTGCATCATCGGCAAACAATCTTCTGCGATCCATCCTCTGGGGGAAGCAATCCCAGTTGCTGCTTATATCCAAGGAACTAGCATTCTTGCCAATGGGCAACTTAGCCTGGTTTTGGATGGTCAGCTTCTTACAAAATCTCTAACTTGAACTCAATACCTGATTTTTTTATCTCACGCAGAGGGGTTAAAGGGGAAAGGGGAAAGGTTTTGAATACATCCTTTACCCTTTCCCAAGACCACAACGTATTTGCCCTAGCTGGGTTTCCAAAAAGTGCATCATAACACTCGCTAGAAGATTCAACTTTTTCTACAAGCTTGCTTCATCAAGATACGTTTGTTTTTATACACCTCTAAAGTTCCAGCCTGCGGGTTATCTAACGTGCCATCCCACACCCAATATTCATAAATTCCATTCCGAAACTTATACACTCGAACACCTTCTGTCGCTTGGCTAGTTCCTTTGCCCAAACTTAAATTACCGTTGGGATTGGTCGCGCGATAGAGCAGTTCGCCGGAAGTATAATTCTGCCAAATATTAATGTTATAACCACCCTAGCATTTTGTACTTAGGATGATGCCAGCAGTAGAATCAGCAGAAGCTGGTAAGGAAAAATTAGATAATATACTTATTGGCAAAGCAAGGAGTAACGCGGATCTTTTCAGTAGTATTTTCATTATTTTCAATAGTGTTGTGAAATTAATACTTGTTTAGCATTCCAGCAAGCCTTTATTTCATATCCTGACGACGACTTTGCTCCTGAAAGTAGTCGCGCCAGCTTTCGGGTAAGGCTTCAAGTTGAGCAGCTTGGTGAAGTAACTCTGGATTGTTCTGCTCACGAGTTATAAAGCTGAGTGATATTAGCAACAGTAATATTGTTGTCATCCCGGCTCACCAACTCTAAAGTGTCTCCAGCTCCAACTTCGCCCTCTTGCAAAACACGAAAGTAAAATCCGGTGCGGCGACTTGCGAGAAATCGTTTCACCATATCAGGTCGTCCAAACCGAATGCCCAGTTTGTAACAGGGTAGGCGAGGTTGCGTCACCATCAGTTTTAGAGTGCCCATACGAAAGCGATTCTCCGGCACGCTTGCGCGAACGGAGAATCGCTTTCCTGAATTGGCAGGTCGTGGAGGCTTAGACAGTAGTCAGCCTGTGAAGCAGAAAGTCTCATTTGTAAATCTGAGATGCTCCCTGGTGTTGTCATTGCTCAGGAGGCGGAGGAATAATTTCAATGCCGTACTTAGATGAAATGGTGAGGATTTTATCGAAGTCTTCAGAACTCAATGGTGGAGCAGATGTAATTTGACCATTTACCGCCTTTCCAACTTCGGCAATAAATTTCTCAAATCCAGCAGGTGTCACCCAAACTAACAGTTTGGCTGGTACAGAGGTCGTATTGGTAAATCGATGAAGTTGACCTTTGGGCGAATAGAGGAAGGTTCCAGGTGTTGCAACCAGGGTGCGATCGCCAAGCTGGAATTCAATTTCTCCATCTTGAACATAAAATGATTCATTTTCTCGGCTGTGCCGATGGGGAGGCGTACCGCCACCAGGTGCAACGATTAACTCACAAAGTGCATAGGCTTCTCCTGTCTCTTCACCAATAGCTTTGAAGATATAGAGGTCTTGACCAAGGTAGTAAGAACGACCTCGATCCGGTTCAACAAAAAGTCCGTTTTGATTAATTGTCATTGCAATTACTCTCCTTTTTGAGTTGAGTTTTGTGCCTAAATTCCGTTTACACAAACTCTACATTGAATTTCGTCTACCTAATTACTTTTGGAAATAGTCGCGCTAACTTTTAAATAAGCGGATATTCGTGAATCATACAGCTTTCTGAAATGAGGCGATCGCGTTTGTGCATTCTCCAGGTATGAATACTGCATCCAAACAAGCAGAAAAGGTGGATGTGTGGCATGAATATGTCGGATATTGTGAATTCATCGGCAACAGTAAAACTACTGACTGCTAATTAGTCCCTTGATTTTTCAGCTAAGTAATTACACAACTTCAGCTTTTTACAAGTTAATTGCATATTTTAGAAGGATGCGAAAACGATGATTATCGTCATGAAATCCGGTTGTCCTCGACAAGAAATTGAATTATTATTCACAGAACTTTCGCGCTGGAAGATTGTCCCAGAAATCTCTTTAGGTAAACACAAAGTAGCAATTGGTTTGGTTGGCGATACAACGGAAATCGATGTGCAGCAAGTGCAAAATTTAAGCCCTTTTATTGAGCAAGTGCTGCGCGTAAAGAAGCCATTCAAACGAGCTAGTTTAGAGTTTCGTTATGGTGAACCCAGCGATGTAAAGGTGTCTACACCCTCCGAAACGATCGCCTTTGGTCAAAACCATCCTGTAGTCGTAATTGCAGGCCCCTGTTCTGTCGAAAGCGAAGAGATGATTGTAGAAACTGCGTTGCGAGTTAAAGCCGCAGGTGCAAAGTTTCTCAGAGGAGGTGCTTACAAACCACGAACTTCACCCTATGCTTTCCAGGGACATGGAGAAAGTGCCCTAGACTGGTTAGCAACAGCTAGATCGGTTTCTGGCTTGGGTATTATTACTGAGGTGATGGATGGGGCTGAATTAGAAATGGTGGCATCAATCGCAGACATCCTGCAAGTTGGTGCCCGCAATATGCAAAACTTTTCCCTTTTAAAAAAAGTCGGTGCAACAGGTAAACCTGTGTTACTCAAACGTGGTTTGTCTGCCACTATTGAAGATTGGTTGATGTCAGCTGAGTATATTTTGGCAGCAGGAAATCCCAATGTGATTTTATGCGAACGGGGAATTAGGACTTTTGACAGAGAGTATACACGCAATACTTTAGATATATCTGCAATTCCTGTTTTGCGTAGTTTGACTCACCTGCCAATTGCTGTTGATCCCAGTCATGGTACTGGGAAATCGGAATTGGTGACACCAATGGCAATGGCTGCTTTAGCAGCTGGTTGTGATTCGCTAATGGTCGAGGTTCACCCTAACCCTCAAAATGCCCTTTCAGATGGGCCTCAGTCGCTCAATTTTGCCAGCTTTGAAGAATTTATGAGAGAAATGACTCCCTTGGGCAAATTTTTTGGTCGCTGGCAAGAACAGAAATATACAAAAAGTATCGAAACTAATTCTCTACTCCCCTTAACAAATTGGAAGATTGGGGTTCTTTAACAAGAGAGGCAGGAGGCTTCCTGCCTTGAAAGTGCTGAGTGCTGTTAGCGGTAGCGGGGCGTTTAGCCCGTGCTGAGTAAAAATCCTAGTCCCTAGTTTCACTTTCATGCAAGGCTTTTGAAACTTGTTTCATCGGGACTGCCTTCTTCACTAATTGTCAAGCTTGAAAACTTTAGTCATAACTATCAAAAACATGGATACACTCCGATTAAGTAAAAACACTGCCAAAAAAGCTGTATTTCCTTTTATATATGGTTCTGATGAGGCTGTAATTGTAGGCGATCGCAATCTCACTGTTGAAGAAGTAACTAGTGTAGCGCGTTATGGGAAACAAGTACGTTTAACTGACGATCTAGAGAAATTGGCTAATATCCAAGCATCCTGCGATTTTATTCGCCATGCAGTTGAATCTGGCGAACCTATTTATGGGGTGACAACTGGTTTTGGTGGTATGGCAAATGTGGTGATTTCTCCTGAATCTGCGGCTTTACTACAAAATAATTTGATGTGGTATCACAAAGTAGGTGCAGGAAAAAAATTACCTTTGGCTGATGTTCGGGCTGCAATGCTTTTACGTGCAAACTCTCACATTAGTGGTGCATCGGGGATTCGTTTGGAAATCATTAAGCGGATGCTGATATTCCTCAATGCTGGTGTTACACCTCATGTCTGCGAATATGGTTCAATTGGTGCTAGTGGTGATTTAACACCTTTAGCATATATTACTGGGGCATTAATTGGTTTAAATTCCAGCTACACCGTTGACTTTAACGGTGAAGAAATGAATGCACTAACAGCATTAAAAAAACTGGGTTTAGAGCCATTACAACTACTTCCAAAAGAAGGGTTGGCGATGATGAATGGCACATCAGTCATGACAGGTATCGCCGCTAATTGCGTCTACGACACCAAAAATCTTTTAGCATTAGCAATAGGCGCTCACGCCTTAGCTATTCAAGGTTTAAATGGAACTAATCAATCATTTCACCCATTTATCCATAAGCTGAAACCACATTCAGGACAAAAATGGGCTGCTAACAAAATGCTCAATATTTTGGAAGGTTCACAGTTAGTTAGAGAAGAGTTAAATGGTTCTCACAACTATCGCGGTGAAGATCCAATTCAAGACCGTTATTCACTGCGTTGTTTACCCCAATATATAGGGCCAATTATCGATGGAATTGAGCAAATTCAAAAACAAATTGAAGTAGAAATTAACTCTGTAACTGACAACCCACTCATCGATGTAGAAAACCAAGCAAGTTATCATGGCGGTAATTTCTTAGGGCAGTACATTGGCGTAGGTATGGATCAATTGCGTTACTACATTGGGTTGTTAGCTAAACATCTGGATGTTCAAATAGCCTACTTGGTAGCGCCAGAATTTAACAATGGACTTTCTCCATCTTTAGTTGGTAATAAAGAACGGAGTGTAAATATGGGTTTGAAGGGATTACAAATTACTGGCAACTCGATTATGCCTCTGTTAACCTTCTATGGAAATTCCATAGCTGATCGCTTTCCTACCCATGCAGAACAATATAACCAAAATATCAACAGTCAAGGTTTTGCTTCGGCAAATTTAGCGCGTCAATCAGTAGAAATTTTTCAACAATATATAGCGATCGCTTTAATGTTTGGCGTGCAAGCAGTTGATTTACGCACATACAAAACTGTTGGACATTATGATGCCCGTGTCACCCTCTCGCCTGCAACCAGAGATTTATATCTTGCAATCCGCGATGTCGTCGAACAAGCGCCTTCTGCCGACAGACCTTACATCTGGAACGACCACGAACAAGCCTTAGACGAACACATCGCCAAAATTGCAACTGATATCGCCAATGGTGGACAGATTGTGCAAACAGTTAAGGAGCTTTTGTTGACCTGAAACTCCTAAATCTGAATCTGTTAGGAACGGTGATGATTTTTTCTAATTAAATTGGAGAGAATACAATGATCGAACAAAGCATCTATCAAAATGCACGTAAAAAACCTCCTGGCCCGCCAAGTTTTCCGATTATTGGTTGCTTTCCCCAAATGTCAACAAATCCGCTGCAATTCCTCACCAATTCAGCGCGTGAATATGGTGGAGTTGTCCATCTGGGGTCAATCGGGCCGCAACAACTTTACTTGATTGCCGATCCAGATTGTGTAAAATATGTCCTGCAAGAAAATCCTCAGAACTATACAAAAGGTGAAAATTTCCAGGACATGAAACTGGTTATTGGTGAAGGCTTGGTAATTAGCGAGGGTGAATCATGGCGTTCCCAGCGTCGCCTCATGCAACCATCTTTTCACCGCCAGCAAATCGCCGCGATGGTCAATGACATGACCCAGCTTACTGCCGAGATGGTAGAACGCTGGCAAAAAATTCCACCCGGTGCAACCCTTGATATCTCTGTGGAAATGCTCGTGCTGACACAGAAGATTCTCCTGAAAACGACTTTGAGTATCGACGCTGATAGTGACACCAGCGAACTGATTCAGGCTTGGAATACTATCTACAAGTTCCTTAGCGATCGCTTATGGGCTATCATCAAACCACCTATTAATTTCCCCACGCCAAAAAACCGCCAGTTTAAACAAGCAATCAACACCCTCTGCACAGTTGCCAACAACATCATCCAACAACGCAAACAAGGCAATCATACCGCTCATGACATACTTTCAATGTTCATGAATACTCAGGATGAGTCTGGCGGGGGATTGAGTGACCAGCAATTACATGACCAGATAGTTGGACTCTTCTCTGCTGGATTTGAGACTTCAGCTGTAACACTTGGCTGGATCTGGTACTTGCTTTCCAAATATCCCACTGTGGAACGCCAGTTACAGGCAGAACTGGCTACGGTATTGGCTGGAAGAACCCCCACCTTCGAGGATTTGCCACATCTGAAATATACCAAAATGGTTGTCCAAGAGGCAATGCGACTTTATCCGGGTGCGTGGGTTTATGCCCGCAACAACTTGGCTGATGATTTGATTGGCGGCTATCATATCCCAGCTGGCTCGATGCTTTTGTTCAGTCCCTTTGTCACGCACCGCCTCCCTGCTTTTTGGGATAATCCTGAAGGCTTTGATCCTGAGCGATTTACCCCAGAACGCTCTGTCGATCGTCCCCGTTATGCATACTTTCCTTTTGGCGGCGGCCAACGTCAATGCTTAGGTGACATTTTTGCAATAACAGAAATTCAGTTGATTGTAGCAATGGTATGTCAACGTTTCCGCCTCAATCTACTGCCTGAACACCCAGTTGAGTGCCAGCCATTGCTAACTCTGCAAACACGCAAAGGCATCCTGATGACATTGCAGCCACGAACTGAAGTTGATAACGTCAAGCTAAGTACTCAAAAGACATTATTAACACTGAATTCTGAGTTCTGAATTCTTCTGTTCAATGACTGTTGAAGTAGATAAAGGTAATCAATTCGAGTGAGTCTTTTTAGCCATGAATATTACCAATCACATCGAGCGGGGTTATCAACTATATCCTGACAAAATCGCGCTGATATTTGAAGAGAAATCTTTTACTTACAAACAGCTTAACCAACTAGCAAATCGTCTAGCCAACAGTTTAAGTGGATTAGGAATTAAAAAAGGCGATCGCGTAGTTTTGTTTTTGCCAAATATTCCAGAATTTATCATTTCTTATCTTGGCATTCTCAAAATTGGTGCGGTTGTTGTCTCAGTCAATGTCATGCTGAAAAGCAATGAAGTTAGCTATATTCTCAATGATTGTGCTGCTAAGGCAATCATTACCACAGAGTCACTCGTTGAAAATGTACCAGAGGTAGATTTACCCGAACTGCAACACATTTTGATTGCAGAGGGTAGCGCCAAAAAGGGAATTACTTTAGCTAAACTGATGGAAAGTGCTTCTGGTAATGCAGATGCTATTGAAATAGATCGCCATACTGCTGCTAGCATCGTTTATACATCGGGAACAACAGGTTTTCCTAAAGGAGCAACCCTTTCTCACGGCAACATAATTTCTAATATGTATTCCCAAAACCGTTGTTGTGGAATGCAACCATATGACCGATTACTGTTGTATTTACCGTTATTTCATTGCTTTGGTCAAAATGCTATTCTCAACGCAGCATTAAACGTCTGCGCCACAATTATCCTAAAACGTCGATTTGATCTTGAGCAAATACTTGACGCGATCGCTACTCATCAAGTAACAATGTTTTTTGGAGTACCAACGGTATTCATCAATCTTCTAAATAGTGATTTATCTGGTTACAACCTCAATAGTGTTCGTTACTACTTTTCAGCCGCCGCACCAATGCCAATTGAGGTTGCCCAAACTTGGCGGGATAAGTATGGAAAAGTGATTAACGAAGGATATGGCTTAACTGAAACATCACCATGTGCATCTTATAATCACGATTTGAAATACAAACTCGGTTCCATTGGTGCTCCAATTGAGAATGTAGAAATGAAAGTGATTGACGATAATGGTAATCAGGTAGAGCTTGGTGAATTGGGTCAGATAGTAATTCGAGGGCCTAACGTCATGCTTGGTTATTGGAATCGCCCATTTGAAACTGCGGAAGTAATTAAAAATGGCTGGTTCCATACTGGCGACATTGGTAGGGTAGATGAAGACGGTTTTTTCTACATCGTTGACCGTATGAAAGACATGATTAATGTGTCTGGATTTAAGGTATATCCGACTGAAGTTGAAAATGTGATTTATCAACATTCATCTGTTGCTGAAGTAGCAGTATATGGCGTTAAGGATGCTATCAAAGGTGAGATAGTTCAGGCAAATATTATCTTGAAGCAGGGTAAGATAATTAGCGAAGAAAAAATTCTCAAGTTTTGCTCGGAAAGAATGGCAAAATATAAACTTCCTTGTACTATTAATTTTGTAGATTACCTGCCAAAAAACCCAACAGGGAAAGTTCTAAAACGAGTTTTACGCCAGCAATCAAGCTCTCAATTAGTTGCTGTTAATAACTAATACCAATTCTTTAAAATGAGGCAACAGATGTAAATCAGGAAAGTCTTGCTGCATCTAATTTTCTTAATTGCGAATTGCGAATTGCGAATTGGTATAAATCTAGCTTGAGCTAAGTCATCAATAAAGCTAAAAAATCAATAAACAGGAATCAAAGTTGGCAATGGTGAATACTAAGTATATCAACAAAAAAGCTAATTCTCCTCAAGCTTTGGGAACAAAAATTAACCCTTCATCTAATCAAATCTCATTTGAAACTTCAACTGGATCTTCTATTTTCTCTCCTGCATCGCTAAATGAAAAATCTCCAGAGTCAGAATTAAATCCTACGGTTGCAGAGGCTCTAGTTAAGATTCTGGAAAATTTGGGAGTTAACTATGCATTTGGTGTTTCAGGAGGCGGTATTGGGCCATTATGGGCAACATTAAACCGTAGCAGTATCGAATTGCTTCACTTTCGCCATGAATCAGGTGCAGCCTTTGCCGCTACCGAGGCTTATTTTGCCAGCGATCGCCCCGTCGTGGTATTCACTACTACAGGTCCTGGTATCACTAACGCTCTGACTGGGCTTTTTGCTGCCCAAGGGGAAGGAGCAAAGGTAATTTTCTTATCGGCTGCAACCTCAACCGGAAATCGCGGTCGGGGAGCTTGTCAAGAAACCAGCGCCCACACAATGCCTTTCTCAGGAATTTTTACCTCAGGCCCACTATTCAATTACGCAACCATATTAGAGTCTGGAGATCAACTGCCAGAAATTTCTCGCAGACTTGCCCAAGGTTTAGCACAACCAGGTAGCTTTGTAGCCCATATTAGTGTTCCCACCCCAATACAAACGACACCATTAAAAATACAGTTACCTCAGCCAGTGTTTTCTCAATCTGTACCAACTGCCAGTGAAGAAGCGATCGCTGAATGTGTAAAGTTATTATCAGCAGAATCCTTTGCTATCTGGGTTGGCTTCGGGGCGCGACACGCCGCAGTGGAAATCCGTCAGTTGGCAGAAAAAACTGGGGCGGCGGTCATGACATCACCTCGCGCCAAAGGCATTTTTCCAGAAGATCATCCCCAGTTTATCGGTGTCACAGGCTTTAGTGGGCATTTATCTGTCCTGAAATATATGCAGGAACAACGGCCGCAGCGCATACTAGTGTTGGGAACGCGCCTTGGTGAGCCGACTTCATTCTGGAGTCCGGCGATGGTTCCTGTTAATGGGTTTGTGCATATTGATATCGACCCACAAGTGCCAGGAGTGGCTTATCCATCAGTAGAGACTCTCGCTGTTCACTCGGAAATCAAAGAATTCCTCAAAGCTTTATTAAAAAACTTTCCAGAGCGTCTTAATTGGTTTCCTACTTCCTCACTACCGTATCCTGAAGCCTACACAAATACTCAGCACCCAAATGGCTTAGTGCGACCCGAAGCTCTGATGGATGCAATTCAACGGCTGATTATTGAGGGCAGTGATGCCTCAGTCTTAGCTGAAGCAGGTAACTCTTTTGCTTGGGCAACTAATTTACTGCGATTTAACCAACCAAATCGTTACCGGATTAGTACTGGTTTTGGGTCTATGGGTCATGCTGCTACTGGTGTAGTTGGTACGGCACTAGGGCGAAAAGGTAAAGCCGTGGCGATTGTTGGGGACGGAGCAATGCTAATGAACAACGAAGTCAGTACAGCAGTGAAATTCGAGATTCCAGCTGTCTGGATTGTCCTTAACGATGGACTCTACAATATGTGCGCCCAAGGAATGGCATTGCAGGGGTTAAGTGGGAACGTTCCGATAGATACAGAGATACCGAGTACTAATTTTGCTGCGATCGCTAGAGCTATGGGAGCTGATGGCATCTGTGTTAATACTGAGTCTAGCTTGGAAGCAGCTATAGAAAAAGCACTTACCTCTACTGTTCCATTCATTATTGATGTCAAGATTGACCCAACCCGACCCGCACCGATTGGAGGTCGCATTCAAAGTCTGATTAAGCAAGGAGCCATAGAAGCCAAAACAGGGCGTGCTTAAATCTGCGCATCTATGTAAATCATTTTCCAATTCTATTGTGTAACACCAAAAACAAAATCAAAAGGAGATTTGTCATGACAACATTAGAACCAGTAGGTATTCGCGCAGTCTCAGTTAACTTTCCTAGCATCATCCGCACCAACGATTACTACAGAGAGAATTTCCCCAAGATGGTTGCTGAGGCTGAACAAAAAACCCTGGCTAAACTTTTTGTACCCGATAAAGCCACAATCGATACTGACGATGATATCTGGTCACAAGAAGTAGCACCATATATGTCAGATCCCTTCCGTGGTACCGTCGAGCGAAGGGTTTTAGCTCCAGATGAGACTTCGCTTTCACTAGAATATCGCGCTGCTATCGATGCTCTCGAAGCCGCAAAGCTATCACCTGAAGACATCGATCTTATGCTCGTTACTTCACTGTTTCCAGAGCAAATCACACCTGGGAATGCTGCCTTTCTCGCTGGAAAACTGGGACTACAAGGTGCAGCGTGGAATATAGAATCAACTTGCACTTCAGTGTTAGTTTCGCTTCAGACAGCCTGTTCTTTGGTGCAAACAGGACGATATCGCAATGTGTTAGTGGTTGTCTCAACTACGTATTCACGCTATACCGACGAAAATGATACTCTGGCATTTTTATCAGGCGACGGTGCTGGAGCCTTTGTAGTTGGTAAGCTGAAACCAAATCAAGGTATTCTTGGTACAAAAATTGCCAATACCTCTGCTACCTGTGGAGCTTTCTATAATGAATTCACCACCGATGAGCATGGCAACGTCAAAATGTTCATTCGAGGCGGCAAGGGTGCAAGTAAGATGTTTAACGAGACGACAGTGAAGTTTATTCGTTTATGTTGCCACGGTGCGATCGCTGATGCTGGACTTACCTTAGATCGAATCAACTTTTTTGTTTTTAATACACCCAGTGCTTGGTATTCACGAGTTTGCATCCGCGCTCTAGATATCGAACCAGAGCGTACTATCAATATCAATCCCCTATATGCCAACATTGGGCCAACCTTTCCCGTTGCTAATCTCTATCACGCCGCCCACGCAGGTAAAATTCGTGAAAACGATCTAGTTCTCGTCTACACAATGGGTTCATCATCTAATGCTGGTGGTTGTGTGATGCGTTGGGGCGATGTCGCACTAGGCCCTGCTCCTGCTTCTTCAGTCAGTCTTTCTCAACAAGAGGATAGAATTCTGATCCGTCACTAGTAGTCTGCCAACCCAAAAATGCTAGGTGAGGTCTGGGGAAAGGGGAAAGGGTAAAGGGTAAGGGATTTAAAACCTTTCCCCCTTCCCCCTTTCCCTTTACCCCGCCAAGTTCACTTGGCGAACTACTAGGATTGTAGCCTTATCTCAATCTGAGATTGTGCATAAAACTGTATTGCTATTCCCCTCACAATCTCAGGATTATGTACATACAGATGGTATTTTTGCCTATAACGCGTAGGCGTAGCCCGCCGTAGGCATCGCTTACCAAACAATGAAATTCTCAGCATTCAAGTATGGCTATATTGGGAGATAACTAAAATGGTTTTGTTGAATAAATTCTTGATGGCTTCTGCTATCAGCGTCGCAGCCTTTTCAGTTTTAGGAATGGTTAGCATAAATCCAGCCGAAGCTGCTCTTTTTAAATTTACTTTCGAGGGCGAAGGAGCAAATGGTTACTTTATTTATGATGATTCAGCTAATAAGATAGAACCTCTTGGATCGAACTTCCCTCTTGCTGAGTATGATGGCTCAGTGGAAAAATATTTTGTTAATGCAGGAGATATTCTGGCTCAGGGAACAAAAGGAGCGCAGCAAGATATACATGATGAGGCCAGAAATATTGTTTATCTTGGACGTGCCAATAATTTGGGCTACGATGGTGGCGCTGATGACTTTATTCTTTACGTTCCTCCGGCTGCTCGTGGGCAACAATACGGTTTATCAAGTCGCTTTAGTTACCCAGAGGGAACCTTTTCAGATTCTGTTGCCTTACGAACGAGCGTACCTGATACCGCTAGGCTCAGAGTTTACCCATACTGGGACTTTCCTAATGCGACGGGAGATTACACGTTTGAAGGAACTGTTAAAACAAAAATCGAGCAAATTCCTGAACCTGCATCAGTGTCTGCATTACTAGGAGTAGGTGCTTGGTTTATCTTCCGTCGTCAGCGCCGACAATTATTATCTGCACAGGATTAATTACAGCGGCCAGCTTAGTATATTTAGGTCAAAAAAGAATGCAACAAATAGACCATTTGTAGAGACGCGATTCATCGCTTCTTTAGCCAAGATATGTTGGAATTATTAATTTAATTGGTATTAGTTTCAGAAACTAATGTGGCAATCAATCTTTTAGAAAGGTAATACAAATGGCTCTCTTGAATCAATTATCGCTTTCTGCTATTTCAAGTGCAGTAGCATTACTTGTGTCAGCAACATTAAACATAGATACCGCTCAAGCAGCATTATATAAATTCAGTTTCGAGGGTGAGGGAGTCAACGGTTACTTTAATTACAATGACACTACCATAGGGTTTGCAAATTCACCGAACGCTACCGGATATTTTGAAGGGGGATATGATTATAAATTTGACTTAGGAGAGAAGGGAGTTTTTCAAGGAACTATTGGCAATCCGATTGTTTTTTTACCGCGTCTAGAAGATGGTATTACAGCACCTGAAACCGACGATTTTCTTTGGGAAGTACTCGCTTCTCAACGGGAACCAGCATCCCCCTTCGCTTTCGTGAACTATTTTCATTACCCAAAGGGTTCATTTGAGGGATCTACCGCTATACGAACAACAGTCCCAAGTACTGCAATCCTTGATGTTTATCCAAATGTGGACTTTCCTAATTCAATAGGTAACTTGCTGTATACAGGAACTGTCCAAACCCGAATTGAGAAGGTTCCTGAACCTGCATTGTTACCTGCATTGTTGGGAGTAGGCGCTTGGTTTATCTTTCGTCGTAGACAAAAATTAAGTACTTAAGGGTCAAATCAATATGGATAAGCTCACATTTCTTACACATACATATCAACAAACTAATATGTCAGCGACACTCGGAGAATGGCGAGTGCGGGGACTCCGAGGTGCAACTACAGTTAGTCACAACTCACCACAAGCGATCGCAGAAGCTGTGAATGAGTTATTGAATGCCTTAGAAGTCAATAATCCGCTAGATCCTGCCGAAATTGTTAGTGTCACTTTTTCAGCCACTCCTGACTTAGATGCAATATTTCCCGCGGCGGTGGCGCGTCATCGTCCGGGATGGGAGCAAGTTCCTCTGTTGGATGTGCAGCAAATGCAGGTAAACAGTAGCCTTAAATGCTGTATTCGAATCCTAATTCACTTCAATACCCCCATACCTCAGAATGCATTACGGCCGATCTATTTGCGCGGTGCTGCACAGTTACGCCCAGATTTAGCGATATTCAGTTAAGCGTGGCTTGCCCTTAGACATCGCTCTTTGATGCGACAAACAAATTAATCATATATTTGAAAAGTTTTATGCTTCCAGAAAAGCTGAAAAAAATTGACCAACAACTCATTGATTTACTAGGTAAAAGAATTGCCGTTTTGGCTGAATCACAATCAATTTCTTTAGAGGAACAAATTACTAATTTTGCATTTTCCTTAATGCAGGCAGGGGTTCCAGAGTCAATATGGAAAAACTTGGTTACAGGTTGTACCTCTGCCGTTGCTAGTAGATTTTCACCTCCAGCTAACACTAAGCCACGACGGGTTACTCTAGTTGGCGGACGGGGGATGATGGGGCACTTCTTCCAGCAGAAGTTATCAGCCGCCGGTCACTACGTCAGTGTTCTCGATCGCGGTGATTGGGAAGAAGCAGAATCGCTGCTAGAAAAAGCAGATTTAGTTTTAGTCTGCGTTCCGATTGAACATACAACAGAGGTTATTTCTAAACTTAGTAAATACCTTTCTCCAACTACTGCTTTAGCTGACATTGCTAGTATTAAAACTCCAATATTACAGACTATGCTTGAGGAGCATAGTGGGCCTGTAATGAGCTTGCATCCCATGTTTGGCCCAGGTATCAAATCATTCTTGTCTCAAAAAGTTGTAGTCTGTTCTGGTCGTGGAGACGATGCCTTCCAATGGCTTCTGGATTTGATTCAAAATGATGGTGGCAAACTGATTGTATCTACACCAGAAGAACACGACCAAATGATGATTGCTGTTCAAGCAATCCGTAACTTTAAAACCTTGAGCCTGGGTGTTTTTCTAGCAGAAGAAGAGATTGACATCCGTCGAAGCTTAGATTTTTCTAGTCCAATTTTCCGTCTAGAAATTGACATAGTTGGCCGCTTGTTTGCTCAGTCTGCACCTCTGATAGTAGATATTATGCTTGCTACACCAGAGCGTCGTGAAGCCATTAAACGACTAGCAGCCACTTATAATCGGTTGGCGCAATTAGTTATTCAAAACGATCGAGATAACCTGATTCGGGAGTTCAAAAAAACTCATAGCATTTTGGGAGAAGAAATGAACTCGGCTGTAGAGGAAAGTACTCAGATGATTAACACCCTGAGTACACTCTTAGCAGCTAGGGATGTCGAACAAAAACAACCATATTTTGTTAGTAAACAAAGTGCGATCGCTAATCAACCTATAGCATCATAAGCCTATCAAAGTTTCAGAGAGTTCTTGCATAAGTCCAAGACCTTATAGACTCAACGCTAATTTTTACAACACAACCAAAAATGTTAACCAGAAAGCAATTTTTAACGATGAGTGCAGGTTTAGGAGTAGGAGTTCTGCTTCCTGAAGTACTCAAAGCCAAGAGAACCTATGCAGCCTCGCCTCGACTCTCAAAATTTACCGAGTCTCTGCCCATTTCATACCCGATTTCACCACCTAGTACCTTAGATATTGCACCAGGTAAACACTCGTTCCACAGTAGCTTAGGGTCTTTTACCACCTGGGGTTACGGCGGATTGTCTTATCTTGGCCCCACTTTCGAGGTAACAAGGGGAACGCCCGTTAGGATTCGGGCATTCAACAAACTCGGTACTCATCCATTAGCTAGGTCAGTTGATACAAGCTTACATGGTGTCAATGCGTCCGACATCACTAACCCACGAACAGTCATACACTTACATGGCAGCAATACCGAGCCTGACAGCGATGGTTATCCAGAAGACACGTACCTACCTGGACAGAGCAATGTGTACAACTACAACAACAATCAAGAAGCCGGGACATTCTGGTATCATGACCATTCCCTTGGCATGACTGCATTGAACCTCCAAGCCGGTCTGGCTGGGATGTATCTGATTCGGGATGAGGACGATCCTATAGATGGCAATGGCCCTCTTGGTATCCCTGCTGGAGCGCCCTATGAAGTGCCCTTGATACTACAAGATCATTCCTTCAACTCTGATGGTTCGATGTCCTTTCCAGCAAAATGGGATCATGAGTTTTACGGTGATGTTGCTGTCGTCAATGGCAAGGCTTGGCCAAACCTCAATGTTGACCGAACTTTATACCGCTTCCGTATCGTCAACGCTTCAAACTCCCGATTCTTCAGACTTAAGCTGTCCTCAAATCAGCAACTAATTCAAATTGGCTGTGACGGAGGATTCTTAAACGCTCCAGTATATTTGTCTAAGTTACTGCTAGGGCCTGGTGAACGAGCTGATGTGCTAATCGATTTTTCTACAAGTCTGCCAGGAGATAAGATTGTATTGCAAAATGACGCTGCGGCACCGTATCCCAAAGGTTTGGCTACGGTTATTGACCAGGGTTACTTTAGAATGCCAGAAATCATGCAGTTTACGGTGAATCGGGGTGCTGCTGTTTCTAAAGCTATTCCCACACGGCTGCGAGTAAACAATCCATTGATAACGAAGATTGCTACCAAACCAGTAAGACAGCGCAACCTAGTTCTAACAGATATTTTGAACTCCAACTTTCAGGTGTTAGCGATGATGCTCAACGCGGTTTACTGGCATGAAGCAGCCAACCACCCAGAATTGAGGGAGCAACCACAAGTAGACACAGTAGAGCAGTGGAACTTCATCAATCTACAGCCATTCGCTCATACAATGCACCTACATCTAGTGCCATTTCAAATCCTCAACCGCCAATCAATTAATGATACTGCCTATTCGGCAGCATACAGGGCTACTGGGCCGCGTAAAGTACTTATGCACCATGCACCTGGTGGGGATACAGTGCCTTATGATTATCCACCACTCGACCCTACTCCCTATTTAAAAGGTTTAGCAAAACCACCAGCAGCGAACGAAGCCGGCTGGAAGGATACTGTGGTAGTCAACCCGTTTGAGGTTGTTCGTCTGATAGTTCCCTTCGGTGCTAAAGCCACAGCGAATTTACCTTTTGGCAATTCATTCACTGGACGCTTCGTGTGGCACTGCCACATGCTTAATCACGAAGATAACGACATGATGCTACCCTTTGACGTGCTGCCGTAGCCTTTACTAACAGCTATTAGTTACACAAATAAGTAGTGATAAAAATCCTTGTTAATAGTGTTTTGAAATAAAAGAGAAAATGGAATGAATTTTGATAAAAAGCTCGCAGTTACTATCACTGGTACCGTCTGCCTTTTAACAACTATGATGGCTCCTGTCTCAGCCGCCATTTTTAATTTTTCCTACTCTGGTACGAGTGTACTCGATCCAAATGACATTGTTACAGTCGCAGGAAAATTAACAACTAACCCCTACGATTCAGCCACAAATAGTTATGAAATTATAGATATTACTGGCACAAGAAATGGCAACTCAATAGAGTCTTTATTATCTCCAGGATTATTTCTTGACAATGACAATCTCTTATTCGCTGAAACCCCGGCATTAGATGAATTTGGATTTGCTTACACCGTAGGAGGAGCGTCATATAATGTGTTTTACACTTATGACTACTTAGAAATAGGGGAGCAAGGTTATTACACAGGTTATCCTCTCACTTCTTTTTCTATAACACCTATCCCTGAGTCTTCTCTAATTTTAGGTATACTAAGTATAACTGCTTTAGTGGCTATCAAAAAAAATAAACGGTAGGTTCGCTCATTTGAAAAACTCGATAATCCCAATTCGGGCATTGCCGATTCAGGTCAAATGGTAGATACAAGTCATCAGCAATAGTATTAACTAAATCAACTAAAATTACCCAGATGCTAAACAAACTTTGGAGGCTACTTAATATAGTATTTATCTAAAAGTTTAAAATATCTACTGATTCTTCTATTTCTAAATCTAATATTATTTCTCGTGTATCTTTGAGTGCTTCTAGTTTACCTTCTTGACGATAGATATCTGCCGCTTTTTGAAAATCTTCAATTGCTCCCTGTTTATCTGCAATTTCTAAACGAATATTCCCACGATTATAATAAGCATCAGCATAACTAGGATTAATCTGGATTGCCTGAGTATAATCTTCAATTGCGCCCTCAAAATCTCCTAAATCTGAACGAGCATTACCACGGTTGTAGTAAGCATCGGCATAATTAGGATTAATCTGGATTGCCTGAGTATAATCTTCAATTGCGCCCTCAAAATCTCCTAAATCTGAACGAGCATTACCACGTTTTTTATAAGCTATGGCATCTTGAGGATTAATCTTGATTGCTTGAGGAAATCCTGGTTGAGAGCCTAATAAATAACGAGTAATGCCACGGTTTTTATAAGCATCAGCATAATGAGGATTAATTTTAATAGCCTGGGTATAATCCTCAATTGCTCCTTGGTTATCTCCAACATGAGAACGAGCTTCAGCCCGATTTTTATAGGTTACGGCAACATTAGGATTTATTCTAATAGCTTGAGTATAATCATTAATGGCTTCCTCTAATCGGCCCAATTGATAGAGAGCTAAACCTCGTTTATTGTAAGATTTAGCATCATGAATATTTATCTGGATTGCCTGAGAATAATCTGCGATCGCAGCTTCATAATCTCCTGTTTGATAGTGTGCTAAACCTCGTTTATAATATAAGTTAATATCATTATTAGTAACTTCTAACGCTTTAGTGTAATTAATAATAGCATTTGTATATTCTCCTTTCTCGAAATACTCATCACCCCTTTTTGTATAAAGTAGATTTAAATCTTCATCACTATATTCAGGTTTAAAAGGAGATTTGAACACCTGATTAATAGTTGGCTTAAATGAAATCTCCTGTTTCGGAAGATATTTATAAATAGGTGGTTGTTGCCGAGAAGAATTATTTATAGAAGATTGTAACTGTTCTAGATAGCACCATAAACCACCACCATATAGTAATTGTTCTATCCCAAAAGAAATTTTACCAGTCTTCAACTTAATCATCCTGGTTGGGAGAAAGCCAGCCAAAAAAAGGTGATACTCAGATTGTGCTTCACTCACATCTTCTTGAATTAAAATGCAAACTACAACTGCATTTTTTTCAACTTCTTCAGAACTAATTGACCATCTAACTCTGTCAATGCGACCATGACGAGATTTAACCTCAATACCAATAGATGGGTCAGAAGTCAAGGTAAAATCTATATTACCATCGCCGCCAAATCGCTTTTCATAATCGACTTCGGTAATAAAATCAGCTAAACGTTCTTTGACAACTTCCTCACCTAACTTCCCTTTGAGATAGCTAAGAAAAACATCACGCACTGGTAAAACACGCTTATATTTCTCAGCCATCTGCCAGCAAAATTCCCGTAGTGCCTTTAACCTCTCTCCAGAAATTATAGTTAATTCACTATATTGACCTTCTGTTTCACAATGAAGCAGACAACCAGATGCTAACCTTTTAATAAAATCAGACTGTAGCGATCGCAGTAGTGTAATCCAGTCCATTTATATTTCTGCGAATCTTTTGATGAGATTATTCTATTAAAATATCCATTCGGCGTAAACCTTTTAATTAGCTTGGGTGATATTCCCAAAAATTGTTTACTATTTTGAAATAATTCTTAATTTAACTTAATATATTAAAATTAGCAGAGGATGAGATGGGGTTAAAGCGAGTGTATTAAGATATAGTACCCTCTCTCAAACATCGCTGCTTTTTAGAGTCGAGTATAAGTGGTGAATTATTGATAGATTTGCCGGAGTTCTTCTAGATTATTCACAGTTTTGATACTGGTGAGAATAGCACTTAATATCTCTACGTTCTGTATTTGGACAATCTCTGGTAATATTGTTAACCCTTCACTGCCAAATTTTAGTTCCAAACCCATTTCAATACCTTCAAGGAGTCCTTCTCTTTTTCCTTGTTCAATACCCCTTCTTTCTACGCTGGTAATATACGGCATTTTCTTCTCCTCCTCATATAGAGTTACTTCTTGCCAAAAACTGTTCTCTAATTCTTCAGGTAATCTCATCACCCAATCGATAAACCGAAACAGGTTGATAATATCTTCGCGCTGATAACCTTTTTCGTAGAGTCGTTTCGTTAAATCAAGCTTCCAGCGTTTGCGGCTTTGGTCATCTTGGCGTGTTTCCTTTGCCTTCAAATGAACCATCACTACTGTAGCAAATGGGTTAGAACTTGCTTCTAATTCTGTCCATTGTTGGCTATATTCAAGTAATTTAACAATGGGAAACTTGAATTTGACTTCGCAACCCCATAGTTCATCGCTAAATTGATTTGGTTTCCATGTGGGGCGGCTATAGACCTATTGCAACGGTGGCTGTAAGTTGAATTTGATGGTTAAGGTGCGATCGCATAGTAGTACAGGTGCTTTATACATTTCTAACTTTGGCTTTTGAATGTAGTTGAATCAATAACATCATTGTGTCCTAGTTAGCGGTAGTGACTTTCTATGAACAAAGAATATCATTCTTAATAGTGTTGCTAGTTAGCGGTAGTGACTTTCTATGAATAAAGAATATTACTCTCCACTAGAACACAAATTCAGTAATTTGATAAACCAGATTTCTTAGGTGTGAATCAGGAAAATTTTGATTTTATTAAGTACAGAAACTAGGTTTATCAACATCGACTTCTAATACTGAACTGATGTTCTAGAATATATTCTTCTTGGAAAAATATTTATCTATCACCTTTAAATTATGTCAATAACACCAAACCAATTTCGTGAAAATCTAAAGCTCCAATTAAAAGAGATTAAAAAATCCTTACAAATGGCTTCTTCTATTGATGAATACCAGCGTCTTGTGGAAAAAAAGAAAAAAGAATCAGAAGATCCCAAATTAGTAGAAATTATCACAGAGGGCTTAAATTTCTTATTAAAAGAAAGAGAAAATCACATTAATTTTGTACAAGCAAAGCTATTAGATAAATTTCCTCTACCTCTCTCTTGGATTTCAATAAATACTGAAAATACTGATAACGATAAGAAGCGCATAGAAGACATTAAGCATTACGAAAAAGTCATTGAGTATTGTATCATTTTTGGTAATACTGACCTGCTAGATCAATGGGGGATTTATTCTCTTTGTAATTCAAATATTATAAATATTAGAAGTAAAAGCCAATATATTCAAAATTACACCAACATCTTTCAACAATTATTGGATGAAAAGCTAAAAAAAGAAAAAGACATTCCTCAAAAAGTTTATTTTCAATATTTAATAAAAGCATTTGAATATATTATAGACAATGTAAATTCTCTATAGTTATAATTAGTTATACCGATCAATTTTTCTATTCTATTGGTTCAATGGGTGTCCGTTTCACGATTTCTTCCACGCTATTATTGATTATATCAGATCCTCTCTTCATTCTTTCCACCAGATATTCATCATAGTCTTTTGGCATTAGTCTTCTCAAGTCTTGTAAAGATTCTTCTACTTCCTGCTGTGTATTATGAATTCTTGTAAGTTTTTGTTCATCATTATTTTTTTGAGCTTCCCTCTTTTCTGTTTCGAGTTGTCTCCAGTACTCTAAAAGTTCTCCTTCTTGTCTATATGTATATTTAGCTAAAAAATTCTTCCAAGTGTTTTTTTCTTGTAGAGTTCCTTTCAAAATTTGGAACTCTTGCCGCAAATTTTCTTTGGCTTTATTTGTGACATCTTCAATAATCTTATTTTTAAAAATTTCAATTTTTTTATGTAATACCTTTTTAACTTTATGAAGTAAGTACACAAAAACTGTAACCAATGCCAATATGATTAAAACAAAAACTATTGTTTTTATCCAATTTATCATGTCAGTTTTTAAATTTAAATTGTTGACTTTTCAGTACTGCTTATGAATACCATAAAGCAATTTATTCATAAATTAGCTCAAAATTAACTGGAATTAATTTCTAGCAGTATTTATTCTTGAATAGATATTAGATTTGTTCTTCAGAGATTGCAACATCTCCTTTACTTTATTAACTTCTTCTGTGTGGTCAGTAAGTTTATCTAATAAACTTTCAATTTCTTCAACCAAAATACCCTTATTCAGAATTACCTTGAATTCATTTATATGTTGTTCATTATTGTTAGCTAAGATTTTTTTAAGAATATTTTCGATATCTCGAAAACGCTGAAGGAAAAGATATTGACTGCCTTCAATTTCTATTTCTTCAAGTCCCAATTGCTTATTTTGCTTATTCATATCATACAGTATTTGAATAGCAGTAATGTACTGCCTAATTAAAATTAAATATTTGTAAATCTTTTCTTCAGACGAATTATGTATTTGTTCAACAGATAAATCGACAATTTCATATTCTAGATAATTGATACGCTTCTGTATCTCATATATATTATGTTTCATATCTCGTGTCATTTCCGTAAGAATCTCTTGAACAATGTCGTCACGAAGTATTTTTTTAAGTTCATCTGTGAGTTCTTGTTTCAAATCATTTTTTGCTTCCTTGTCTAAAACAAATGTTTTAAATAATGTATATCCATAGAGAACTGTAAACAAAGTCAAAATAAAACCTATAATCCATTTTATGTTTTCTAGAAGTTCCTTACGTATTTCTCCTATCTTGTTCTCCAAATTGATGATTCGATTATCAAGTTGCGCTGGGGTTTGACTTATGATAGGAGTTTGTGACTGTGGAATCTGAGCATAAAGAGGCTGATTAAGAATTGGTAGAGAGACAAAAAGTACTACTACTTTGGGCAAAACGTTCATCGCAAAACAAAAAGCACGTATATTTTGTTTTTTTAATGGGCGGCTATCCATTGGGTCTTCCTCAATCTTTTCTATCACTCAATAATTGCTACAAGCATTTCCAGTAGTTGCTTTTCTTCCATCACCGCTTTATGAATACGCTCTATCATGTAGCAAGCCGTATTCTTATTAACCCCAATCTCTTTGGCAAGCTGACGCACACTAATACCCCCTGAAGAATTTAGCACAAGGTGAATCGCAACAAACCATTTTTGTAATTCTACATGAGTCTTGTGAAAAAGTGTACCGACTGTAACACTGTATGAAGTAAAGCATTCATTACAGTGATATCTACGCTCATTCTTGTATGGAGTAGCGTTGGTTGATTCACAATATGGGCACTTTGGCTTCCCGTTCCAGCGAATTTGCTCAAGTAGAGCAAGGCATTCTTCGTGATTTTGTAACATGGTTATTCTCAGAACTCTGAGAATAACCATGTCAAAAATTACTCTTTAATTTTCTAGCAATATGTATCAAGCGTTAAGGAAAAACTAAGGTAATATTGCGATCGCAATTTTTATTTTTTCGTATGAAATACCCTGCTCCTTACTTGGGGGTTAGGGTGGGATTCTAAGAACAACTAGTAAGGGCTGCACCACATTGATCTTCCCTTGTCAACCAACCCTTAACACCTTGATATTCTACCTGCGCCCAATCTCCCTGACAGCCCAACAATTTGACAGCCGTATTAGCAGGAATTCTTCTCAGTTTTTGGCTTTTTTGACTGCTACTAGCATAGAAATCCACGCCGTTAGTACCGTAGCCTCGCGTTGTTAAGCCTAACTTTGGCACGAATACCCATCCAGTTCCTTGAAAACCATTGTTAGCATTAGTAATCTGCACCCAATTTCCAGCAGCACCAATAACATGAACTGTTTCGTTAATGGGTATTTGTCCTATAATTACGTTATTTGTACTTGCACCACTCCGCACATTTAACCCTTGCGAATCTGTATCGGTGACGTAGGCAAAAATATCGCACTTTTGAGAATTACTTGATTTCGCTAAACTTATTTCACTAGCTATACCAGTATTGAGTATCACACTAACACAACTGAATGCCAATCCGATCGCTAACTTTGATGCTGGATTTTTCACTTTTTTTGTCATAATTTCTTCAAGTTTCTGGCATCAGTACCTAAGGCTGGAGTCTTATTGATATCTCCGAATCTACATAAACTTCAAGACGCGATAAATCGCGTCTCTACATTAGGGTTTTGTTGCTCTATCTAAACTGTATTGATCTATAACAGGTTACTTCATATCATAGCCAAACAAATTTGGGTCTACTTCTCCTAACTGCAACTCTGCCAAACCATATTCCGCCCATCGTCTCTCTACCATCGCCGCCACATCGGGGTCGGATTCTAAAGGCGAACCCCATTCATGATTTGTTTCCGGCGGAATCTTTGTAGTCGCATCAATTCCCATGCGTCCGCCTAAGCCAATCTTCTCACTAGCAAAATCTAACGTATCAAAAGGTGTATTCGGCAAAATAAAGACATCGCGCACTGGGTCAACTTTAGAACTAATCGCCCAGACAACTTGACGCGGATCGCGAATATTTATATCTTTATCCACAACAATTACAAATTTGGTGTAGGTAAATTGTGGTAAGGCACTCCAAAACGCTAAAGCCGCCCGTCGCGCTTGTCCCGGATATGCTTTATCTATGGAAATAATCGCCGCTTTGTAACTCAAAGCTTCCATTGGGAGGAAGAAATCGACAATTTCTGATACTTGTTGCCGCAGTATGGGCGTATAAATGCGATTTAGTGCGATCGCCATCATCGCTTCTTCTTTGGGTGGACGACCGCTAAATGTTGTTAAGTAAATCGGATTTTTCCGGTGCGTCATACACTCAAAGCGTACCAACGGCGAATCTTCCACGCCGCCGTAATAACCCATGTGGTCGCCAAAAGGCCCATCTGGTAAAACTTCCCCTGGTGTAATCGTTCCTTCTAAGACAAATTCGGAATCTGCGGGAACTTCTAAATCTACAGTTTTACATTTTGCTAACTGCACACCAGAACCGCCATAAAGTCCTGCAAACAGCCATTCTGATAAATCTACAGGGATGGGTGTAGCTGCTGCCATAATAATTAGAGGATCTACACCAAGTGCGATCGCAACTTCTAATTTTTTCCCACGTTCGGCCGCTTTTCGCAAATGCCTCGCCCCACCCCGCACCGATAACCAGTGAACCGTCATCGTATTTTTAGATTGCAGTTGCAAGCGATACACACCTACATTTGGAGTACCAGTCTCACAATCCTTGGTAATTACTAATCCCAGCGTGATAATCTTGCCAGCATCACCAATATAAGGACGTATCAAAGGCAACTTATTTAAATCTAAATCATTACCTTGAAGCACAACTTGCTGACAAGCGGGGAAAAAGTCTCGTCCTGGTTTCGCCTTCACCACATCAAACAGCACTTTCCCAAAATCTATCGCCTGAGAAATCTTCTTTGGCGGTTTTGGCTGTTGCAGCATACTTAGTTTTTTCCCCAGAGTTTCCAACTCCTCTGGATGCTGCATATTCATCGCCCAGCAAATCCTTTCCACTGTTCCCATCAAATTCACCGCCACCGGGAAGGAAGCGCCTTTGACGTTTTCAAACAACAAGCCTGGGCCACCTTTTTGCAGCATCCGGTTGGAAATCTCAGCAATTTCCAAGTCTGGGTCAACTAAAGCAGAAATTCGCCGTAATTGTCCTCTTTCTTCCAAAATTTTAATGAATCCCCGCAAGTCTCTCGCCATTGTTTTAATAAAGCTGATTATTTAAGAAGTGTGAAGCGCTTTCTTATATTATGGGGCATTGGGGATTGGAAAGAGGCAGAGGGGCAAGGAGCAGAGGTGAAAGAGGTAATTTTTTCTCCCCCTTCTCCCCATTCGGGAAATTGTTGGTTTTAATTAGAAATTAACCTATTTAGTAACTTTTCTTAACTGTGTTTTCCAAAGTATTTAGTTATTGTATCTAAAGGATACGCAATTATTTTTTACAAATAAGCGCTAACCCAATCAAACATGGCCAAAATATACTATACCTTCCTGGCAGGCGGCCTTGTTATATAGTCTCTGCTGGGATTATTTTTTAGAATACATTCTCAACAATATTTATACTACCCTTACCATCAAAAATAATGGTAATGGTATACCAAAACACAAAATATTTTATAAAAAATAATCTTTTGCAACATTATTAAACTAAGATTATATGCCTAAAAAGTGTGAGATATTCAAGTAATAATGTTGACTTTACCAGTGTCAATATCGTAACAAGCACCAACAATTTTTAGTTTACCTTCACTGAGCAATTTAGCTAAAATAGTTGAGCTTTCCTGCAATTTTTCAGTCTGATACTGAATGTTGGCTATAACTGCATCTTGCATATTATCACCAGTTCGGAACTTTATCCTTTCTACAGATGGTTTGATGCCCTCAATAATCAAACCAATTCTGCCAGGAAGTGGTTCGTTTTTGATTGCTTCTGCTACTGCACCACATCTCCTATGACCCAAAACCATAATCAACTGCGAGCCTAATACTGCTGTAGAATATTCCAGACTACCTATAACCGTGTCACTGACAACATTACCAGCAACTCGCACGACAAATAAATCTCCAAGTCCTCGATCGAAGACAATTTCCGCAGGTACTCTAGAATCTGCACAGCCCAATATGGCGGCAAAGGGATACTGAGCTTTAGCAACTAATCGTAGGTGTTCTAGTGATTGATCGGGATATTGACGTTTTTGATGGATAAATCTTTGATTACCATCAAGCAAGCGTTTGATGGCTTCATTCGGACTGATTGAATTAGGGTTAACTGGGTGAATATCAGCAACAGCAGTTTGCTCTGTATTCCAAAAGCTATCACCAAAAGTAGTAGCTGCAATACCTACGGCACTGGCGAATTTCAAAAAATTACGTCGCCCGACAAATCCATTAATTCGACTCATCAATCTACCTGACAACAACAAAGCTGTTCCCAAGAAGATATCAGGCTTAAGTAAGATGCAAGAGTACCTGATTACACGGTTTAAGAGTTATTTAATATTCGCATGGTTTAGAGTGATTCAAATTCAATACAGTTCAGTTAGCGCCAAAAATCTTAAACTGTATAAGTTGGGGAGCTACTTCGCCTTTGCAGTTTATCGACTTAAAGCAAGTGGCGTTTGAGGAACAAAACCAAATATTTCCTGGGCTTTGTTGGGTTGCGCTTTGCTTAACCCAACCCACAATTGTATTGGGTTATAATCCAGTCTGCGTTAGCGATAAAAGATAATCATTAAAGTGGCTTTATAACTCTTTTTATAAATTATAATAATCAATAAATAAATTCGTCAGTTTTTTAAAAGTCTTCATACCTGGCTTCGAGATTTAGATTGTGTACTTAACTCAGTTGAAATCTTTTGAAGATATAGAGATATTATCTTTTCACCTATTAGTCAGTATTCAGACGATACTCTTAGCTATTTAAGAGGATGTTTGAAAAGTCTTGGGCGAATAGGACTCGGTAATACACAAACTCTCTTCCACTTCCGTAGACTAATACAAAAAAAGGGTTTTGCCTGTGTAGCCGAGATTTCCAATTGCCAGTTAGTAATAAATTAGACTTTTCAAACAACCTCTAAAAGCGTAAGCGTAGCTCGTTTGGTGTTTGTTTCCTGATTCACTCAGGCACAAAGCTCTGTTCTGACGTTCATTTTCAAAAGTTTGTGGTTGACTGAAATTGGTTCTCTGGCTAATAATGTGTTTTTTCTAGTCAAATTTAAAGTACTTTTATCTAAACTCAGGTTAGGCATCTCTTGCCAGCAGTGGCGACAGAACCAGTAGGTTTCTTGTAAACGAATGTGACGAAGCATTTGGTTGGAACAGCAAGGGCAGTTTGTCATAGTATTGTTGTTTTATTAAAAAAGTTAAACACAAATAAGTAGTTTGCTCTTGGCTTAACTACCAACAGCTTTAATTTATAAACAGAAAATAAAGAACTAATAAAGAAATGACAGTAGTTAAAAAACTTTAGAAAATATTAACAATTACTTGATTAACGTCGGGTAGCAAGAACCGCAGGTATCGCTCACTCTCTAAGACAGTCTATTTATACAAGAACGATTACGCCCGTTTGCTTTGGCTTGATAAAGGGCTTGATCCGCTGCCTGAATCAAATCCAAAGGAACCATATTAGATGTCGGAATCACTGTGGCAATTCCGATACTCAAGGTGACGTGGTGCCTCACAGGCGATGCCGCGTGGGGAATATTTAGCTGTTCTATAGCTTTATGAATTTCTTGGGCAACGTGAAAAGCCCCATCACTAGAAGTGTTAGGCAAGATGACAACAAACTCTTCTCCGCCATACCGAGCAGCTAAATCTCTAGAACGTTTGACACTTTGTTTGAAAGCTTGGGCAATAAAGCGCAAACAATCATCTCCGGTCGCATGACCATAAGTATCGTTATATTGTTTAAAATAATCAATGTCGCATAAAAGTAGTGAGACAAAACCTTGTTCTCGTAAAAGATATTGCCAGACAGAATTAAGCTTAATATCAAAACATCGGCGATTGGCGATTTGAGTTAATTCATCCACCATTACCATATTTTCAAGCTGCTGGTTGGCACGCTGCAATTGTTGATAAAGTTCTGATTGCTGAATAGCGATCGCTACCTGTGTTGCCAATTGCTGAAGCAGTTCGCTTGCCCAAGGTTGCCACTGACGCGGGGCGTTGCAATGATGAGCAATCAAAAGACCCCAAAGGCGATCGCCTTGTAAAATTGGTACAACTAGTTTGGCTCTGACTTGCAACTGCTCCAATAACTCTACATGACAAGGGGCAAATCCGGCGGTGTAGATGTCTGGAGTAACTCTGAGCGTACTTTCTTGATAAGACTGTCCCTGTATTTTAACAAAATAGCTGTCTGTAATTTCCATATTCAAAATCGATTGCCAACCTGCTGCTATAGACTCCGTGACAATCACACCACTCCAATCACGGTTAAAACGATAGATGATGACGCGATCGGTTTGCAGAAAATGTCGAACTTCAGCAACAGTTGTGTTTAAGATTTCATCCAAGTCTAAAGATTTACGGATATGTTGAGCGATCGCATAAACCATGCGTTCCCGTTCTGTTTGCTGTTGCAAGGCAATTTGTGCCTGTTTGCGGTCTGTGATATCTGTAAATGATGTCACCACCGCAGATGGTTTTGATTCATCGGATTCAAACAGTGGCTGAGAATTGATTGAAATCCAAGTCAAGCTGTCATCAGGTTTATGAACTCCCATAATCACATTAAATTGAGGTTTTCCAGTGCGTAAGGTGACAATGGCGGGGTGAGTTTCGCCTGGAAAAGAAGTACCATCTTCATGAATAGCTCGCCATAGCAAAGCGATGGAAGTTCGTCCCATCATTTGATCGGCTGTTAACCCTAAAATTCTTTCGGCACTGTCATTACAGGTGGTAATGCGTCCATCGGATTGCTGTAGGACAATACCTTCTGCCATCGCTGTAATTACCGAACGATAGCGTTGTTCGCTTTCTCGCAACGCTTCTTCCATACGCTTGCGTTCAGTAATATCAGTATGAGTTCCTAGCATCCGTAGGGGAAAACCATTCTTGGCGCGACTCGAAACTTGACCCCGATCTAAAATCCACTTGTAGGTTCCATCCTTGCACTTAATCCGATATTCACTGACATATTGTTGGGTTTCACCAGACAAATGCTTGCTAATCTCCTCGTAAACCCTCGCTTTATCATCGGAGTGAACCCGCTGTTCCCATTCACTGAGGGTATTTCCAATTTCATGCTCTGCAAACCCTAACATTTCTTTCCATCGTCGGGAAAAAAAGACTTCGTTAGTTTCAGCATTCAAATCCCAAACTCCGTCGCCATTTCCTTCCAAGGCATACTGCCATCTTTCTTCACTAGTTTTGAGTGCGGCTTCGATTTGTTTACGAGGGGTGATGTCTTCAAAAATGTATAACCGCCCAAAGTATCGATCCTGAATATCCCGAATTTGACTGGAAAAGCGGCGAATCGTTCGCCCATCGACAAATAAAATTTCATCCTCAATCGTGCAACGATTTTCTTCAGACTGCAACGGTTTATAGGATTCGACAAATGCCGATACATCGACAATTGAAGATATACAATCAGGAATTATGTCATTATTTTTTAAAGCACCCAAACGCATTTGGTCTTGTAGATGTTCGATGCCCCAAATTTTACAGAAGTGGTGATTGAAATAAAGGATTTCATCGGTACGATTGTCAACAACAAAAAATCCCAGCAAAGAAGTTTCAGTCATAGAACGCAGCAAAGCTTCCCGCCAGCGCAATTCTGATTCTGTACGCTGGTGTTCTTGTAGTGCAGCTTGTTGCTTGGTAATATTCTTTTCGTTGACGAGGATGATGGAGTTACCCGTTACCGGATCGCGGGTGCATCGTATATCGATCCCATGCCATTGAATTCCCTCAGTAGTAAACACCTGAGCCTCTATGCTGAACGCCTCACCGAAATTAATCGCTTTCATAGCTTGTTGTCCAACACTCTTATCAACAAAGTGACTCAGGAAAATATTCTCAGCTGACGAGTTAGGGTACAGGGTATCCCGATAACAGCGCAGGGCTGCCGGGTTTTGCATCAAAGGTACACCATCCATTGTGTAAAGCGAGATCATTACTGTGGTGTGACGTAGGGCTTCAATCGATCTGAGTGTTTCTCGATCGATCTGATTGATAATTTCTGTCGATCCTTCAACCAGCATCGCCATTCGCCCTTCTTCAATTTGAATTCCAGAAAAGATGCAGCGCAGAGAAATAGGTTTTCCTTCTGGGTAAAATGTCCAGTTTTCAGTAATGGTTTTCCCTTGCTGAAATTCTTGCAAATAACTTTGCATTCGAGTGTGAGTAGACTCAGAAACATCACTGAAGTTGCGATTGAGCAATTCTTCTCGACTTTCAGCATTCCAAATATGCAGAGCGGATTGATTCGCCCACCACATCTGCAAGTTTTGAATATCATAAATCCAAACTGGAGTTTGTAATCGGTCAAATGCAATCAAGTCTGCAACTGATATATTCTTTGGCAATGCTGTTCTTGTGATAATGGAACCTCTAAAATTCTGATACAGAGTTCTTTTAATTGACTTCAACTTTGGCTGAACTGTCAAATTTTTCAGGTTTTGATTGAGTTGCAGCGTTAGTTTTTGGCAGGATGTAGCCCTTTGCTGATGGCGTTCTGCTTCCCCAAGAGCGATTCCTAGCTCTGCGGCTATCAGTTGGAAATACTCAATTTCTAAAGAACTCCATTGACGCGAGCCACTGCACTGGTGAGCAATTACTAAGCCCCATAAATGAGGATATGTACTAGAAACTCCATCAAGTTCTTGATTGTTTACTAAAATTGGTACTACTAAATTAGCTCGAATCTGCAAGTCCGTTAATAGTTTTTTGTAACAAGGGTCAAGGTTTATAGTATGAATGTCTTCAATGACACTAACGCTTCCATCTTGATATCGCTCTACCCATGTCGCATTGAAGCAAGGATCGTAAATTAATTGCCCTAGAATCGGTTTCCATCCATTACTTACAGACTCTTCTGCGATAACTCCATCTCCATCGGAAAAAAAGCGATAGATAATGGCGCGATCGCTTTCTAATGTTGTTCTAACTTCGCTGACAATAATCTTGAGAATTTCACTCACTTCAAGTGACTGATGAATTTGATCGGCCAGCATCCTAATTCGATCGAGGATTTGCTTTAAATCAATTTCAGAACCCGATAGACGATTGAAGAGCATAGTAATAATCTATGTATATGCACTTAGGTGAATGTAAAATTCACCTCTAGTATTTAATTTTATTCCAAATTACCTAAAACGTTAAGTTAAATTTAAGCTTAAACTTGATATAGTAATCCGAATTGAAACGTGAGAAAATGTATAGTGAAAAAGTAAGTATCTATAAGTGTTTCAGCGATTTTCTTTCTTACTAATGATTTAGGATTGCTATTATTGGTAATAACTAAAGGCTAAACCTTGATATTCGGACTGCAATTTATAGGAATTTTCATTTGCATGAGATACACGCTAGGGACGCACAGCTAGTAGTTATGCGTCTCTAGGAATTTTTTGTACTCCAAGTAATTGCAAATCCTGTTATATATTGGATGTTTTACCCATTCTTGTTTAATCTTTTAATCAAGTAAAATCCCAACCCAGCAATTGAGCAACCTGAGCCGGGAGGGTAACTGGATTAAAGGGTTTGAGAATTACACCTGCAACTTGATACTGTCGCAAAATTTGCGAATCCAACCATCGCGCTTTCGCACTGAGCAACACTACAGGAATAGCTTGAGTTTCTGGATGATTTCTTAGTTTATTCATAAACTCAAAACTAGCCAGATCGCGGATTGAGATATCTAATACAATCGCATCAGGAGTATGATGTACTGCATTATGCAATCCTTCTAATGGAGAATCTGCTGTCACCACATTCCAACCAGCTAAATCTTGGAGGCAAAATTTTACTATCTCACGGACATGTAGTTCATCATCAATGAGCAATATCGTTTTGCCGATTATATTTACCTCCTCTAGCATGTTCATTTTATTTCATATACCTTTCTTAGTTACAGATAAAAATCTTTTATCTGTAATCAAGAAAGATAAATTACAAAAATAAAAAACTAATAAAGATATAGATTTTTTTACAAAAATTAACTATTAATCGTTCCACCCCAGAATCTCACTAACTTCGTTGCAGATAGAGGTGGGTTCAAAAGGTTTGGTGATAATCCCCGCAATTCCCATCTGGGCGAAACGGGCGCGATCGCTCCCTTGGACTTTCGCTGTTAACAGAATCACTGGAATCCCTTGGGTTGCGGAATTTGCCTGAAGTTTTTCGTAGACTGCAAAGCCATCCATGTCAGGCATAGAGACATCAAGTAGAATTGCGTCAATAGGTTCTGTCTGGGCGATTTTTAGTCCTTCTGACCCCGATCCAGCAGTCAGGGTGTCCCATCCTCCCAAGTCTTCTAAACAAGCTTGTACTAATTCGCGGATTCGTTCTTCATCATCCACAATTAACAATTTTTTAGTCATTTGTCATTTGTCATTTGTCATTGGTTATTCTCCCCTGCTCCCCTGCTCCCCTGCCCCTCTGCCCCTCTGCCTAATTTCCCGGCAATGGTAGAGTGAAGAAAAACGTGCTGCCAACACCAAGAGTACTTTCAGCCCAGATTTGCCCACCATGCCGATCAATAATACTACGACAGATTGCCAATCCCAAGCCTGTGCCGCCTTTGGTGCGAGAATCAGAGGCATCTACTTGCTGAAATCTTCCAAAGATTGCTTCTAACTTATCTGCGGGGATACCTCGTCCTCGATCCGTTATTTGGAATAGTACGCGGTCTGTTTGCTGTTGGACACTGAGAGTAATAGTAGAATCGGCAGGTGAGAATTTAATCGCATTACCTAACAAATTGGTGAGTGTTTGCACAATAGCATCAGCAGCCGCCCAAACTTGAGCATTGGTAGAGTGGATCTTAAAAGTAATATTTTGCTGATTGGCGATCGCTTGCACTACGGCCACTGCTTGTTGAATTAAATCAGCCGCATTGCAGGTGGTTTTTTCTAAGACAGCTCGATCCGATTCTAAGCGTTCTAAATCGAGAATATCGTTAACAAGACGCACTAAGCGATCGCTGTCGATGGCTGCAATCTCAATCATCCGCTTGAATTTGTCTGGTTTTTTGTCGTAGATACCAGTTTGTAGTAAACCCAATGCTGCGCGAATTGCAGTTAAGGGAGTGCGGAGTTCGTGACTCACAATGCCAATAAACTCACTCTTGATCAAATTAATCTGTTCTAATTCAGTGATATCTTCGGCAATCCCAGCAATCCGAACTAACTCGCCTAGTTCGTTTTTGATCGGAAATGCGCGATCGCGAATCCAACGGATTGAACCATCAGCGCGAATAATGCGATATTTGTTATCATAGTGCCCTGTTCTGAACTTTTCAATGAATTCAATTTCGACGCGCTGACGATCTTCTGGGTGAATTGCATCTAACCAATTTGAATGGTTATGATACAAGTCCTCACAACTTCTTTGCCAGATGGTTTCATAAGCATTGCTCACATATAGAACTTGTTGATTGCGAATATCTTTGATCCAAAATATTGCTTGGATGTTTTCTGCCATCTGACGAAACTTTTCTTGGCTCTCGCGTAAAGCTTCTTCGATGCCTTTGCGCTCAGTGATATCTTGGTGAACCGCAACCAGAACGTCGCCGTAGTCGGGATGCCTGAATACAGAAGCCGTCACACTACACCAAAATGGCGTACCATCTTTTTTAAGATTCTGGACTTCGTAGGTGGCTTCAGTATTTTGTAAGATGGCAGACAGACTGGCTTGATTTACATTTTGAGTAGTTACCGATTTGGTGACACAGTTCACAATCGAAACGTGTTGACCGTTGAGTTCACCAGAGTCATAGCCAAACATCTGCTCAAATTTCGGATTGGCATAGACAATGATTGCATTATCAATTCTCACTAAGCAAATGCCTTCCCCCATATTTCGGGTAATTACAGCCTGAAGTTCCAGCATTTGCGACTGTTCTAAAAGTGTGAGTTGGATTTGTTGCTGCTGTATTACTGTTTTTTGTAGGCGATCGTTAGTCTCTGTCAGTTGTACAGTGCGTTCTTGCACCCGTTGCTCAAGTTCGGTATTCAGTTGTTGTAGGTCAATTTCTGCCTGTTTGCGCTCTGTTAGTTCTGTCTGTAACTGTTTGAACAAATCTGCTTGCTGAATAGCAATGCTTACCTGCGCTCCTAACTGCCGCAACAGAGAAATTTCTGAAGATTGCCACTCACGAGGCGCTCTACATTGATGAGCTGCCAGTAATCCCCACAATTCATCTCCCAAAGAAACGGGAACGACCAGATTTGCCCTCACCTGGAGACTTTCTAAAAATGCAACGTGACAGGGACTAATTCCAGCAGTATAAATATCAGTTTTTGCAGTAACTAAGCCTTGTTTAAAAGGTTCGACGTTCTCTTCACCAATGCAAGGGTCATGAATTTGGAGTGGTAAAAGAGCCATCCATTCCGGTGCAACAGACTCAATCACAATCGTTCCACCCCAACCTGGATAAAATTGGAAGATAGTGACGCGATCGCACTCCAGAAATTGCCGCACTTCATCGACAGTAGTTTGCAAGATATCTTGTAAATTTAGCGATCGCCGGATACGCTGGGTCATCTCCATCACTAAGCGCTGTTGCTCAAATTGCTGTTGCAGCGTTTCTTGTGCTTGTTTGCGATCGTCAAGAGCCACCCGCAGTTGCTCGGCATTTTCTTGAGACAATTGTTGGTTGAGTTGTTGAATCTTCCGTCTGCTGCACTGAAGATTGCTAGTGATTAGGTTAATCACCAAGGCAACCAGTAAAAAGATACTTAGCCGCAATAATTTTTCTGGTTGATCGATCCAGAATTGGTATCGCGGAGGCATCAATAAATAATCAATTGCCAGTGTAGAAAGGACAAGTGTAACGATCCCTGGTCGAAAGCCACCATACCAAGTACTTACAATAATAGCTATATAGAAAAAAGCACCAATGGTTCGGGAAATAAGCGGTTCTAACCAGAGTGACAGCAGCAGGGCGATCGCAGCTGAACCAATAGCCACACTGTAGGCTAATAATTGCTGATAATTTCTCATCATGCTTTACTTCTCCCTGCCTGAGAGCGCCAACGCGTTCTTTGAATGCGGCTCAGTACCCGTGTCACAAGTTCTGGCCCTAGCACTGGCTTACTGATAAAATCATCGGCTCCGGCAGCAAAAGCTTGCTGAAGAAATTCTGCTTCGGTATGGGCTGTAACTACTAAAATCGGTAAATCTCCCCACTGCGCATCCTGACGCACGACTTTGCACAACTCTAATCCGTTCACTATCGGCATTTCTAAATCTAGCACCACCAAATCAGGAGATGTTGCAATCAGTACCTTCCAAAATTGTTGTGATTGGGAGAGGGTGATTACTTCCAGCCCCCAAGGAGTTAACAACGCCGATAATCCAGCCAGTATTACAGGGTCATCGTCTACAATTAAAACTTTGGCTTCGGAAGTTTGAGGTTGAGGTAAGACACGAGCGATCGCCTGAAAAATTTCCTCGGTTGTCGCCGGTTTATGCAAAAATTGTCTAGCTCCTAAACGCGATACTTTCAGTCGATCTGCTAGGGTATCTCGTCCGGTAAAAACAATTACTGGGATATTTGGCGATCGCTCTACTATCTCGCTCAATAATATTAATCCGTCTTCCTCTGTTGTTGGAAAACTCAAATCCAGTAAAACAGCGTCAGGAGCTTTTAAGGAAAAAAGCGATCGGGCGGTTGCTAAATTTGGTGCTACCTTTATCCTGAATCCCCATGAATCGGCTTCTGCCTGCAACTGCTCCGTCAACAGAGTATCACCATCGATTACTAACAGCCGATGAGTTTGCTTCATCGGAACGCTTGGAGCAGTGGAAGTGACAGCAGGCTTAGTTAACTCTTGCTGTAATGCTGTTACCAGTTGCGAGAAATTAGAGATTTGCTCTGGAGATAGAGAGGAATCTTCAAGCAGCAAATGTTCTATTTTCCGTCCGAGCCGAGAACCCTCTGGATAACCGAACGACCCCATTGAACCTGCTAGCTTATGGGCTTCACGCAATGCACTCTGCTGTAAATCTTCATTTAAATTTCCTGCCAAGAGTGCAGTTTTTGCTTGCTCCAGAACTGCAACCTGTCCAACAAAGGAATTACGAAATCGCTCCAGCACCCGATTTACAGAAGTCATATCTTTGGAGTTGGGTTTCTTCTTGCCATCTTGATGCTTTTCCCCAACAGACATGGAGCGATTAGGTGCAGGCTTGATCCGATAGCCCATGCCATATACCGTTTCTAGAAGTTCTTCTGCTATACCTGCTGTTTTCAGTTTCTTGCGCAAGTCTTTAATATGAGTTGTAACTGCATTTTCAGTCGGTGCATCCCCAAATCCCCAAAGCCGATCTAGAATAACTGCACGACTAAAGATCCGGTCTGGGTTTTGCAAAAACAACTCCAGCAGTTTGTATTCTGTGGCTGTGAGGAGAATTTCCTGCTCATTACAGGTTACTCTGCCGGCACTTGGATCTAAACAGAGATTTCCCCAGGTTAACGTGGATGATGAGATCGCCCCATTGCGTCGTAATAAAGAGCGAATTCTGGCTAGTAATGCTTCTGGGTCGAAGGGTTTGATGACGTAATCATCTGCTCCGGCATCTAACCCCGCCACAATATCTGCATTAGAATTTTTCCCGGTTAACAACAGAATAGATTTACAGTAGCCTTGCGATCGCAGTTGCCGACACAAGGTAATTCCATCCAGTTTCGGAATTAGCCAGTCCAGCAAAATCAACTCATATTCAGTCGATAGCGCTAGTTCTAATCCCGCTTGTCCATTGCTGGCGATGTCGATAGTATAACGATTTGCACTCAACAACTCGAAGAGTGCTTTACTCAGTAATACGTCATCCTCTACCAACAAAATTTTCATAAGTTGTATCAAAAGAAGATGCTTATGACACCTTCGCGATCGCAGGACACACCCTCTGCGTGGTCAAACTTTTGTATAATTTTAATATATTGTTACAAACAACACAACAAGTTAATTTAGATTTTGCAATCTGACATATTTATTTGCAAACCTTAATAGACAAAGTAGTATTTCCCTTTACTTTGATTATGAGAAATTTATCTAATTATTTTTTCTGTAAAAAATTACAATCCTCATTAAATCTTTAGATTTATAGATTATTTTTTGAAAGTCTCAATTCTGCTCTATAAATTATGCAATACCTATACTATCTGGCCAATGCTAGTCTGACACTGCGGGTTGTGGAATATTTTAGTAGGAAGGACTTTTCTGTGGAATTTATTACTGTAATTAATCAATTTCATGGTTGGATAATCAACGTCAAAATTAAATCTTTTGTACCGGAACAAAAAGATAAAGATATAAAAGCTTTCTTGAGCGAAGTGGGAATTATTTACTCACCACCCGAATTCATTAGTAATGTTCTGAGCAGTTTGGCAGATGGAGAATCAGCACTTAATGTTATGCAACGCTATAAGGTAGCAGTAGTTTCTCATGGTAGACCGCAGCCTAATGAGATTGAAACATTCCGACAAAGTTTTATCCGTGGATTGGGCTACTGTCCGCAAAACTTAGCTTGAGATAAACTCAGACAACTACAGACTCAAACACTGCCATCACCGACTTATATCTATGTCAGTGCATTCGTACTATATATTTTCTGTTTGATTTCTAGCCAGTTGTGGTGAAGCGGTGACGCTTGTGCTGCATCCACCTTAAGGTGGTTGGGAGAGCGTAAACGTCAACAACTGGCCATTGGGTGGGATTTTGAGATGGGAATTAATCCCTTGTAGAATTTTCTCAATGTCCCTGTAACCCTGTTGATATATAAATTAAAACTGCAACAGAAAAATTTTGGATGCCAAATTGCCAAAAGCACTCAACACAATAGACTTCTTACAAAAGTAACAAATACCAAGATGTTGGGGAAAGGTTAAAGGTTAAAGGGGAAAAATTCCATACCTTTACCCTTTACCCCTTACCTTTTTCCCCAAAACGCCAAAGTCTAATAGACTTCTTACATAAACGCTATATATATTAGAAGGATCGGCTAGATTTGCAATCATACCTTTTATGGTAGTTCTGCACGAACTTTCATATTTCATCAACTGCGATTTTGCGATCGCTGGCTCATCTTGTAGCTATTGGTACGAAGGGCGTTGTCCGCAAAGTGGCAATCGCCTAAAATTACCCCGCACCTCAATGTCCGAAGCGATCGCCCACGGACTAATGCAATATCTTACCAAGAATGACTGTTATTCTCGTGAAGGGAAGATGTATGGAATACTATTGGTTGAACTGCCTAATGGCGAACAACGGGTACTAAAAGCTTTTTCTGGTCTTTTGAATAGTTGCAGTGTGGTTGAGGGCTGGGTGCCGCCAATTCCTGGACGAGACGAGGTTGCTTTTGAGGAAAGCCGTACTTTGGCTGAGTTGAACGCGATTAAGCAAGAAATTATTACCTTGAAGCAACTAACCGAACGCCAGCAGTATGAAATCCTGTATAATGACTTTGAGCAGCAGTTACAAGCAATGAGCGATCGCCATCGCCATTGCAAACATCAACGACAGGAAAAACGTCAGCAAATCTGCAATACACTCACTCCCAAAGCGCTTACGATTGCCCTTGAACAACTTGACGAAGAGAGTCGTCAGCAGGGAATTGAGCGACGACAACTTAAACGCCAGCAAAATGCCGTATTACAGCCCCTACAACAGGTAATTGCAGCAACGGATGCGCGAATTAGCGAACTGAAACAACGGCGCAAAGCGCTTTCCCGTCAATTGCAAGCTCAAATGCACGCTAGCTACAGCCTGACTAATTTTTCTGGGCGATCGCAATCATTGCAAGAATTGATGCCAGGAGGTTCTCCCACTGGCACAGGAGACTGTTGTGCCCCAAAGCTGCTTCATTATGCGGCAACACATAATCTCAAACCCCTAGCAATGGCAGAATTTTGGTGGGGTGAGTCTTCCGTAAATCAGGATAAAATTCCGGGAAAATTTTATGGAGCCTGTGCCGAGCGATGTCAGCCATTGATGGGATTTTTGCTTTCAGGGTTAAGACCTAACCCCCCAGCCCCCTTTCCTGCAAGGGAAGGGGGAGTAAGAAGCCCCTCCCCTGATAGGGGAGAGATTTGGGGAGAGGTCACTTTACCGATTATTTATGAAGATGAATGGCTGATTGCTGTCAATAAACCTGCTGGATTACTTTCAGTACCTGGCCGTTATCGCGATCGCCAAGATAGTGTCTTGAGTCGCTTACGTCATTTGTTACCTGATGGTATGGCGCTTATATCTGTGCATCGTTTAGATCGGGAAACTTCTGGGATTTTGTTGTTGGCACGCGCGAACCAAACCCATCGCCAACTCAGCCAACAGTTTCAGCAACGCCAGATTCACAAGGTTTATGAAGCCATACTTTCCGGTGTTTTGACAGTTGAGCAAGGTAAAATTGAACTGCCATTGTGGGGAGATCCTGAAAATCGCCCCTATCAAAAAGTTGATTGGCAGCACGGTAAACCCAGCTTGACACACTTCCAGGTAATGGCAAGAGAAGGAGACTACACCCGCGTAGAATTTACACCACTAACAGGACGCACTCATCAGTTGAGGGTTCATGCAGCTGATGCGCGAGGACTTGGGATAACTATTTTAGGCGATCGCCTTTATGGATGCTGTGCAGTTACCAGTCGCTTACATCTGCACGCTAAGGAACTTCGTTTCGAGCATCCGCAATTAGAAAAAACCCTGCATTTACAAGCAATTACACCCTTTTGACGCTCAACGAAAAGGACTTGGGGACAAGGAGAAAGACTTGTTGCAAGTACTTATACCATTTCACGAAAGAATTGATACAAATTTTTTTGCCCCCCTGCTTCCTCTGCCCCCTGCTTTCTCTCTAAACAACCCTTAGCGTTAATGCCTATAAAGGTGGAGCTGGAAGTGGCTTTGCTGCAACTGCTAAAGGTGAGCGTCCGCCCCGTCCCACTTCAAACTGATTCATCATATCGTGGTCTTCGTGAACCGCATTGTGGCAGTGTGACATATATTTACCTGTATTAGGGCCAAACTTACCAATTACTCGTATAGTTTCATTTTCCCCAACATAAAAGACATCTTTCAACCCACGCTCGTAAGGGAAAGGTGGTCTCCCATTACGGTCAAGCATTAGGCAATCAATTAGGTGAAGGTGGATAGGATGAAACGCACGACCTGATGAGTTAGACAATTTCCAGATTTCAACATCGCCTAATTTAGGATTAGCATCAATTCGGGTGTTATTCCAGGTTTTGCCATTGATCGTCCACAGATTATTAGAGCGGTCATACTTAAATTCTCTGGTTCGCACTGCTGAAGATTCTGGAATAGGCTGGATTGTACGTAACCTGGAGGGAATAGAGCTATTATCTGGTTCACGCCGCACAACATCAAAGCGCATAATTTGATTCGTACCGTCGTAATTCGTGTTGTTAGGAAGTCCGAGATTTCGCAGCACTACTTGAGAGCCAACTGGGTATTTAGAAAAGTCAATAACAAATTCGTAACGTTCTGCTGGCGCCAACCGGAAATTTTTGACTTTAACTGGTGCGCCCATTAATCCGGCATCAGTGCCAATCATAATAAAATCATCGCCGTTGCTCAGGGCAAGATTATAAGAGCGCGAAATCGAACCATTCAAAATCCGGAAACGGTACTTACAAGTATCCACCTCCATGCGCGGCCAAGGCGCACCATTGACCAAAATAACATCACCATATTGACTAATATCACCTTGGGTATTAAAGACTAACTTGCCAGTCTTAGTAAACTGCTTATCTTGGATAAACAGTGGTACGTCGTATTTACCTTTGGGTAAGGGTAGTCCAAGCTCAAAGTCATCTTGAACAAGGTACATGCCTGCTAAACCCATATAAATATTACGTGCAGTATTATGAATGGCGTGGTCGTGATACCATAACGTAGCCGCTCGTCTGTTCGGATAGACGTAATCTTTGTAGAAACCCGGTCGTGTCAAATCTTCAGCATAGCCATCGTACTGCGGTAACGATCCCATGCCATGCAAGTGAACTGATGTTGGTGTATCGACACTATTATTGATAAAGCGAATAATTGATTGTCGCCCTTGACGTTGCTTAATTGTGGGGCCAGGAGAAATACCGTTATACGCCCATATCTGCGTTGTTAGCCCAGGCAAGATATTGACCTGAGCTTTTTTCATCACGATCTGGTAGTAATCTGTGGTCGCATTGCTCCGCACTGGTTTAAGTACTGGCGGTATGGGAAGTTTGATCCTAAAACGAGGAGGCTGAGGACTACCAGCAGTAGCTGCTTGTCCACGAGATAGCAAGCCGATAGGAATCAGCAAAGAACCACCTGTAAGCGCTCCTAGCTTCAGGGCTTCTCGTCTAGTTATTTTTATCACTTTTATTTTTTTATTGGTGTATTGCGAAATTGGCCTGAATGTTTCTAGCAATCAGCAGATTTAAAAAAGTTTGAAATACTAAGATTTACGTACTGTACAAACACATCATCTTGTGTATTAAGGTAAATAGGTCGTCTCAGCTTTTTACAAATCATTTTTTATCATTTGCATAGCATTCTTTATATGAATGTACATTTCTGTTTGTTTGTTAAATTTACAAATATTTCCACAGAAAGTCAACCAGTTATTAATTTCATTGAATCCCCAAAACCTTAAATATGGCTTGATTTCTGCTTCATGGCTTGCATTCCTACTTCTTTTGAAATTTAGGAAAGCCGACACTTTTTTTACTAAATTTTTAGGTCAATGGGAAATTTTTGTACGCTATCTATAAATTATTAAGTGGGTTATGGTGAGCAAATTTATCTACAATATTGAGCCATTTAATGTCTTTATTTAGTACAGTTAATTGCTAACTATAAGTATTATGTTTCATGTTTTTACTTCACTTATATATAACTATTACGTCATCTATTGCTGGATGGGATGGCGCTTGCATCTGTGCATCGCCTAGATCGAGAAACATCTGGGATTTTGTTGTTGAGACGCGATCGCCAAACGCATCGGCAAATTAACCAGCAGTTTCAGCAACGCCAGGTTCACAAGGTTTATAAAGCGATACTTTCCGGTGTTGTGACAGTTGACTAAGGTAAAATTACTTCGCTTCGAGCATCCGCAATCAGAAAAAACCCTGTATTTACAATCAATTACGCTCTTTTGACGCTCAACTCTTGTCTGGGAAGCAGGAAACGCACTACTTACTTTCCTTTAATCTCCTCACCTAACAGCTAGCCTATTGCTTTTTAAATTTGTATGTGATAGTTTCTGCTTGTAGTTAATTGCACGGTTATCCTACCGACTTACCGTACTTATGAAACTTAATATCATAGCTAAGAGCTTCCCAATAGAAATATCCAACTACAAATGATTGCGAGACACCCCACAGAATTGGATGAGTTATTCCTTGGAGATTCCTAAATGAGCAGTAAAGACAAGAGTGCTGGAGTTGACATCTAGACTCTCATTCTTATCTTTTCTTTAATAAAAGGAGTAATAAAAAAGTTGTTGAATCATTTCCAAAAATTGTTATTTTTATTGCCACAATGCTCAACCAAGCCCTTTAGTGCCTTATTGGTTTATAGTTCCTGGCTAGTTTTGGTGATTTCTAGCTGCGCTCAAAGTAACTCTGCAAATAGTCATACCACTGCCAAAAATGTCAGTAACCAGACTCAAGAGAAAACTAGTTTGATTCGCCTGGGGTACCAAAAGGGAGGTGTAGTACCAATTGCACGTCAAAGAGGAGAGTTAGAGAAGAAGCTTGCAGCCGAGAATATCAAAGTTGAATGGGCTGGCCCTTTTGATCGATGTGCTACTTTACTCCAAGCAATTAGTGCGAATCAAGCCGATATCGGCGGGTGTGGAGACATTCCTGGATTGTCAGCTATTGCTGCCGGTCAGGAGCTTTGCATTGGGGCTGTCCAGCGTCCCAGACCGGAATCATTGGCGAGTGCGATCGTAGTCCGTAGTGGTTCTCCTATCCGTAAGCCCGCTGACCTTGTAGGTAAAAAAGTTGCTGTAAATCAGGCTGGTGCAGGTGAGTACCTGTTATTAAAAGTATTGGAAAAAGAGAAAATTTCTAAAGATAAAGTTCAGCGCGTTTTCTTAGCTCCAACTGATGCTGCACCTGCTCTCTACCAAGGCACTGTAGACGCTTGGGCAGTTTGGGAACCATATATCTCAGTTGCCGAATTAGAGCATGGTGCTAGGAGAATCACTACAACCCATCCAGCACCAACCTACAGTGTAATGCTTGTGCGTAATCAGGCTGCGGCTAAATCTCCAGAGGCGGTGAAAGCTGCTTTGGACGGTTTAAGCAAGGAATATGATTGGTTGAATCAAAATACCGCAAAATCAGCCGAATTTCTAGTTAAAGACATCAAAATTTCCCCAGCCGTAGCCAAGCGAGTAACTGAGAATCAAGGGCCACAGCTACTTGTCACACCTAATTTTGATGATGTTGCCAAAATCCAGAAGACGGCTAACTGGATGCTAGAGCAAAAGATTCTATCGAAAAGGGTGGATGTTGCTGCAACTATTTGTCCCACCGCTAAGTAGGAGCAGAGGGGCGAGGAGCAGAGGAGAATAATTTTCTTGTTCCCTAACTCAGTAAGAGAATTCTCCCAATTCCCAGTCCCCAATCTAAAATTCAAAATTCAAAATTCAAAATTGTATGACTAAAGTATTCATTCTCGATGCCAACAAACAACCGTTATATCCAGTACGCATCAGCCATGCTAGGCTGCTATTGTCACAAGGAAAAGCTACTGTCTTTCAGCGATATCCTTTTACTATCATTCTGAAGGAGTCCCTTTCTCATCTAAAACTTGAGCAACTTGGCTTTAAAATTCATCCTGGTATTAAAATAAATCGTAATTGAATTCTTAATTACGAACTTGTACTGAGCGTCCTGCCCTGAGCGTATCGCTAAAGCGAAAGCTCCGCTAACGCGCAGCGTCTCCGTTAGGAGAAGCCGTTGGCGCAGCCTCTCGTAGAGAAGGGAGCCGAAGTATTACGACTTAGTAATTAATCTTAGTCGCCTCCTAAACAGAGGAATATAGATGACGAACCACACTATTTTAGAACCGTTACCAAAAGACCAATGGTTTATTGAGAGCCAGGAACTACGATCCTTTGTCGCAACAGTGCGGGAAATTAGCGCTAACACTGTTGAAGATCGCCTACAAACTATCGCTAAACTAGAACCCTATTTTCAAGAACTCCTTGCTCAACAGGAATGGCTACCAGAAGAGTTTGCCCAAGTCAATCCCGAAAGCCAGATGGGTGGCGGTATTGGTCAATGGCTGCTTTATCGCGCTAAAGACCGTTCTCTGTCGGTATTTAGTTTGGTAATTCCCCCAGGTTCAACGACTCCTGTCCACGATCATTTAGCCTGGGGATTGATTGGTTTATACAAAGGTAATCAAGAAGAAACAGTCTATCGCCGTGTAGATACCGGTGATACCGAAGGACACGCACAATTACAAGTAACTGTAGTGCGATCGCTTCAACCAGGTGATATCTACCGCCTCTTACCCCCAGATGGTGATATCCACGCCGTCAAAACCACATCCCAGAGCGCATCTGTATCCATCCATATCTTGGGTAATGATACTGGTTGTATTTTGCGTCACCAGTTCATCCCAGAATCTCACAGCGTCAAATCCTTTCGCTCTGGATATTCCAACGCTCCCTGTAAAGAAGAGGAGGACAAAGAACATGGCCAATTATATTAGACCAAAACCCCCAGTTTTCGAGCGAGTTGAAGACGAACGCCTGCACCGCAAGCAACGTCTCGCCGCTGCCTTTCGCCTGTTTGGTAAGTTTGGCTTCAGTGAGGGAATTGCAGGCCATATTACGGCTCGCGATCCTGAGTTTACAGACCATTTTTGGGTCAATCCATTCGGGGCATACTTCGGTCATATCCGAGTTTCTGACCTAATCTTGGTTAACAAGGAAGGTGAAGTCGTTAAAGGCGATGCTGAGGTAAACCAAGCTGCTTTCGCCATCCATTCTCAGATTCATGAAGCTCGACCTGACGTTATCGCAGCGGCTCACGCCCATTCACTTTATGGTAAAGCCTGGTCTAGTTTGGGGCGTCTCCTTGACCCTTTGACTCAAGATTCTTGTGCTTTTTACGAAGACCATGCCCTGTTTGACGATTTTACAGGTGTTGTTTTAGAAACTTCTGAAGGTCAGCGATTGGCGCAAACCTTGGGGCCAAAGAAAGCCATAATCCTACGTAACCATAGCATTTTAACTGTGGGACATACAGTCGATGAAGCTGCCTTTTGGTACATTAGCTTGGAGCGATCGTGCCAAGGCCAACTGTTGGCAGAAGCTGCGGGTAGACCTACTACTATCAAACACGAAACAGCCCGTTTAACACAAACTCAAGTAGGGTCACATGTAAGTGGGTGGTTCAGTTTCCAGCCCCTTTACGACCGGATTGTGCGCGAAGAACCCGATTTACTAAATTAGTGCTGTGTTTTTTGGCATTGGCATAATAGGCGGGGAAGTATTCAGTTAACTCACTTCCCGCTATTTTGATGTCAACTAAACCTAAATTTATTTATATACTCCGGTAAACCTATAAGTTTATAGTATTGCTATAGTTCAGAGAAATCATTTTGATGATTAACCAAATCTTTCGCCGTTTTATTCCCAAGTGGATATCGTTGATAGAATTCAGGAATATCCTGTTTAACAATCAGCATAAATTATTCTTTTCTTCTCCTTTACCAGTAGTAGGGGCTTTTGTTACAGGTCTTTGTCTGAGCTTGCTATTTGCTGCTTGTTCATCGACACCGACTGTTAATGCCCCTAATCCCAGTGCCACATCTGTTAGTAATTCTGCTTCTAGTAAAGCAACAGTAGTCAGATTTGGCTATCAAAAAACGACCGTTTTGCTGAGAGCTAAGGGTGTTTTAGAAAAGCGTTTAGCGCCAGAAGGTATCACTGTACAGTGGACTGAATTTCAAGCTGGGCCACAACTACTAGAAGCCATGAATGTGGGTAGTATTGACATTGGCCCTGTGGGAGAATCACCGCCAATATTTGCTCAAGCAGCGGGGACATCACTAACTTATGTTGTTGGTACTGCGGCTACTCCGGCTAGTTCAGCAATTCTTGTTCCTCAAAATTCACAAATTCAAAAAGTTTCTGACTTGAAGGGCAAAAGAGTTGCCTTTCAAAAAGGATCTAGTGCCCACTTATTGTTAGTCCAAGCTTTAGAAAAAGCCGGATTAAAATATACAGACATTGAACCTAAATATTTGGCTCCGGCTGATGCCCGTGCTGCATTTGTAAAAGGGAGTGTAGATGCTTGGGTAATTTGGGACCCATTTTATGCAGCGGCTCAAGAGGCGACTAAAGCCAGAGTCCTAATTGATGGCACAGGAATTAATAAACAGGGAGGATATTATTTGATGACCCGCAAATTTGTCACTGAAAATACCCAAACTGTCAAGGCAATACTGGAAGAAATCAAAAATCTCGAAGAATGGTCTAAACAGAATCGAGAAGAGGTAGCGAAAACTCTCGCACCTGTGTTAGGAATTGACTTAGAAACGATGAAAAAAGCAACTAATAGACGGAATTTTGGGCTTGTACCAATTGACGACAATCTGATAAATCTACAACAAGGTGTTGCAGATACATATTACAAATTGAAGTTAATTCCCAAACAGGTAAATGTGAAAGATGCAATGTTGACAAAAGAAGAATATACTGCATTTTCACCAAAAACTTAAACTAGTACAATGAATCGGCTGTAGGGGCATAGAGATGTATGCGCCTACAGATGAAATTGGTATTAGTAGCAAATTTGGAAATGTAAATCTTGGAATTGATTATGACTAATCCTACAGAACTACTGCGATCGCGCTACGGTGAAATTCCTTTCAACCCCGAAATTGCATGGAATGATTCGCTAACAGCACTATTATCTCACCGTTCAATTCGGTCTTATCTTGGCGATCCTTTACCACCGGGAACTCTGGAATTACTAATTGCAGCCGCCCAATCTGCATCTACTTCCTCGAATTTGCAAACTTGGAGTGTGGTAGCAGTCGAAGATCGACAGCGCAAAGAGGAGTTATCCAAGCTAGCGGGAAACCAAGCACATATTAAGCAGGTTCCTTTATTCTTGGTTTGGTTAGCAGATTTGGCGCGTCTAAGTCACGTTGCTGACAGTCGCGGCATATCTCATGATGCGCTGGAATATTTGGAAATGTTTGTGATGGCAACAATCGATGCAACGTTGGCGGCACAAAATGCCGCAGTTGCAGCCGAGTCACTTGGTTTAGGAACAGTATATATCGGTGGAATCAGGAACCGCCCCCAAGAGGTAGCACAGATATTGAATTTACCCTCCTCTGTGTATGCTGTATTTGGGCTGTGTGTGGGTTATCCAAATCCTGAAGTAGAAGCGGCGATTAAGCCAAGGTTGCCCCAGTCAGCTGTACTGCACCGTGAAACCTATAAATTGGCAGAACAAGAAGAAGCGATCGCTCACTACAACGACATCATCAAAGAATTCTATACTGAACAAAAGATGAATGTTCCTGGCGATTGGTCAGAACACTCAGCCCAACGCATCGCCACTGTAGAATCATTGAGAGGACGCGATCGCTTGCGTGAAGCTCTCAATAACCTTGGCTTTAAATTGTTGTAAACAAGAAGAATCAAGATTATGGATTTGCAACTCCGTGGCAAAATCGCCTTAGTGACAGCTGCTAGTAAAGGTTTGGGCAAAGCTACAGCCAGGCAATTTGCCCGTGAGGGTGCAAAAGTTGCCATCTGCGCCCGCAGTGAGTTAATTGACAAAACTGCTGCGGAGATTGAAAGCGAAACAGGTACAGAAGTGCTACCTCTGCGTGCGGACGTTACTAGTCAAGAAGATATTGAACGGGTAATTAACGCCACAGTGGAAAAATTCGGCGGGTTGGATATCCTCGTTACCAATGCCGGAGGCCCACCTGCTGGCACTTTTGACGATATTGATTTGGCAACTTGGGAAACTTCGCTCGACTTGACTTTGCTGAGTGCGGTACGTCTGATAAAGTACGCTCTACCTCACTTACGCCAATCTACCGCACCAGCAATTCTGACTATCACCTCAACCTCAACTAAACAACCAGTCCAAAATCTGGTTTTATCTAATTCCATTCGATTAGCAGTGATTGGTTTAACAAAAACTCTCAGCCAAGAACTGGGTAGCGATAAAATTCGCGTCAACAGTATTCTACCAGGCTGGACATATACAGAACGGGTAGAAGAATTGATCGATGCCCGCATTGCTAAAAGTGGTGAAACGAAAGAAGCAGAAATTGCTAGAATCAATGGAACAGTCCCTTTGAGTCGTATGGGGACACCAGAAGAGTTTGCCAATGTTGCGGTATTTCTGAGTTCACCAGCAGCCTCATTTGTGAACGGAGTTATGCTGCAAGTAGATGGCGGAATTATTCAAAGCACATTTTGAGCGGCTTGAGCGAGCGAACAGAATTCAGGAGTCAGGAGTCAGGAGTCAGAATTCAGAATGAATTCTGTACGACTGGCGTATAGCATAGCGGTAGTGAGTCATCCAGCGTCGGACAGTTTCCCTCCTACCCGGTTGTTGAGTTTCGACTACGCTCAACTGCCGCGTAGTCGAAACACTGCCTTCCTCAAAAAACTAACTTTGACTACTTTCATCATTTCTTCAATTGTTCTAAATAGACAGCAATCACTATCATAATGCTGTTACATCTTTGTTAAGAATAGTTACAACTTCTTAACACAAGGAAATATTTCTTATGGAAGTCTCACTTGAAAAGAATGCACCACATCGGGTTGTTATCGTTGGTGGCGGCTTTGGTGGACTGTATACAGCAAAAGCTTTGAAGAAAGCAAATGTAAATGTTACTCTCATTGATAAACGTAACTTTCACCTATTTCAGCCGCTTTTATATCAAGTTGCCACAGGTACGCTATCACCTGCTGATATTTCTGCACCATTACGATCTGTATTCAGCAAAAGCAAGAATACAAAAGTGTTGTTGGGCGAGGTAAATGATATCGATCCAAAAGCGCAACAAGTTATTTTGGGTGATGAAGTAGTACCTTATGACACATTGATTGTCGCCACAGGTGTTAACCATTCCTATTTTGGTAAAGATAACTGGAAAGAATTTGCTCCTGGCTTGAAAACTGTTGAAGATGCGATAGAAATGCGTCGCCAGATATTCTCGGCATTTGAAGCAGCAGAAAAAGAAACCGATCCCGAAAAACGCCGGGCTTTGTTGACTTTTGTGATTGTCGGGGGTGGGCCCACCGGTGTAGAATTATCCGGCGCGATCGCAGAATTAGCATACCAAACTCTCACAGAAGATTTCCGCAGCATCAATACTTCAGAAGCGAGAATTGTACTATTGCAAGGTGGCGATCGCATCCTCCCACACATTTCACCAGAATTATCGAAAGTAGCAGCAGAATCTTTGCAAAAGTTGGGTGTGGCTGTCTATACCAACACCAGAGTGACAAATATTGAAGGTAACATCGTTACTTTCAGACAAGGCGATGAATTGACAGAAATTACCTCAAAAACTATCTTGTGGGCAGCAGGTGTTCAAGGTTCGCCTATGGGGAAAGCCTTAGCAAAAAGTGCAGGTGTAGAGTGCGATCGCGACGGACGTGTGATTGTAGAACCGGACTTGTCTATCAAGGGTTATAACAACATTTTTGTAGTGGGAGATTTAGGCAACTTTTCCCATCAAAATGGTAAACCCTTACCTGGTGTTGCACCTGTAGCCAAACAACAAGGAGAGTATGTAGCTAAACTCATTAAACGCAGGCTGCAAGGTGAGACTTTGCCACAATTTCGTTACAATGACGTAGGTACTTTAGCGATGATTGGGCAAAATCTAGCTGTTGTAGATTTAGGCTTAGTCAAACTCAAAGGTTTCATTGCTTGGCTGTTTTGGCTAGTAATTCACATCTACTTCTTAATCGAGTTTGACACTAAAGTAGTAGTAGCAATTCAGTGGGGATGGAATTATATCACTCGTAATCGTCGCTCTAGATTGATTACAGGTCGAGATGGTTTTGTAGAAACAAAAACTGTTAACAAGAGGGTGCAACAGCCTTCTGGCACACCTCTGTAACTTTAGGACTCACAAGCTAGGTAATTCCTATACTTGCAAACTGCTGTAATTTAGTGCGATCGCGATCGCACTACGCAAGATGGGACTTGGTTGAAAATCCCTATTTTGTTGGGTAGCGAACGCTATAAATCCTTTAAATTATTTACTGTCGTAGCTGGCGATCGCAACAATCGTAGATAAGGGAACTTCCGCAAAATACTGTTGCTGAAATTGCTCTTCTCGAACAGCAGCTAAAAATCGCGCAACTGCTTCGTCAGCAAGGTTTTCTACACTATCGTTTGGATTCCAGGTAAATTGTAAAGAACGGTCTTGTCGTTGAACTGTGAACCCTAAGTATTTTAAAGCTTTGATGCCGACAAGTAAGGTTTGGTCGCTGATGCCGATTTTCTCCAAAAGTTGTCCGCGGGTAACTAGTTGATTTGTGCGACTGAGATATTTGGCAATTCCGACAAGAGTCAGCCAAATTTGACTGGGTGGTTGGTGCTTAGGTTTAGACCAAGCGATCGCTAATTGTTGCTGATTCTCAAGTCCAGACGTAGAGCGGCTGATCGCCAAACATCGCCGCAACCACATACGTAAATCATCCCAATTCGTGGGACAATCTTCAATAATTAGTCCTGAATGTTGAATTGCTGAGTGTTCCTGATTCCGTAAGTCTAAGATGAAGGGTGTTAGCGATAGCGGGGCGTTGAGTGCTGAGTTAGCAGAAGAACGCACGGCAATTAATCTGATTTCATAACGTTTTTTGAAGGTGTTGTAGTCTAGTTCTGCTATGCAATCACACCTTCCTATGGGCAATTCATCTTTGTAGTGTCCCCACCATAAGCCAGGAAAAGCACTTCTGCTAGAATCATCCCGAATATCAAACTCAGCTTTAATGTACTGTACCTTTTTCCCTTGCCAATCCTGCTGATTGCGATGCCAAGAATTTTCAAACCAGCAGTTTTGAATTAGCAATTTCGGAACAGGATTACCCATTCCACAAGGTTCTAGCAGTTTCAGTTCCAAAAATAACTCTTTCCCCAAGTCGGCTACTGTTACCGTCAAGTCTGCTTGTACAGTTGGCGTTAGAGTTGTACTACCTAAAGATTGCCGCAACTGCTGATTAATCGCCGCTGTAAATAAAGGAATATTCTCCATCAACAAACTCAAACCTGCTGCAAAGGGATGTCCCCCAAAGCGGTGTAACAAATGTGCTTGCTCTTTCACCAGCTGGTATAAATCGACAGAATTCACCGAACGAGCGGAACCCCTTGCAAGCATAGGGGCAGAGGGGCGGAGGGGCAGAAAAGAAGAATTGCTCCCCTGCTCCTCTGCTCCTTCCGTACTCAACAAAATCGTCGGGCGTCCTGTTTCTTGTGCTACCTGTCCCGCAACTAAGCCCAATACACCCGCAGGCCATTGGGCATCTTCTAAGACAATAACGCTGGTGGTTGATAAATCTAGTTGAGTAAGTTTTTGCGCCACTTGTGCTTGCACATCTTTTTGTAAAGATTTGCGGCGGGCGTTGGCGAGTTCTGTAACTTCGGCGAGTTCGTTACAACGTTTGACATCGCGACTAGTTAATAATTCCACGCAAAAACTGGCATCGCCTTGGATGCGACTAACGGCGTTAATTCTTGGCCCCAAACCAAAAGAAATATCTGTGGGGCGATCGCCACTTTTCTGGCACAATTCTAATAATCGCCCTACCCCTGGTCGCCGCCGCGCTGCTGCTGGCTGTTTAAAATCTTCTTGAAGTCGTTGAATTCCCATCTGTGCTAAGTAACGGCAATCTCCACTTAACTGCACCAAATCGGCAATTAATCCAACTGCAACTAAATCTAATAAATCTTCTAAGGGATATTTGGCAACATTGGGCAGGCTCTGATATAGTGCTTCCACCAACTTATAAGCTACCGCCACCCCAGAAAGATTAAATAACTGATGCTCTTTTGGAAAATAGCGGGGATTGATAATCGCTGCGACGGGTGGGCGTTCGGCTGGTAAGGTGTGATGGTCTGTAACTATTACATCTATGCCTAACTGTTTAGCATATATAATTTCTTCAACATTTGTGCTACCTGTATCGCAAGTAACAATTAATTTGCAAGCTTCTTTTGCTAAGTTATCAATTCCGTGATTATTAAGTCCGTGGGATTCTTTCAGGCGATTGGGAATATAGTAAACTAACTGAGTATTTTGAGCGAAAAACTGCCCCAATCCATCCCAAAGTACCGATGTAGCGGTAATCCCATCGGCATCGAAGTCTCCCCAAATGGCAATTTTTTCTTTAGTATTATATGCTTGTTGCAACCGTGCGATCGCCAGATGCATTTCTTGCCCAAACTCAAAGGGACTTGCTGGTTGATAAGCTTTATAGTTGATAAAAGCTGTTAATTGTTGACGATCTTTAATACCCCGTTGCCACAACAACTGCGCTGCGTACAGTCCACTTGATGCAGGTGTATACTGTTTCACTGCTTGGATAAACCACTCTGGTGGTTGTTCAGTTGCTGTTATAGTCCACTGCTGTTGTTCTGGCATATAAACAAAGTTAGGATTTAGAAGTTAAAACTATTAAAATACAATGATAATTTGTAAATCTGTGGAGTTGACTTTTAGAAGAGTCAATGCTCACAATGGGCAACTGTTAATCTCTTCTAATCTCTTGACCGGAACTACTGTGAGTGTTCAATTACCTGTAGTTATTAAATAAAGTTTTGATTGATATAAACGTTAGGTTTTGGCAACAATAATATTTATTACTTTTACTTGTACTTTTACTTTTATTTGCAACTTGTGAGCTAAATCACACTAGTAACCTAAGTACCGAAATAAAATTCTATTTGTGCATAAAATATTACATATAAAATGATGGAATTACTTCAACTAATGTTGGTGTTAGGTACAGTAGTTGGTGTTACAGATGGGAACACTATTTTGGTTAAAGATAATACAGGACAAACAACTATAGTCAAATTAGCGTGTATTAATGCACCAGAGTTAACTGACAAGCGCTATGGTTTAGCAGCAACACAAAGGCTCAAACAGCTATTACCACTTCAAACTCCTGTTGTGATTAGAAGCACAGAACAAATTAAAAGTGGTCGTCCAGCGGGTGAAGTGTTTGTAGATAATCGGTCAGTAAATCTACTTTTGGTAGAGTCAGGTAATGCCGTCGTTGACCAAGAATCTTTACAAAATTGCTATGAGAGCAAAACCCAATTTTTAATTGCAGAAGCTAATGCTAAAAATAAGCATTTAGGTTTGTGGCAACAATCAAAATTGCAGTTGAAGTTACATACCAAGTAAGCGCTGACATTATCAGCTATAATAAGCTGAAGCAATTTTAAGATAATACAGTTGAGAATGAGCAATAAAACCCTCATGTAGAGACGCGATTTATCGCGTCTTTAAAGACCAATTATCTACACCAATAATCCTTAACTGAATCGTATTAAATTTTAGGATTGCTGCACTTATTTTATTGTTGCGTTTTTAATATCATAAATCAACTCATCAATCCTTGATTGAGTAGTGTTCCAAGAACACATAAAACGTACTCCTCCCACACCAATAAATGTATAAAACTGCCAGTTCTTGGCTTTTAAGCTGTGAATGACTTCTTCAGGTAATTTTACAAATACGGCGTTGGCTTCTCTAGGAAACATCAAGTCAACACCTTCTATGTTTAATAGTTGATTTTCTAAGTATTCAGCACATTGATTAGCGTGTCTAGCATTTTTTAGCCAAGCACCAGTTTCTAATAAACCCAACCAAGGAGCCGAAATAAATCGCATTTTTGAAGCTAGCTGGCCTGCTTGCTTGCATCGATAATCAAAATCTTCTGCTAGCGCTTTATTGAAGAAAAGAATGGCTTCACCTAATGCCATTCCATTCTTGGTACCACAAAAACACAATACATCCACTCCAGTTTTCCAAGTAATTTCAGCAGGGCTTTTATTCATAGCGGCAACTGCATTTGCAAACCGAGCGCCATCCATGTGAATCTTTAAGTTATATTTGTTTGCAACTTCTCTAATACTTAAAAGTTCTTCAATAGAATATAAAGTTCCTAATTCAGTTGATTGCGTAATGCTAATAACTTTAGGTTTGGGATAATGAATATCAGTACGTTTGGTGACAATTGACTCTATAGACTCTGATGTTAATTTGCCATTCTTACCGTGAGCAAGTAGCAATTTAGAACCATTAGATGCAAATTCCGGTGCGCCACATTCATCTGTTTCTATGTGAGATGTCTCATGGCAAATGACGCTGTGATATGACTGGCAAAGAGCAGCTAAAGATAAAGAATTTGCAGCTGTGCCGTTAAAGGTAAAAAATACTTCACAATCAATTTCAAAGAGTTCCCGAAAATAATCTGTTGCTTTTTGAGTCCATTCATCATTTCCATAAGCTGGAACACTACCTTGATTTGCCCTAATCATATATTCCAGTGCTTCAGGACAAATACCAGAGGAATTATCACTTGCAAACTGTTCTAATTGGCTACTCATAATTTCTATTTTGATTTTTAACAGTAATTGTTACGATTTTAGTAAATAATTTTTGACTTTGCCAAATCCATTGGCGAGTAATGCTATTAACCTTTCCAATTATTTAATAATTCTGCTAAGTACAAGAACTTTGGAGAGCAGGAAGCTATTTTTTTAGAGCCATAGTTAATAATTAATGAAAAACAAGGTTTTTGACTTATCTAAAAAAGAGTGGGTCTGAACCTTTTGATTTTCACAACTTAAATTTGATTTTTCTATTTTGTATCAACCTGAATCGTTATAAAGTTAAGCAGGATATTAATAATATATAAATGCCTTTGCTGATGTCTACAAAAAACTGAAATCTTATTTTCACATCACTGAGATGTTTAATTACTACGGTGTCTTCGTCAGCCTTGCATTGAGGGTATTTTGAGACGATAAACATCGCCAGTAACTAAAATATTATGCTAAAAAAATAAAGTTTGCTAATCAGAATGCTAATTATGTACTTATAATACACTATACAATGTCGTACCAATCACCATCAAATCACTATTGGGCATATTTGTCTTTTGTTAGTTCTCAGTAGTCATTTGTTTATTTTCTACTGACTAATGACCAACGATCGATGACCAATACTTCTCTACGAGAGGCTACGCCAACGGCTGCGCTCAGTACAAGTGACTAATAACTAATGACTGAACCATTGATTGAACTGAAAGGTGTTTCTAAGTCCTTTGGTAGCAATAAAGTTCTAGATAATGTAGACTTGACCATTTACCGGGGAGAAGCACTGGGGATTATTGGGCCATCAGGGACGGGGAAATCAACCATCTTACGAGTCATGGCGGGGTTACTTAGTCCCGATGAAGGAGAAATTTATGTGCAAGGAGTGCGGCGAGAGGGTTTGATTGAGGATGGCGGCCAGCAGGTTGGCATTGGTATGGTGTTTCAGCAGGCGGCGCTATTTGATTCGCTGACAGTGGAGGAAAATGTGGGATTTTTACTTTATCAAAATTCAAAGCTGTCGCGATCGCGCATCCGAGATTTGGTAGAAGAAAAATTGGAGATGGTAGGTTTACCAGCAATAGCCCACCTTTACCCAGCCGAACTTTCCGGGGGAATGCGCAAACGGGTAAGTTTTGCCCGTGCGATTATGTCTAACCCTGATAATCCCAATGAAGGGCCAGAAGTTCTACTATACGACGAACCAACGGCCGGACTCGATCCCATTGCCTCGACAGTCATCGAAGATTTAATCCGCCACTTGCAATGTTTACACGGAGTTTGTAGTACTTATGCTGTTGTTACCCACCAGGACAGCACTATCCGCCGTACATCTGATAGACTTATATTTCTCTATGAAGGTAAAGTGCAGTGGCAAGGTACAGTTAGTGAAATATACAACACAGAACATCCCTTGATCAGACAATTTATTAGTGGAAGTGTTCAAGGCCCGATTAAAGTCGCCGGCTAGAAACTTAAAAGCCAGGAGTAAAGAGTTAAATTTAACTACTAACTCCTAACTTTTAACTCCTAATTGGTTATTGGTTGTTGGTGGAGGCAAAAAAATGCGAGGTCTTATGACAAGTCGCTTCGCGTCTGGGCGAACATTTAGAGAAGGTTCTGTGGGGTTATTACTCCTGCTAGGACTAGGGGTATTTGGATTACTCTTTCTGTGGTTAAACAGATTCACTGCTGCTGGTCGTTCATACAAAATTATTGTAGAATTTGCCAACGCTGGCGGAATGCAAAAGGGAGCAGCAGTTCGCTATCGTGGCGTTAAGGTAGGAACTATTTCCCAGGTTCGACCAGGGGCAAATGCCATTGATGTAGTGATTGAAATTGCCCAAACTGACCTAATTATTCCCCGTAATGTAGTGGTAGAAGCTAATCAAAGCGGATTAATTAGCGAAAGTATTATCGACATCACACCAAAAACAACCCTACCTCCTGGGGTTGTGGCTGCTAAACCCCTAGATAAAAGTTGTGATACCAGCCTCATCGTCTGTAATGGCTCTCGGTTAAAAGGTCAGGTTGGCATCAGTGTTGATGCATTAATTCGCAGTTCAACTGAGCTAGCCGGTGCATACAACGATCCAAAATTTTATAGAAATGTTAATAGGGTTCTAGAAACTACCACAGGCGCAGCATCCAGTTTTACTGAGTTAAGTCAGGATTTACAAGGTTTGACCAAAAGCTTACAACTACAACTTACTACCTTTTCTGCTACGGCTAATTCAGTGCAACGGGCGACAAACCAACTTAATGCATCCGCAAATCAAACAGTAAATAAATTCGGTGCAACTGCAACTCAAGCAAATCGATTGCTGAACAACCTGGATAATTTGGTGACAACAAATCGTTCGACACTGGTTGGTGCGTTGAACAATATCACCGAAACCAGCAACCAACTGCGTGTTACAGTCAGTAGCTTATCACCATCAGTCAATCGATTGACTCAAGGAGAATTACTCAACAATTTAGAAACGCTTTCAGCAAATGCAGCCCAAGCTTCAGCTAATTTACGTGATGCTTCTAAAACCTTAAACGATCCAAAGAATGCCGTGTTGCTGCAACAAACTTTAGATTCAGCACGAGTAACCTTTGAAAATACCCAAAAAATTACATCTGATTTAGATGAATTGACAGGCGATCCTAATTTCCGTAAAAATCTGCGGCAATTGGTGAATGGTTTAAGTGGTTTAGTATCTTCTACACAACAGATGCAACAACAAGTGCAGGTTGCTACTACTCTAGATTCGGTAAAAGCTGCTGTGAGCAAACCAAAGAATCTAATTCCTACCCCAGCGCCAACCCAACAGGCGATGTTTAATGACAAGTCGCTACGAGTCTACGAAATGAATCCCTCAGCGGCTAATTTTGCAAGTACCGACACCGACCTTCAACCAAGTCCCAGTCCGTCTATCCCAAACTCATCCCAAGAAAATCTTTTGAAGCAGTTGCGGGAGTATGGCAAGCAACGGGGGCAACTGGAGACGGAGAAAGAGCCTATACAGGTTGACCCTTCAGCTTCGCTCACTGCTGACCCTGAGCGTAGCAGAAATGCTGATAATTTTAAGTAAAATATTTTACTGTTAATAGTAGAGTTTTGAGGCTGCAAAACCCATTACTTATTGATACAGCAGATTTCAGAGAAAGTGAGGTACACAAGCTAATTCTGTTACCCAGATATAAAGCGTGTTTTAATCCTAAATCCTGCTGTATCTTCCAAAACTTAAATAAGTTTGCTCCCATTCATGACAGCACCCGCTTTTAAGAGCGAATTAACATTGGGTCATAAATTTGAAACTCTTGAACCCCATAATTACACAGAATAGACCTAGCTATATCTTGCTCGCGATCTGTGCCACTAACGATAAGTATGTAATTGCCTTGCTCTATTTGCTCATTATAAAAGCGTGCCCACTCATCTGCTATTCCTAACCTCATAGCGTCAAAGCGTTCACTTAAATTAATGCCTGTTGACCCAACCAATTGAGAAAATTCTTTGCAAATTAAGGAAATCTGGTTTACTGAAAAACCTGCGATACACATATCTTTAATTGCCGCTTCAGCATTATCTATGCTATTAAAGCAACTCACACTATACTTAGACATCATCCCACTTTTATTAGGAATTGCAGTAGCAGAAGTCGTTGTGGTCAGAGAATTTGTAGTTTCAGATTCACTGTTGAGATGCTCGTAAATGCCAAACTCTTCAATACCCCAACGCTGTAGTATTTCTTGTACTTTAGCAATTTCAAAAGATGTACAATCCACGATTATTAAATAGTGTCCCTCCTCTACTCGCTCGTTATATGCTCTAGCTTGCTCTGACGACATTCCCCAACCAACTAATGCACCAGCAAAAGTCCCAGTGGCAGCACCAATACTTGCCCCAACAAGGGTTGTAACCAAAGCAGTTGCCGCTGCCCCAGCCAGCATTATTGGGCCAACTCCAGGGATTGCTAAAGTCCCAAGACCCACTAATAAACCAGTTAAGCCACCAACAGCGCCCCCTGAAAGTCCTCCTACTGTTGCACCTTCGTCAGCTTTATCATTAGTGTCCTCTTTAACTTCATTACCGACAATCTCATGATTGCGATCTGAATTTTGTACAAGTATAGATACTTTCTCCATCGCCAAGCCAGAATCTCTCAACTCATGTATTGCCCGCTCTGCATCTATCCGATGAGTAAATACGCCTACAGCACGTTGATATTGAATTAAAACCATTATTACTCCTTGGTCGCACCGGAAAGATTAATCACTGACAAAGTTGATTCTTCAGTACTTGTTATATTAAATACGAGTTGGTTCAACTCAAAACTATCCTTAGTAATAAAATATATTCTTTCGCTCATAAGGTAGGCAGGAACAGCCTCAACGGTGCAAGTTAAAAAGTGAATACAACCAAGGCGGAAAGATCCCTAACTGATGGGGAATCATTATTAGTGAGTAACACGGCAATACGGTTCGGATAAGCATTTTTCACAATCGAGTGTGGTCTGGGGAAAGGGTAAGGGGTAAAGGGGAAAAGATGTATTAAAAACCTTTCCCCTTTCCCCTTTCCCCTTTCACCTTTAACCGAACCGTATTGAGTGACACGGGACAGCTTCAACTAAAATGTGTATATCCAATGCAGACATCACGACATTCCCTTGTGTTGATATCCCAAATCCTCAGAGCTTGGTCATGGGGTGCAAATTACGTGTTTGAAATTTCGCTTCTGTGTCATGGGGTGCAAATTACGTGTTTGAAATTTCGCTTCTGTCCTTACTGTGGTTTTCCCTATAAGTAGTCCGGGAATGCTGTGTGATTTGATGGACAACCTGCAAAACCTTCCTAAAGGCTGACTGTCCTTTATTTATAGTTTGTCCGTAGGCAGAAGAGATCGATACATAGAATAAGTAATATTCATTTGTATAGCTAAAAGGCTTGTGTAGATTTCATCCTACCTAGTTCAAGCCGTATTTTTTTATGAGTTTGGTAAGCAGTAATTATGCGTTGGCAAATAGGTCGTCGGAGTACAAATGTTGAAGATCGGCGTGGGATGAAGATTTCCGCTCCTGTCGTGGGTGGAGGCGTAGGAGCAGCACTCATATCGCTACTGGTTTTCCTATTGGGTGGCGATCCCAGTGCCCTTTGGCAACAAGATTCCTCACCAAGTGATAGCCCGATAGCTGAGTCACCTCAAACAACAGGATCTCAAACTAAAGATCAAATGGCGGATTTTGTATCTGTTGTACTGGCTGATACAGAAGATACATGGAGTGAGCAGTTTCGGCAAGACGGAGAAACTTATGTAGAACCAAAGTTAGTTCTTTACTCAGGAGCGGTGGAGTCTGCTTGTGGATTTGCACGTTCAGCAGTTGGGCCGTTTTATTGTCCGCGCGATCAAAAGGTGTATATTGACTTGAGTTTTTACCGCGATTTGAAGACTCGATATCAGGCACCGGGAGATTTTGCTCAAGCATACGTGATTGCTCATGAAATTGGGCATCATGTCCAAAATTTACTTGGAATTTCGCAGCAAGTTCAAACCTTGCAGAACCAAGTGAGTCAGACACAAGCAAATCAGCTTTCTGTGCGATTAGAATTACAAGCAGACTGTTTTGCAGGCGTTTGGGCAAATCATGCTCAACGCTCACGGCAAATTCTGGAAACAGGTGATATTGAAGAAGCATTGAACGCAGCTAGCAGTATTGGAGATGATCGCTTGCAAAAACAAGCTAAAGGCTATGCTGTGCCAGAATCTTTTACACATGGTAGTTCAGCCCAAAGGGTTCGTTGGTTTAAACAAGGTATCCAAACGGGCGATCCTCAGAAATGTAATACTTTTGCCAAGACAAATTCCTAAGATACAGCAGAATCCAGAATCCAGAATTCAGGAGTAAAATACGCTTTATATTTGGGCAAACAAACTTGAAATCTGCTGTATTTCAAGTTTTACGATTCTTTGGCAACTATCGAGCTTTATTGGCAAAACTTTCCCGATCGCAAAGCAGAAATTGAGGAAGCGATCGCCACAATCGATTTAGACTATTTCCAAAAAGACTTGTCTAAACTCATCTCGTTCTGGAAACGAGGTAGCGATCGCAAGCAAGGTTTATTTTAATATTCCAAAAACTATTTGGCTATTTATTTACCACCAACCCAGTAAGTAAAAATACTCCCTTATAATTAGCCATTTTCGGGTAGATTATAAAAGAAAAACATGGTGTACAATTCACAGTGACATCTGACATTAGGCAGAGGCACAGAATTAGCGATGCCTACGGCGGGCTTTGCCAACGCGATTCCAGCGCTGAGTTAGGAATGGAAAAGAATACCCAACGCCCAATGCCCAATTCCCCATAATTAATTCCAATCCTGCTCATCTTTCTTGCCACGGCTTTTGTAAATTCCACCCAAATCGTGAATTTGACGAGTTTTCTCAAAAAGCTCAGATTCAGTCAAACCCCACTGTTGCAAGACTTTATCTAGGTCTTTTTGGATGTCTCTCGCCCCTGGAAACCCTTGATAGCGCATTCGCAGTCTAGCCAATTCTGCTAAGTTATAGTCTGTCGCCTCTTGAGCGAGTAAAATATCAATAAGGGGGCGATCGCGGTTATAAAGTGGATGTTGTTGATCTTTACCGGCCGTTGCTTCAGTCATTGTCAGTCCTGAGTTTAGAGTGCTAAGTCCTGAATTTTAAGTTTAGCTGACAGTGGAAAACAGAACAAACAAAAGAAAATTGTTAAATACCGAAAGCTTAACTGTCAACATTGAAACTCTTGACTATCCCCGTACTCCACTCAGCACTCCTAGTAGACGGCAAGTACACCTGATGTCTTACGGCTCTCACCACTGCCACTTAACTTTAAATAAAGTTACATTAGTCCTTAAGAAAATACAAAAAACTTTAGATGAGGGTGAATTTTATCTCACCCAAAGTCCAAGCAGCGAGGGAGCAAGAACCCATTATGTTTGAACACTTCACTTCCGAAGCCATTAGAGTAATTATGTTAGCTCAGGAGGAAGCACGTCGCCTGGGACACAATTTTGTAGGAACTGAACAAATTCTCCTGGGTTTGATGGGAGAAGGAACTGGGGTTGCTGCTAAAGTGCTGGCCGAATTAGGCGTTACCCTCAAAGATGCACGTCGCGAGGTAGAAAAAATTATTGGTAGGGGTTCTGGCTTTGTACCGCCAGAAATTCCTTTTACTCCTAAAGTAAAAAGCCTCTTCGAGCAATCGTTTAAAGAAGCTCATAGTTTGGGACAGAATTACATTAACACTGAACACTTACTCTTAGGATTAACCGAGGCTGGTGAAGGTGTCGCCGCCAAAGTACTGCAAAATCTAGGGGTTGACTTCAAGAGTGTCCGTAGTGCCATAGTTCGCCGTTTGGGTGAAAATGCACCGGCTTTTGCTGGTAGTGGTAATCAAAAGCGCACCCAACCGCTAACAATGGAAGAGTTTGGCAGAAATTTGACCAAGTTAGCCCAAGAAGGCAGACTCGACCCTGTAGTTGGTCGCCAGAAGGAAATTGAGCGGGCGATCCAAATTCTCGGTCGCCGCACCAAGAATAACCCAGTGTTGATTGGGGAACCAGGAGTTGGCAAAACTGCGATCGCCGAAGGTCTAGCTCAACGGATTATCAATCAGGATGTTCCCGAAAGTTTGCAAGACAAGCAAGTTATCAGCCTCGATATGGGGTCATTGGTAGCTGGAACTCGCTTCCGGGGCGATTTTGAAGAACGTATCAAAAAAGTCGTGGAAGAAGTCCGCACTGTCGGCAATATCATCCTGGTGATTGACGAAATTCACACCTTGGTTGGCGCTGGTGGTACAGAAGGTGGCTTGGATGCAGCCAACATCCTCAAACCTGCCTTAGCACGGGGTGAACTCCAGTGCATCGGCGCAACTACCCTCGATGAGTATCGTAAGCATATTGAGCGTGATGCTGCCCTAGAGCGTCGTTTCCAACCGATTCAGGTTGGGGAACCATCGGTAGAGGAAACCGTACAAATTCTCTACGGCTTGCGCGGTGCTTATGAACAACACCACAAAGTCACAATTTTGGATTCAGCACTTGTGGCAGCAGCAGAATTATCAGACCGCTATATTAGCGATCGCTTCTTGCCAGATAAGGCAATAGACTTGATTGATGAAGCTGGTTCTCGCGTTCGTTTGCGGAACTCCCAAAGTTCTCCTAATAAAGAACTGAAGCGGGAACTCGCTGGCGTTACCAAAGAAAAAGAAGCAGCAGTCAGAGTCCAAGATTTTGACAAAGCGACACAACTGCGCGACCAAGAGTTAAAACTCGCAGAACAACTGCAAGCAACCTTTACACCAAACGAGCAACCTGTCAACTCGACTGTAGTTGACGAAGAAGACATCGCTCAAATCGTTGCCTCTTGGACTGGCGTACCAGTTAATAAGCTGACTGAATCTGAGTCAGAGTTGCTTTTACACCTAGAAGATACTCTGCATCAGCGCCTCATCGGACAAGAGCAAGCAGTCACGGCTGTATCTCGCGGTATCCGTCGCGCCCGTGTCGGTTTGAAAAATCCCAATCGTCCTATTGCTAGCTTTATCTTCTCTGGGCCGACTGGAGTTGGTAAAACAGAATTGGCGAAAGCACTAGCTTCTTACTTCTTCGGTGCAGAAGACTCGATGATTCGGCTAGATATGTCCGAATACATGGAAAGCCACACCGTCGCCAAGCTAATTGGTTCGCCTCCTGGTTATGTAGGATACGACGAAGGCGGACAACTAACAGAAGCCGTGCGCCGAAAACCTTACACAGTGCTGCTATTCGACGAAATCGAAAAAGCGCACCCCGATGTATTCAATATGCTGCTGCAAATCTTGGATGACGGTCATCTTACCGATGCCAAAGGTCGGAAAGTGGACTTCAAGAACACGCTGATCATATTGACTTCCAACATCGGTTCCAAGGTAATTGAAAAAGGTGGTAGTGGCTTAGGCTTTGACTTCGACACTCAAGCCGACGCTAGTTATAACCGGATTCGCACCTTGGTAAATGAGGAATTGAAAGCTTACTTCCGTCCTGAGTTCCTCAACCGTCTTGATGAGATTATCGTCTTCACCCAGCTTTCCAAGGATGAAGTTAAGCAAATCGCCGAAATTATGCTTCGCGATGTTGCTAGCCGCTTGACAGAAAAGGGAATTATCCTAGAAGTTAGCGATCGCTTCAAAGAGCTTGTGGTACAAGAAGGTTATAACCCCAGCTACGGCGCTAGGCCATTACGTCGGGCAATTATGCGCCTCCTAGAAGATTCTCTCGCCGAAGCAATGCTGTCTGGTGAAATTACAGATGGAGACACAGCCCTTATCGATGTTGATGATGACTCTAAAGTGAGAGTACAAAAATCAGAAAAACGAGAATTGCTATTGGCAAATGTTGGCTAATTTTATACCCGATCGCTTTTTACTGTAATATTTGAGAAACACTCCAGCCTCTTGCGTAGAGCAGAGGCACAAACAGGGTCATCTCAGACAAACATCAAGTGAAATGGTATTATTTCTCACCCCTAGTAGAAATGCTAGGGGTTTTTTTATGCGATTTATTTTGAGTGGGCAATACCTGTCTACACACTAGACCTCTTGCAAAAAGACATTTTTGCACACTTAGGGAAAAGGTTAAAGGGAAAGAATTTTAAGTTTATTTACCCTTTTCCCCCGCCCCTTATCCCCAGAGGGGGCCCCACCTTCCCCTTTACCCCGACTTTTGCAAGAAGTCTACTGTAGCAAATAGAGGATTGAGGAGGGATACGATCGCGGATATGAAATAACTTACGGTCTTTTTATAGTCTTCTCGGTTGACTTATGGCTCTTGACTCCTGCCCAAACAGTAAGTGGCTGTCCAACTTGCTTATACAGTAAGCTTTCCATAATTACACCATTATTGTTAGCGGTGAGAGTTTTATTCGGCTGACGCAGAGACTCATAAAAGCCGTTGTACCAGCCATCTTGAGACTTAAGATTGCCTTGAACGAAATCAAATAACTGACGGGTATAAGCAGTATTATAAAGCACGTGCCAGCCGATCGCAGCTTTGGCACTGAGAAATCGCAAATCGTTGTGCTGTTCTCTGGTATCTGCGATGGTTGCCCAAGGTTCTCCGTTGACAAATAGGCTGCTGTAAACAAAGTATGGCGCGCGATCTAAGTTATCTTCGGTGACAGCAGTTAATTGTTTTGTGGCTTCATAACGCGCGGCTTGAGCAGCTAAAATCCGATCGGCATAAGCTTTAGGCAAAGCTTGAAAACCAGTTTCGATACCATCTAAAATATAGGGTTCGCTAAGAACGTAGTTATTGGCTCCAGAGTTTTTATAGTCACGTTTGTCGTAAGGAATTCCCTGTCCGTAAAGATCGACAAAGGCAGTATGGGACTGATAATCTAAAGCTTTATTAACATCCAAACCCCAAAGCTTCAAACCATAAGCAGCATAATTCTCATAGCCCAAGCGACCCTCTTGGTTGTATTGTTCTTTGCCTTTGATGACAGCAGTACCATACATTTGACCGTTTGTGGTCAGACGCTTGACTTGCCAGTGTTTCCAAACTGCTGCTGTTTGCGATCGCATTTCTGGATACTTTGCCTCAACAATCTTTAACCAGATTGCCATTCTTCCCAAATCAATGGCTGACCAGCCAATTTCTTCCCGTTTTTCTAGTTGACCATAATTAACAGGTACAAGAGTTTTCGCATTGTAAACTTTGTTGGGTAGTTCTCCTTTATACAAGGGCATTGACGCCAGTGTATTCAACATTTTGCTCATTTTGGCTTCAAATTCAGCCGCAGGCACGATATTCAGTTCTTTAGCACTGACTAAGGCTGCGATCGCTGCTGTCTGATCCCACATACTTATCGAGGCAAAGCCATCAACAGAATTGATCAAGCCAGTTTCATCGTTCCAGTTGCGTTGGAAGTATGACCAAGCCTGACGGGCCGTTGTCATTTCTTCTGGAGTCAGTTTTCCAACTCCAGGAGCAACGTATGGAATTATGGCTACTGTTAATTGGTTCTTAGGAATCGCTTGACCTGGCAAAACTACGGATTTAGCATCAAGGCTGGCAACTATTTCAGCATCTTTTGCACCAGAGACAGGAGGTTGGGGTTTCTCTGGTTGTAAAGCAATTGGGGATGTTGATATTTCAGGTTTTTTTATAGAAGTATTGGAAAGTTGCTTAGACCAACCATTTAAAAGTGCGATCGCGATCGCAGCAGTAAGCACTCCTCCTACAGAAGCTAGTATGGACAAGCTCTTAGGTGGTGGTTGAAAGTCAGAACTCATGCTGATTAAAGCCTTATGTTGTTAGTCAGTGTTACTTGCGTATTTTCACTAAATACATTCTTCCCAACTTTGAAATCTAACTAACACCCAGAGTTCACCCGATGGGAACTATTAAAATTTACATTCCGCCCACTACAATAAAATAGTCACGCACCCGATCTCTGGAGTTCTAGCAGTGGGCTTATTTGATGATTTGAGTCGGTTTCTAGAAAACCGTTTAGAAGAATTCTTGCGTAATAATCCACATTTGGAGTTAGAGGCGCTGCTAGAACAGCTGCGTGAGCAAGAAGAAGACACATTAAAGCTAATCGCAGATTTAAGATTACAAGAGAAGCGATCGGAAGAAGAAATTCTCTCCACCGCTCAAGAAATTCAGCGTTGGCATATCCGCATTCAAAAAGCCAAAAACGCCAATAGAGAGGATTTGGCGGCGGCTGCGGGTGAGCGAGAAGCAGCCCTGTTGCGCGAAGGAAATCAGCGCTGGGGACACATGCAAGGGTTGAAAGAACGCATTAACCAATCTCAAGAATTACTGAAAAAAATTCAACAACGGCGACAGGAAGTGCAAGCTAAAGCCGCCGAAGCACAGACAGCCCGTGCGAAAGCGCAAACCCAGCAGCGATCGGAAAGCATTGGCTGGTCGAATCAAACTAGCAATTTTTCTGGTGGGTTTGATGACTTAGAAGAGAAGTTTCGTAGCTGGGAAACTCAGGATGAATTAGAGCAAATGAAGCGGAATATGCAGAAGTAGCGCGTATTGGCTAAAATACGCCGAATTAACAAATGCGATCGCAAAAGTAACAAATGCGATCGCCAAATTAACAAATGCGATCGCCAGAAATAGCTTACTCACTTGGTTTTTCGCGTCAGTTTTGCCCCAATACGGTTCAATTAAGCTCTACTGGCAAAAATTTTGGGTTTTCGAGACGCGATAAATCGCCGTCTCTACAAGTAGTTTTGGTCTTATCTGAACTGTATTGAGTTTTACCCCACCCTAACCCTCCCCTTGAAAAGGCTACGGTGTATACACAAGTCGTATCTGCAAGGGTTTCAAGCTTTCTAGACCCAATAAATTGTCATTACGAGCGGAGCGAAGTAATCGCATAATCTCGTAGTTTTTCCGATGGCTTTGTCCTTCCTCCTCTCTACGAGACGCTACGCGAACGCAATGACAGGCTTCTAGGCGTGTAGTATGTATATAAACTATATATCCCAAGCAATATGAGTGTAGAGTTATTAACTATTGTCGCCCCAGTAATAAAAGTAGTAGCTCCAGAAATTGTTAAGAAAATCAATAGTGCATTAAATCCTACAGACTTAGAAAAAGCTTTGAAAGCAGGTGTCAAATCTGCTGATGAATGGGATAATAAGCAACCTTATGAACAGCATTTATTCTATCATTGTGATGACAAACAAGCTAGAGAACTTCTAGAGCAATTTTTCAAAGATACAGGAGTTCAAGAAGAACTACAAAAGCCTTTTACAGAGAAAACAACCCCAAATCTACAAGTTTTAATTCAAATATTCCACAAACTTAAATCAGAAAAGCCAAACTTAAAGTTTCGCGATGAAAGTATTGAGCATTGGCTGAAAAAGTTTGCAGATGCTTATTTTGAACACACCAATACATATTTAAAATTTAAAATTGCTAAATCCGATTATCTTAGACAACTGTCACGCTATTTTGATGGTGTTGAATTTGTCGGCATAAAGGTAAAAACAAAAGAAGAAGAAAAATTTGCTAAACTACCACAAATTTTTGTGATGCCTAATGTAGTTGAGCAGGTGGAAGTTAGAGAAAGCATAGGTTTAAAATTGAATCTAGATTTGGCTTTAGAAGAGACAGCCAACCAGCAACCCCAGCAAAATTTACTTTGGGCACAACAAAGTAGTGGCAAGAAATTCTCAGCTAAAGAACTGTTGAAAGAAAATACACGCAATAAATTTGTTGTGTTGGGAGAACCAGGAATTGGTAAAACAACTTTGATGAGTTACTTTGCTGTGATGCTGGCTGAACAGCAGACTGAGAAACTCGGTTTATCAGCAGACTTAGAGTTACTGCCAATTTTGATTAGAATTAGAGACTTAGGCAAAGCTCCAACGAAGAATATTTTAGAATATGTACGCAATTTTGCCAATAGTATTCATGTTAAAGAATTGCCCAAAGGTTTCTTTGAACATTGGTTAGAAGATGGGAGAGCGTTAATTTTACTTGATGGCTTAGATGAAATCGCTAAACCAAGCGATCGCCATGAATTTGTCAAGATAATTCACAGCTTTCTCGGACAATATTCTCAAAATCGGGCAATTATAACTTCGCGTCCGGCAGGTTATAGTCGAGAGTTTTTTGGTACAGATGAATTTCCTCATTATCATCTAGAAAAATTTGATGATAGTCAAATTGATTTATTTATTCAGCAGTGGTACAACAGCAGGCTGCCAAACAACTCAGACAAAGCACAACAGCTTCAAGAAAGTTTAAAAAAAGCATTAGCAGCACAAGAACGCATCAAATTATTAGCACGCAATCCTTTACTACTGACAATTATTGCTTTGATTCATCGCTATGAGGCACGTTTACCGAGATACCGATATGAACTCTATAAACAGGCAGTTGATACGCTATTGATTAACTGGGATGTCAACAAGGGTATTGAGTCTTGGAATCTGGAGTATATTAAATTAGACGATATCAAAATATTGATGCAACACCTTGCTTACTGGATTCACTCTCAAGGTGAAACTGGCGATAAAGAAGGTGGTACGCTGATTGATAGAGATGAGCTAATTACGCAATTAAACAAATATATTCGTGAATGTAATTATCAAGTTCAGAAACATCAAGCTGAAGCCGAAGCCAAACGCTTAGTTGACCATATTACAGAACGCTGTGGTTTATTAAACGAACAAGGTCAAGATAGATATGCGTTTGTGCATAAGACATTTCAGGAATATTTGGCGGGTGAAGAAATACGCGATCGCCAATCAGGAGACTTTAACGAAGTACTAAATCACATTCGAGATTATCTACACAATTCCCACTGGCGAGAGGTGTTGTTGCTGTTAATAGCTCAACAAAATCCAAAGAACTCGAAAAAAATTATTGATGAAATTCTGCAACAAGAGACTCCTTATGAAGAATGGCTGCACCGCAATCTTTTATTTGCAGGGACTTGTTTAGCAGAAGATTTAAAATTATCTGATGGCAAATTGATTACAGATATTTTGCAGAGATTAGTTGAGCTTGAAGTTAGCAATTATCGCTTAGTAGGTGATAAAGTTAAATCACAAGTTTTTCAAATTCTTTGCAATTTAAATGAAACCCAGTTTCAAGTTCAAGCACTACAACTGTTGAAAGCATCAGCAGATTTGATACATGAAGAGCGACTGCGAGAATATCGGGCAGCTTTAGGTGAACAACAGGAAGTATTGGCAGAACTGCTGGGTTTACTCAAAGATGAAAGTGAGAGTGTGCGTTACTCTGCTGCTTCTGCATTGGGCAACATGGGCAACGCCTCGCCACAGGTAGTTGAAGCACTGCTGGGTTTACTCAAAGATGAAAGTGAGAGTGTGCATTACTATGCTGCTAAAGCATTGGGCAACTTGGGCAACGCCTCGTCACAGGTAGTTAAAGCACTGCTGGGTTTACTCAAAGATGAGAGTGTGCGTTACTATGCTGCTCAAGCATTGGGCAACTTGGGCAACGCCTCGCCACAAGTAGTTGAAGCACTGCTGGGTTTACTCAAAGATAAGAGTGAGAGTGTGCGTGATTCTGCTACTTTTGCATTGGGCAACTTGGGCAACGCCTCGCCACAAGTAGTTGAAGCACTGCTGGATTTACTCAAAGATGAAAGTTGGAGAGTGCGTTACTATGCTGCTGAAGCATTGGGCAACTTGGGCAACACCTCGCCACAGGTACTTGAAGCACTGCTGGATTTACTCAAAGATCAGAATGAGAGAGTGCGTTACTCTGCTGCTGAAGCATTGGGCAACTTGAGCAACACCTCGCCACAGGTATTTGAAGCACTGCTAGATTTACTCAAAGATCAGAATGAGAGAGTGCGTTACTCTGCTGCTGAAGCATTGGGCAACTTGAGCAACACCTCGCCACAGGTATTTGAAGCACT
>NZ_JBALDP010000024.1:0-25810 GCF_036917355.1 Nostoc sp.
CTTTTTTGGCTAATGATGTCTATTTTGATTCTCACTTTACTTTTTTCTCTCCGTAATTTCCCTTTGTGACAGTTAGGGGTGCGGAAAGTAGGCTGGAAGTGCAACAGTCTAAACACGTCCAACAGCGTCTTATGCGCGGGATCTTAGGCAGAAATTTTCTGCCCCATATAATATACTTCGGCGCTACTAACGACCACCTTTTGAGACATGGCAAGACACAAATCACCCTCATCAGCTTCACGCCTGTTTAGCACCGCAAAAAGGAAAATTGTATGTCCCCCCTAAGACACGAAGCCCCTGTACCGGTTGAATATCGACTGCTTGGACTCGATCGCCGGCTCATTTGGCCGACGGCGAGCGTTTATCTTGTGGTGTTTTTATGGTCGGGAGTCATGCCAGCCATCAACGAGGCTGTTCATAACAAGGAGGTTTTAGCAGGGACAGTTTATAATGTCGGTCCCGTACGGTTTACGCCAACTCAAGGCTGGGTGATAACTAAGACCCCATTCCCTGTCGGGAGTTCATCAAACGCAGTGGTCTTCAAAGATGGCGTCACGTTTAGCGTCAAAAGCGGCGTCTGGAAAGGAACTGCCGAGGAGCTCCTCAACCAGATCGTAAAAGACCAGAAGGAATTTGTTGTCGAGGGTAAATTAGTTCCCGTTACAACACTGCAAAAGGTTGCCGGACTGGGTTCATACTCGATGCGGCGATCGATCTTGCAGCAGCAATTGCATCTACGGACAATCTCGATAGTCCGGCAGCCAAAGCCGCGCGTGCGGAGATTGCGAGGGTGCGCGGTGCAGCACAGTTAGGTTGATTAGAGTAGATTCCAGCCGAAATGCCGAGGCGATCGCCTATACTCTTTTCCTCGCCCCTGCCGGACAGTTGACTGTATTCTTCTATTGAAGGCAAAAGAGGGTTCTCCTGGCCGCTTACAAATAGGCGTAGATATAGCGGTTCGATGTAGAAGTTGAGTGTTAGATGTAGCGACCTGCAATGCTAATCGCTCAGACCTGCAATCAAGATATGGGAACATCCATTCCTTAAAGCACAATATATGAAACCCTGATTATTTCGTGAATAAGCATCGTCCAAGGGACTTCTCATACATTGTGCCTTAACCAAGGAATGCGAGTTTCAGGTTTCTCGGCTAGCTTTTAATACATCCCCTCAATACTCTCTGAATTGGATTGTTTGTCCAAATAGCAACTACTTCTGACAATCCTGTGAACCCCCCGTGTAAACAATCGATTGGTAGCGTCCTTGGTCTGTTTGGATTGTTACACAGTAGTTGGTTTTGCCTTCTAGCCAGTAGCTGTAGCCCGAATCATCACTTTTGACCCATCGATAGCCCCGTTTTTTCACTGTGTTTTCTGCCTGTCCTGCCCTTGCCCCCACTAAATCGCTCAACCGAGAGACGGTAGTACCAGCTTCAGGCTGACGCCTAGCAGCAGCCCTACGATTTCTGTTACCGGAGTTTTGTTCATTGGCAGATGTATCCCAATAGACAAAAATCGACTCATTGGCGAGACGATAAATCTGTCCTCGATCGCCAAGTCCAGATTGTCGATAGGCAGCATCACCATTTCGATCGCGATAATTGCCGGGTCGATTACCCGAAGGGAGCAGGTCATAGCTATTACCATTTTCTAATTGAATGCTAACCGCACCCTGCCGTTGGGAAAAGGTACAAGGGCCAGAGGATGTGGCGCGGTCTTCTCCTTTTGGAAAAACATCGCAACGGGCATTCACGGTATCGGCTTTGACGGATACAGGAAAACTCAAAGAAGCGATCGCCAGTGCTACTGCTACAAACGAATTTGAAGATTTGATCGCCATAAAACTCCTGATTCAGGATAACGAAGATGACATTTTATATCATTCTTTAAATGTGCGTTTTATAGTTAACACTTGCAAACTTTCTTAAACTATCTTTGTTGTGTAACTTTCCCAAAATTTTTGCTATTTCTCAATTCTAGAGCTTGTTTATAGGAAACGATAGCCAAAATTTTTCTAATAACCTTAAAATCTCTAAAATTAATTGATGGTAGAAAATTAAAGCAGGATGATGACCAAAACTAATATTAGTTATTCAATCACTTTCTCATATATTATGTTCTTGTTTAATCGCTTCTTCCATTCAATAATTCAGTTTGTGCTAGTCAGTGTGATGACGCTCGCAATGGTGCTTGGTTGGAGTGCGATCGCTCACAGTCAACTGCCTTCGTTACCTACCGCAGCCTCCAACGATCCGCATAAGCCGCCTAAGGGTGTTACCCGTCTCGGTATGTATGAAATTGCCTCTGTGTATTCACCCTTAGACAGAGACTCCTTGTTTGAGATTGTCTCTCCCACTGTTTTTAATCGTAGCCAACCACCAGATGGATCTCTTCCAGTAGAGGTACGTGCCGAAGAAATAACGCAACGGCTGATGCGAGCGCTCGATCGAACTAACAAAGCTAAACAAACTCCTCTAATTTCTATTGCCATTCTGAATAAGGATTTAATCCTCCAGCTCAGTGACGATCGAACGACCCGTCCTTTAAGGCTGGTAACAGTAACAGAGCCAGATGCTGACTATCACGGTAAAACTCTGGAGGAATTGGCGCAGGAGTGGCAAAAAATATTACAAGCAGAAGTAGAACGCATTAATAGACTCTTCTCGCGTCAGGTATCGTTGCAACGGATTGGGCAGGCACTGCAAATCAGCATCGGCTTACTATTGGGAAGTGTTGTGTTGTGGTTACTGCGGCGAACTCTAATTCGCAAACAGACGGCATTGGAAGTTCGCCATCAAGAGCAGATAGCTGCGGTAAAACAGGATGCGGTCAAGCGAACTGAGGGAGAAACATCCACAACTATTCACACAATAGAAACCAGCGAAAACAAAACAGATGCAGACACCATCGCCCATCAGCGATCGCAGTTTCTAGAAACGATCCGGCGACAGTTCAGCCTCAAGCGCCAACTAGGGATCTATTCTCTGCTCGCATGGCTACTGTTTTGGGCATTTATTCTGATGTGGTACATCGGGATTGTGGTCATCATGTATAGCGTCCCCTACCTCATGAGATGGTCGAAGGACGCTTTAGCCAGACCCTTGGCACTACTGATTATTTGGTTTTTCATCAGTCTTGTGATTCGGATCGGCAAAACCTTAATTGACCGCCTCACTGATGTCTGGACAACCCATTCCTCTCTCCCTTTGAGTGAAACTCAACGGATTGCGCTACGAGCTGCAACTGTTTCCGGGGCACTCAAAGGATTAATCACTTTTATTTTCATTACCTTGGGTATCTTGCATTCTCTAAACGCATTTAATATGCCCACCAGTTCAATTTTGGCAGGGGGCGCTGTCATCGGTATCGCCATTTCTCTTGGTTCCCAAAGTCTGATTAAAGATTTGGTCAATGGCTGCTTGATTTTGATGGAGGATCAATTTGCTGTGGGAGATGTAATTGAGATCGCAGATAAAAGCGGACTGGTGGAAAATCTCAACCTGCGAGTGACTCAACTACGTAATAGCGAAGGTAAATTAATTACCATTCCCAATAGCAATATCATGAATGTCAGCAATCTCACCCGTCTCTGGTCGCGGGTAGACTTTTCTATTGTAGTGGCATATGAAAACGACCCCAAGCAGGTTTTAGACATTCTCAAGCAAGTATGCAAACAATTGTATAGCGAAGTAGAATGGCGCGATCGCCTGCCAGAATTGCCCCAAGTGTTGGGGATTGATGACCTATCCCATACTGGTATGTCAGTGCGCGTCTGGATTAAAACCGCACCTATGGAACAATGGAGCGTTGGGCGAGAGTTCCGTCTACGGGTAAGGCAAGCCTTTGAAGCCAACAATATTCAGATTAATGCAAATTGAGTAGGACTTACGCATGAGTTACGGAATAACGAACCGCAGAGGCACAGAGGGCACGGAGAAATCAGATTTTGAGAGATATTTTGCGTAAGTCCTATTGAGGATTGTCGGCTGGAAACGAATAACTTACCAGAACCGCTAGAACCTTTTGCTGAAAAACACTTCAATATACTACAAAACTTTTTTACAAGATGATTAAATCAAGAGCAGCCCTCAACATATTCGACTTCTGGCAATTTACCCGCTCTGAACTCAGTGACAAGTTTACCATCGGTCTCGAAGACTAGGCGATAGTTGCGATCGCTACGGTCTTTCGGGATGAAAGTTAAGTAATGTCCGTTTTGGACGTATTTATGAGGTGTGACTTGAATTTGTCCTGGGTAAAGAGACTTGATTTGCGCCTCGGTGTCGCCAATTTTTGCACCTTTGAAGGTAGTAATCTGATTATTTTGCCTCACATCTACTCTCGAAATCCGACCTTTTGTCACCATGAACGAAAGATTTTTGGGTTCATTTTCTGGCTTAACATAATAGCAATTATTATTTGGTGAATCGCCCACTAGCTTAGTACCAGCAGCCTTTGCCGCTTGAGAGACAGTCATGCCAACTTTGACTGTGCCAATACCGTTAATAAACAGTTTTGACTGATTCGTTAGTTTCGCTTTTGCTACAACTGTGCTAATAGTCAAAGAAGAAACTGTTAGCATTACGGTGACAAAAGTCAATAATTTAGTTTTGTTATTCATAATTAGATATTTTCCTCAGTTAAGTCAATAATTTCATCGAAGCAAAAGTTGCGGACTAAATTTGCCAATTTTTCTGCCAAAGCAGAATGAGTTTGGGGAATTTGCTCAATTAGTTGCAAAATCCTTTCAGCATCGACTTCAACGGCTGCCTGATTCAGTTCTGTTAGCCATTGGGTAGGCATAATGGTAATTGCAGAGCGAAGATCCAAGATAGTAGATTGAGTATTCTCTAAATTGTTGCCTATTGCATCTTCACTGCTGTCTTCTGCACAGATATAACGTACTTGCAAATATTCGGCGATCTTTTCAAAAATCATCTGCTCCCGGAATGGCTTACGAACCAAGTCGTCACAACCTGCGGCTAAGATACTTGCCTGTTGTTCTTCAAAAGCACTGGCAGTTAGGGCAATAATTACGGTGCGGAAATTTCTAGTTGTATTTTTTTCCTTGGCTCTAATCTCTTTAGTGGCATCGTAGCCGTTGATTACAGGCATCCGCATATCCATCCAAATTAGGTGAGGTTGCCAGGTTTGCCAAATAGCGATCGCTTCTTGTCCATTAGTCGCAGCCTGAATTTCAAAACCAATGCTACCAAGAAGTTGCACAATCAAATCGCGGTTTTCTTTGCGGTCATCTACTACGAGAATACGGTAAGATGGTTGGCCTTCTGCTAGCTTCAGTACGCGTCCCTTATTCAATTTTGGTGCAGCTTTCAAAGCTGCGACTAAATTCACTTGAATATCAAAACTAAAAATAGATCCTTGTCCAACGCTACTCGTTAAATGAATATCGCCTCCCAGCAACCGCACAAATTGACGGCTGATAGTCAGTCCGAGTCCAGTTCCCTCTTTAGTTTGAATACCGCTTGTTGTCTGGACAAAAGGCTGAAACAGGTTATTCATTTCTGCTGCTGCTATTCCTCGTCCAGTGTCTTGGATTTCAAAGTGTAGGGATTGGGCATTGGGCATTGGGCATTGGGCATTGAGAAGAGACAAAGGAGAGACTTCTTCAATAATTCTTCCTTGTCCCCCTTGTCCACTTATCCCCTTATCTTCAGTCCCCAGTCCCCAATCCCCAGCCTCCAGTCCCCAGTCCCCACTCCCCATCCTCACCCGCAACGTTACTCCCCCAGTCTGAGTAAACTTGACGGCGTTACCCAAAAGGTTGATTAAGACTTGGCGGAGTTTACCTTCATCTGTTTGGATGTAACGCGGGAGATTGGGAGCCATTTCAAATTTGAGAAACAATTGCTTTGCCTGTGTCCGCACTTGGAACATTTCTTGTAGTGTTTGCAACAGCAGATATAGGTCGAAGTCTTCGGGGTTGAAAATGATTTGTCCAGCTTCAATTTTGGACATTTCCAAGACATCGTTAATCAGGTTAAGCAAGTGTTCTCCACTGCGATTAATCGTAGCTAATGATTCGCGTTGGTTGGAGTTGAGGCTAATGTCTCGCTCCATTAATTGGGAAAAACCCAAAATTGCATTTAGAGGGGTGCGGAGTTCGTGACTCATATTAGCGAGGAAAGCACTCTTGGCTCGGTTGGCAGTTTCGGCGGCTTCTTTGGCAATTCTCAGCGCTTCTTCTGCCTGGTGTCTAGCTCGACCGATCGCAATTATTTCACCTACCAGTTTTAATAGATTAATATCTTCTTGGTTCCAGGTTTTTGAGTAGTGAATCATCGCTGCACCAACAAACCCAACCACTTTGCCAGCATGAACCATTGGCACAGCTAGTATAGATTGAAACGACATACTTTCAAAAAGTTTTCGCTCAGGTAGATGCAGGGGTAAATCTTCCACACAAGAAATTTGTCGATGCCTACCACGGAGAATCGGCTCGTAGAAATAGGGGAAAACTTCCACAGGCGAACCTCTGGCAATATCAATTAATGGTGCAACATCTTCACCACACCATTCATGGATCAGGTTGAATTCACGTTTATCCTGGGAGCATTCAAAGATGCAACTGTGTTCAGCATCAATAAATTCAGCGATCGCTCGCAGTGTAAAATTAATTGCTGTTGCTAAATCTTGGTCAATAAATTGCCGAGAAATGCTGCTGATTAAACTTTCGGCTTGAGTACGACGTTGCAAGGCTGCTTCTGCTTGTTTGCGATCGCTAATATCACGAGCTACGCCGACAATTTGAAAATTACCTTGGGCGTCTTGTGTGCGAACTGCATTAGAAGTTAGCCAAACCCAGCCTTTAGTTCGATGTTTAGCACGGTACTCAGTCCCCGAAATTCCCTCACCTGTTGCCAGAATACTTTGGGCGACTTCTTGACATTTGGGCACATCATCGGGATGAGTAAAGAATGCCAAGGAATTACCCTCCATTTCGCTGGGGGCAAATCCGGTAGTCTTCAAGATATTTGGAGAAATATAGTTGAATACCCCATCAGGACTGATGACAAATAGCACATCGTTGACCTTTTCAACGATAGTGCGAAACTTTAACTCGCTTTGTTGTAAGGCTGCTTCTGCTTGTTTGCGTTCCAATTCAGCACCGGCACGGGCAGCAAATATTTTCACAATCAGTTCCCGTCCGGGATCGGGCTTCATGGGTTTGACATCGATCACTGCTAGATGTCCGATGATTTCGCCCGATGAACTGGTGAGAGGAACGCCAAAAAAACTCTCGGCATTCATCTTCACTAAATCGGCATCTTCCGGGAAACTAGTTTGCACTGCTTGCGGGTAGTGACACATATTGCCTCGCAAGGTGTGTTCGCAAGGAGTACCCTGCAAATCATATTCCAAGTTCTCGTTAATAGCCCCGCTACACCAAAATGCCAAAGTGTGGACTCTCGTTTTTGGCTCATCATCAAACTCAGTCACTAGGGCATATTGAACTTGCAAGACTTCGGCAAGGTAACGAACGCAAGAATTAAAAAATTCATTGCCTGTTTTCGCTGCTGTACCCTCAACAATTAAGCGTAAAGCTTGTTCTTGCTGTTTGCGATCGCTAATATCTGTAAAAACAGAATCCAAACAGGATTCTTCTGCATTGAGACGGAGTGACAACAGTACCCAAACAACAGATCCATCCAAGCGTCGCAGTGCTACTTCAAAATTGCGAACTTCACCGGACTCTTCTAACTCTGCTAAAAGTAGTGCGCGATCTTCTGGATTGACATATAAATCAGTTGTGAAATACTTGCCAATTAAGTCAGCAGCAGAGGTAAAACCTAATATCTCGGCACCACGTTGATTAGCATCGATAATCAATCCATCTTTTTGGCAGGTGCGAAAAATCCCCACTTGGGAATTTTCAAAGATATTGCGGTATTTCATTTCACTACGACGCAAGGCTTCTTCTGCTTGCTTGCGTTCTGTGATGTCGCGTCCCACACCGGCGATCGCAATTTCACCGCTAGGAGTGTTAATTGTGGAAGTATTAAAGTTGAACCATCGCCAGCTACCATCTTGGTGTCGCAATCGCACTTCAATATTAGTCAGCTTTTCGCCAGTTATCGCCCTTTGTAAGGCAGTGGCACTAGTTGCTAAGTCTTCCGGTTTGGTAAACTCCACCACAGAATGACCTTCGATTTCCTCTAGGCTGTAGCCCATCAGTGCTGTCACATTCGGCGAGTGATAAGTAAAAATTCCCTCTGGCGAAAGCACAAATATTAGATCGTTGGCATTTTCAACAATGCTACGGAATTTTAACTCGCTTTCCTGGAGGGCTGCTTCGGCACGTTTGCGTTCTGTGGCATCTGTGCCAACTGAAAGAATTTCGATTAAGTTTCCTTGGGCATCTAAAATGGGTTTATTCGCCCAAACTATCCAGACGCGATCGCCATTTTTGCATAAGTTCTCGTTTTCGTTAAATAGATAATTTTCTGGCTGCTGACAAATATCAACCATTAATCTCTGTAAATCGCGCCCAGAAGTTTCGGTTTCTGGAACAATTGTACCAATAACATTGCTTCCTGTAATTTCCTCTATATCGAAACCAAAAAGCCTTTGACCGTAGTCATTTAAAAATATAATGTCACCATTGCCATCCCAACGCAAAATTATACAGTTGGCTGTCTGCACCAAATCGCGGTACTGAACTTCACTTTGACGTAAGGCTTCCTCGGTGCGTTTGCGAGCCGTAATATCCCGCACTATTGCTAAGATGTGTCGCTTGCCATTGTAAATGCAAGTCGTTCCTTTGACTTCCACATCTATTAAAGTGCCATCTTTGCAGATATCAACAGCTTGTCCATAAAATTGCTCACCAGCTCGCGTTTTCTCGACAAACTCTAGAAAAACAGAATGTGAGTCTGGATGAATATAAACAGATGGATGTAAAGTGAGAAATTCTTCATAAGAGTAACCGTGCATTTGACAAGCCGCCGGATTAACTTCGGCGACTTTTTCAGTCTCTATTTCAGTAATAAATAGTCCATCATTAATTGCTTCAAAAATACTGCGGTATTGTAATTCGCTTTGTCGCAGTGCTGCTTCTGCCTTTTGGCGCTGGGTGATGTCGCGGAAGCTCCACACTCTACCAATAATTTGTTCGCCGACGCGCTGAGGACAAGAGTAGCGCTCAAATACTCTGCCATCTTCTAGTTCTAACCAGTCATAACTAACTAATTCCGGCTGTGAATATAATTCTCGGACTCGTTGCAAAAACCCATCAGGATCTTTTAGCTGGTTTGCCAGATACGCTAGTCGCTGAGTACGATCTGGTTCCGTCAAAAGTTCTGGTGGAATTGACCACATTTCTAAGAACTTTTGGTTATAACTAGCGATCTTACTTGAGCTATCGACTACTAATATACCATCTTGAATCGATTCAAAGATAGCACTCAACAGAGATAGAGAGTTTTCTAAAGCTACTTGGGTTTGTTTGCGTTCGCTCAGATCCCGTCCTAAAACCACCAAGGCTTTGCGTCTACCATCTTGGTGAAATAGGGGAGCTTTAATCATATCTAAACTGCTCACTGTTCCATCAGGGCGAGGAATAGCTTCTTCTACCCGATGCACACATCCCAATTGCCAAGCTCGTTCATCTGTTTTGTCGCAGTTGAGCAAAGCATCGTGATAAAAATTGCTAAATTCCGCTAGTTCTGAGTCTGTTTTGCCTAGATAATCAACGCCTTGTAGCTCTAAAAATTCCAGGTTAGCCTGGTTTGACAGCAACCATTTGCCCTCACCGTCTTTTAAACAGATAATATCGGGTGTAGCGTTAATTAATGTCTGCAATCGCTCCTCAATCTCTTGTAAGGATTCTTGAGTTCGTTGAGTCAGTGTGATATCCCGAATCACCAGTATTGCACAGCGATCGCTAGTCAATCCGGTACAGCTACCAGAAATTTGTAATGTTATTTGCTCATCTTGCTGCAACTGATAATTTGTTGTTTCATACTCCCCCTTGAGTATCTGCACATAAGGATAGCAGGATAAAGCAACTGGTTGTCCTAATTGTGTGAGGGGTAGTAAGTCAGTTAATTTAGCACCGCACACAGTACCGTGAGGTTGGTTTACTAGAGACTCAAAGCGAGAATTGCACCATTGAATGAGTCCGTCTTCTCCCACCCAGACTACAGCATCAGCGATCGCACCCAGTGTTACTTCCATCTTGTTCACAGTGGCTTGCAATTGCTTTACCTGCTCTAGCTGTTGTTTACTCATCAACGACTCCTGTTAAATAATTCGTAATACTTCTCTATGAGAGGCTGCGCCCGAAGCGTTGCTATGCCGCAGGCTTTACGGCTACGCTCAGTACAAGTTCGTCATTCGTAATTATTATGAATTAAGTACTGTACAAATTAATAATCATGTGCTAAAGATGATACTAATAAATCTGTATAGTGATTGTATCGTTAGTCCCTGACTGAAATATTCGACTACAGCAAAACTACATATTCTCTTCATTTTACAAAAATGCGATCGCCAAATTAACAAATGCGAACGCCGAAGTAACAAATGCGAATGCCAAAGTAACAAATGCAAACGCCGAAGTAACAAATGCAAACGCCGAAGTAACAAATGCAAGCGCCGAAGTAACAAATGTAGTGGCTGAAATAGCAAATGCGCTTGCAAAATAAATAAAACCCTTGCAGTATGGTAATTACGAATAATGCCAAGCGGCTACTTGGTATAAAGATTGTATCGTTAGCCCATCATTGGGATATTCGGCTACAGTGAAATTACATATTACCTGAAAGCGATCGCCATCGAAGGCTGTGAATATTTGCTGGCGGAGGGTAGTTAAAATCTCACTAAGGCGATGGTTTACTTCTGTTTTGGTTAACCCAGAAACTCCCACGACAAATTCACCATTACCCCAATAACCTAGCACTTCACCACTGCAAAATGCCGATTGGAATAAACGACTCCATCTTTGCAATACCTGGTTTCCAGCCTGATGACCATACTTAATATTAATTTGACGCAAATCAGTCACGCTCAAAATTATCAAGCAAACAGATTGCTGATTTTTCTCAGCTTGAGCAATTAGGTGGTGCAAGTCGCGGTTAGACTGAAACTGATTTGCTAGTCCAGTTAAGGCATCTTTGGTAGAAAGCGACTGGAGTAAACGACTGCGTTCTAAGCGATGGGTAATGCGTGCCAATAGTTCTGCGCCAACAACAGGTTTAATCACATAATCATCTGCCCCAACAGCAAACACTTGCTGCACAGTTTCCATCTCTCGGTGAGCAGTCAGAAACACAATCGGTAATTCTTGCCATTGGGGATCGGTACGAACTGCTCGGCAAAGTTCGATACCATTTATATGAGGCATTTCCACATCCAAAATCAACAAATCCGGTTTAGTAAATTGCAATACTTCCCAGAAGCGTAGCGGATTTTCTAACCCTGTCATCCGCATACCCCACGGCTCTAACATTGGGCGGAGTGCTGCTAAAATCAGCGGATCGTCATCTACTGCCAGTATATTTACTCGCAAAGAACGAGTACGTTGTAATATTTGGGACGAAACATCCCAAACTTGAGCAGCTGTTACAGGCTTGACCAAAAAACCACGCGCCCCGTACTGAGCAAAAGTTACGCGTTCTACTAACTCATCAGTTGCAGCCAGCACCAGAACGGGTACGGGTGGGGTACGCGTTGCTAAGTCCGAAAGTAGTGCTAAACTTTCTTTACGCCAGCCGATATCATCTATATTTAGCACTACTAAATCTGGAGATGTAGTTTGGAGAAAGTTTTTTGCATCCTCTAAGTTGTTGATTTGCTGCCAGCATATTCCCATACACTCAACCAATTGTTGCAACTGAGAACCTAGTTGCAGATTCGGGTCAATTAATATCAATCGAGTACTAATTTCAGGTGCGATCGCAGTAGAAGTTTGGTAATCTACATTTTGCCCCATCAGGTTGATGATGTTACCCAAATCTTCAATCAGCGTCAGCAATTGCCGCTTTTCACTTACTGACAAATCACCATCTTTCCCTAAAATCTGTTCAATTTCCCGTGCTAGCTGAGTGCCATTGTCTTGCTCAAACATCCCCAAGACACCAGCTAATTTGTGCGCCTCTCGTTCTGCCGATTGACGTAACTCCTTAGCCAGCATTTTACCAGATAATGCTGCCGCTAATTCTTGCAATACCATCAACCGCTGCACCATCAACCCCTGATATTGCTTCCATAAGCCACCCATCGCTTGCTGAAACTTCTGTTCAACATCACAATCAGGAATTCGAGATTTTTCTTCCTCCCCCTGCCCCTCTGCTCCCCTGCCCCTCTGCTCCCCTGCCCCTCTGCCCTCCTGCCCCTCTGCAATTCTTCCAGGATTCAGCCGATATCCCAAACCATAAACATTTTCAATCCAGTCTACTGCTCCGGCTGCTTTCAACTTTTGTCGTAAGTATTTGATGTGAGATTTTACAGTCTCCTCTTGGGGTGGATCGTCAAAAGTCCACAAATGCTCAATGATATCTCCCCGACTAAAAACACGCGATGGATTCCGTAAAAATAGCTCCAGCAAACTATATTCTTTGGCTGTTAATTCCAGTAGTTTGTTGTTATATGTGACTTCGCAACTACTGGGATCTAGTCGTAGTGAGCCTACTTCCAGTATAGGAGTACAGGGGCGATCGCCTCGACGGATCAACGCCCGTATCCGTGCTTGCAGTTCTTCCAAATCTAAAGGTTTGATCAGATAATCGTCTGCACCTGCATCAAGTCCCTGAATTCGCTCTCTATTACCATCTTTCGCCGTCATCAGCAGAATCGGAGTGAAGCAACCACCAGAACGCAATCGCTGACACAATGTAATCCCGTCCAGTTTCGGTAATCCGACATCTATTAATAGCAAATCATAGTTCGTACTTTGCGTGTATTCCCAACCCATTTGTCCGTCTTGTACGACATCAACAACATAATGTTGCTTAGTCAGAGACTTCAACAAGACACTTGCTAAAATTTCTTCATCTTCGATTAGCAAGATTCTCATACACTCGTCCAAAACATAATTTGCTACTACTTCACCCAAAAAAAATAGTACATTAGGTAGCTATTTTTCTACAAGCAAAAAATAAAATAATTTAGCAAGTCTTCTTATTTCGGTTACATTGAAATTCACCTTATACTTAACTCCTAACTTCTGGCTCTAAAACATGGTTCCTTCTAAACGAGTTTATTTATTATTGGTTTTGGGTATAGCGATGTCTACGACGGGCTACGCCTACGCCCCGATTCTATCCTTATTTATCAGCATTAAAGCAACCATCGCCATTACTGTGCTATTTGATGCCATCATTCTCGGACTGATGGTTGTAGATGGTTTGCGGGTGCGGCGTTCTCGCGTGCAAATTACGCGCGAATTACCGTCACGATTATCCATTGGGCGAGATAATCCTGTAGTGCTAAAGGTGACATCGCCAAATACCGACGCCCAAATTGAAATCCGCGACTATTACCCAACAGGATTTGGTGTGTCTGCACCTGCACTCAGCGCCATTATTCCCAGTAACAGCACTGAGGAATTAACGTATACTGTCCACCCCACACAGCGGGGAGAGTTTCCTTGGGGGAATATTCAAGTCCGACAGTTGGGGCTTTGGGGATTAGCTTGGGATGATTGGCAAATTCCTCAAAGTCTGCCAGTGAAAGTTTATCCTGATTTAGTGGGATTGCGATCGCTCACAATTCGTCTGACACTGCAATCATCAGGATCGATGCGCCAATCTCGCAAAACTGGTATTGGTACAGAGTTTGCCGAACTGCGGAACTATCGCACTGGTGACGATTTGCGGTTTATTGATTGGAAAGCTACTGCCCGTCGGGTTGGGGCTTATGGTAATGCCATGCCACTGGTGAGGGTTCTAGAACCAGAACAGGAACAAACGTTACTGATTTTACTCGATCGCGGACGGCTAATGACGGCAAAAGTACAGAATTTGCAGCGATTTGACTGGGGATTGAATGCAACTTTATCCTTAGGCTTGGCAGGTTTACATCGAGGCGATCGCGTGGGTGTTGGTGTATTTGACCGCCAAATGCATACGTGGATTCCCCCAGAACGCGGTCAACATCATTTAAATCAGCTAATCGATCGGTTAACTCCAATTCAACCAGTGTTATTTGAATCTGATTATTTGGGGGCGGTGACAAATGTTTTGCAGCGACAAACTCGGAGGGCGCTGGTAGTAGTGATTACCGATTTAGTTGATGTCACTGCCTCTACAGAACTCCTAGCTGCACTCTCCAAACTAGCACCCCGTTACCTTCCATTTTGCGTAACTTTGAGAGATCCACAAGTCGATCGTCTAGCACACACTTTTACAGATGATGTTGCAGGTGCTTATACCCGTGCAGTAGCACTAGATTTATTAATGCAACGACAAGTAGCCTATGCCCAACTGAAACAAAAAGGTGTATTGGTGCTAGATGCACCAGCAAATCAAATTGCCGATCGGTTAGTTGAGCGATATCTGCAACTCAAAGCGCGAAATCAACTTTAGTAATTGTCACTCTAACTTGTGTATTTTTATTCAATTATTTAGCGGAGGCATAAACTTTGATTAAAATTATCCACTTAGAGACTGATGAACATAAACCTCAGATAGAAGAGGTATTTTGGGAATATTTAATGAGACGAAGTTGATGTTCAGCAATAAATTCGGCATCAATTTAAATGCTAATACATTCTTTGAGCAATATATGACTCAACTTCACGAATTTTTACCACCTTCAGGGCGCTTGCTTTTGGTACAATATGAGGAAAAAATAGCTGGCTGCGCTTGCTTGCGAAAGATTAGTGAAGATATTGGCGAAATTAAAAGAATGTATGTAAAACCAGAATTTCGGAGAAAAGGAATCGGTCGGTATTTATTAGAAGCTATCATCGAAGCTGCCTACATTGGTTACTCAAAGATACGTTTAGACAGCGCTCCTTTTGCAAAAGAAGCACACGCACTCGATCGTGTATTTGGCTTTCAGAATATCGAGCCGTATTTGGAAAAAATCGAGATTTCTCTCGAACATCGAGCAAACTGGGTTTTTATGGAATTAGTTTTAAAATGATCGATATCCGTTGTGAAACTCTGTCAAACTACACAGCAATAGCTGAGATGAATACATTAGCCTTTGGGCAAGAAAACGAGGCTAAACTGGTGGAGAAAATTCGCAATTCTGACCGCTATATTTCAAATTTGTCTCTGGTTGCAGAGGTTGAAAATGTTATAGTCGGTCATATTTTATTTAGCTATATTGACCTGGTGTGTGAAGAAACACTCCAGGTACTTGGTTTAGCGCCTTTAGCAGTTCGTCCACAGTTTCAAAGACAAGGAATTGGCAGCGCACTAATAAAAGCAGGGTTAGAAATAGCAGAGGCAAAGGAAGAAACCATCGTAATTGTACTAGGTCATCCCCACTTCTATACTCGCTTTGGTTTTCAGCCTTCTGTAGTTTATGAAATCGAGTCTCCTTTTCCAGTACCAGAGGAATTTTTTATGGTGAAAGCACTACAAAGTTATCAAAAGCAGTATAAAGGCAAGGTTGTTTATCCGGCTGCTTTTGATGAAGTATAATATTATTCCTACATGAAGTTTGGTTAAGGCAAGAGACACGATGAATCGCCGTCAAGACAAAAGACTATTGTAGAGACGGCGATTTATCGCGTCTTTGTGTAATAAATTAGATTTTTCAAACAGCCTCTGAGTTAAGAGCGTTTAAAATTACTGGGGCTGAAACTACACCTTTTGCCTCTAACGCAGCTGCAACCCGTAAAATTAAGGCTTCATTATATGGTGCTGCAATCAATTGCACACCTAAAGGTAATGCATTCTGGCACTGAATTGGTACTGATAAAACGGGTAAACCAATAAAAGATAATGGTTGAGTAAATAGCCCTAAATGAGGACGGACAAGAATTTCTTCGCCATCCAAAATCATAGTTTGTTGACCAATTAATGGTGCAGAAATTGGTGTAGTTGGGGCAAGAATGACATCGACATTTTGAAAAACTTCCCGAACGCGATCGCGATACCATTTTCTAAACCGTTGTGCTTGGAGATACCAGCTACTAGGAATTAATGCTCCAGCCAAAAAGCGATCGCGTGTAGCAAAATCAAAATCTTCAGGATGCGATCGCAACTTATCCAAATGCAGATTTGCACCCTCGCTAGCTGTAATCACAAAGGCTGCTGCACGGGCGCGGTGTGCTTCTGGTATGATTACGTATTCAGTAACTTCTATTGCATCAGCTACTTTTTGCACTGCTGCTAAAGCTGTCGGTTCTGCACCTTTGGTAAAATAATCAGCCGCGATCGCAATTCTAATATCGGAAATGTCTTGTTTGAGTTGTGGTAAACATAATTCAGGCGGACGCTTTGTACAAATGGGATCGCGATCGTCTTCTCCTTGAAGCACATCAAACACCATCGCAATATCCTGCACCGAACGCGCAAAAGGGCCAACATGATCAAAACTACTAGAAAATAAAGCTACTCCAGCACGAGATAATCTTCCATAAGTTGGCTTGAAACCAAAAACGCCACACAACGCCGCCGGAACGCGAATTGAACCATTAGTATCAGAACCCAGCGTCAGCGGTACTAATCCAACCGCAACCGCCGCCGCCGAACCACCCGATGAACCCCCAGCAACTCGCTGTAAATCATGGGGGTTGTGAGTAGCACCGTAATGGGAGTTTTCTGTTACAAACCCATAAGCGTACTCATCCATATTCAAAGCACCAAGCAGAACAGCACCTGCTTGCTTCAACTTTGCCACTGCGGTTGCATCTTGAGTAGCTTCTGGGTTTACTGCATTGATTTTCGATCCTGCTAGAGTCGTAAAACCAGCGATATCGAAGAGATTTTTCACCGCAAAAGGCACACCAGCAAGCACTCCAGGATGATTACCTTGAGCAATTTCCCTATCAATTAGTGCTGCATCTGTTAAAGCTGTCTCAGCAGTTATAGTGGTAAAACAGTTGAATAGATGATTTCGCGTTGCTATTCGTGCTAACGCAGCTTTTGTAACTTCCACTGCGCTAACTTTACCTTCGCGTACAGCAGTTGATATTGTTATGGCATCGGCTGAATCAAAGTTCATGCTGAAATATTAAGAGATAGCGCGTTTAGCTTTTTGAGTAATAGCAGTCAGCAATAGTTTTTGCTTCGCTAAAACATCAAGATAGCTATTCTTGAAGCAATTATGGTTCAAAAACTGGTGCAACTTCAATTTCCTCTGGTAAAGGGAAAGAATTTACTAGATTAGCGATCGCCCTAATTCTCTCAAAATTTGCCACCACACCATGACGATACTCATCGCCGATCTCTAAATCCAACAACAACCCCATCAGATCGACATACTCACCCACATCAAACTCTTCTCTTCTCATTTTTCTTCCTTTGCGGTAGCCTGCGGCAAGCCGAAGCGTCTATGTTAGTTATCTTAAACTTATAACTTCTTGCGACAACAGCGATACCCAGGTAGTGACATACAATTCTGTAGGGAATGTAACGTCTCTATATTAATTTGGTTTTCCATAGTAGATTACTTTACCGTTGGTGCCAATAAAGACTAGCCCAAATTGCTGTCTGCTAGCTTCCATCACGTTCGGGACATTGCCGATGGGATTTAGAGGATTAGAGATGTTTGTCCATGTTTGCCCTCGATCGAATGGGCTTTTCTTAGTGCCATTCATCTCAGATTCTCCGCGTTATCCTACGGAAACACCTAACGGCAAACTGCATCTCTGCGTGAGAACAAAAATTGTTTTACTCACCAGGCAAAATCAACCACCTCCACCAGTGTTTTACAGCAGTTTTCATGTATTTGAACCACACATTTCGTAGGGGCGCAAGGCCTTGCGCCCCTATGCTATCACCGGATTTAGGTGCTTTAAAAAATCTCACGTTCCTCCAACAATTTAATTAAGTATTTTTTGAAAGATGAAAAATCCCTCTAAAGTCAGAGATATATTCTGTGCTGTGGTAGAGGATTTTTTGATTCTACTTGAGTATCTTAGTAGATAAACAAATTTTCCTGCTATTTACCTCAACTTAGTCTCTTTAACTAGAGATATAAACAATTTTAAATTGATAGCAGATAACTAGTCTAGAATAACAATAAAAAACATGGATGACAAAAACAAACTTGAGAGTAAAAAAAATAATTTTAATTTAAATCGGGATAAAAAAGAGAATGAGACTAATATAAATTCATTATCTAACGACGAAGCCAAACAGTTAACTAAAACAATTAATATAGATGGTCAGCGTCCAGTCGATCCAAGTAACATTGAGATTAAGGAAACAATTGATATAGATGGTCAACGCCCAATTATAAAAGATAAAAATCATAGCGATCAAACAATTGATATAGATGGTCAACGCCCGATCGCTGAGAGTAATTTTGAAGAACATGAGATGCTAACTGTAGACGGTAAGCGTCCAATTGACCCTAGTGATTTAGAAGTTGAGGAAATTCTTGACATAGATGGTCAACGTCCGATCGCCAAGAGTAACTTTCAAGTTCAAGATACCCTAGAGATAGATGGTAGCCGCCCAATAGCTTCAAATAATACTGCTGATTCGCAAATACTAACAGATTATGTAGATTAAAATCATAACCTTTCTTGACACTGTAAAGTGGTGAAGATAAAACAAGGAGACTCAGTAATCTACATTGTCAGCATAGAGCAACGCTAAAGGTGAAATGTTAATGTTGAATCGCAGATGTTATAGCATTGCCATGATTATTTATTATTTATGGTTAGTATGTGGTTTTGGGCCTGACTATAACAATAAATCCAAGCAAAGTAAAAACTAACATCTGCCAAGTCACCAAATTCCAGCCACCAAGATACCAGCATAATAGACCAATGCTAGTACCTACAGCACCACCGATAAAATAGGTAGTCATGTACACTGTGTTGATGCGACTGTTTGATTGAGCATCAAGAGTGTATATCCTGGCCACATTGGTGACTTGAATTGCCTGTACGCCTACATCTAGTAACAATACAGCAACAGCGATCGCCAGCGCTGAATTAGAAGCAATTTTAGCAATTACTAAACTTGCAATCACCAGAGATACGGAAATAGTTAAGGAACGTTGGGAATTACCTCTATCGGCTAATTTACCAAAAACTGGTGCCATCAATGCACCTGCGATCGCCACAAAGCCATACATCCCTATTGTGTCAGATTGAAAATTAAAAGGCACTCCGCTTAAATGGAAAGTCAACGTTGTCCAAAAAGAGCAAAAGACACCAAACATTAATCCCCCAATTAAAGATGCTTCTCTCAATAAGGAAAAACGTTTTAATTGTTGAAGTGTTGATTTTAGTAAATCAAAATAATCACCACTGTATTCATTATTTACATTAGGTAAGTAAATCTTGAGCAAGACAGTAACAATTAAAATCATTCCTCCTGAAAATCCATATACATAACGCCAACTCAAGCATTCAGCAATATATCCACTAAAAACCCTTGCCCCTAAAACGCCAATCAATATACCAGTAAAAATGCTGCCTACAGTTTGACCTGTAGTTACTCTATCTATACTTGCTGCTAAAGGAAGAATAACCTGAGCGGAGACTGTTGTAATCCCAATTGCTACGCTCAATATCCAAACCTGGACGATATTTTGTGAAAACGTCATGGCTATCAACAAACAGAACAAACATATAAGTAAGGAAAGAATTAATGTTTTTTTGTTGATTTTATCGCCCAAGGGGATTAAAAAGAAAAGCCCAAAACCGTAACCAACTTGCGAAAGCACAGATATGCTACCCGCTTCACCTTCACTAACTTGAAAAGAAGAGGCAATATCTTTGAGAATTGGCTGATTATAATAAACGTTAGCAACACACACACCAGATGCGATCGCCATAATCAGTACCTGAAATTTAGTTAATCCGTTACCTGAGATTTGTTTTTCCATTCAACCTAAGTTACTATAATTTAGGTTTTCCTGGTGCTAAAGCGCCAAGTTAGGATGATTGCAGCGCTGGCTAAACCAATAGCCAATCCCCACCAAAGGCCAATAGCTCCAGACCCCAACGAGATCCCAAAAGTATAACCAGTGAATAAACCAACACACCAATAAGCAAAAATCCCAATCAACATCGGGATTCGAGTGTCTTTGAGTCCGCGTAATGCTCCTGCGGCAGTAACTTGCACACCGTCAACTATTTGAAAAATGGCCGCGACTGCTAGCAATTTCACCGCGAGGGCAACCACATCTGCATTGTTCTGATTGTTGATGTCAATATAAAGAGAAATAATCGACTTTGGTATTAGCCAAAATGCAATACCTACTACACTCATAGATAAAGCTGCAATGGCAATGCCTATATATCCAGCTAGACGACTGCCAACTAGGTCATTCTGTCCGGCTAACTGTCCAACACGAACTGTTGTCGCTAGAGAAATGCCTACTGCCATCTGGAATGACATCGAAATTGTTTGTAAAGCAATTTGATGCGCAGCGAGGGCATTTGTTCCCAATTGTCCAATCAACAAAGTGACAACAGTGAACAGTCCGGCTTCGACCGTAATCAGACCCCCGATGGGCAATCCAACCTGCAAAATCTCGCCAACGATTCGGCGATGCTCTAGAGGAAAAGCTTTGTGAGACGAAGGTCGAAAAATACCGTAAACTGCAAAGCGAGGCTGATTAAATATATAAATTGTCAAAGCAACAAACATACTCCAAAGTGAAAGGGTGCTTGCCCAACCGATACCAGCTAAACCCAGCGCTGGGAATCCCAGTTTGCCAAACATCAGCACATAGTTAGCTGTGATGTTCAACAAAGTACCCAAAACCACAGTCACTATCACTAATTGCGGTTGCAACAGAGCAGAAAGAAAACTTTTAAGTACTGCAAAGCCCAAACCAGGAATAAAACCCAGTGCGATCGCTCTTAAATAAATCTCTGTTAGTGCTACCGTCTTAGCATCCTGTCCTAGTAAAAGTAGTAAAGCACCTCCATTGTAAAGCAGCAATGTAATTGGTATTCCTAGCACCAGAGATATCCCTAGTCCAAGCCGGACAATTGTGCCAACTTTTTCTCTATTTCCGGCTCCGTATGCTTGGGCAGCTAAGGGACTGACAGCAGAAACGATACCAGTAAAAATTAACAGAGAAAAAGTAAAGATAACAGTTCCCAAACCTCCAGATGCAATGGTTTGACTTCCCAACCAGCCCATCATTACCGTATCGACAAAACCAGTTGCAGATTGAGCCAGTTGTGCCGCTGCCAAAGGTACGGCTAACATGAGACATTTTTTAACTTCAGAAAACATATACAGCTGATAACCCGATGTGAAGAACAAAGGGTTTTTTCAAAATTTAAACCCATGTTCAGGAGATATTGCTCCTGGGAACTTGAATCTATCTTAATGGAGTCAGAGGACTCCCGTCATAGTCGTTAGTGCAGCGTTCCGCAGGAGAGACTTAACAGGAGGTGAATTGCAACCAGGTAACAACTAACACGACACCTATCTTTTGTGGGATAAAGTTTTAGAATGTTCGCTGTAGGCGATGGTTTATCCCCCGAAGCAGCCTTCAAGGAGATTATCCAGATCGCGATCGCCAATGAAGCTGAAAATCCCCATACCAGCTTTGAGTGTCACAAATAATTTCAATGTTTTGGCAATCATCTTGAAGCTACGTTAAAGTAAAAAATTGCAGTTAAGAATGGATTTATATGCGCTTACCAATTGCAATTAGTGCTATTTTAGTGGCATCTTTAGGTTTTAGTGCACCAGTAATATCTCAAACTCCTCCTATACAGGTAGCCAAAACACCCGCGCCTAATAGTTTAGCCTTAGAACAATTTAAGATTAATTACCGATTATGGAGACGGCAAAAAATCTCTAACTATCGCTATGATTTTACTAGAAGTTGCTTTTGTTTACCTAAAGCCACAGAACCAGTGATTATTAAAGTACGTAATCGAGTCACAAGTTCTATTACTTATAAAGCAACTAAAAAGCCAGCTGATGCAGAATTGTTTAAACAATATAATACAATTCCTAAACTCTTTGATATCATCAGGGATGCGCTGATTCGTAAAGCAGCAAACTTGACTGTACAATACGATCCAAAACTTGGTTATCCAACTCAAATTAACATTGATTATAATAGCCAGATCGCTGATGATGAAATATTTTTGACAATTAGCAATTTGCAAAAAACTAATTAACTATGGCTAGGGAGAGCATTCTTTGCTACAGCAGTGCTTAATTGATTCAGCATATCATGCTTGCTGTATAGAGGAGAATTTACTAGCAAATTAAGGAGATGAGTTGATTGCAAATCTGCTCAGATGATCTGACAGGTAAAAAGATTGCCGATCTTCTGCGGGAGCATATCGAAAATATGCATGAGATGACACCGCCTGGAAGCGTTCATGCTCTTGATTTAGAAGCATTGCAATCGCCTGATATTACTTTCTGGACAGCTTGGGAAGGATCGGAATTACTCGGATGTGGCGCACTAAAAGAACTAGATTCAAGAAGTGGTGAAGTCAAATCAATGCGTACCGCCAAGGCTCACCGACGTAGGGGTGTCGCCTCAAAGATTCTTGAACACATCATAAAAGAAGCCGAACGGCGTGCTTACGATCGCCTGTATTTGGAAACAGGGGCAATTCCAGAGTTCGCCCCAGCACGAGCCTTGTACACACGGCATGGGTTCGAGTACCGAGGCCCTTTTGCTGACTACATTGATGATCCGAACAGCGTATTTATGACGTTAGCTCTATAAAAGTTTAGGATGGCGAATACATTGTTGGGCTGAAGTATTTAAAATCTTTCAATAACACCCATCGCCACTCATCATTTTTGCGACTTCATCCATAATTTCTTTACTGCTATAGTCTGGCTTAGATGGATCTATTGGTTTTAACGGACGAAAAATAGCTAGCTGAGATTTTGGAGTCAGCATTTGTTGTAATTCGCTTTCACGTATACCAATTTTTTCTTCAAACATCAGTTCAGCACCATGTTCTAATTCATCATGAATCACATCGAGATGCCGTAAGCCTCTATAAGTAAAAGTTACGGTTTGATTTTTGGGATTGAGATATGTGCTGTTCTCCTGATAACCAAGTTCTTCAGCTTTCTCAAAAGCCTCTTCTGGTGAAGAAGCACGGACAAGAACAATATTTACATGAACAACATTGCGTGAATTTCCTTCAACGTTACACTCGATTACCAATTCAGCGATATACCACTCTGCATCCTTTGGAATGTATGCCATTGTTTATAAAACTAAAAATTTCTACCAATAATGCTATCACTGACTATTCAGTAGTAAAGTCAATATCACATAGCCAGCTTTGAAAGTACGAGAGGCTTCTCTTTCAGAGACGCGAACGCGAACGCCAACGCGCACCACGCAAACTAACGCAAAACCAAAGCTTTTCAACCTGCGGAGGCAGGTAAAGTCTTGTGTAGCCGCGACTTCTAGTCGCCTGTTGCAAGCAAGATATAAGTTGAGGCGACGTGCCCCTACACCTTGCGATATAACGTTGTACTGCATCTGAATAGGAACTGCTATATGTACTTGCAATTACATTTGCGTTCCTCAAGTTTGTGAATTTTGAACTATATAATTACTAAACTTAAGTATTAAATAAAATGATTACCAATAGTTTAGGAAAAGCAAAGACGTGAACCGTTTCAAAAAGCTATCCTCAATTGTGTTCCTGTTATTAGCCTTCATCTATCCACCTACTTTGGTTGAAGCCAAAGAGAACACTCTCAACAATGTTCTCAATGAACAGAGTATTGACACACAAACAAAATTAGCTGGAGAGCAAAGTGAAGAGTTTTTGTTAGCTCACCGACGGAATCGACGACGTTATCATAGACGGCAACGAACTGGAAGATATTATTATCAACGCCAGAGGAATCGACGACATTATTATAGACGACGCTATCGCTCTATACGTTATCACGGACAACGATATCGTCATGGAGAATGGGAACTTGTGCGCGATCGTCATGGACGATTAATGTATGATTGGCAGCGTTAATAGTAAACTTCACGCTCAATTTTTCTAGAGAATATTGATGCGTAAATCCTAATGCAAAACCCAAAGACTTTACCAGGTTTTGAATTATCTCACGGGTTGGCGGAATATCTATGGTGTTAATAAACTGATGGTAAATGTTGTTCTATCGATGCGATAAATCATCACAAAGACGCGATAAATCTCCGTCTCTACAAAAGACCAATTATTGGGGAGCAGAGGAACAGCACTTCTCTACGAGAGGCTGCGCCAACGGCTCCTTTCGACTTCACTACCTCGGCTTCGCTCGTCACAAGTCAAGGCAAGTCACTCTGTTACCGAGGAGCGGGAGAGTAGGGGAAATGCGATCGCCAAATCAGCAATTGCGTTCGCCAAAATAACAAATGCGTAGCCAGTACTTCTCTACGAGACGCTCCGCGAACGACAAAGCTACTTCGACTTTCGACTGCGCTCAGTACAAGTCAGTGACCACCGTAGGCATCGCCATGATTGCAACTTTGTAAACAATGCCAAAAATTGATCGCAAGTATAATGGCAGAGATAGCTAAAAACCAAATTTAGATATGTGCGATCGCCACATCTCAAGGCGTGATGTCTGCGATGGTCACTGAGCGCAGCCGAAGTGCGGGCTACGCCTACGCAAAACCTGTGTAATTCATTTTGAGACTGATTCGTTATAATATTGACGATAAACTTTGCTAAACAGGGCAAATGCATGACTAGCCGCGAGCAGCTTATCCAAGAAATTGCAGAGCTTCCAGATGAGTTAGTCAAAGTAATGTTAGATTTTTTGCATCGGGTTCAGACAACGCGTAATTATCATCCTCTAGCAAAATTTGCGGGTATTTTGAGTGATGATGAGGCGGCTGATTTACAGAAAGCAATTCAAACTGATTGTCGTCAGGTTGATTTAAATGAGTGGTGAAATTGCGTTAGATACTGAGATCGCTTTTCCCATCATCTCAAGGCGCGATGTCTACGACGGTCACTGAGCGCAGCCGAAGTGCAGGCTATGCCTACGCCTAAATCCGCAATATCCCAAACAGCGAACTGACAGATCGCCAAAAAATGATAATCTAGCATCTTTCCCTAATCAGTTAAGATAATCTTCATCAAGCTTCTTTCCTTTTACCCTTCTCCTTGGAATTATGACGCAGGATGAGTTATTGGTGCTGATAGACCGCGCAGTGGCTGAGGGTTGGCAAGAGTTAGACTTGTCGGGGCAAGACTTGACTGAGTTACCTGTGGAAATTGGTAAGTTGCAGCAGCTTGAGTCTTTGATTTTGGGAAAGAAGGTTGAAGGTTATGAATTTGTAGGACTCCGCTATCTCGAAAAGGTTTCAGGCAACAATTTAAAAACGCTTCCTCTGGAACTATTGGGTTTGCCTAATTTGCGTAAGTTGGATATTAGTGGCAATCCTTTAGAGAGCATTCCCGATGTGGTAACGCAAATACTACATTTAGAGGAACTTATCTTAATTCGAGTAGAGCTAACTGAAATACCTGATGCGATCGCTAATTTAACCAATCTGACGCAGCTTCACCTCGATGGCAACCAAATAACCCAGATTCCAGAGGCGATTGCTAATTTAACCAATCTGACGCAGCTTCACCTCCGTAACAACCAAATAACCCAGATTCCAGAGGCGATCGCTAATTTAACCAATCTGACGCAGCTTATCCTCAATAGCAACGAAATAACTCAGATTCCAGAGGCGATCGCTAATTT
>NZ_JBALDP010000025.1:0-48357 GCF_036917355.1 Nostoc sp.
ACGAGATTCATACTTGTTAGTTATCCATTTTTCTCCACCCTCTATAAATCATTATTATTTTTCTCTCGTTGTATGAAACCACCCTGCCTCCCCGCCTGCGGGGAGGGGTTGGGGGTGGGGTGTAATGACTGTGGTTAGCATAACTAATTATGCGGACATGATATGACTCGGATTTTTAGTTATTAGAAATAATGCAATAGACCTCTTGCATAAGTCAAATAGACCCCCTTTATTCCCCCGATATATTGAGGGGAAACTTGAAATATTGCCCCCTCCCCTTTACAAGGGGAGGGTTGGGGAGGGGTGATTCAAGGACTTTTGCAAATTATGTTATGTGTTTAACTAGAAACTTTTACGGTTCATAATACTATACATATATAAATGGAAACTCAAAGTATTATAGCAATCTTAACGATTCCAATAGTAATTTTAGGAATGCTTGGAGCGATTTGGGCAATATTTTATTTCATACTTTATTTCAGAAGATATACCCAAAATATTCAAGCAAGTGTTGAGATGAAAATGATAATTTTTTTTTACAACAATACAAGTAGGAATCTCAGCAATCATAGGATTTATCTGGTCAACAATTTATCTACTGTATAGCCAAAATACTCAAATAAATCTCAAGTTATTCTTATACTCATTTTTGGGAGGATTGCTTGGTGGAATAGTTAGTGTTTTTATTGGTAATTTAATTGGTTCGAGGGAATATAAAGAAGCCACAGGTAGTTTATTTATTGGCGGTGAAGGCATAATTTGGTTCTTTTGGATTTTTCTTTTCTGGATTATAGGCATTATTGAAGGAGCAGTTTTAGGAGGATTAATTTTCATCAGATTTTATTCATAATCCGTTCTGGATAAATACGTGTTTTTAGCTCTATTCGTGCGTATTTTTTGATTGTTTGTCGAATTCTAGTTGTTTATGTTATGTGTTTGACTAGAAACTTTTACGGCTCATAATACTATACATATATAAATGAAAACTCAAAGTGTCATAGCAATCGTAACGATTCCAACAGGAATTTTAGGAATGTTTGGAGCGATTTGGGCAATATTTTATTTCAGATATACCCAAAATATTCAATCAAGTTTTGAATTGTTTTTTTACTTCTTTTGCGCTGGTTTGATTGCTGGAATAGTTGGTCTAATTATTGGTTTTTTCTTTCAGAGTATTGTAGGTTAATAAAGTATCAGGTTTGGCATGGACATTATTATATTTCGGTGAATAGGTAAAACCTAAATCGATATTTATCCTAGACTGCCTCTCTAGGTTATCTGTTGAAATATTGCTTTGCTGCTAGTATCTGAAATTTTGTAAGCCACCTGCCTGTAGTAAAAGTCTAGTTTAGAATAAACCCTCTACCTCAGCATATTTCCGCAAGCGTGGTAGACACTGCCGTTGATAGAAACTGCTTAATGTCGCAATTGACAGCCCAAAGTCTTGAGATAATTCTTTCCAGCTAACTTCCGGGGGTAAGCGTTTGAGAATTAATACCTGACAATTTATGTCTGGACGCCCTTTAATGTGAGTACTACGTAGTTCCATATCCGAGTCTGTCTCTACCCATGTCTCCAGGTTTTCCAAAATAGGAGGTGCTTGGGGGGTAGCTGGTATATTATCTATCGGGTCAATAGTTTCACCAATCTCACCCGACTTAGACTGACGAACCCCAAAGGAGACTGTTATGGCTTTTTCCCGGTTTTGGTTGAGATAAAAATCTTGTAGTCTGCGTTTTAGGTAAGCATCTAGCCAATTAATCACACTACCTTGAGTGGAGTCATAGGCTTGACCTGTCAGACCATCACAAACGTTGCGGCAGAAATACAACCAAGTTTGTTGCAGTGCGTCTTGATAGTAGGGAGTATTTTCCTTCCAGAGTTTACCTTGTGTCAAACGAATGACTTGCGTGAGCAGCTTCTGACGTTGAGGGCTTCCAGGTGAATGTCTACGGGCTTGGACAACTAAGGATGTTAGTTGTTCATTTAGATTCTTCTTAACTGAAGTTTTAAGTAACAGATGCCTGGCTTCCTGGTCTACTGGTAGTGAATAACTCTGAATGTCCAAATCAGTAGTAACATCTTCTACAGTGAAAGAGTTCTGGCTCACCTCATCAGTTTCAATAGCAATACTATCCATATTTCCTTGCTCAGATGCCTGAATACAGCGATGAATAGTTTCTTCAGGCGGGATAAAATCTTGGTTTATACTATTTTTTCGCATCTTATTTTCTTTCCTCAAGTTTCTTTATTTTGCATACTTTGCAGGCTTGATACACTACAAAGCATCTCTTTGCTTGATTTTTGATGCTGTCACTATCTGTCAGATATCAGAGGTAATAACGCTATAGTTGCAATGGGCAATACCCTTTTGCTCACCGACTCAATTCAATCCACATAATCAACTCAGTAGGGGGACATATTAAATGTAAAATGCAAATCAGAAGAACCTGTTGCTGTTGGGGTTTTCCTTTTGCTTCTACTTATTAGACGTTCTTGAGGTTCTGGATTGAAGTTGACTTTGACCATACCTTTAATTTAAGTGAATCTTCACTTTTTGACAGCATGAAAAAGTCATAATTCGTCAGGAATTTTGCCGTCAAAGTTTTATTAATTTATGTAAAAAATGTCAGTAACGTTAGAAAAAATCTCTTTTCCCACCTGTGTTAGCAGTTTGGGATTAGAAGTCTTGACTAAAGGTATCTTCCAGCAATTTCAGACTACATATTCATTTACAGAATTTTTGATACAAAACACTTTAGCGGCTTGCTGAAATGATGTTAGTAGGAGGCGATATCGCGGACACTAGCACAGTGGTATTCCTGTCCGTTTAACTCCAAATAATTGACAGTTATTTCCACGGCTATGTCCTGACCATCTTGAGTGCGTTGAGTAGACTCAAAAGTGAGAGAGGCTTTCTGTCTAACTTCTTGCCAGTGCGATCGCCAAGCAACCGTCGAAAAATTTGGATTGATATCATAAACAGTCATGGTCAGTAATTGTGCGCGGGAGTAGCCAAGATGACGACAGGCGGCTTCATTCACGTAAACAAGCTGGGCATCCGAATTGACAAAAAAGATAGAATCCTTAAATTTATCTAGATAAAACTGACTGAGGCGCAGGGCTGATTCTGCTTTTTTGCGATCGCTAATTTCCTGTTGCAAAAGTATATTTTGCTGGGTCAGTTGTTTTTGCAACCTTCGGATAGTCAAGTTATTTTCTACACGGGCAAAAACTTCTTCTTCACTAAAAGGTTTGGTAATATAATCCACTCCCCCGACAGCAAAAGCTTTAACTTTGTCAAAAACTTCATCCAAGGCGCTAATAAAAATCACCGGAATGTCGCGAGTTTTCTCTGAGGCTTTCAAATGTTGACAGACTTCATATCCATTCATTTCTGGCATCATAATATCAAGCAATATTAAATCAGGCGGTGCAGCTTGTGCTGTTTTCAAAGCTGTTTGCCCGTTAATAACTCTCCGAATTTCATAGCCAACCTGAGTTAGCATAGCGGATAAAAGTCGCAGATTATCGGGTGTATCATCAACAACAAGAATATTTGCTTTTGGTAGCTGAACTTGATGGTTATCCATATTTATTAGAACTACTTTTTTAAAAAAGAATTTAGGAGTCAGAAATCAGAATTCAGAATTTAATTGGAGTCCGACTGGTGAATGAATCGGTTTAAGATCCCCACCAAATCTTCTAGTGCATTCGCTACACAAAAATTTAGCGATCTCTAATTAGTGGCAAGTCTCAATCCTCCACTTTCTTGTTCTGACTCCTGTTAGCGCAGCAGGGCATAAGCCCATTCTGACTTCTGAATTCTGATTCAAAAATCATTTCTTACAGTTGTGTTAAATCAATAACTTTATCAATACGAAAGTTATTAACCCAATCAGACAGAGTGTTTGTTAAAAGAGCAGATTCTTCAGGAATTTGCTCAAGCAAGCTAAAAATGAGCTTTTCATCAGTACATAGTGCCGCTTGGTGTAGCTGTGCTACCCACTCAGTGGGCATTTGAGCTAGCATCTCTTCTAATGATAAAAGCTTAAGGCCGGAATTTTCGGCAAATTCGTCTTTTTGAAGGGGTTTATCTTCATATACATAACGCACCCCTAAATATTTAGACATCATATTCAAGATTACTTCCTCTCGGAACGGCTTACGCACAAAATCGTTGCAGCCTGCCGATAAAACCACAAAGCGTTCCTCATCAAAAGCACTCGCAGTTAGAGCAATAATGACAGTAGCTTGACCCTTTAAAGTAGCTCTAATTTGTTTAGTAGCTTCATACCCATCCATTACAGGCATCCGCATATCCATCCAAATCAGTTGCGGTTCCCAGGTTTCCCAAAGGTTTACCCCTTCTTGACCATTTTCAGCGTGACGTACCTCGAAGCCAAGAGATACTAGCATCTTAACTAGGAGTTCCCGATTTTCCCATTTATCTTCAACTACTAAGATTCGGTATTTTGGTTGATTAGGCTCTAAACCAATTACTCGTCGTTTTAGCTGTCGAATTGGAGCTTCAGCTACTTCTGCGAGACTAATTTGAAGATCAAAAGAAAAAATCGTTCCTTGGCCCAAAGTACTGCTAACAGTAATACTTCCCCCCATTAGATGCACGAATTGCTGACTGATAGTTAGACCCAAACCTGTTCCTTGCTGAGATTTTTGACCTGCTTCTGTTTGGACAAAGGGCTTAAATAACTTTTCAATTTCGGCAGATGCAATCCCTGTCCCAGTATCTTCAACTTCAAAATGAAGCCAGAAGAATGAAGGGTGGGAGTTTTTTATTACTTGTGTGCCTTCTTGTTGCTGTAGTTTACTTTCTTCCTTCATCCTAACTCGTAAACTCACGCCACCTTCTTGAGTAAATTTGATAGCATTACCAAGGAGGTTAATTAAGATTTGACGCAATTTACTTTCATCTGTATGCACATATCTAGGAACTTCAGGTCTACGCTCAAACATCAACTGTAAACCTTTGGATTCCGCTTTAATTTGAAACATCTCTTCAAGTGAATCAAGTAGAGTGTACAAATCAAAGCTATTGTTGTTCAGTGTCGTTAAACCCGCCTCAATTTTGGACATTGACAACACATCATTAATCAAGGTAAGCAAATGTTCTCCACTGCGACTGATAATTTCTAAATGTTCCAACTGAGAAGCATTGATAGAAGAATCGCGGGTCATTAGCTGAGTAAAGCCAAGGATGCTGTTAAGAGGAGTACGAAGTTCGTGACTCATGTTTGCGAGAAATTCGCTTTTGGCACGGTTGGCAGTTTCGGCTTCTTTGGCTTTTAGTTCTAATCTATGGCTGTAATTCTCTAACTGTTCGCCAGAGATTTTTAACTGTCGCGTTAGCCAAGACACTCCAATCAATAGAAATCCCATTGATAAGAATCCCACTAGCATCATCGTCCCTGCTAATCGCCGAGCCGGCGCAAAGGCTTCTTCCTGGTTCATCTCCACCATTAAGGCCAAGTCTTGATCGTTGAGCCAGTGATATACCCCAATTACTAACACTCCAGCATAGTTTGGATAAAGTCCTTGACCGCTAATTCCACCCATTGCTGCATCAATACCTTGGCTGCTAACTCCTTGAGAAAAGTCTGGTGTTTTATCTTTATCTTTAGAAATAAAAGCGTTTTTAGTTACTAAAGAACCAACTAAATAAGTTTCGCCACTCTTACCTAAGCCTGTACGTTCTCGTACAATTTGATCTATTCTGTCTAAATTCAAATCAGCTAAAAGAACACCTTGGCGTACCTTGGCTGCATCACGTAGAGGCGTTGCAAAAGTCACTGATGGCTTACCAGTAATCGGTGAGGCATAAAAGATGGGGGCAAAAGAGTCTCCTGGCTGAATCTGTTCAATATAAGTGATATTAGCTGAAATTTCATATTGACCTTCACGCTGTTTATTAGTAGATAAAATAATCCGATTGCTCCGGTCAAGAATGGAAATTTCTCCCAGACTTGGCTTTATTCTAGCCATATTTGTGAGATAATCTGAGAGAACTTTGTAAGCTTTACGATAATTTGCGTCGGCGGGTTTAGAATTTAAAAGGATTTGAAAATTATTTTGTACATCTGGAAACTGAGTTACTAAGAGAAAGTCTCGTTCTTGGTCTTCAAACCAACGGGTAATTTCTTCCTCTTTCAGAGTGGCAGCAGCACTGAGTCGTTCAAAAGCAGCTTGCTTCAAAGCTTCCTTCGCATTGAGAAAAGCAAATCCTCCTACTACACCTACTGTAACCAAGGATAGGAATAAGAAGGAACTGGCAACTTTAATAGTTAGGTGCTGATTCCAGAAGTTCATATATTTACAACTTGTTTCTTATTCTAAAGATATTTATCTTTTTTATTATTCATGCAGATAGGTTTTTCCTTTAGTTAATATAAATAATTATTGATTACCATTGAGCAAAAATCTGTTTTATCTGCTTAATTGCTTCATCAGTTGCTTGCTCTGAAGAAATTTTATCTACAATTATTCGATTAAGAGCTTTTCCCCAGATATTCTCCTCTAACACTACGCTGTATGCCGGGTTTTGGACATAATAAAACAACCGCGTTGAACCTTCCGTCACCGTCTTGACCGCAGTTGATACGTGTGGGTCAGCTGGGTTTTTCCAAAATGGGTCTTGCCAGAGTGTCTTGATAACAGGTAAATTACAGCCTCCAGTAGCTTTCAGATACTTACCTATCACCTGTGATTGGGTGAGATATGCAAGAAAATCCAAAGCTTTTTTCTGTTGGTGGGAATTGGCGAACAAAACTGCTTGCCGAAGTGTGAGTAGATAACGCATTGGCTTGCCGTTGGGTTTGTTGGGAAATTTTAAAATACCAAGCTTATTGCGATAGGTGCTGGGGTCTTGGCGCACAGAGCAAGGAATCGAGAGCGTATTGTTAGGAGTCATTACCACCATACGGTTGAGCAAGCTGCGATTATTATCTGGATTTAACCAATTGAGTGCATCTGGTGGCACATAACCTTGTTGGTAAAATTTGGTATACCAATCTAATGCCTGGACAATTTTTTGTCTGACCTTTGGATCGTCGATCAGGAGTTTACCTTCTGAGTCGAGAATTTGCACATCGTATGCTTCTAAAATATGCTCAAAAAAGATGTAGGTATCTGAAGCTCCAGTAGAAAAAGGAAAACCTAACCCATAGATATTTGGTTTTTGCTGTTTTGCCCGCAGTTTGTTCTGCACTTGTTTCCAAAACTGCCAAAAACCATCCCAATCTTTGGGGATATCCCTTTCACTGCGATCTATTTGGTTTAGCAAGTCTCGCCAGTAGAAAATGTGAACCGTTGCCTGATTAATTGGAACTGCATAGTAGCTTCGCTTTTTTGCAGCATTATTATAATAATTAACAGCTTGCAGAGCATATTCAGGATAAAGATTTTTGACTGGCTCAATTACATCCGTTACATCCGCCAGTTTCCCTTCCCAAGCCAAATACGGATTCAACGCTCTCTCAGCGCCGTAACTCATCATGATATCGGGTGGATTACCCGCGTGAATGGCCCTACGCGCTTTCTGCGGTAACTCATCGCCGATATAGAAGGAAAGCTTGACTTGATTACCAGTTTGTTTTTCCCAGTTGCTCACCAACTGCTTGATTGCTTCATCCTCATCGACAGTAAAACCTTTATCCCACCAAATCTTTAAAACTGTGTTGTCAATAGGGGAATGGGTGACTGAAGATTGTTTTAATTTGGGGGTGTTAGTACAAGCAATAATTATCAAGCTAAGTGTCAATACGATTAACACATATCTGCGATAATGGTAATATTGCGGCTGATTATGAAAGCCTCTAGCAATTTGACTAGCTTTTGTTTTAAATGTCATATTTGTAAAAGCTTACTGCCATTGGTCAAAAATTTGCTTAATTCGGGCGATCGCTTCATCAGCTGCTTGCTCTGGAGAAATTTTATCTACAACAATTCGATTGAGCGCCTTACCCCAGACATTATCTTTTAAAACCAAGCTATAGGCTGGGTTTTGGACAAAATAAAATGGGCGAGTTTCTCTGTTGAGAAATATATTAATGGCAGTCGAGAGATAGGGATCTTTGGAATTTTTCCAAAAAGGATCTTCCCACGCTGATGTTAAAACTGGTAAATGACGACCTCCAGAAGCTTTGAGATAATTTCCCATCACTTCTGGTTGCATTAAGTATGCAAGAAACTCCTTAGCGAGTTTCTGTTTCTGAGAATCGGCAAATAAAAACGCTTCCTTAACCGTAATTAAGTAGCGCATTGGCAAGCCATTCGGTTTATTTGGAAACTCTAAGATACCAAGCTTTTGATAATATGTATCCGGGTTTTGCCGCACAGCAGCAGGAATTGAAAGCGAGTTATTAGGAGTCATAATCACGCTTTGATTAAGTAAGCTGCGATTATTATCTGGATTCAACCAATTTATAGCATCTGGTGGGACGTAGCCTTGCTGATAAAAATTGGTGTACCATTTTAAACTGTTAATAATACCTTGACGCACTTTCGGATCGTCAAGAAGAAGCTTATCCTTAGAATCTAAAATTTGCACATCGTATGCTTCTAAAATCTGCTCAAACAAGTAGTATGTATCAGCAGAACTAATGCCGAAGGTAAACCCTAACCCATAAATATTCTGTTTGTTCTCTGGTATTTTTTTTGTCCGCAAGTCATCCTGTATTTGTTTCCAAAATTCCCAAAAAGCATCCCAATCCTTTGGTATATCACTTTCCTTACGACCTATTTGCTTTAGCAAATCTCGCCAGTAAAAAATGTGAATAGTTGCTTGGCTCATTGGCAGAGCATAGTAGCTTTGCTTTTGAGTAACATTGTTATAAGACTGAACAGTTTTGAGAATTTTTTCCGGGTAAAAACTTTTAAGTGGCTCAATTACATCTGATACATCTGCTAGTTTGCCTTCCCAACTTAAACGGGGAATAATTTCTCGATCGGCAGTATAACTGGTAACAATATCAGGTAGGTTCCCAGCCTGAATTTCTCTTTGAATCTTCCGTGTTAGCTCATCTGTAGAATATAAAGAAAGCTTGATTTTGTTGCCAGTTTGTTTTTCCCACTGGCTAACTAGTTGCTTGAGAGCTTCATCCTCTTCTTGAGTAAAACCTTTATCCCACCAAATCCTTAAATCAGTACTTTCACTGGATAACTTATTGACTGGGGAAGGGGATGATTGATATATGTTAGTGCAAGCAACAATTATCAAGCAGAGGATTAATGCTATGAGTGCGTAGCGACGGTTGCTTAGTCTTGGTAATACGCTAAAAGCTTCCTTAGCTCTCTGCTGACTCTTCAAGACTTGAGTAATCTGACTGGCTTTTTTTCTGGACACCACACTTCTAGAGCTTATATTTAAACTGAATAGATATACTCAATTTAAGGCTTTTTGTCGATCTCTCAATAATTTACAAGCGATCGCTCTTAAAAGAGATAGGCAATTGCTTGCTCCTTGAACCGATTGGAGTAATTATTCAAATGCGAGGTGCTTAATATAACACCTCGCATTCTGAAGATTTCTATTTGACTATGGGGTTGAGGATTAAACAACTAGCAAGTTATTTTGACTTAGTGACACTCCACCAGATAGTTGTGCAAATTGTACCTGAGCAAATCCACCCGCACTACCATCTCGGTCAAAATATAGTGCGCCTGTAGTATTGTTATAGATAAATCGCTGATTGCTGGTTATTGCAGATGTTCCAAGGGTAAAAAAGCTAGCTGAGAGTAAACCTGATGATAACCCGCCACCAAAACCAGCAGCCGATACCTGAATCAGTTCATTAGTTGCGTTGAAATTATAAATGGTATCAACGCCTTCATTGAAACTATTGAAGACAAAGTTATCAGTACCAGATCCTCCATAAAGGTTGTCATTCCCTTTGCCACCTTTGAAGGTGTTTTTACCAGAAGCGCCAGAGGCTGTGAGAGTATCATTACCATCGCCTCCATCCAGTAGATTATTGCCTGATGAATAGTCAACAATCAAGCGATCGTCATTAGCACCACCATTGAGCGTGTTATTCCCAGAGACAGTATAAGCTCCGTATGAAGAATATAAGGAGGCTGAACCAGCAGCTGTCAGAGTATCATTGCCATCGCCCCCATTCAGTAGGTTATTGCCTGATGAATAGTTAGTAACTAAGTTATCGTCACCAGCGCCACCATTGAGGGTGTTTTTACCAGAGATAGCATCGAGATAAAAATTGCCTCGGTAGTCGTCGTAGGAGCCAGAGACATCAAGAGAATCATTATCATCACCACCAGAGAGCGAATTATTACCATTTGAATAGTCAGCACTCAAGTAATCCTTACCTGCACCGCCGATAATCGTATTATTTCCACGTCCTCCAGCGATGGTATCGTTGCCATTGCTCCCCACAATCAAATCATCGTAGTCTGTACCTGAGATATTTAATTGTTCGATATTCTTGTAGCTCACCTGATTCGGGCCTGCTGTAATCGAACCAGCATTAGTAGCAGCATTGAATGTCGAAGTGATTCCCTGACTAATGGAATAGTTATAGAAAGACAACAAATCGTCACCTTTCCCCCCATCTATGGTGTCTTTGCCGCGATCGCCTCCGGTGAGTGTATCGTTGCCATTGCCCCCTACAATCAAGTCATTGTAGACTGTACCTGAGATATTTAATCGTTCAATATTCTTGTAGCTAACCTGATTCGTGCCTGATGTAATGGAGCCAGTGTTAGTAACAGCATTGAATGTCGAAGTGATTCCCTGACCCCCGTTAGAATTACCGTAATAATAGGCTTCTAATAAATCATCACCTTTTCCGCCATCGATAGTATCATTGCCACTACTACTCCCGTAGAGCGAGATAGTATCGTTGCCATTACTCCCCACAATCAAGTCATTGTAGACTGTACCAGAGATATGTAATTCTTCGATATTCTTGTAGTTAATCAGATCCGTGCCTGCCCTAATCGAGCCACTGTTAGTAGCAGCATTGAATGTCGTTGTGATTCCCCCACTAGGATAGATATACGAAACGTTCAACAAATCGTCACCTGTCCCCCCATCTACTGTTTGAGTCGCTAAGGAAGGTGGAGAAGTATGTAGGACAAAAGAGAAGGAATCATTACCATTCTCTCCATTGAAAATGTTATTACCAAACTTGCCCTGGGCTTTTTTGTCGTCGTAGTAGCCAGAGGCAAAGAAAGAATCATTGCCATCCCCCCCATTGAGGATGTTATCGCCCGTTGAATAGTTAACACTCAATTGATCGTCACCAACACCACCATTGAGAGTGTTATTCCCGGAGGTAAAAGAGGCGGAATAGTCGTATTCGCGAGAGGCGCTAAGAGAATCATTGCCATCTCCTCCATTGAGGATGTTATCACCTGTTGAATAGTTAGCATCTAATTGATCGTCACCAGCACCACCGTTGAGGGTGTTATTGCCATCTGTCTTAGACGCAGAGAGATTATCACTGCCATCGCCACCAGAAATCAGGTTATCGCCTGTTGAAGAGGTAGCACTGAATTGATCGTTACCAACACCACCGTTCAGGATGTTATCGCTTGTTGAATAATCAACATTCAAATAATCGTTACCTTCACCGCCAAAAATTGTATCATTGCCATAATTTGAATCGTTGCCACTACTGCCTCCGAAGAGTAAATCGTTGCCATTACTCCCAACAATAAAATCAGCGTAGGTTGTACCTCTAATTTCTAATTGTTCGATATTGGTGTAGTTAATCCGATTTGTGCCAGCCTGAATTGAGCCAGTGTTAGTAGCTGCATCGAAACTCGAAGTGATTGCATTAGTAGCACGGGTGTAATATACAGACAAGTAATCCTGACCTGTTTCTCCATTTACACTTTGAGTCGTTAAGGAAGATGGGGCAGTTTTTGAGGCGGACAAATGGAAGTCATCATTACCAGCGCCTCCATTTAGAGTATTTCTACCCCGAACTTCATCAGCGTAAAAGGAATCATCACCGTCTTTGCCTGAAACTGTATTGTTGCCAGCAGAATAGCTAATATCAAGGTAGTCATCCCCTGCATCTCCACTGAGGATGTTATTTCCAGAAGAATAGGAAGCATCAAGGGTATCATTTCCCTCATCACCCCGCAGCAGGTTATTACCAGTACCACCACGGAGAGAGTCACTACCCGTACCACCACGGAGAGAGTCGTTATCCGTACCACCAAGGAGAGTATCATTGCCTGCACCACCAATGAGGGTATCATTTCCGGCATCACCGCTTAAAAGGTCGTTGCCATTTTTGCCATCGATGATATCATCACCCACTTTAGCGTTAATTGTATCTGCATCCTGAGTACCCAGTAGAGTATCCTTACCGTTGGTTCCAATGATATTCACCATAACTCTCACCTTCCTGAATCGATATTTTGAGTAACTTCAGCTATTAACTTGTTGTTAATGTTGTTTAAGGACACACAGAAATCGCCGAGAGTTAATGCTTTCGACATACTTTTATGTCACCCTTGAGGGTTAGCATTTTCTCGAAGATTTACCCTATTGATAAGCTTGTAAGCAGGACTTATCTAACTGACTTGAAAAAGGCAGGAGGTTCAAAGTTAAAGTCTTTATCTATTCCCTATTTCCTTTTTCATTCGTTATTTGTGTACCGTTAATAATGCTATTTACGACTATCTAAGTCTTAAGCATTGTACATATTTATGAGCGTGTATTTAGGAAAACAGATGGTTTCACGCTTTTTTTATCATTCTTGATCCGCAGATCAACCCAGCAATCATTGACAAAGTGCCGAAAAATCAAGCTTGAATGCCTAAAACCCACACTTCATATTTCTTATCAAAGCGTAGCCCTACTGTCGTAAATATAGAGAATAATTCACTTTCGATAGGGAAAGAATTTTTATGCAATTGTTGTGGGCTATTGCCCGTGAGTGTGTAGCTTAAAAATAAGGAACATCTAAATAACACTTTGATAACCATATCTGAATATTTACTGAGATGTCCACACTTAAAGACATATCTTTGCATACTCTTCACATTATTTGCCGATCAGTATAGTGTCAGTACTTATCTTTATGTATTCTTCATGTCTTGATAACCACTAATAACTCAGAATGCAGCCGCTAAACAGCAGTTAAGCAGTTGTTTGATTTGTTCGTGTAGCGTGTCGTCCCCCCTAGTAGACAAGCAAGCTGTAAGAGTTTTTTGAATCTGGGGTTATGCTGCGAGGTTCTGACGACGAGTTATAGGAGTTGAAAGCGAACGCATTGGAGCATTGGCACGTTATCAAGAGCTACTTAGGTATGACTATCTCCCAAACATACCCGCGTAGTCCGTCCTAGCGATCGCACAGAAATTACTGAGGACGGTGGATCTTAAACTGGACTATATTAGTAGATTTTGGAACAAAAATGGATTTTTATTCAAAATAACAGTCACCAGGGAATGAAAGCGTATTAAATAATGGATTTCTTTGACCATGCCCATTTAAACAAGAATGCAATATCAATATATAGATAAGACTTTAACGTAGTATAAGACTGTGGGGACATGATATCAATGGTTCCCCTACGGGCGTACTCACGTAAACGGGAACTGCTATAAATAAATGTAAAGAATAAGTTGGCATTGCATAAACTTTGCTTTCTACCTTGATGAATTAACTAAGCAGCTAAAAAGTTGAAGGTACAAGATTGAAAATATCTTGTTATCTCCTTAATTAGCTGACTTAACAACAACATAGTTCTTCTACAGGAGAAAAAATGAGTACATTAGAGCAAAGTCTTAGTCAATTTCGAGCTTTACCAAAACCAGAGTCATCTCGATTAATTGACTTTGAAGAAGCAGAAATTCGTCCTGGTATAGTAAGTGGCACTTATATTTTAGTTGTCAGAGGGACGAAACCATACTTGAATTTGGAAGTGAATCTTGTACCACTTGTATACGTCCAGCAACCTGAATATTGGGGAGTTGAGGTCGTTGGCACTTTGCCCGGAATCGGACTACCAGCTACCGCACCTTATACAGTTTCTCTACCAGTAGACGGTATTCGTGGCAAACAAGGCATTGAAGTTATTGGTGCTAATGGTTCCAAGCAACTGCCTTTTCTAGATGTTAAGCATTCCTAATTCCCGATATGAATATGTGTAGAACCACCATCTTAAAAGCTGTTACAAAAGCTTAAAAATCGCCCGAAAATTTATTTTCAGGCTAAAAGCCCAAGTTGGTTTAAACGGACTAATAAAATATTCTTAGTCCGTTTAAACCAATTCCAATACTTGTCGGTTTTTGGGGAAAAGGGGGCGAAGCGCAACCCAACATATATCAGGATGTTGGGTTACGCAAAGCCTCCACCCAACCTACAATTTTTTTGCAACATTAAAGCCATGACAGTGCATTAAAAGACTACCGAGATTTTTTCAGAAATCAAATATGATTCCTATAGGTAGAGTTAAAATACTGGAATCTCAATGAAAAATTCTGTTCCTTCACCAAGTACAGAATTGCAACTCAAGCTTCCATCATGGGTTTCCTCAACAATTTGACGAGCGATCGCTAATCCTAATCCTGTTCCTTTACCAACCTCTTTAGTTGTAAACAAGCGATCAAAGATCCGCAATCTAATTTCCTCTGACATCCCTTGACCATTATCTTTCATACGAATTATTACCGTTTGTTCGTTACTGGATACTTCAGTTTGAATCAGTATTTGCTGATGTTCTGCTTGCACTTGGGCAAAAGAACGCCCCTCAATGGATGCATCAAAGACATCAATTGCATTTGCAAGGATGTTCATAAATACTTGATTTAGCTGTCCTAAAAAGCACTTAACAGGCGGTAATTTTCCATATTTGGTAATGACTTCGATCGCTGGACGTTTTTCGTTAGCTTTGAGGCGATATTTCAAAATTAACAGAGTACTCTCAATCCCTTCATGGAGGTTACAAGCAACTTTTTCGGCTGTATCGGCTCTGGAGAATGTGCGGAGACTGATACTAATATCTTTAATTCGTTCTGAAGCCACCTTCATCGAACTTACTAGCTTTGGTAAATCTTCAATCAAAAATTCGAGGTCAATTTCTTCGCCATGCTCAATGACTGCGATCGCCGGATTGGGATGATGTTGTTTAAACAATTGGATATGGGCGAGTAAGTCTTGAGTATACTCTTCGGCATTATGGAGGCTACCTTCCAGAAATCCAATGGGATTATTAATTTCATGTGCCACACCTGCAACCAAATTGCCCAAGGTTGCCATTTTTTCGTTTTGCACCATTTGTAGTTGGGCTTGCTCAAGTTCTTGCAGCGATCGCTCTAGTTGATGAGCATAATTCTGGTATTCTTGATAAAGGCGGGCATTTTCTAGAGAGATGGCAGCTTGAGCGCATAGCAGTTGGATAACTTCGGTGCGATCGCGAGTAAATGCACCAATTGTCAGCGGATTTTCTAAATATAGCAGCCCGATGATTTTCCCCTGATTTAATATTGGCGTACACAACACACTCTTAGGTTGTTGCTGCATGAAATATGGATCGGCGATAAAATCAGTTTGTGCTGTTGCATCATCCAGTACAACTGTTTTTAAGCTGTGTTTGACAAAGTTTACAAGTGTAATGGGAATGTCTTCACTGGTTGACAATGGTGCAGCTAGTAGGGTGACTCCTTCATCAATAGTGGCTATGGCTTCAACCACTAAAATTTCTTGTTGGAGTATCAGCAACGCCGCTTTTTGTGCCCCAGCATTTTCCATCACTACTTGCAAAAGTGTAGTGAGTAATTGCTCTAATTGAATTTCACTGGATAGGGCTTGTGAGGCTTTCAAAATGGTGGACAAATCGAGTGCTTCAGAAATACTGCTGCTAGAAAGGTTTGTGTGGATGGTTTGATTTGGAAATGATGATGCATCGACAGTTGAACTCAGTTGAAAGTGATTAATTTGCCCTTGTAAGATGGGAATAAGCAGTTGAGGATAGCGTTTTTCTAAATCCTCAGTTTTAGCTTTAGCGCCCCAACGAGCATAGCAGTAATAAGCTTCTTGCATATAAACTTGGGCGATTTTTTCTTTGTCCCAGTCTAGGTAAAACTTGGCCGCTAGTTCATTACTCAAGGCTTCTTCTTGGATATATGCATTTTCTTTCGCTAGAGTTATGGCGCGATTGTACAATTCCATCGCTTTGTTTTTGTGCAGCAAAATCCGCTGCCGTTCTGCTTCGACTAAATAAAATTTGTGTTGATGATTCATTGGGGCATGATGCGCCCATTTTTTCAGCTTTTTCTGATGGGATGTGACTTTTTTAAGAATCTGTTTTTGTTTGTTAGCCGTTGCTGTTGGATAGAGAATTAGTTGGGTTAAGGCTTCATAAAAATAAACTATTGGTACAACTGCTGCCGATGTTACCCCATCTAAATAAGTTATTGCCTGAATTGCTGCCTCAGATGCTCTGGTATAATGTTCAAACAGGTAGCAAAGTATCAGTTCATTAGCATAGCTAAAGCTCAATCCAGTGCGATCGCCTGCTTGCTCTTGTAATGGACGAATAGTTTGGGCATCATAAACAGCACCTGATAAGTAACTGGGATCGGTAGATCCCAACAAATTTAAGATGGCTTGACGAAATGAATTAATATAAGTCTGGGGTTTTTCTTGTCTAAAATGGCTGTAGACTTCAGCATAGTCACCCATCTGTTTTTCTAACTCAGCTAATTCTTGCCCCATCAAATATCCATGAAAACTACAGCTATAGCTAGCCCAAGCCGCATATTCAATATCTCCGGTTTCTAAACCCACTTGATAGGCTTCAATTAACGGTGCAATTGTATCTTTCAGTGGTTGATGCCAGTGATTAATAAATGTTTGAACAATAAAGAAAGTTCTAGCTTTGAATTCCTTGCTATGGAATTTTTCCAGAACTTGTAATGCTAATTGACCAAATTTATAACCTGTCTCAATATTTCCCAGAATGCCACACTCAATCAATCCATACCAGGCATAGCCAAATGCAGATGCGGCAGCATTACCGTACTGCATCGATAAATTGACTTCGCTTAAGATTATTGGTGGTAGTAAATCTGGACGAGCAATATAAGCTGTGGAATTTGTACTAGCCAAAATTCGGATTGCTGCTAGTTGTTTGTCCCCAGTCATATTAGGTAAATCAATCAAACTTAAAGGAGATTTACCTACAAATCGTAATTTCGTTTGGGCTAGATTGAGTAATGTTTGTATTTTATTCGCTTGATGAGATAGTTTAACACCTAAGAGATTTAGCAGTCCGATCGCAGTCTGAATCGAATCATCAAAACGACTCTGAGCTAAATAAGATTGAATTTGAATCTCAATCGATTTCACCCGATCTATTAAGACGTTAGCATGTTGTTGCACTTGCTCAACAAACTCTTCTACCTGGTCAAACTGACCCATAAGATAGGCTGCCGAAGCAGCTTCTTCATACAAGGCTAATGTGAGTGAATACTGTTGTTGCCAGCTATCTTTTCTCAATAGTTGAATACCACAGCTGATATATTCTATTGCATTCGTATAAGCAGTGGATAGTTTGGCTTTTTGTCCAGCCAGCAAATTTAACTCTGCTAATCGATCTCGCTCAGACTGTTGAGTTATTAGCTTTACACCAATATTTAACTGATTAACAATCTCAAAAATTCTCTCTTCCTGCTTTTTAATCGGTATTTTGCTTAATAGCAGTTGGCCAACTTGCAAATGGATGGATTGCTTTATTGACTCTGGGATCAACGCATAAGATGCTTGTTGAATCCGATCGTGTAAAAATTTATAGTTTACAGTTAGGGAACTTTGTACTAAATCCTGTGTTTCTCGCCCAACATAGAATTTGTAAACTTCACTTTGGGGCAAGATTAATCCCTCTTGTAATGCTTTCCAGAGAAATGTTGCTGTTTCGGTTTCAGAATTTTCCGAAACAATTGCCAATGTCGCCAAATCAAACTGATTACCAATACAAGCTGCTAATTTTAAAACATTTTGCGTTGATTTTTCTGGGATAATAAAGCGATCGCACACATCCCGTTGAGCAATTGGGAAACTTGCAATTTTTCCTGTTGACTTCAGTTGAGCCAAACAATTTTCTAAATCATATTTTAGCCCAAATGCACTCTGATAGCGGTCTTCAGCATTTTTCGCCATCAATTTCATCACAATGTCACAGAGAACTTGAGGAATCTCTTCCCTATTCCCTGTCCCCTCTCCCCTTTCCCCTAAAACTGGCGGAAGTTTTGCAATATGACAATGTACCAATTCCATCGGATCGTGTGATTTAAAGGGTAATTCCCCTGATAGCAACTCATAAAAAGTTACACCTAAAGAATAAAAATCAGTACGGTAATCAATCCCCCGATTCATGCGTCCAGTTTGCTCTGGAGACAAATAGCCGAGTGTTCCTTCTAATACATTCGGACTCATCAGAATCTGGGTTTCCCGTGGCAGCAGAGATGCAATACTAAAGTCAATTAACTTAACTTCTTTAGTTTCTGGATTAATTAAAACATTGGCGGGTTTAATATCTTTGTGAATAATCCGATGATGAATTAGAATATCTAATGCATCACACAGAGCGATCGCTAAAAGTAAAAATTCTTGTAAAGACACCATATCTGGCGTCTGGTAACAAGCAAAAAAATCTTTAAGAGAAATCCCACCAAAATCTTCCATTACCAACGCATAACCATTTTGATACGCCTCCAAACTGTAGGTTTGGACGATCGTAGATGAGTTAAGATTTTTGGCAATTGTGTACTGATTGCGAAACTGCAACAGATCGCTGAAACTGGGATATGAATTTTTTAGCAGTTTAATTACTACAGGTAATGAGTCAGTTTCTCGATACCCCCGATAAACTAGAGTTCTGGAACCATTGTAGATTTCTTCAGTTATGTCGTATCCGGGAATACTGACTATGCTGCTGACCATACTGCTAAACCCTGGTGATTTCTAAATTTATTGTTCCCAAATCAGTAACGCCAGTTTACGTGTGTCTTTTGAGACAACTCACAGGGGTAAATCATCGCAGTAGATAGAACCGTATTTGATGTCCCAAATTCAAAGGCAATAGCCGTTCAGAAACGAGAACATTTTGCTAGAAGAAAGAAAAGTTGTTAGAAAAGCCTTAAATAATACTCAAAGAAGAAACCAAAGAAAAAGGTGAGAAAAAACCCACCTCTTAAGAATCGATATGATAGACAAGTAAACAAAATTTAAAAAATATTTATCGAATGGTAGATCAATCATCTGGCTTGTCCAAGGTCAAAGACTCATTAACACAAAAACTCTTCTTGGGTAATGAACCTAATGCTGAGTTAATTGCAATTCTCACCGTTTACTTTGTCCAAGGAATTTTAGGGCTATCGCGTCTAGCCATTAGCTTTTTTCTCAAAGATGAACTACTCCTGAGTCCAGTCCAGGTATCGGCGCTATTGGGAATTGTCTTACTACCTTGGATGATCAAGCCAGTGTTTGGTTTTATCTCTGATGGCTTGCCTATATTTGGCTATCGTCGCCGTCCTTACTTGATTTTATCCGGGATACTGGGAACTGCTTCTTGGGTGAGTCTGGCCACAATAGTTCATACTAGCTGGGCAGCTACCTTAGCGATCGCTTGTGGTTCTCTCTCCGTCGCCATGAGTGATGTTATCGTTGACTCGCTGGTTGTAGAACGAGCCAGAGGCGAATCGCAAGCAAAAGCCGGTTCACTACAATCTCTGTGTTGGGGTGCTTCTGCGATCGGAGGTTTAATAACAGCCTACTGTAGCGGTTTACTACTCCAATACTTTACTACCCGTACCGTCTTTGGGATTACCGCTTTATTTCCTCTAATCGTTTCAGGGGTGGCTTGGTTAATTGCTGAGTCCCCCGTTAGCAAAGATGCTCAAGATAGTAATCAAACCAACTCTTTGCCAATCAAACATCAACTGGAGCAGCTACGCCAAGCCATTAGTCAAAAAACAATTTGGCTACCCACGGCATTTATCTTCATCTGGCAAGCTACCCCAAATGCGGACTCAGCCTTTTTCTACTTCGCTACCAACGAACTCCACTTTGAACCAGAATTTTTGGGGCGAGTAAACTTGGTGGGAAGTTTCGCTTCTTTGGCAGGTGTTTGGATTTTTCAACGTTTCCTCAAAAGCATTCCTTTTCGCGTGATTTTTGCTTGGAGTACTGTCCTTTCGTCACTTTTGGGGATGACGATGCTGTTATTGGTAACTCACACAAACAGGCTATTGGGTATAGATGACCACTGGTTCAGTTTGGGTGATAGCCTGATTCTGACTGTGATGGGGAAAATTGCCTTTATGCAAGTGATGGTGTTAGCAGCAAGGCTTTGTCCTTCTGGTGTGGAAGCGACATTATTTGCCTTGTTAATGTCAGTCTATAATTCAGCCGGAACAGTTTCCCATGCATTCGGGGCATTAATCACGTATTGGCTGGGGATCACCGCAACAAACTTTGAGTCACTTTGGCTCTTAGTGTTAATTACTAACCTCAGCACGCTGTTACCCCTACCATTTATCAAATGGCTACCTGCTGCTGAAGAGCAAACTGAGACACTCAAAGATGGGGAACAACCGTTTTTGCCAGATTTGATGTCTGAGTTGGTACTGAGAGAACCAGAGTCGAAAATAGTCGAATAGTGTAATAAATCTCACGCCAATTCAAGCCATTGCGCTGCCTTGCCGTGTTAGCAACTGGCATAGTAAAGCCGCAAAAAACTATTAGCGGCTACATTTTTTCGTGCAAAATAACTAGAAAAAACCAAGTATATGCATTTGAAAATTCAAGAAAGCTTAGTTACAGAAAAATCCTACACCCGTGCAGACTGGCAAGGAGGATATCAATCTCTCACCGAAGAGTTTGATTATTGGATTGATGATATAGAAGGGCAAATTCCCAAACAATTACAAGGTACGCTGTTTAGAAATGGCCCCGGTTTGCTGGATGTAAATGGGCAGCCTTTTCATCACCCGTTTGATGGGGATGGGATGATTAGCAAAATTACTTTCACCAATGGTCGCGCTCATTTTCGCAACCGCTTTGTCCGCACAAGTGGCTATTTGGCAGAGCAAAAGGCGGGAAAGATTCTCTATCGCGGTACTTTTGGTACTCAAAAACCTGGCGGTTGGTTAGCTAATATTTTTGACTTTAAACTCAAAAATATCGCCAATACAAATGTTATCTATTGGGGCGGTAAACTGCTAGCAATGTGGGAAGCGGCGGAACCATATCGTCTCGATCCTTATACTCTTGAAACGCTAGGAAATGAATATTTTAATGGTGCTTTGTCAGCAGGTGAAGCTTTCGCTGCACATCCACGCTTGGAAAATAATTGTGAGCAAGATGGGGGCGCACCTTGCCTGGTCAACTTCTCGATTAAGCCGGGATTATCTACCACAATTACTATTTTTGAGCTAAACCCAGCGGGTGAAATTGTCAGACAGCACGCTCATAAGGTTCCAGGTTTCTGTTTCATTCACGATTTTGTCATTACTCCCAATTACTGCATCTTCTTTCAAAATCCTGTTAAATTTAATCCCATACCTTTCGCTTTGGGAATACGTGCGGCGGGAGAATGTATCAAATTTCAACCAAATCAGCTAACTCAAATTCTAATTATTCCCCGCTGCCCCAAAGCAGGGGAAGAAGAGATAAAATTTCTGGAAACTCAGTCGGGTTTTGTCTTCCACCATGTTAATGCTTTTGAAGTAGGAGAGGAAGTTTTGATTGACTCCATTTGCTACCAAGATTTATCAGAAGTGGAACCCAACAGCGATTTTCGACAAGTTGATTTTGAAGCTTCTTCACCTGGGCAACTTTGGCGATTTTATCTGAATCTAAAGAATGGGATAGTACGACGGGAATTGATTGAGAGTCGATGTTGTGAATTTCCCAGTATACATCCAGCGAATGTCGGACGCTCTTATCGATATCTATATATAGGTGCGGCTCATGCAGAAACTGGTAATGCTCCCTTACAAGCATTGTTGAAAGTTGATTTAGAGTCTGGAGAAAGACAATTTTGGAGTGCTGCACCCCGTGGTTTTGTAGGTGAACCGATTTTTGTCCCGCGCCCAGATTCCGAAAAGGAAGATGATGGTTGGATATTAGCTTTGGTTTATGATGCTGCCCATCACCGCTCAGATTTGGTAATTTTGGATGCTAGTGATTTCTATTTCTCTAAAGGAGTAATTGCACGGTTACATCTGAAGCATCATATCCCCTATGGTCTGCATGGGAGTTTTACTTCTGAGGTGTTTGGGGAAATTTGATCTCTTTCTTATTTGGATGAAACCATTTTTTCGCTGGCAATAATATGCAAATCGATGTTTTTGAGCAAGCGCACCAATTTTTGCGTCAAAGATCCTTTGAGGAGCATTTGCCAGCGCGATCGCTGACTTTCTCCAATAACAATTTGGGTGATACGATGTTTTTCGGCGACCTCAGCGATCGCATTAGCTATATTACTGTTGGTAACACGAAGAAAAGTACCTTCAAATTCTTTACACAGTTTCTCACAAGTATGGATGTGTAAGCTTTCCTCTTTGGTGAGGAAGCGTTCTGGATCGGCAACGAACAAAGTATAAAGCGGCGCATTCATGTAGTTAGCCAATCTTGCACCCCGGCGTAACAGCTGCACTGAATTGGGATAAGTAGATACACACACCAAAACCCGCTCGTGAATATTACAAAATTGTCCGTTGGGAGTAGAAGCGATCGCATTTCCTTCCACATTGTCTGCGACTTCCCGTAAAGCCAACTCCCGCAAAGCAATCAGGTTGCGGCGTTGGAAAAAATTATCGAGGGATTGTTGGATTTTTTGCTGTGCGTAAATCTTGCCTTCTAATAACCGTTCTTGCAGCGTTTCCGGTGTGACATCTACTACCACTATTTCATCTGCTTCATCCATAATTCTGTCAGGAACCCGCTCCCGGACTACCACACCTGTAATTCTGGCTACTAGATCGTTGAGACTTTCCAAATGTTGCACATTCATTGTGGAATAGACATCAATCCCGGCTGCCAAAACTACTTCTACATCTTCGTAGCGCTTTTCGCGTGGAGAACCAGGGACATTAGTATGGGCAAGTTCATCGATTAAAACTAATTGGGGCGATCGCTTTAAAATAGCATCTGTATCCATATCCGTCAGCGTCACCTCACCGCGAGGATATTTCTTACGGGGTATAATTTCCAGTCCCTCTGCCTTTTCAGCTGTCTCCTTGCGTCCGTGGGTTTCCAAAAGCCCAACGACAACATCAATTCCTTCCTGTTTAAATGCGTGTCCCTCTTCCAGCATCCGGTAGGTTTTGCCTACTCCAGGAGCCATGCCAATAAAGATTTTATGCTTACCCCGTCGTCGTGCTGGATAAAGCGAGTAAATTGCAGAATTTAAAGGCGCATTCCCAGCCGAACCAGTATTGGTCATTTGTCCTTTGTCACTTGTACTGAGCGAAGCCGAAGTATTGGTCATTTGTCATTGGTAAGGATTTTAAGCCTATTTTCGTTTCGTAGCATAATTTGGTTTATTCCCGCCCACTTACTTAGTACTCCTACTTCATCGGAAACGAAAACAGCGCTTTACCCATGCCCCATGCCCATTTATTAATTTTGCTGACGATTAATGTCTTGCAAGTCAAGAGCATAATTCAATCGGAGAACATTAACTCCCGGTTCGCCAAAAATCCATAAAAATCTGTCATCAGTATACTTATTAATTAAACGTAGGATCTCATCTTCTTTTACTCCCCGCGCACCAGCAACCCGCGTCAATTGCTGCCGTGCTGCTTTAAAGGAAATATGCGGGTCTAAACCAGAACCAGAGGTATAAATTATATCGGCTATCGGTTGAAGATTTTCGTCTCGCAATTTATCTGCCTCTTCTAAAATCCGCTTCAGTAATTCTGGATTGCTGGCAGCGAGATTGCTAGCTCCAGATATGCCAGTTGGCTTGGCTTTTTTTCCTTGGCTGTATCTAACAGTACTAGGACGAGGATGGAAATATCGCTCAGATGTGAACACCTGACCAATCAAAGCCGAACCAATTGGTTCATTATTTAGATTCCGCATGATGCTGCCATTAGCTTGATAGGGCAAAAAAACTTGACCCACTACAAGGATTACTAGCGGATAGATAATTGCAGTCAACAACCAAAGCATTAGTGTTATAAAAATTGCTCTGATGGTTTCTCGAATAATAGCCATAAAAAGTTTTCCAATTGCGCCTAGAATTTAATTTTTAATTTTTAGTTTTTAATTTTTTTGCCCATCTAACAGGAGGTTATAAGATACTGTTAGCAACAGCATAAACAACAACTGGGTCAGTTACCACATTCAAGCACAGCAAGATAAAAATAGCGAGTGGTAGATGTTGTTTATGCCATTGCGACTAAACAAAGGATATCGTCAAAGCAGTGCTGAATGAAAACGATATTTATTCATATTCTTCTTGTCCCTCCTGTCAACAGGTAAAAGTAAAAATGTTTATTATTTTACTTTGGTCAAGATATGCTTGTTTCCCAACGTCTCTACTTTTGCTATCCTTAAGCCAAGCCCACAAGTGTAATTAGTACATCGATCAATTTAATTGCAATAAACGGCGCAATCACCCCACCTAAGCCATAAATTAAGATATTGCGTTGGAGTAACTGATTAGCTGTCAGTGGTCTAAACCTCACACCCTTTAATGCCAAGGGAATCAAAGCGGGAATAATCAAAGCATTATAAATCAATGCTGAGAGTACAGCAGATTTAGGGCTAGTCAAATTCATAATATTCAAGCTTTGCAGGTTAGCAGCGACAAATATCACTGGGATAATTGCAAAGTATTTAGCAATATCATTAGCGATGGAAAATGTCGTCAATGCCCCGCGAGTAATCAACAATTGTTTACCAATACCAATGATATCGAGCAGCTTTGTGGGATCGGAGTCCAAATCGATCATGTTAGCGGCTTCTTTTGCAGCTTGCGTTCCTGTATTCATCGCCACGCCGACGTTAGCTTGGGCTAATGCTGGAGCATCGTTAGTTCCATCTCCCGTCATGGCGACCAGTTTACCTGCTGCTTGTTCCTGTTTAATGATACTGATTTTGTCTTCTGGTGTGGCTTCGGCAATAAAGTCATCAACCCCAGCTTCTTTGGCAATCACAGAAGCGGTAATTCGGTTGTCTCCAGTTAACATGATGGTACGCACTCCCATCCTTCGCAGTTGCTCAAAGCGATCGCGGATACCAGGTTTAACTATATCCTTGAGATAAATAATCCCATAGATTTCGTTATCTAGGCTAACTGCTAGGGGTGTACCTCCCAAGCGGGAAACTCGTTCGTAGGCAGCATCTAATTCTGGCGTATCGCGTCCGTTGCGAGAACGGACGAATCCTTTAATAGCTTCTACCGCACCCTTTCTAGCTTCATACCCACCAGGTAAGTTCGTGCCACTCATCCGGGTTTTGGCGGAAAAACTGACTCCTTCTGCCTGAGTGAAGTCAAAATCAAACCGTGCGCCCAACTTTTCTGCTAGTCGGACAATGGATTTTCCTTCTGGTGTATTGTCGAAAACACTAGCTGCCCAAGCAACATTCGCAATTTCCGACATTGAATGACCGTTGAGGGGAATAAACTCTTCCGCCAGACGGTTGCCGAGAGTAATTGTACCTGTTTTGTCGAGAAGTAAAGTATTGACATCACCACAGGCTTCGACTGCTCGTCCTGATGTGGCAATAACGTTAAATTGGGCAACTCGATCCATACCAGCAATACCGATGGTACTTAGTAAGCCACCAATGGTGGTAGGAATTAACGCTACTAATAGGGCAATTAAAATTGGGACACTGACTGGACTGTTGACATAGTAAGCAAGTGCAGGCAAGGTGACTACGACTAGCAAAAACACTAAGCTGAGAACTGCTAACAGTACTGTGAGGGCAATTTCATTGGGTGTTTTGCTGCGTTCTGCCCCTTCTACCAAGGTAATCATTCGGTCAATAAAACCTTTGCCTGGGTCAGTAGTGATACGGATAATTAGTTCATCTGAGATAATCCGCGTCCCACCAGTGACGGAACTGGCAACATCGGAGCCTGATTCTTTTAATACTGGTGCAGATTCCCCAGTAATTGCCGATTCATCCACTGATGCCACACCCATGATTACTTCACCATCGGCGGGGATGATATCGCCAGCAACAACGTAGATGGTATCGCCCTGTTTGAGGCTGGTGGATGAAACTTCGCTAAGTGTGCCATCGGCAGCAAGTTTTTTAGCGATCGCCTCTAACTTTGTTAACCGCAAGGCATCGGCTTGGGCTTTACCCCGTCCTTCTGCCACTGCTTCGGCAAAATTTGCAAACCAAACTGTAAAGAATAAAATCCCCGACAACAAGGCGTTGAAAACTTGTGGTTTTTTTTGAAGGGCTGGGCCAAATAGGTTGGGATCGATCGTTAGCAATAGGATGATAATTGTCCCTACCCAAACCACAAAGATTACTGGATTTTTGATTGCATACTTAGGGTTGAGCTTGACAAAAGCATCTCTAATTGCTCTTAAGTACAGCCACTTATTATTTGCCCTAGTCTTTTTACGTTTTTGGCGGCGATCGCCAGAACGAGAACTTGGGCGTCTAGCTTTGAAGTTAGTTGCCACTGGATTCATAAATAAAGTTAGCAGTGAGAAGTTAGGAGTTATAGGAACTTCTAATAAAAAAATATCCAACCTGTAGGATGCGTTAGTAACGCATCCTACGAAACCGGATAATTTATAAAATAACGGCAGGAGCCAGGAGGAAATAAGTATGAATGAAAACTTTAGTTCTGAGTAATTACCCAGTTAAAAATAAGATACTGGTACGAGACGCGTAGTGCAAGATATAGCTGAGTGATGTTAGCAGGGCTTGGAGCAATCAACACTGTCCTAACATATCTGACTACAGCTATATAAACCTTTCTTGCTTGACTTGCTTGAATCTCACACTTTTAAGTCTGGGTTACTCCTTCCTCCTGCCTCCTGAATTACTTTTTGATATTTTCTTAATTTCAAACTTATAACTCATAACTTTTCTAACTGCCAGATGCTAGTTTTAAACCCTCAGCTATGGGGCCTAAAGCCAGAACGGGAAAGAAAGTTAATACTCCCAAAACCAGCGTTACTCCAGCCACGATCCCAGTAAATACCAGAGAATCGGTTCTCAGGGTTGCAGGGGTTTCTTGTACTGGTTGTTTGCGAGACATCCCGTCAGCTAGCAGCAGGATGGCAATTATCGGAATGTAGCGTCCTCCGATTAGGCTAACTAAAGTACTCAAGTTCCACCACAGGGTGTTATCCCCCAAGCCCTCTAAGCCCGAACCATTATTTGCTGCTGCTGAGGCATATTCATAAACTACTTGAGAAATACCGTGATAGCCAGCGTTGCTAATTCCAGATAGGGAAATGGGATAAGCCAAAGCGATCGCACTGGGGATCAAAACTAGTATTGGGTGAATCAACAGCACTACACTGGCAAGGACGATTTCCCGCTTTTCAATTTTGCGTCCTAAAAACTCTGGGGTACGTCCTGCCATGAGTCCAGTTAGGAAGACTGTGAGAATTAAGTAAATAAATAAGTAAGCTGTTCCAGTTCCTTGACCACCCCATATAACTTGGATAAACAAGTTGAAGAGAGTCGAAAATATTCCTTGCGGCATCAAAGAATCGTGCATCCCATTCACAGCACCAGACATAGTAGCGGTAGTCATCACTGCCCAAAATGCTGTTTGTGCCCAACCAAATCGAACTTCTTTCCCTTCTAAATTGGGCTGTTCTAATCCAAAGGCAGTATTAACCAGGGGATTACCTTGCAGTTCTCCCACAGCTGTCACTCCCACCAGAATGACAAAAATCACAAATACCATCCAAAAAAGTAGCCAAGCTTGTTTGATGTTATTGGCAAAGATTCCGTAGGTGTAAATCAAGGCTGCTGGGATAGAAATCATGGCGAGCATTTCTATCAAGTTAGAAGCGCCATTGGGATTTTCAAAGGGATGTGCAGAGTTGACGCCAAAAAAGCCGCCGCCGTTCTCGCCCAAAAGTTTGATCGTTTCAAAAGATGCTACCGGGCCTCTGGCGAGATATTGGGTCCCGCCTTCTAAGGTTTGCACATCCATAGTCCCAGCTAAGGTTTGTGGTACACCTGCTACAAGTAAGGCGATCGCGCCAATAATCGAAATCGGCAGCAATATTCGCGTAATTCCACGGACTAGATCGACGTAAAAGTTTCCCAGTCTTCTACCCGTTAACCCGCGAATAAAGGCAATTCCCACAGCTAAACCTGTGGCTGCGGAGGTGAACATCAAAAAGCCTAAAGCCGCTACCTGGCTAAAATAGCTTAAAGTTGTCTCACCTACATAGTGTTGTTGGTCAGTATTGGTGACAAATGAAATCGTTGTATGCAGCAATACATCCCAGTTGGGCGCGCCGAAGCCGTTTGGATTCCAGGGTAAGAGTCTCTGAAAAAATATCAGAAAATACACTGAAATAGCCATAATTAAGTTACAACAGAGTACAGCCCGGATATACTCCCCACCCGTCATATCATCTTTTCTCCGAACACCCGCAAATACGAACATACTCCGCTCTATGGGGTTCATTAAAAAATCAAGCAGTGTTCTTTCTCCCAAAAAGACAGACGCTATGTATCTTCCGAATAATGGAGTGATTGCTATGACAATACATAGCGTTAAGCCAATTTGCAAAAAACCTTGTCCCATATATTTCGCGCTAAATTAAATTTAAGTGGTATTATGCCAATTCTGAGAAATAATAGATTAACTGTGGAAATATTTGATTTCAAGGGATTTCCCTAAACAGTACTGAGTACAAAAAGCCATAATCGCACTCAGCATCAAATCAGTTTTGAGTATGTAGGTGCCTCGGCTGAGAGTAAAAATATTTACAATTACTACTTCTTACTCAGTACTGAATCAATGTCCTGCTACGGCTAACACAACTCCTGAATATTTTCAGTTATGACTATTTTCCAGATACTTATTAAAGTTTTTGTTAAGAATATTTAATTTTGACTCTTAATTTATCTATCTCACTACTTAGGACTATTTGTTTATACAATACATTTTCCAAGTTTGCTACTTTCAAAGAATATAAATATCATAAATTATTTTCTTAATGGGATTAGAGATTGGGAAGATCGTGGTAAAGACCCAGCTTTTTGTGGGTAACTACCTAGTTTTCACTCTCCAGTCCTTCTTTGCTGCATTTGGAGAATCGTAATTTTCGGGTTAATTCTTAAGTTGGCATTTGCAGATATAGATTGCAGATAGATCGTAATTGGTAAATTAAATAGTTATACAGATTGGATAATCATGATTTTTTAGTAAATCATAAATGACGATGTTTAGTCGATTATTGACTATGAAAGAAGCAATAAATGAGCGTGGAAAGACCTATGGACTAATAGCGATCGCCTTTACGATCGTGATAATACTGGAATATTTGACACCCCCTGAGTACGTATTTGGCTACCTCTACACAGGGACGATTTTGTTAGCAGATTCTCGATTAAATCGGGGAGCAGTTTTGGGGATCACTCTTGCAGCAACAGGATTAACATTATTGAATTTGTTTGTTCCCGGAGGAGAAATGATTAATTCCCCAACGTTGGCAAATAGATTGATTGCAGTGTTGGCGTTGATGGTAACAGGTTGGTTAAGCGATCGCAACCACCGCAATGAAGAAGCGATCGCTTATACTCAAGCACAATTACGCTCCCAAGAACAACTGGCTATCATGCGTGAAGATTTTGTTTCTACCCTAACGCATGATTTGAAAACACCTTTATTAGGAGCAATTGAAACGCTGAAATATTTTCAAAATGAGCAATTCGGTGAAATTACGCCCATGCAGGCAAAGGTCTTACAAACAATGGCTCGTAGTCATCAGAGTACATTGCAATTAGTTCAAACACTTTTAGATGTGTACCGTAATGATGCCGAAGGGCTGAAACTACAGATATCACCAGTTAACTTGGTGGCAGTAGCGGAAGAGATCGTTGCTACCCTAACAGAACTAGCGAAAACACGTCAGGTTTATATTTCTCTGCACTATGGCGAATCAGATTTTCGCAGCTTTCTCTGGGTAAATGGTGATTCTTTGCAACTTGGGCGAGTTTTCAGCAATCTCCTCAGTAATGGCATTAACCATACCCCTCGTGGCGGTAAAGTGGAAGTAGTATTTGAAGGTTATTCTAGCGATCAAGTAGTAAAAATACTCGATACTGGTTCCGGGATTACCGAAAAAGAGTTACCTCACTTATTTGAAAGATTTTATCAAGGAAATAGCGATCGCCACGTCTCCGGTTCTGGGCTAGGACTTTATTTGACCAGGCAAATTATCACTGCTCATGGGGGTACAATTTGGGCAGAGAATCGCTCACCACGCGGCGCATTGTTTGCTTTCCGACTCCCAGCTTGTCCGCCACCGGGGAGGTGAGGAGTGGGGGAGCAGGGGAGCAGGGGAGCAGAGGCAGAAGAATTAATGACCAATGACAAATGACCAATAACAAATGACAAAAATCTTACTAGTTGAAGATGATGAATTATTTAGGCTTGGTTTGCGGATGCGGTTGCAACAAGAAACCAGTTTGGAGATTGTCGCAGAAGCGGAAGATGGGGAACAAGCTGTAGAATTAGCCAATCACTATCCTCTGGATTTGGTGTTGCTGGATATAGGTTTACCGGGAATTGGCGGGATTGAGGCTTGTCGCCAAATCAAGCAGAAGCACCCAAATTTACCAATTCTCGTTTTAACCTCTCGTTCTGAAAAACCACTGATTTCGCGGTTAATTGCCGCCGGGGCGCAAGGTTACTGTCTTAAAGGTATTCCGGCTGAGTCTTTGATATTAGCAGTGCGATCGGTTGCTGCGGGCGCTTCTTGGTGGGATCAAACGGCAACAACTGAAATTAGAGCCGCTTTTGAGGGTAATTCGATGGCGGTGCAGTCTACAAAAACTGAGGAATCTTTAGAAAATCCTTTAACGAAGCGGGAGCAAGAAATTTTGGCACTGGTAGCAGCTGGCAAAAGCAATCAAGAAATTGCTGAAATTCTCTACATTGCCCCTGGTACAGTGCGGGTTCATGTCCATGCTATTTTACAGAAACTAGAAGTACGCGATCGCACTCAAGCCGCAGTCTTAGCCATCCAAAAAGGATTGGTAGCACCAGAATTGTTGATTAATTAGATTTATCGGGAAAGAACTTCTTTTAAGATTTTGAAAATTGCGATGAGATATCAGGCTGCTCTATAGGAATTTCGATCGCAAACTCTGCTCCCTTGCCCACAGATGAGTTACAGCTAATATTTCCTCGGTGTTTTTGGACGATAATCTGATAACTAATAGATAATCCTAGTCCACTACCTTTGCCCACAGGTTTTGTAGTAAAAAATGGGTCAAATAAACGCGATCGTAACGACTCTTCAATACCAAGACCATTATCAGCGATCGCAATTTTGACTAGATTAAAGTCTGTCACCTCTGTATGAATCCGAATTTGGGGAGTAGGTTTTAGCGAGTAAGGAGTAGAAGATTGATTCGTGACTCCCCATTCCTCCAGATCCCCAGAGAGTTCCCCATTCCCCACTCCCCACTTTTTACTCCCCACTCCCTCTTCTATTGCATCAATAGCATTATTCAACAAATGCATAAATACTTGATTTAGTTCACTCGCATAACAAGTGACTAGGGGCAAGTTACCATAATCTTTCACTACAACAATTGCTGGGCGATCGGCTGCTTCCCTGAGCCGATGTTGTAACATCACTAAAGTATTTTCGATGTCTTCATGGATATTTACCCGTTTCATCTCTGCTTCATCATGTCGAGAAAAATGTTGTAGCGCCAGTACAATTTCCCGAATGCGATCGGAACCTCTATACATTGCACCTATCAAATTTTGTAGATCCTTAATTATAAAATTCAGGTCTAAATCTTTGGCTATTTGCTGAATTTTTGGCGTGGGTTTGGGATATTCTTGCTGATAGACCTCAATTATATTTACTAGGTCTTCCACATATTGACCAGCATATTGGAGATTTCCATAAATAAAACTGATCGGGTTATTAATCTCATGAGCTAGCCCAGCTACTAACTGTCCCAGTGCTACCATCTTTTCGTTCTGAATTTGTTGAACTTGAGAGGCTTTCAAGTTGTCAAGAGCCTCTTGGAGCAAAAAGTTTTTTTCTTGCAGTTTAACTTGGAGCAAGCGTAAATTAATCTGATTTTCAATTCGCAACACCACTTCTGCACCATGAAAAGGTTTTGCAATATAATCTACACCACCAACATCAAATGCCTTTACCTTATCGACAACATCATCCAGGGCGCTAATAAAAATTACTGGGACTTCACTAGTTTTATCGTCAGCTTTTAGTTGTTGACAAACTTGGTAGCCATCCATACCTGGCATATTGATATCCAGCAAAATCACATCGGGCAAAACCATTTGACATGCAGTCAGTGCCATTTTACCGTTTAAGGCTTTGCGAACTTCAAAACCTTGTGCAGTCAACATCGCCGATAAAAGCCGCAAATTATCTGGGGTATCATCGACCACCAAAATATTTCTTTTCTGATGGTTAGTTTGATTAAAATGCATTATTGATCAAAAGTTATGCGTATAATTATTGAGGATAGTAAATCCTTTTTTGAAATCACCTTAAAATTTGTTGACCGATTTCACCGAAATATTTATATTTATAGTTTAACTCTCACGTGGCTGGAGAGTTTTGCAAATTATCGAAGCTATTGGCCAGTTATCACCTTTGGCAAGCTGATAAACTGCTGTAAGGATTATAGTAGCTAGCACTCACAGATAATAAGCCAAGGATCGACAATTAAATTTTTTCCAGGTGCTACTTGATAGCTACCATTGAGGTGCTGAGGTGAGCAACTCAAGAGCCAGTCGTTGTTCTATGGGTTTAGAAAATAAATATCCTTGAGCAAAATTACAGTTTAAACTTCTCAATTGGGCTAACTGTTCTTGTGTTTCGACACCTTCAGCGATCGCACTCATCCCCATTGAGTTGGCAATCCCAATCATTGCTGGTACTAACCCCATATTCTCTTTGTTATCCTGCATCCGTTTGACGAAAGATTTATCAATTTTGAGTGCATTCAAAGGAAAGCTGTGCAAGTAACTTAAAGAGGAATATCCTGTACCAAAGTCATCCATAATTAACTTGATTTTTCGCTGCTTTAGTCGTTCAAGAATTATTTTTATCGCATCGGTATTTTCCATAATTACACTTTCGGTAATTTCTAATTCTAAATATGCTGGATTTATTTTATTTTCATAAATTATTCGGTCAATTTGTTCTACCAAATTCGGCTGTAAAAATAATCTGGCACTCAAATTGACACTCATAGTTAGAGGTTCTGGCGTCACTGGATAATGTTGCCAGATGCTTAATTGATGACAAGCTGATTGTAATACCCAAGTATTGATGGCATTAATTAAACCTGTTTCTTCGGCCACAGGAATAAATTCTATAGGAGAAATCAAACCACGAATCGGATGTTGCCAGCGCACCAAGGCTTCAAATCCAGAAATTCTACCTGTAACCAGAGAAATAATTGGCTGATAGTAAACGAGGAATTCTCGCCTTTCCACAGCCCTCCGCAGGTCATTTTCTAACTCTAAAAGCTGAATAGCTTCCTGATGCATCGCTGGATTAAAAACGTGATAGTTAGCCCTTCCTTGAGCCTTAGCCCGATACATTGCCGTATCAGCATCTCGCAGCAAATACTCTGGACGATCGTAATCTTTATTGCCCCAACTAATGCCAATACTGGCATTCATAAATACTTCATATCTTGACAGTTGAAAAGCAAGTGATAATTGTTGCAAAATCCTTTCTGCAACTTGGATTGCTATATTGATATCTGTGATATTTTCTAAGAGAATTCCAAATTCGTCCCCGCCCAATCGTGCTAAAGTATCAACAGGTATGATACATGCTTGTAAGCGGTGAGCAATGGCTATCAGCAATTCATCTCCTACCGGATGACCAAGAGAATCATTGACAACTTTGAAGCGATCGCAGTCTAAAAAAAGTACTGCAAACTGATAACTAGATTCTTGTTTCGCGCGATTTAGAGCATTTTCTAGTCGCCTAATAAATAAAACTCGGTTTGATAATCCAGTCAAGGAATCATGCAGTGCTATATCTAGCAGTTGACTTTGCAATTGCTGGCGGGAATGTATTTCTTGTTGGAGTTTTTGGAGAGTTTTTTCTAGTTCTCCAGTCCGCTGTTTTACCCGATGTTCTAGTTCAACATTTAGTTTCAATATTTCTAATCGCGCCGATCTCAATGCCAGTTGATTTTGCACTCGCACTAAAACTTCTTGAAACTCAAAAGGTTTGGTGATATAGTCTACACCGCCGACTTTAAAGGCTTTAACTTTGTCAAAAACATCATCTAAAGCGCTAATAAAAATTACTGGGATATCGGCTGTTAGATCCCAAGCTTTAAAGGTCTGGCAAATTTCATACCCATCTACTTCTGGCATCATGATATCAAGTAGAATCAAATCAGGTAATAATGTTTGAGTTGCTGTCAGTGCCATTTGCCAGTTTAAAGCTTTACGAACGTTATACCCTTCCCTTGTCAATATAGAGGATAAAACCCGGAGGTTATCCGCCATATCATCAACGATCAAAATATCTTTTTTATTAGGGTCTAAATGCTCGTAATTCATTCTAAGTTTGTTGTAGTCAATTCCATGATTTTCTCAAACTGGTAGTTATTTGCTAAATCCCTGAGAACTTGGAAAACTTGAGCATTATCTGATGGAATTTCTTTGAGTAACTCTAAAATCAGTTCATCGCTACAGCTGGCTGCGGCATAGTGAATCTGTTGGAGCCACTCAGGTGACATTTGTGATAAATGACCCAGGAGTTCGGCAACACTTACAAAAATCTGTGTAGCTCGATCGACAACTACTGTGTTTGTGGTTTCTACTTGATTGGTATATTTTAAACCCAGATGTTTGCTCAGTTTTTCCAATAATACTTCCTGTTTGAATGGCTTGCGAATAAAATCATCACAGCCAATGGACAAAATTTTCTGGCGTTCTTCCTCAAAGGCGCTAGCAGTTAGGGCAATAATGATTGTATTTGTATTGGAGCGATCCGGCATTCTTTTAGAGAAGTCGTAAGGGGGAGCCAAGGCTGTTGGCCGCGATCGCAAAGTGGACTGAGAAGCATCATTTTCTATAACACCAGTTGTTTCTGCTGCGGAAGACTCTTTGCATACAACTTTGAGAACCTCACCCTCGCCTGAATCGGTTAACTCCTCTGCAAGGTACTGGCTCCCCGATGACACCAGTTGTTTCAATTTTGGGAACCTCCGCGACGTATTGGCTGTCCCATGTCCGATTTCTCTAGCTTTAATAATTCTTGTGGCTTCGTAACCGTCCATAACTGGCATTCGCATATCCATAAAAATCAAGTGTGGTTGCCAAGATTCCCAATTAGCGATCGCTTCACTACCATCTGTAGCTTCATTAACTTCAAAGCCGAGAGATGTGAGAATTTTAACTAGCAATATACGGCTTTCTTTGGAATCGTCAACAACTAGGATGCGGTATACTTTTTCACTAGGTGCTAAAGCTCTAATTTGTGATTTAATTTGGTTTATTGGGATTTCTCTGGGGCAAGTTAGAGCAATCTGAACATCAAAGGCAAATGTACTACCGATACCAGGCGTAGTGCTGACACTAATATCACCTCCCATCAGTTGCACGTATTTACGGCTAATCGCTAAACCCAATCCCGTCCCTTGTTGGAATTTTCTGCCGATTTCGGTTTGTTCAAAAGCCTCAAACAGCAATTCAAGTTCTTGTGGGGCAATACCACAGCCAGTATCTTGTACCTCAAAGAAAAGAAGAGACGGATAAGAAAGATTTTGCTCCCCCTGCTCCTCTGCTCCTCTGCTCCCCTGCTCCCCTGCTCCCCTGCTCTCCTGCTCCCCTACTCCCAGTCTCACCCGTAGCGTCACACTCCCTTTATCGGTAAATTTAATAGCATTCCCCAAGAGGTTGAGCAATACTTGACACAATTTATTTTCGTCCGTTTCTATGTATTTAGGAATATCTGGCGGATATTCAAACACTAATTCTAAATTTTTAGATGCAGCACGCAAGTGCAGCATCTCTTCTAAGTTCTTCAACAAATGAATTAAGTCAAAGCTGCTGCAATTTAAGGTGATTTTGCCAGCTTCGATTTTAGACATTTCGAGAATGTCGTTAATTAATTTGAGTAGATGTTCGCCAGCACGATTAATTATTGCCAAGTTTTCTTGATGTTCGCTAGATAACGAATAATCTCGACTCATGACTTGGGTAAAACCAAGAATGGCATTGAGTGGGGTACGTAGTTCGTGGCTCATGTTAGCAAGGAATTCGCTTTTGGCGAGGTTGGCGGCAGCACTTCGCGCCGCTTCACGAATAGCTGCTTGTTGTTCCTGTGCAGCGATTTTTTGCGATTCAATCAGTTCTTCTTGGGTGGTTTGCAGTTGCTCGATAACTTGCTGGAATTCTTCAGTACGTTTTTTTACTTGAGCCTCTAAGGTGCGATTGTATTCTGCTAATAACTTTTCTGTTTGTTTGCGTTGGGTGATATCAAAAAATGTGGCGATCGCAAAAGCCACATTCCCCGATTCATTATAAATTGGCTTTCCTAAAACCTCAATGCGAGTAATCTTGCCACAACAGCGAATTTCCATATCATCAACCCTGATGCTTTCCCCAAGCAATGCTCTCAAAACTGGTAGGCGATCGCTGGGGTAAAGTTGATCTGTGCCCGCAAGGTAAGCTTGATATATCTCTGACAATTCCTCGACTTTAACTTCTGCGATCGCTCCTTGACCGAGAATTTGCTGCCCAATCTGATTTGTATAATAAGGTTCACCTTCAGCATCGATGATAAATACACCGACAGGTATGGCTTCTAAAAATTGAGTTAGCTGACTCTGATTATGAGATAGCGCCTCATTTAAAACTTGCATCTGGGCATTCTTTGCTTCTAAAGCACTAAAGGATGCTTGGAGTTGCTTTGCCATAGTTTCAAATGATTTGGCTAGTTCCCCCAATTCATCGGAACGCTGAATATCTGGTGTTTCCTCCCATTCACCTTGAGCAATTTTCTTCGCCGATCTGTTTAATTGTAAAATCGGCTTAATTACCCAACGAGCAGTCAAAATCCCAATTCTTGTAGCCACTAAAAAAGCAACTATACACAGCAAAATCGTGATGCGGGTGTTGGCATTAATTTGCTCCATAAATTCGCCTTCAGGAATCACCGCCACAATTAGCCAATCTAAACCCAGTTCGTCTTTCCAGCTTTTTACCTGTACAAAATAACGCATTCCATCGGCGGTAAAACTTAGCTGTTGCTTCCCCACAACAAACTTAAGATTGCCAAAGCGTTCGATCAAAGACTGTGTTGTGAGTTTAATTAAAGGATTTTGACTATTTAATGCTGATAAACGTTTTCCTTTACCATTAACGATCGTATATGGTGGCTCGCTAGTAGAAGAAGCCACTATATACCCAGAACGCTCTAAAATAAAAGTTTTACCCGACTCTTTGACCTTTAACTTAGCTAAAAACTTGCCGATTTGTGACAAAAGCAAATCAACACTAATCACCCCAACGAATTTGCGATTTTTATCGTAAACAGGATAGCTGGAAGATATGGATAAAATTTCTGGTTTATCTTCCCATTGATAAATTTGACTCCAAACTCGTTTGCCTATCTTGACTGGATCTGTATACCAAGCTTCTACGCGAGGATCGTAATCTTTGATTTGCTGTAAATGGCGGCGATTTCCTTGCTTGTCTGTAGGATAAACATAGAGTTTGCCTACACCATGCTTGGCACTAACTTCATTAATTAAGAGCTGGCCATTATCTAGACGCTCAACACCAATAAATTCACCTTTGGGATTGGCAAAGCTGTTATAGCCAACATTGAAAACCTGCATTTGTTTCCAAAAGTAATTACCGGTGGTTTGAAAGTCCGAAAGGTTGAGCAAACCTAGCTCAATCGCATCTAAGTTGATTTGATTAATTTGCTTCGGAGTTGTTAAATAACTATCGAGATGCTGTTCAATGCGATCGCAGATTTCATTTTCTAATTGAGTAGCAAGCTCCCTTACCGCTTTTTGGCCGTTTTGATACGAAAGATAGCCCACAAGCCCTACTGCACCACAAATTTGCAAGATAAAGGGCACAATCAGAACATATCTCAGGGGCATCTTGGCATAAACTTTGCCAACTAAGCGATTAAATGATTTGACGGGCTGAAGTTTGGATAACATTGTAGTTTTATTCTTCCCCAGCATCTACTAGGTGCATTTTGCCGTGCTAGCTACATTCTATATAAGTAGAATTACGGCAGACATCGCTCTTTATGAAAATTTTATATTTTTAGTATAAAATAGTACAAAATACTTATAATTCTTTGGCTGGCTGACTTCCTCCAACGCCTAATTTTCAAACTTTGCACAGGAGTAGTCCACTATAGAAATCGTCTATATGGGTACGCCATCGCACGTGAATTTGCTCAGTTTTATCTGGTAATATTTCCACAAATTTTCTCAGATGAACTGAAATTTAACCAATAAGCTCCAGTATGCCATTCTAAAATTCAGGTTGCCATTAGCACCTAATCCTAAATTTAATTTTTAATTGCTGATGTGTTGATTGTCTGGTCTGGAAACCCCTGGACTTGTACAAGAACTTATATTTAATTACAGCAATTTTAGAATTGTTATGCAAATACACAGCACAAACAAAAAAAAATATAAAAAATTTACTTTGTATGTTTTATTGTGACTAAATGTTAAGTTTGTTGTACATTTATGTCAACCTCATCGCCGATTTGTAAAATTTTTCCGGCTGATGATGGGGGTAGTTGAGTATTGATACTCAATCGATAAAAGTGATTAAAAGGCGATGAAGCAACCCAATTTGGCAAAGTTGCTTGTCGCTGGGTTGTAAAGATTTTTTGAAAGTTTGGGTAAGCTTCCCCTAAATAAGAATTGCGTGTTGGGACTATACAACGCTGACATGGGTTAACCCCAAAAAAGTCTACATCTCCCACTCGAAAAGAGACTAAATCACCTTGTTCGCTAAATAGCCGATCTTCCCAAAATGCTGGTACACCACCAATCTCGATGTTGGCACGCATCCGACGGCGCATTTCATTTACATTTAAACCAGGAAACCAAGAAGCTACCTCTGCCAATGTGGCCGTACTAATTACCGTTGGGCCAAGTGAGTGTGTATCGTCAGGAAAACCCATCAAAGAGTTTTGTCCCAATGTGACAGCAAACTCAAAATAATCACTCAAAGCTGCTTCTAATGCTTGCCGTTCCTCATCCAGGTGAAAAATTTGTTGTAAGTTGCTATCTGGAATTTGCAACGAGATAGTTCTATTTAAGAGTGCAAATTGTGCCCTTATTAAATGGATTTTAGCATGACGCTTGCCATTGACAAATCTACCTTGTTCGTCAAAAAGGGCAAACTCGCGGTCATACTGTAGTGCGCCACTGGCAAGAACTCTAGCGTTCTCAACTTCAACACCATCCAAGGATTTCACTGGATACAGTAAAATCTTAGCTAGGTAAGGCCTCATAGGAATATTGGATTTGAGATTTGGCGAAAAGTCGCAGTATCTCGCAAAGAGCGAACTGAACTTTTCAAGACGGATTTTGGATTTTAGATTGGTGATTTAGTAGTCCCCAATCTAAAATCTAAAATTCTTTTGTTAATGAGCTATTTGAGCAATATTGTTTGTTAATTTATGGATATACTGGCGATTTACCGATTCCGCCAACATGATTTAAAGGCCAGAAGCGAACTACAGCACGTCCAATGATATTCTGGCGGGGGACAACACCCCAGCAACGGCTGTCATAACTACTGTTACGATTATCACCCAGTACTAAATATGAATCGGCTGGTATAGTCTGGGGTTTTGCCAAAAAAGGTGGCTGTGGCCCTGATTGGCAAACATCAATAACTGTAGTCTGCCCAGAACTAAGGTAATTAGATTCTGGTAGAGGTTTGTCGTTGATATAGACTTTGCCATCCTTAAGTTGTATTTTCTCTCCAGGTAAGCCAATTATACGTTTAATAAAAGCATCTTGATATTGTTCTTTTTGTAGTTCTTTCGTAGGTGAAAATACTACTATGTCTCCCCGTTCCGGGTCAGCAAATTTATACTTCAACTTATCGACAATAATTTTGTCTGCCTCCCACTGGTTTGGCGTACCATGCAGAGTCGGTTCCATTGAGCCAGAAGGAATCCAGCGTGCTTCAGCAACAAAGGTACGAATTCCCAGAGCTAGAACAATGCTCAATACAATTGTTCTACCTAGCTCTGCGATCCAAGAATTATCGGGTTGTTGACTAGAGTTGTTATCAGACACTTGATTATGCATGAAATTACTTAACTTAATGAAAGATGTAGGTAATTAACTCACCTAGTGAGACTTTATCTGTTAATCTTAACGGGAAAATTTTAATTTCCTAGTTATGTTTGCATCTTGACTACCAATTTTAGATTGTAGATTGAGAAGGAGGCAGGAGGCAGTGTTTCGACTCTCTTCTCTACGAGAGGCTGCGCCAACGACGACTACGCTCAGGGCAAGTCGCTCAACAACCAGGTAGAAGGCAGGAGGTTTGAATTTAGATAAGGCTTCTATATGAGACGCTCTCGCGTTCAACCTTATCTAATAGCAGTCCACCAAATCGGAGATTTTGTGGGGGACTTAAACTCCTGCTGCCTCTGTTGTTAAAAATAAACTTTTTTTTAAGGCGCAGCAAAAATTGGTTACTCCGATCGCGAATAAGTTTAACCTAAAAGCATGGTTCTCTGTAATACATAGCTCGCTGTTTAAACTTGGTTATCCCTATGTCATCTCCAAAAATGTTGTTGATTCGCCGCGCTCGCATAATCTTACCCGATGGTGAACTGATGGTTGGGGATGTGTTGACGCGCGATCGCCAAATAGTCGAAGTTGCGCCAGAAATCTCCCAAACAGCACTAGTCACTGAAATTGACGCAGAAGGCTTAACTTTGTTGCCAGGAGTTATCGATCCGCAGGTGCATTTCCGGGAACCTGGGCTAGAACACAAGGAAGATTTATTCACTGCCAGTTGTGCCTGTGCTAAAGGGGGAGTCACTTCTTTTTTAGAAATGCCCAATACGCGCCCCCTAACTACGACACAACAGGCTTTAGACGACAAGCTAGAACGGGCCTCACACAAATCCTTAGTTAATTATGGCTTTTTTATTGGGGCAACAGCAGAGAATTTACCAGATTTGCTTTTAGCAAAGCCAACACCGGGAATTAAGATTTTCATGGGTTCGATGCATGGTCAGTTGTTGGTTGATGGCGAAACAGCATTGGAGGCGATCTTTGCTAAAGGCGATCGCTTAATTGCCGTTCATGCCGAAGACCAAGCTAGAATCAATCAACGCCGCCAAGAATTTGCCAACATTCACGATCCAGCAGTTCACTCGCAAATTCAAGATAATCAAGCGGCGTTGCTAGCAACCCAATTAGCATTAAAACTTTCTCAAAAATATCAACGTCGGTTGCATATTCTCCACATGTCAACTGCCGAAGAAGCAGATTTGCTGCGTCAGGAGAAACCGAGTTGGGTGACAGCAGAAGTAACACCACAGCATTTGTTATTAAATACTAGTGCTTATGGAACAATTGGCACATTAGCACAGATGAATCCACCTTTGCGATCGCCCCACGATAACGAAGTTCTCTGGCAAGCTTTGCGCGATGGCGTGATTGATTTCATCGCTACAGATCACGCACCGCACACCTTAGAAGAAAAAGCTCAAGAATACCCCAATAGCCCTTCAGGAATGCCTGGGGTGGAAACTTCCCTCGCTTTGATGTTAACTGCGGCAATGGAGGGCAAGTGTACTGTTGCTCAAGTTGTGAACTGGATGTCTAAAGCTGTAGCTGTGGCTTATGGTATTCCGAATAAGGGAGCGATCGCCCCTGGTTATGATGCTGATTTGGTGCTTGTAGATTTAAACACATACCGCCCAGTCCAGCGCGAGGAACTTTTAACCAAATGTCATTGGAGTCCTTTTGAAGGCTGGAACCTCACCGGTTGGGCTAAAACCACCATTGTCGGCGGTGAAATAGTTTATGACAAAGGCCAGGTAAATACGCAAGTGCGGGGTCAAGCTTTAACTTTCTTGTAGCAAAGATTTATTTAACTTTACAGCAACTATATGAGGTATATTTCCCTCAAGCTTCACGCCAGGTTGCGCGGGTGGGGTATTTCTGTACCTTACAACGTAGAAATTTGCTGTATTTCCAAGTGTTTCAAGTTAAATCTTCAATAACTACTACATTTTTGCGATCGGATTACCTATTTAGATCGCAAAAAATGTGATAAATCATTACAAAAACGCGATAAATTGTCGTCAAAACAAAAAACTGATGATTGTAGAGACGGCGATTCATCGCGTCTCTTGCCTTAACCAAACAGTATTGCGCGAGGCGGAGTCTGGGAACGAGACAATATTTAAAAGCTGGTTTGAGGCTGGCCTTTCACGTTAAGTTGACACCAATGCTACGCATACCCGTTTTACAGAGAAGCAAGCTATAGGTAGTGTCTCGTAGAGAAGGCACTTCGTTAAAAAAAACTTAGGTATTCTTCCAGTCGGATAAGTCGGATAAGTCGGATAAGAGTAAACAAGCTAATGGAATCGTATTGTGATTCATCTCATGATGCTTGTCCACAAAAAAATAATCAAAAAGAATTGCTATGTCCTTCAAAATTTTGGCTTTAGACGGTGGCGGTATTCGTGGAATTGTTGCAGCACGAATACTTCAACAAGTAGAACAAGAAATTAGAAATCAGGGGAAAGGAGAGTTTTTACACGAATATTTTGACATGGTTGCTGGTACTTCTACTGGTTCGATATTAGCAGGAGGGATTGCTATCGGAAAGGAGAGTGATGAACTCATTAAAATGTATAAAAATAGAGGTAAAGATATATTTCCTCTGGAGATAAAAGAGCGCTACAAAAACTTTCCGTCCATCATCAAATCAATTATTGAGGTATTTTCTCCATCTAAATATTCTCATGATGGAATTACTAGTGTCCTCAAAGATGCCTATAAATCCACAAAAATCAAGGATATCGAAAAACCCATTCTTTTGATTCTTGCTTACGATACGCTATATCGCAACACAACCTTTTTTACAAATTGTCATCCCGATTTAGGAGACAGATGGTACGATGACTGTTATTTATGGGAAATATGTACCGCTTCTGCCTCAGCACCTACTTTTTTTCCACCATATAAATTAGAACCTGTAGATAAACAAAAATTTGGTGACTGGGAATTCCCACACATTGATGGAGGAGTTTCTGCTAATAACCCTGCTCTTGCAGCTTTGAGTTTAGCGCTGAGGATTAGCCAGTCTTCAGTATCTCCAGAAATCAAGCAACAATATAAACTACATAATCTGCGATTGGAAGATATTTCTATCCTTTCTATTGGCACAGGTCAAACTGGTCAACCATATCAATATAAGCAAATAAGCAAATGGAGAGGCTTAGACTGGATCAAAAATCTTACTAACATCTTCATGGAACCTACATCTGAGATTGATAGTACGATTTGCCGACAAATTATGGGTGGATATGAGTCTAAACGTTACTTACGTCTTCAATTTGACTTAAATGAGACATTTAAACCTAAGCCAAAAGAGACTTATAAAGATCCTCGCATTGTTTTACCTCCAGAAGAGCGGAAAAATAAATTTACAGGGGAAAAAGTCACTGAAGAAATAGATAATACTAATTCCGAGATTCTTCAGCAGTTAATAGATACTACCTCTGCATTCATCGATCAGGGTCTTACGTATTACACCAGAGACGATTCCGGTTCTCCGATAAAAAAGGCGATCGCGTCTTTTATTAAAGATAACTAGCGAACTGTGTCATTATTTACAAGCGTCTACAATTGGTTGGGGTTTGAATACCCATCCAATTGGTTTTTACATGACGTTCAAGGCTTTTTTCGGTTCGTTCTATCAGCTTAGATAATTAAGGAGCGATGCCTACGGCGGTAAACTACGCACATAAGCTCTAGTCATAATTGCCTTCTTTGATAAATTCTAGAAATTGTATTTAATTTACTAATTAAAATTTGCTTTTCTGATAAAGTTTAGTAAAGTCAAGCTTTACCTCTTCTTTGTACTACTACTATCACATCGTAATAATACCTAAGTTGTTTAATTAAAAATTAACGAGGAGAAGATATAAAAAATCTTTTAGTAACAAAATAGAATGTGTAATCCAATACATTTTTCTCAGCCCTGTTTTGTGTTGTTGCCGCAGTATTTACCGAATGTTTTCCATGAGAACTGAGGCAGAGAAAATAATATGTTTTTAGACATTTTAGCTAGCCTGCAACGGTTATTTGTTGGTTATATTCCAGCCGCTGTATTGGGTAGTTTTATCGGATATTTCATCGGGATAAATAGCATGATTTATCAGCTATTTCGGCTGATATTTCAGGTACCACATAGTATCCCTCCTATCGCTTTGCTACCTATTGCTCTAATTGCGTTTCAAGAGAGCGACTCGGCTGCTATTGTAGTAGTTTTTCTGGGAACTCTCTGGACGATGATTATTAATACCGCAATAGGGATGCAGCATTTTAAGAGACAGAATAATAACTTTCGAGTAGCTATTTTTCACATATTTCATGCTTTGAAAGTTAGCATTTGGGTAGCCTGGTTTATCGTTATTGCCACAGAAATGTTAACAGGCCCAAGAGGACTTGGATTTACCCTGTGGGATGCTTATAAAGCTGGCAATACTGATTATATAATCCAGGAAATCTTATACATCGGTATTATTGGCTTTTTGCTGGATCAGTTACTAGATTTTGCAGCCTATCTTCTCTCACAAATGGTTTCAGATGGGAAAAAATCTTCTTAAACTTTATCGAACAGAATTCAGGAGTCAGGAGTCAGAATGAATTGTGTACGACTGGCGGGTAGCGCAGCGTAAAGCCTTCTCTTCTCCCAAAAGGAGATCGCGCAGCGTCTTGATTCTGAATTCTTCTTTATCTAGTACAACACGGCAGAAATAAACCACCCATTCCAAATCAATGAAATGCTTATGCTGTATTCATTTTTAATTTTTAATTTTTAATTTTTAATTCCGCCTTGCGGATTGCACCCTGCCAGCTAATAGTTTGCTTGGCAGAACGTGTTCCTAAAGAACGAGTTGCTACGACTTCAATATCAACGTTGACACCAGGGCGTAAAGCTTCGTCAGGAATTTTGAGCTTGCCCAAAGCTAGAATAAAACGGTTGTAGTCACGAGTCACAAGTTCTGTGGGAATATCCCCTTCAAATTCAGTTTTGAAGGCAGAAAAACCGTGCGAGCTATCTTGGGCGCGGAATTTCACGCGAAACTGAGTATTAATAGCATCAGACTTGGCTGCCAAATCAACTATTTTTAAGTTGAGATTTTGTCCGGCATCGGCAAACTCTGCCACAGCTAACCGAGTGACATCTTTTTTGGGAATGGCATGGTTAACGGTAAATGTTGTTAAGTTAGCCTCACTTTTGCTGTTACCGTCAACCCATAATTCCTCAGAAAAAGTAATTTCTACTTGTTTGTTATCAGTTAAATTTAGTGTTACGGCTTGATTGCCAAAGCTGGTAATGGGTTGTCTTTCTTGCCAAACTATTTGAAAAGCCTCTTCTAGACGCTGTTCAAACTCTCGATAATCATCGGCGATCGCAGAACCAGGCGCAAGTAGAGAAGCTGCCCCTATGCGTTGATTCCACTTATTCTTCGAGAGTTTGAACTGTTTGTTTATTAGTTCCGAAATTGCTAGCTGCACAGTTGGAGTATCAGCTGCCAAAGGTTCCTTGCTATTGACAATACTCAAAGTTCCTAAGCGCCCTTGGCTACCATCGCTACCATCGCTGCCATCTCGCCCATCGCTACCATCGCTACATCGATAAACCTTTTCAATACACTTATAATCAGGGCTACCAGGAGTTCCCTCGCAGGTTTTTACTTCCCATCTCCGTCTGTGACAGTTACAACCCTCCGTACCGTTGCCACCTCTACCGCCGCGCCCACCTTCCCCACCAGTTGCCCGAACAGAAATATTCCTTAAGTCTGCCAAATTGTTGTAATAGACTGTGAGGGAACCACCATTTCCCCCATCTCCTCCTTTGCCACCATTACCGCCACTACCACCGTCTGGTGCGTTTATATCATGGCTGACGCGATTGCGTTGGAAACCACAGTCAGGTTGATAACCATCTTCCCCGTCTTCCCCGTCTTCACCATCTTTACCCGACAAGTCAAGATTTACAGGTGAACCATTGACAAAAATATTTTGGTTTTCACCGCTGCTACCATCTCTACCCGATCGCCCATCGGTTCCTGTGCGTCCATCTCTGCCATAATTTCTAGCTACTTTATAGTATTCGTCAGAGGCAACGGCTGGACATAAAACTGAACCAGAGGCAGGCAAAAAGCTAGTAAATAAGCAGAATGTCAGCAGTAGTGGCAGTTTACTCCTAAAACCATTGTGCATCTATTTACACCTAAAACTTTAGTTGAATTATCTACTCCTGACGCTGACTTTCAACAATTTGCTCCCTCTTGTACAGTGACTTTACACTCACGATGCACCTGAAATTCTGAGTTACCAGAGGTACGGTAACAGCTTGTATCGAACTTTTTCGGTGTAAGCGTCGTAGTCCTTGAGTTCTTGCTTCAAAAATTGTTCTTCAAAGGCAATCCGCACAACTAGTAGACTAATGGGAACGATCGCTAGCAATGCCGCAGCGTAAGACTCCAGCCACAGAGACATCCCAATCATGTCCAGAGTTACTCCTGCATACATCGGATGCCGTACAATGCTATAGACCCCCGTATCGATGACCGTTTGTTGCCTATCTACCTGATGCTTCACCACAGGGATCGCGAATGTATTAGCTTTGAAGGAAGCAGAGATAATCCACCAACCTGCAATAAAACAGATCAATCCCACAGCCGAAGCGATCGCTCCTGGCTTCACCAGCAGCTGAAATCGAAACACATCTAAAGGAATGAAGACAACCAAACCGAGGAACGCGATCAGCAACAAACTGGTGATGATCTTGTCGGGAAGTGGTTGTTCCTTTTGGATAGGAGGCTTGAACCGTTCATCGAGCAAGTCCTGATTATCTCGGAAAACACCAATCATCGTTGCGATCGTCGCAATTTCGACAACGCCGAGGAATAACCAAGCACGCCACCAGTCGAACGTTCCTGCTGGCAAGAATAGTAAACCACCAAAGATAGCAATATTCCAAACAATTGCGATCAGTACCTTTAAAATAAACATCGCTGATTTACCTAATGACTAGGCTTTTACTTTCTATTTTTAGCAATTGGATTTGCGATCGCTACAGTCACCTACAAGTGATTAGAATGAGCAACCTTTCGTTTTGCTGTTTCAACCAGCACAGAAATTACTAGTGAACTGAAGCCAATTATTTTGAGCAAGGCATTTACTGCATGTGTATACTCCCATTGGTTACGATATCGCGTCCAGTTTGACGGGACGGGATTAGTCAGCCACGTTGCAAATTCCGCGTTCATGGGGGCTACAAATATTATCCAACTAACAATAGCCAGGACTAGAAAAATTGCTCCTCCTAACGTCCAATAAAATGTTGAGCCGCGTTTGCGGACGAGGAACGCCAACACAATTGCTGCTAGAACTGAGCCAATTTCAAATGCGGCACCAACTGAGCCAAAATACCGATAAACATTTTCAAAAACGGTTACTTTTACCCAGAGTTGTTGGTCAAATTGCATTCTTCGCGGTAGTTCTAGCAAATGAGCCATAGACAAGCCTAGACTAAAGGAAGCCAGCATTATTGTGATAAATCGCCACAATTGTATAAGTGTCATTTGGCTTTGCCTCACAGCAGCTACCATATTTCACCATGTAATATACAGATACAACTCCATACACCTATCAAGTGGCATAACTGTTTCCTAATTTTCTCTTCTTGGAGAGCATTTTATTGCTTAATTGTCCCAAAGCGATCGCTCATAAGAGTAATATCATGTCCGCTTGATTACTTATTAAACCCGAAGAACCCCACCCCGCCAAAGCTATGCTTTGTCTCCCCTCCCCGCTTGCGGGGAGCAGGGTGGTTTCATACAAAGAAAGAAAAAACTCTATCGAGTTGGTTGGAGAGTGCGCGTTGTGCT
>NZ_JBALDP010000026.1:0-220518 GCF_036917355.1 Nostoc sp.
TAACTCTGCTTTCTTTTTGATATTTCTTAGTTCTTGTGTACTACTCTGTCTGCTTTTTGCTGATCTGTGACAGTTAGGGTGCGGAAGGTGGGTTGTAATTGCTATTTCCGCAAACTGTGGTTCAGCTTTTTACTTTGATAGTGTAGTTGAAGATATTCAATTAACGCTTTCACATTACCTTGCAAAATTCAAAGTTGATACTGTTAAATTAAATCCACGTCTGTTGGTTTACTACTTAAATAGTAAAACAATTCAGAAATATTTTCGTGCAACTGAAACAGGTAAAACACAAAAAAATCTATCAAAAACATATCTCAGGGAATTACCAGTTTTTCTGCCGACTGAAATTGTAAAACAAAATGAATTATTAGAACAAATTCAGCCAATTGAAAATGAAATAGATCAACTCAAAAAATCAAAATTACAACCTGTAAACATCATAAACAAAGTTTTTGGAGACTACTTCAAAATTGACCTTGATGAAGTATATAAATTAGAAAAAGCTAAAATCTTACCCGTTTCATTTAGTAGCATTGCTTTGTATAATCTAGCATTAAGAAGTGGGCTAAGATGGAACAAAATGCAATACATTCAATCAATTCTTTATTCTGATATTAATTGCATTCAAACGCTCGGTCGTTTTATTAAATCCACAAAAAATGGATGGAGTCCATTATCAGTTGAAGGCGGCGAGGGTATTCCAGTATTAGGTCAAGAAAACTATAGTTTTGATGGTGTACTTAGAATTGAACCATCAAAATTTACAGAAGAAACTCGCAACAATATTAAAGACTTCTTTATTCAGAAGGGAGACTTTTTTATAAGCAGAGGTAATACTGTTGATTTAGTGGCTCTTGCATCAATTGTAAATGATGAAATAGAAGAAAATATAATATTTCCAGACTTATACATAAGAGTTGAATTAGACGAAACTTATATTGACAAGCAATATTTGAGCTATATTTTTAATTCTTTCATAGGTAGATTGTATTTTAAGTATGTTGCAAAAGGAAAGAATCAAACAATGGTAAAAGTATCATCAACTGAAATTTTAAATTTTAGACTACCAATTCCAGAATTGGAAGAACAGACCGAGATAGTTGAAGCCATAAAAATCCAACTTGACTCACAAAAAGAAATAGACCGACAGATTGAAGAAAAGCAACAAACAATAAATAAAATAATAGAAAGTGTAATTCTTGAAGGTTATGTTTTATGAACTCAGCACCTCTGGCTCATTTGTTGCTGCCTAGCCAAACTCAAATACCGAGAATGGTGGATTACCTAAACTTGTTAGTACTCCCGTCATTGTAAGATTTCTATACCATATCAGCGAAGACTCAGCCGCTAAGATTGGGTTCACTTTATTGAATTCTGTAGTGGCTGAAATTGCTTGATTAAGGTTCATCGAACTTATTCCTAGCTTTTGAGATTTGTTATTTCTGGCTGATATGTCGGGAAATGGGTGTTTCTACAACCGTTGAATCCTCGTAAATTGGCGAAGGTCTTGTAAAGTAAAAAAAGGACGAACTAAAAAGTTCGCCCGTAACATAGTATTATGCTGTTGCTAAATCCAAACCCAAATTTAAATCTTCGCTTCTTCTCTTACCAACTTATCCCAACCCAAATCTTTCAAATTATTATTCCTACGTAGCGGACGAGTTACCAACTCTAACATGTCACGCGCATTCGTAAAACCGTGAATTTGAGCAAAAGTGAACTCTACCGACCACTTAGTATTAATACCCCGTGCTTCCAACGGATTTGCGTGAGCCATACCAGTAATTACCAAATCTGGTTTCAACTCATAAATCCGTTGAAGTTGATTGTAATTATCCGGCTTCTCTACAATCCTTGGCAGAGGTGAATTCATTTCCTGACAAGTTTTCTCCAACAAAGCCAACTCAGCAGCTTGATAGCGCTTATCCATGTAGGGAATGCCGATTTCGTGAACAGTCATCCCGCAACGGATTAAGAATCTTGCTTGGGAAATCTCCAGCAAGTTATCACCCATGAAGAATACAGATTTACCACGAATCAGTTTCACGTAATCTTCCAAGCCTGCCCAAATTTGTGCTTCCCGTTCATCCAAACCCTTGGGAGTAATACCGAACACCGAGCAGATTTTCTCAATCCAAGCGCGAGTACCATCGGGGCCAATGGGGAAGGGTGCGCCAATGAGTTTACACTTGCGGCGGCGCATTAAGGTGGTAGCTGTGCGGCTGAGGAAGGGGTTGACACCTGCGACATAATATCCTTCTTCCAGTACTGGCAGTTCTGTGAAGCGCTTCGCGGGTAGCCAGCCGGAAACTTTAATGCCTTGCTTCTTCAGTTCCAAGGTTAACTGAGTAACTACGGGGTCGGGAAGGGAGCCAAAGAGAACTAAGGGTGGATGATCTACGTATTCAGATTCATCTTGGGCGACATCTTCTTTCTTCTTACCGAAGTTTAGCAATTTAGCGATCGCATTACGTTCACTCTTCTCTGTTTCCGCCACCGGAGCCTTATCAGGACAACGGTTAGCCATTGCGGCTAATACCGTGTCTTCCCCTTGGGTGAAGGCGTAATCTAGACCATTTGCCCGCGCTACAACGATGGGAATTCCGATTTCGGATTCTAGTTTTGGTGCTAAACCTTCTAAATCTGTTTTGATAATTTCGGTAGTGCAAGTGCCAATCCAGACAATTACACTAGGATTGCGATCGCGTTTAATCTGCAAGCACAACCGCTTTAATTCTTCATAATCACTCAGTTGTGCCGAAATATCGCCTTCTTCCAACTCTGCCATTGCATAGCGGGGTTCAGCAAAAATCATCACCCCCATCGCGTTTTGCAGGAAGTAGCCACAAGTTTTTGTCCCAATCACCAAAAAGAAGCTATCTTCAATTTTTTGGTATAACCACGCCACGCAGCTAATTGGGCAAAAGGTATGGTAATTTCCAGTTTCACATTCAAAGCTTAAAGCTTCTGGTTGTTGAGCGATAGTCATTTTGGTTTTTTCTCCCCTTTATATTTAATGGCAGTTCAACCAATTTCAGATTTTAGACTTCGGCTTCCTTCGGCTTCCTTCGGCTTCTCTACGAGACGCTACGCGAACGCTCAGGACAAGTTGCTCAGTCGAACGATTGATAATTTTGGATTGAAAGCTGGGACAACAAAAATATCCGCTGTCTAACGACAATTTCCCTAATTCCTCATCCAAAATCTCAAATCTAAAACTTAAAATTGCGAAGAACGGCAATAATTAAGCGTTGGGGAAGAGGCGGGCAATTTCTGATTCATCAAAAACGCCTGCTGGCAGTTCTTCCCCTAAAAAATCGTTATTTTCTTCAGCCTTTTGCAAAGCTGTTTCATCACCCCAGACATCTGATAACACGTCTTTAAACGCATTCTCATCTAGTGGACTATCTCCAAGCGCTTCGTCTTCTTCATCCAGCTTTACTTCCGTTGCAGCTGTTGTATCGAAGGCAATTTCCCCAAAATCATCTGCTTCTAAGCTAGAGCTTTGAAGAGATTCATCTTTTGAGTTGTGTCCGTTGGTTAAGGAAATATCGCCAAAGCCATTTTCCGTTTCTTCCAACTCGCTGATTCCCAGGCTTTCATCCTCAGAATCCACCATTGCGAATTCTTCAACTACCGCCACCGCCGCAAAGCCATTTGTATGAGCGTGTGTCAATGTTTCATCTTCAGGCTTTTCATCAATGACAGATGCTGCTTCTTCTACGTATTTCTCTACATCTGGGTTGACGACGAAGCGATTACCGAGAGCTAAATCTGGGTCAAAATGCAAATCCAGCACCTCAATCAGCGTATCGGCGTCAGGATTAAGTTTGGCAAAGGGCAGCATTAACTGCGCTAGTTTTGGCTCTAGGGCGTTAAGAACTCCCAGGATGAGGTAAGAAGGTGGTCGCTTCCCGCCATCAGGGGTGTACACCGATTCCACTTCCATGTGAAGGGTAATCCAGTCTCGATTATTCTGGAAAAATTGCAACCACTTTTGCTTTATTGAATCCGTAAAGCTGTGAAAGAATGCCATGTTATTGTCCCCCATCCTGAGAACTTGGTGATTTATACAATCATCAAGTCTAGTTCCTCTTCTGAATTAGGAACCTGGGGTTTACCCGGATTTAGATAAAAATCGGATAACAAAGAGAACAACTCCCGATCTGGTGTGTCATTAGGTACAACACCTTCGGGACGCGCCAAAATTTGGTCGGCGATGTTGAGATAGTAGTCGCAAACGTATTCTAGGGAAGGATCTTGCTCTGCCATCTCAAACAAAGTCTTACCTTTTACGCGGGAAACGCGGATATCTTCAATTAAAGGTAAAACTTCTAGAACTGGCATGGGCACTGCTTCTATATATTTTTCAATCAAGTCGCGCTTGGAGGTGCGATTGCCAATTAACCCAGCTAAACGCAGTGGGTGAGTTCTTGCTTTTTCGCGGACTGAAGCAGCGATCCGATTGGCAGCAAATAAAGCATCAAAGCCGTTGTCTGTAACGATCAGGCAGTAATCTGCATAGTTGAGTGGTGCTGCAAAACCACCGCAAACTACGTCACCCAGAACGTCAAAAAGAATTACATCGTACTCATCAAAGGCATTGAGTTCTTTAAGTAATTTTACGGTTTCACCGACTACGTAGCCGCCACATCCAGCACCCGCAGGTGGGCCCCCAGCTTCTACGCAATCAACACCGCCGTAGCCTTTATAAATTACATCTTCTGGCCAGACATCTTCGTAGTGATAGTCCTTTTCTTGGAGGGTGTCGATAATTGTCGGAATCAAAAACCCAGTCAGGGTGAAGGTGCTGTCATGTTTGGGGTCGCAGCCAATTTGCAGCACCTTCTTGCCACGTTTAGCTAGGGCGACGGATATATTACAGCTAGTTGTGGATTTACCGATACCACCTTTTCCGTAGACTGCTAGTTTCACTGTTGTTTCCCTCTTATAGCTTCTTGTCAAACTTGTGGCTCAAACATTTGCCTTCACCTTTCCTGAGATGGCGATGCGTGAGGTCTGTGAATGTCATTATTGGGCAAATTACCTAGAAAAGAAAGTGGCTCCTAATCTGTAAAACGGTCTTATCCGATGAATTAAAGCTTAATTATGTCTATTTGGATTTTTATGAACCTTAAAGACTTTAAAAAGTCTCAAAAGAGCCATTAAAAATTTTTATTATTTATTTTTATAAAAAGAGTTACAAAATACAAAAATATGAAATCTGCTTTTTTAAATGCTTTTCATAGAATTAGCTGATGTTTTTACAACGTCTTTTCAAGGCGTTGAGGCACAGAGTCAAGGGGAAAGAGAGGTATATGCAGCCTGATGCTGGAAATACTACTGGAATTTGCGTTAGCGTAACTCACCAAAGGTATCGCAGATAAATTACCAGTTTTCAGTCGGTAGTCACAACCATCTAATTGCTGCTTGAGAGTGAGTGAGTGTGATTTTGTAAAATATTATTAATTTTGCAAATATTTTCTAAGTTTAAGCAGAGCGAATAGGATTTGTGGCTATACAAATTTAGCCCACCTGCGTGGGCTAAGAGTAAGAGAAGAAACGTAGAGTGTGCGTAAGTCCTAATTTATTTCAGTCTATGTATTGAAGGTAATTAGGACACCTCAGTTTCAATTTCCTGGATTTCTTGTAATGTTTGCCAGCCAGCTTGCCACTGGGAGTTATCTTGTAATAATTTGGCATTTATCCAAAAACGGACTTTAGGATCGCAAGAAGCAACCATTTCGGCGTAAACCCACTTAGCCTGATTTTTACGATTGACAACTTGGAAGTGCCGCCAGCCATCAACTTTTCGCTGTGCTGTCCATTTAGAACCAACTAGATAAGGAAATTTTTGTTTTTTAGTCATTTGTTATTCGTCACTTGTAATTGGGAAAACACTTTCTTTATCCCAAATTTCCAGTACCCAATTAAGATGTCACCAAATCGCCATTACGGGTAAACTTCTGGCAATGCAACTCATTATCTTGCTGGACACATAGCGAAAACCATCTAATATGACTCCAGCAGGTATTGATGTTGTTGGTAATTTTGCGCTTTTTCTTAGAAAGGCGTTGCCTTACAACTTCATTAGGGCAAAGAATTTCTAACGTGCCTGTACCATCTTCGTAATTGACAATGCGAAATAGACAGTCTTGCAACATAGCACGGCTGCTGCTGTCGAAGAACCGCTTAAATCGCTGTAGCTTTTCCCCTTCAGTCATTTGGCTGATGGGTTTTATTTTCAAGAAATCCTCATCCTCAAAGTCAAAGTCATCATCTTCAAAGTCGTAGGGGTCAATCATTTTCAGCATCCACTATGCGACCTGGGATTATGTTAACTCTGTGTGGTGTAGGAGGAAAATAGTGGAGGTAAGGTAGAAGAACTTTAATACGTCATGCTTACTTACGCATTTAGATTCCTGCTTATGAAGGAGTAATTTTGTTTATCACCATGTCTCTATAGATATTGTTAAGACAGTTACCCATACATTCTAAGAAAAAAATAGTAAGCTTTAGCTTTCGAGGGTAAGCTGTTTTCAATGCGATTAAGTGTAATTGACCTTATGAAATATCTACTTGACCACTTTACATCTTTTAAATATAATTTGGACTGCTCTAAATCTCTTTATTATGAATAATTTTGTTTAATAAGCATCTCTAGAATGTCATCAATATTAATCGAAAAAGCTTTGAGCGTTTCTTTGATGGCTGCTTGTAAATTCAATGATATTTTGCTTCATGGTATTACTGCTGCGATCGCCATTTACTTTGGCTTTATTGCTACATCAAATTTATTAGAACTGAGTTCCGGGGAAAGCTACAGTCTTAGCCAGAAATAAATAGGAGTTGTATCAAAATTAAGTAAGCGAGCTAGTCATTTAATCGTGTTAACTTAATAAAGAATCGTATACCAAATAAAGTATACGATTTTTCATAAAACATAGAACTAAACTGTTTTCTACCCACGACTGGAATGCTTCAATTGTTCAACCGGGGATATTAGAGCTAATTACGGGCAGTGTAGGCCATACAGTTGGCTCCGCTCAAAATTAAGGGGGTACGCCCGTCTTTTTTAGTTTCGGCTAGGAAGGAGCAAACATTTTTGTATTAAGCAGTTTTACGTGTTACACCAAATAGGTTTTTTGGTGTAACAGGCGTATATTTACTACAAATCTAGTTGTTTAGACTGTGATGCTACCAGCGTAATGGCAAACTTAGTCCCTCGCTTAAAGTCTGCAATAGTTGCATTATATTGCAAGGACTGGTTCGATGGTAGGTAAGATGGCCCTCCGCAAGATACATTTAAATCCGTACCATTCTTAACTTTTAAATCAGAACAGCCATAAATTACTGTCTTATTGCCTTCATCATCGACTTTGCTGATCTGAAGGCTTTTAACAACCCCAGTTACGCCCGTAGGCAACTTTATAATAGCTCTTTCAACCCTCAGAGCTTGTGGTAACTTCATCGCGTTAGCACTGAAGCTACATCCATCGGCATTGTTAACTATCACAGTCGGTGGTAGAACATCGATTTCATTGGGGTTATTTGGATCTGGTATTATTCTTACATCACCTACAACTGTACAACCTGACTTTATAGGCGCAGTCAGTGAATCTGCAATTGCCATTCTAGGAAAGAAAGTTGCACAAATTACGAGTAAAACAGCAATAACGCCAAAAATCTTCTTGGAATATTTGAATTGATTCATTATTTTTCCTCTTTAAGTAAGTAGACGTTGAAAAAACCTCTATCTAAAGGAATATTCAGTAGTTTTTTTATTAAATATGCAAATATGCAATTTGATTTTCAAAATTAGATTTTTCTGCGGGTGTAGACATCGCCAAAGCACCGCAAAAGTTTTCGGATTACTGGCACGAACATTGATTTCCAGTATTGTTGCATTATTCCCTTGTTACATTAGCTGCTAGTTTCCAACTCAGCACACGCAACACTTTCTCCTCCAGCGCCGTCAATTAAGCACGATTCAGCTTCCAGGGCGACTCCAAAAACCTCTGTACCGACTCCTAAGCACTCACTGGAATAAACCCCAATACGGTTCAGTTAAGGGCTACTGGCAAAAATTTTGGGTTTTTGAGACGCGATAAATCGCCGTCTCTACAAGTGTTTTGGTCTTATCCGAACTGTATTGGAATAAACCCGACTAATGCGATCGCCTACGTGGACGCTTGCGCCATCGCACACAAGAGTGCATCTACTGACATTCCGCAAACCGGTAATTGAAACCGTGGGTTCCATGAGCTACTCCGGTTGTTGTGCAATGAACAAGAATCGCACATAGGAAAATCAAAACTACGGGAAAATACGACTTTTACAAGACGTGAACACCGATCTAGGCGATCGCTATCCTGTTCTTACAATATCTATTAAGAATAGAAATTTTCTTTACTTGGTGTTCTGGTGGTAGCCTGCGACAAGCCCTCCGGGTTCAGCAGTCGCTCATGGGGGAAACCCCCAAGACCGCGCTGCTTCACCACTACACCTTTACGTTCCTGAAAAAGCCTATGCAACCTACTAATCCTAACCAATTTACAGAAAAAGCCTGGGAAGCGATCGCCCACACCCCGGATATTGTTAAACAATATCAACAACAGCAAATTGAAAGCGAACACCTGATGAAAGCGCTGCTAGAACAAGATGGTCTAGCAACAGGGATTCTCACAAAAGCGGGTGTTAACCTCCAAAAACTGCGCGATCGCACTGAACAATTTTTTCAACGTCAGCCGAAAGTATCGGGTAATAGTACCTCGGTATACTTAGGACGCAGCTTAGATACACTTCTAGATCGAGCAGACGGATATCGCAAAGAGTTTCAAGACGAATATATTTCAATTGAACACTTATTGCTGGCTTACGCTAAAGATGACCGCTTTGGCAAAGCTTTATTCCAAGAGTTTGGTTTAGACGAAGGCAAACTCAAAAATACTATTAAACAAGTTCGTGGGAGCCAAAAAGTGACCGACCAAAATCCAGAAGGCAAATACGAAGCACTGGAAAAATACGGGCGTGACCTCACCGAAGCCGCGCGTAAAGGTCAACTCGATCCAGTAATTGGGCGAGATGATGAGATTCGTCGCACTGTGCAAATTCTTTCTCGCCGCACCAAAAATAATCCTGTGCTAATTGGCGAACCAGGTGTTGGTAAAACTGCGATCGCTGAAGGATTAGCACAGCGCATTATCGCAGGTGATGTACCTCAATCACTCAAAGACCGTAAGCTAATCGCTTTAGATATGGGTGCTTTAATTGCAGGGGCAAAATTCCGGGGTGAATTTGAAGAACGCCTGAAAGCAGTATTAAAAGAAGTTACTGAATCTGGCGGCAATATTGTTTTATTTATTGATGAAATTCACACCGTTGTCGGCGCTGGTGCAACCCAAGGCGCGATGGATGCTGGTAACTTATTAAAACCAATGTTGGCGCGGGGCGAATTGCGTTGTATTGGAGCGACAACTCTGGATGAATACCGCAAATATATCGAAAAAGATGCGGCATTAGAAAGACGGTTCCAACAGGTTTATGTCGATCAGCCTAGTGTAGAAGATAGTATTTCGATTTTGCGCGGGTTGAGAGAACGTTATGAAAACCACCACGGGGTGAAGATTTCTGATAGTGCTTTGGTTGCCGCCGCCGTATTGTCGAGTCGATATATTAGCGATCGCTTCCTCCCTGATAAAGCCATTGACTTGGTAGACGAAGCCGCCGCGAGATTAAAAATGGAGATTACCTCCAAACCAGAAGAACTCGACGAAATTGACCGCAAGATTCTGCAATTGGAAATGGAGAAGCTATCGTTGCAAAAAGAAAGCGATGCTGCTTCTCGCGAACGTCTAGGAAGACTGGAAAAAGAAATTGCCGATCTCAAAGAAGAACAAAAAACCCTAAATACTCAATGGCAGTCTGAAAAAGATATCATTGACAAAATTCAGTCTGTGAAAAAAGAGATTGAACGGGTCAACTTAGAGATTCAGCAAGCAGAACGCGACTACGACCTTAACCGGGCTGCGGAATTGAAATACGGTAATTTAACCAGTTTGCATCGTCAATTGGAAGCAGTAGAAGCTGAATTGGCAAGCACTCAAAGAAGTGGTAAATCCCTATTAAGAGAAGAAGTCACAGAAGCTGATATTGCCGAAATTATTTCTAAATGGACAGGAATTCCGATCAGCAAGTTGGTGGAATCAGAGAAAGAGAAACTCCTGCATTTAGAAGATGAACTACATCGTCGGGTAGTTGGACAAGAAGAAGCAGTCACAGCTGTAGCCGATGCAATTCAGCGATCGCGTGCTGGATTAGCCGATCCCAATCGTCCCATTGCTAGCTTTATTTTCCTTGGACCGACAGGTGTGGGTAAAACCGAATTGGCGAAAGCGCTGGCGGCGTATATGTTCGATAGCGAAGATGCGCTGGTGCGAATCGATATGTCTGAGTACATGGAGAAACACGCCGTCTCTCGCTTAATCGGTGCGCCTCCAGGATACGTGGGTTATGAAGAAGGCGGACAACTTACAGAAGCGATTCGTCGCCGTCCTTACTCAGTAATTCTCTTCGACGAAATCGAGAAAGCACACCCCGATGTCTTCAATATCTTCTTGCAAATTCTTGATGATGGTCGCGTCACTGATGCCCAAGGTCATAAAGTGGACTTCAAGAACGCTATTATCATCATGACCAGCAACATCGGTTCGCAGTACATTCTTGATATCGCTGGGGATAATACCCACTACGACGAAATGCGCCGTCGAGTCATGGAAGCAATGCGAAATAGCTTCCGTCCAGAGTTCCTAAACCGGATTGACGAAATCATCATCTTCCACGGTTTAGATAAGAAGGAATTGCGGCATATTGTGCTATTGCAAGTGGAAAGATTGCGGCAAAGACTGAGCGATCGCAAAATATCTCTCAAACTATCGGATGCTGCTCTTGACTTTTTAGCAGAAGTAGGATACGACCCAGTGTATGGTGCGCGTCCACTGAAGCGGGCGATTCAGCGAGAGTTAGAAACGCAAATTGCTAAATCCATCTTGCGCGGCGAATTCAACGACGGCAACACCATCTTTGTAGATGTGCAAAATGAAAGATTGTCGTTTAGCCGTTTACCAGTTGAAGTTTTTACCGGATAATTACACCTGATAAATCACACACAAAAACCCGTTTTCTCACAGAGAGCGGGTTTTTGAATTATCTATATAGGTAAAGTGAAAATCCAATCAGCAACGTCTGAATTTTTTATTGAGTCTTACACATAACTTGTCGCATTTTACGCATATTTGCAGGCAACTCTAAATTCATCGCTTGTTGAATAAAAATAGATGGAATCGGAATTAGAGGTGTCGCTTGCACAGTATAAGCAAGTATTGTGCCATTACCACAATCTTGTAGTTCTAAATTAGCGTTAAAGTCCTCAAAAGTCCCATTTACCATGCGAAATTGGATTTGCTGCCCCAGCACTTCTACAACATTGAGGTAAATTTCCACTTGAGCCGTAAAAAAGAAGAAGGCTTTTTGTGCTGCTTGATACAGACGTTTGACTTCACCTTTATGTACTACCTCACTCTTGGTGATATCGGGAAAATATTGCACCCAGCGGGGATAATCAGTTAATTGCTGCCAAACGTGCGATCGCACCATCGGCAAATACATCCAGGCTGTCACCGCGCCACCCGATAGCTTGTGCGATCGCGTTTCTAGCAAAATTTCACCCTGTACCAGCAAATTTTGCTTGTCTTGACTCCAAGCCATATCTGAACCTGCAATAATTGAATCTGATATATAAGACGCAGACATAATGATTAAGTTACTCCTCAACTCATCCACTTAAATAGAGTTGAAACTACAAGCCATAAAACTTGATTTAGATCCAACCCATTATTAAATTAGTTCCAGTTTAATACTTATCTTTTCCGGAAAGGATAATTTTTTGCTCATCATTTCAGTTACTTTACTGTAAAAACTGTGTTTCTTATCACAATCAACATAATTAATACTTCAGTGAGTTTTGTGAAAGTAATACTTGTAGATGAAAAACTGCGTTGTTAACAGCTAGAATGGCACAAACACGATTTAACATCAAGTACCTTACCCTAAAGTTTGGATAGTATCTCTCGGTTTTTACGTGTTATTTCTGATGAAACTATAACTTCATCGTAACTTCATATTTTAATTATCAATATCAAGTGTAATGTCTGTTGAGTTGAGAGGAAAATTAGATGAATCAATCTTCTTTAAATCGTAGATTAATCCAGATTTTTGGTACACTTCTCGGCATAAGCGTTGCCGTCTGGGTACTGAGAGGTATTGGTATTCTCACTTTTATCCCAGGTGGAATTATTTGGCTCTTGCTACTTGGAGCGATCGCGATCGGAATTATCAGTTACGCCCAAAGGACATGGTGGCGTTTTTAGTTATTTGTCATTGGTCATTTGTCATTGGTTATTGGTCATTGATAAAGAGTTTTTGGTATATACCTCTGCCCTCTTGGGCGAAAAAAAACTAATGATTACGGGCTAATTCAAGTCACGGTCACAAGGGACGTGGTTTCTGTTGGACTAATGATTAATGACTAATGACTTTGCGAAGCGGTTTTATTTTCATACCGTAATCTCGTTTAAGAATTGTAGCTTGCCTATTTTGACTCATTGCCAAAAGTATTTAATAGGGAAGCAATAGCAATAATTTACGAGGGGAAAGGGACATGGCAAAGTATAAATGTACTGTTTGTGGCTATATATATGACCCAGCAGAAGGCGATCCAGATAGCGACATAGCACCGGGAACAGCCTTTGAAGATATCCCAGAAGATTGGTCATGTCCAACTTGCGGTGCGACAAAAGACGACTTTGAACCTGATGAAGAGTGAAAATAACAGCTAGCCTAGAAAGTAGGTGCTGTAAAAGAGACATTTTTGAAATTGTTACCGTTACAAATTGTAGTTATTGGGGGTGGGGCAGCAGGATTTTTTGGCGCGATCGCTTGTGCTAAAGCCAATCCTGATGCCCAAGTTACTTTACTCGAAGCCAGTCGTCAACCCCTAGCGAAAGTGCTAATTTCTGGTGGCGGACGCTGCAACGTGACTCACGCTTGCTTTGAACCAGAGGAGTTAGTCCAAAATTACCCCAGAGGTGCAAAAGCTTTGCGGGGTGCTTTGACTCGGTTTGGGCCTCAAGATACAGTAGCTTGGTTTGCTGCTGGTGGAGTCTATCTCAAAACGGAAGCTGATGGCCGGATGTTTCCTGTCACCAACACTTCAGAAACCATTGTGGAATGTTTAATTAAATCGGTGGCGAAATCTGGGGTAAAACTCCGCATCGGTACGCATGTAACTTCGGTGAGAACCGCAGCAGATGGGGGGTTTGATATTCTTCTGAAGTCGGGAGAGACAATTAAATGCGATCGCCTACTTTTGGCAACCGGTAGCAGCCTTGCGGGTTATAAAATTGTCCGAGAGTTAGGTCATCAAATTGAACCGCCAGTACCCTCGTTATTTACCTTCAACATTGTCGATCAAAAGTTGCGGGAATTGGCTGGAGTTAGCGTTAATCCTGCTCAATTGCGGTTATCTGCTGGCGGGAAATCCCAATTACAACAAACTGGGCCATTACTAATTACCCACTGGGGTTTGAGTGGCCCGGCTGTTTTGAAGCTTTCGGCTTGGGGTGCGAGAGCTCTGCACGAAAGCCGCTATCAAGCTACATTATTGATTAATTGGCTGCCTGATTTGCACCAAGAACAAGTGCGAGAAAAAGTTTTAACAGTTAAGGATGAATGGGGAAAGAAAGCGATCGCATTGCATCGCGGCGTCGATCTACCCCATCGTCTCTGGCAATATATCATTGCCCGTGCAGGCATTACCACAGAAGACCGTTGGGCAGAAATATCTAGTAAAACCTTAAATCAACTGGTGCAAGAACTTACTCAGGGACAATACTTAATCAACGGCAAAGGAGCCTTCAAAGAAGAATTTGTTACCTGTGGCGGTGTCAAGCTCAAAGAAGTCAACTTCAAGACAATGGAAAGTAGGTTAATTCCTGGTCTTTATTTTGCCGGAGAAATCTTGGATATTGATGGCGTTACCGGTGGGTTTAACTTCCAAAGTGCTTGGACAACCGGTTATTTAGCAGGGATAGCAATGGCGACTAACCAGATAGCTTAAAAGAGTTCGTAGTAAGCACTAAAGTCCTTAAAAATCAGGGCTAAAGTGCTTACTACGAACTTAGAAAAATTAATGTAGCAGAATACTATAACCGTTATCGTTAAAATTTATTTCTTCTCAAAAAGATAACTTTGAAATGTTATCTCCATCCTCTCCTTATCAAATATTCAACTTCTTCTACAAATTTCTCTATCCAATCCATCACAGATTTACTGGACTCTTTGATTGTGCCACTATCATCTAGAAAATAAACAGAACAGTCATCTTGTCCATCGGCAATAATAAACCACGGATCTCCATGTAAAGCACAGATACAGAAAGCATTTTCAGGTAAAGGTGTACATTCTTCTCCCTCAGCAATAGACTCAAGGATAATCTCTTGCTGCCATTCATTCATTTTAATAAGTTGGTCGTAATAAAACTCAATTTCCGATCCTCTAATAAGCTTTCCAGCATTATGCCCAAGTAAGCCTAAGATTTGCCTGTAAGTTCTTGGCAACACTCCATATTTACTCTCAATGTATGCAATTTCCTCTGAGGTACATCCTTGTAGGTCTTGCTCATTTTTTACTATTTCACTAGCAAACAAGCGCTCTCTTAATTCTTGTATATTATTAATCATTTTAAAATTTGAACTGTCTAGAGGATAAATAATCTCTATCTTAATTATTAATTATCTAACTAGTACAAAATCGCAAAAGTCTACTCTTAAAACTTGTTACTAAGAGCTTCTCCGTGTTAACCTCAACGCATTTACCAGTTATTTAAGAACAAGCGATCGCTACTTAACTATATTTACTTATCAAAATTCTTACTAATCCTCCAGCATTTCCCACCTTGCCACTCTATATTCACACCAGCCACCCTAGAGAAGACAAATTGTTCAGGGTGTATTATTTTTTCATAAAAAATATATGAATACTGATAAAAATACTGCGTCTGAAATTACGTTGCAGGGAAGCCAGTATATGCTGCATGGCTTTCCAGTGCTTGGTATTCCTAATGAGGAGCGTGCTGTAAAATACTTCAGCCTCAATCCATTTCTACCAAATGTTCAGAACCGTTGCCCAATTGAATGTGCCTATTGTGTCTGCCATCAAGACCGTGACTGGCATCATTATCCACAAAACTTTCAGGATGTCTCAGATCCGGTTAACTTGCTCGATCTTTTGCTAGACCACATTTTTGCTACCCAGGAAGGACAAAAAGGTTTTCCGATTTCACTATGCGATTACTCTGACCCCTTTATTCCAGCCCATCGAGAGCGCGTACTATCAATTCTGGATGCACTGATTGACCGAAAAGCTGCTAACCTAGTCTACATAACTACCAAAGTCCATCCCGGTCAATCTTTTCTAGAGCGCCTCAAAACAACTCTAGAGCGACCTCATTCACTTCGAGTCACTGTCTTTGTTAGTCTACCACCCTTGAAACCAGGCTATGAGCAAGCTTCAATTCAGAGCCGGGTACAGTTGCTGCAAGATTTAGTAAACCTTGGCATTCCCTGTTGTTGGTATCTGCGTCCACTGGTTGAAGAGTGGTTTGATGAAACCTTAATGTGGCAGTTAGCACGTACACTATTGCCCCATGTTTCCCATCACGTTATTCTGTCTGGGCTTGTGATGTCTGAAGAGATTGAAGCTAGTCTTTTAAAACAAGAATTAACCATTCCAGAATGGGATCGTACACAACCAGGACGTAAGCAATACTTATCATTGGAGTTTGAATCAAAAGTGCGCTCAATTCTCAGTACTGTAGCTAGCGAGCAAAATATTTCTCTCGGCCCGGTGATGGGACATCGGCTATGCGGTACTAACGGCAATCATGCCTATGGCTGCTTGATTTGCGCCAAACAAAACCGTTATTGCCAGCTTTTTCAACTTCATCACTATGGTGAAACGATCGCTACCGAAGATAATCAACGCCTCAAGACGCTATTGAGACAAGATGCAGTGAAAGTAAGCTCACGAGAGCCATCAACAGAAGAATGTCAGTGAAGTAATCCAACCTGAAGCGAAACTAGAAATAGTCTGATTGCCTCACCGCTACGCGTCTATAAAATTATTGTATTGGAGCATAAAGAGGGAAAATTATCTTGCGATTGTAGATCAATTTTGAACACACCCAACAATGAAATTCAGCGAAATCCTCCGTCAATTTGGTGACGCGGCCACCAATCATAGCCTGACTAGTAACCCAGACCAAGACCCAGAAATTACAGGGGTAGCAGCCATTGATGAAGCTAGCAACGGTACGATCGGTTACGTAGAAAGTGCAAAATTTGGGTCTTTTGTCGGTAATACCAATGCTAGTGCTTTAATTTTGCCCCAGGACGAAAAATTACAAGCGCTTGCACAAGAAAGGGGCATTGTCTGGCTAGCAACCTCAGATCCGCGATTATTGTTTGCCAAAGCGATCGCACTTTTTTATCAACCATATCGCCCTACTCCAGAAATTCATCCCACTGCTGTGATTCACTCCACCGCAAAAGTTGGTAGTGATGTTTATATTGGCCCCCATGCTGTGATTCAACAAGGGGTAGAAATTGGTGATGGTGCAATCATTCATCCCAATGTAGTAATTTATCCAGATGCCAAAATAGGCGATCGCACTACTTTACACGCCAACTGTACCATCCACGAACGTACCCGCATCGGTGCAGATTGCGTCATTCACAGTGGTGCTGTCATTGGTGCAGAAGGCTTTGGTTTTGTTCCTACCCGGACTGGTTGGTTCAAAATGGAACAATCAGGCTATACAGTCTTAGAAGATGGCGTGGAAGTTGGCTGTAACACCGGCATTGACCGCCCAGCAGTCGGAGAAACACGAGTAGGTCGCAATACAGTGATTGATAGCTTAGTGCAAATAGGTCATGGTTGCCAAATCGGTTCTGGTTGTGCGATCGCAGGTCAGGTTGGTATGGCAGGAGGGGTGAAACTGGGAAATCGCGTTATTTTAGCTGGACAAACGGGAATAGCCAATCAAGTGAAAATCGGAGATGGGGCGATGACATCTGCTCAAACTGGAATTCACAGCGATGTTGCACCAGGAGAAGTTGTCTGTGGAACTCCAGCCCTTCCTTACAAACTATATCTCAAGGTATGTGCTGTTTATGGTCGCCTGCCAGATATGTATCAATCGCTAAAACAATTGCAACGTAAATTCCAAAATATCAATGATTAAGTTGAAAGTTATCTAAATTACATAACCAAATTCAAAATAATTCTTGTGGGGCGTGAATCTTACACGTCCCATTCTGTATTATTTTTTAAGAAGATTTTGTTTTTATTCCTATTGACAGATGACAAACAAAAGTCGCCTAATGTTTTTATACCAACTTTAGAAATTGCGGGAACAAGTAAAGATTTAGTTAATGATTCTTTTTTCTTTGCGTATAAAAAAATAAAATACTAAAATCTTTATTAGGACGAAGTACGAACTTGTACTGAATTTTTTCACAAAAGAGGGTAACAAATTAGTTAAAACAACTGTGCATACAGTTCCGTTAACCAAAAACAAAATTTTTTGAAAGCATTCTAGTCCAAGTTTAGACTCAATTGTTGAAGATAATGTCAATTTTCAAGCCGATCAGAACCGAAATAAGCATTTTCAAATAACTTGTGAAGTATGGTTACAAAGGGTATGTACATTTTACTATGCAAACTGCCTGAGTAATTTTCCATTATTCGCATTGAATCAGTCAATCAAGTAACTGAAGTGAGTTCACTTCGTTAATAAGCATTTGCAAACATACTTACAAAGGGTATGCATTTTTTGCTATGCAATCTCCGTGAATAATCACCCATATATTCACCAATATTAGACAATCAAGCATCAACAGAAACCCACTTATCCACTAAAAATAATGACTGCAATTCTTTCTTTAGATACTCAAATATCCAACCAATTACAGCAAGTTTTGTTAGAACTCACAACTGCACAGGATTTGTCTTTACATCCCTTTGTTCAACGCTTTGCTAATGGAGAATTTTCACAAGATGCAATCCGCCAGTTTGCTATAAAAATGCTACCTGGCTCAAACAGATTCAATATGGCTTTTCTAAAAGTTGCATCCAAAATGGATAGTTACCATGCTAGAACGATTATGCTAGAAAATGCATTTACAGAGCATGGAGAACTCAACTCAGACCTTGCTCATGTAGCATTATTTATGCGTTTCATGAAAGGTATTGATTGTCCTAAAATTGATATCAATGCCGATGATGGAGCGTTTCTCATTCCGGCATTACGCTTTAAGAAATTTGAAGTTTGTGATGATGAACCTATAGTACGCTCTTTGGGAAGATTTGCAGCAATTGAGCAAGTATTGCCTGGAATTTTCATCAAATATATTGAAGGACTTCGTAAGATATTTAAAGGTATTGATGACCATACCATCGAATATTTTCATCTCCACTGCCACTTAGATCCAGAACATACAGACGAATTGATTCAAGTGGCTCAGATTTATACCAAGTCTGATAAAGATGTCGAACTCTTCCGTGAAGGAGTTGAAGATATGGTTAAATCAATTGGCGATATGTTTTCTTGGATGGATGAAAACCTCGAAAAAGAAGCATTGACTTTACAAAGCTAATACCAAGGCGATTCTCAAAATTAGAGTTTAATTAAAGTTATCCAAAATTACCAGTCTTATATATTGTAAGTTGGTTAATTTTGGAAATTTTTTTATCAAAACAATTATTACTGTCCAAAGTCTAATCAATTAACCAGACAAGGGACTTAAGTCCCTTGTACTCCATAAACTAAAATCCTAATTTTTCCAACACTGGCTTTGTGGAAACAATGTGACGGTCTAAACCCAGTTCTTTTGGACTAACGCCAAGTGCCAAAGCAATCAACTGGGGTAAATGCAACACTGGTAAACCTAGCTTTTGTTCAATCACCTTTTCTACCTCTGGCTGGCGCGAATCTAAATTCAAGTGGCACAGAGGACAAGGTGTAACTATACAGTCAGCACCAGATGCTATAGCGTCCTGAATATGCATCCCCGCCATCTTAAAAGATTGGGTAGTGGCATAACTAGCAAGTGGCCAACCACAACATTGTGTCCGTCCTCGGTAATAAATTGGTGTTGCACCCACCGCCCGAAACATATTTTCCATCGCTTCCGGTTGGAAAGGGTCGTCATAAGGCATAGATTTTTGGGCGCGGAGGAGATAACAGCCATAAAAAGCCGCACATTTTAATCCAGTTAACTTTCGGGTGACACGTTTGGTAATTTCCTCTAAACCGTAATCTGTCACCAAGGCATAAAGAAGATGTTTAACGTCAGTACTGCCGCGATAAGGCGAACAACCTTCTTTATTTAGCAAGCCATTAACCTGTTCAATGTAAACAGGGTTAGTTGTTTGGCATTCCTTCAAGTGTTCGTTGACGTGACCGATAACACCTTGACAAGTGCTGCAATGGGTAAGTAAGGGCAGATTTAATTCTTCTGCTAGGGCAATATTTCTGGCGTTGACTGTATCTTCTAGCAGTTGCGAATCTTCTTTAAATGTGCCGGAACCACAGCAAGCAGCCTTTTTAAGTTCAACTAGTTCAATACCCAGTGCTTGGGTAAGCGCTTGAGTTGATTGGTAAAGTTCCCGACAGGCCCCTTGAGCAACACAACCGGGGAAGTAAGCGTATTTCAGTGTCTGAGGTAGCATAGAAGTATGTTTGGGTTAGAGCGATCGCTCTAAACAATAACTGTTTTATCATTCCCTTGTTAGCACCATTCTGATGTTTGACGTTTAGCTACCCTTTAAACCTCTAGGTTAAAGAGTCGCAGCATCTACATATTCTTAATTGCTAGCAAGACTGTAAATACTGGTCGAGACATTGTAAAAAATTTTAGCAATAATTATAAAACTGAAGCATTTACACGGAATCGGTGATGGCGTAGCACGCTCTACGACTCAAGTGTTCCCAGAAAACTTACCCCATTTATTTTAAAAATGGCAAAGGTTTTCTAGCAGAAAAACCCTTGGAAGTATGCGGGCGATCGCGCTTGACGATAAGATGTATATGCTCAAAACAATGTCTCCTCTAAAGAGCAGATCGTAGCAAGTGGTTAAGGACTTTTATTTATGAGCCAAGCGGAACTTTTTGAAAAGGTCAAGAAAATCGTTATCGAACAACTGAGTGTTGATCCCCCAGATAAAGTCACACCACAAGCCAAGTTTATGGAAGACCTGGGAGCAGATTCTCTCGATACCGTTGAGTTGGTGATGGCCTTGGAAGAAGAATTTGATATCGAAATTCCCGATGAAGCTGCCGAGCAGATTACATCCGTTCAAGACGCAGTAGATTACATCAATAACAAAGTTACCGCCTCAGCTTAACTGGGGATTGGAATTGGGGATTGGGATTGGGGAGATTTTTCTCTAATGTCTAGCCATCCTTCGCGTGACGCTGCTAATGTCGCTAATGCTGACGTTAACGACAGTCAGTTGAAGTCAGCAAATCCGATGCCAGTCGCTCGTAAAGGAAATCTTTAAGACCGCGCTGGCTCACCAAGTACCTAGTCGCTAACCTCAAATTTTTTGCCTGCTGCTTTTTCGCCATTTTTAACTGAATCATGACAGATCATACACGTAAACGCGTTGTTGTAACTGGTGTTGGCGCGATTACACCTATAGGTAACACAGCAACAGAATATTGGAATGGATTATTGAGTGGACGTAATGGCATTGACTACATCACGTTATTTGATGCGTCTCGCCATGATTGCCGGATTGCTGGTGAGGTGAAAAACTTCGATCCACATGATTACTTGGAGCGTAAAGAGGCCAAGCGCATGGATCGATTTTCCCAATTTGGGGTTGCGGCAGCAAAACAGGCTCTAGCTAACTCGGAGTTAGCGATCAATGACCTGAATGCAGAACAGGTAGGTGTGATGATCGGTTCTGGCGTTGGTGGAATTAAGGTATTAGAAGACCAGCAAACTATCTACCTCAACCGTGGTCCCGATCGCTGTAGTCCATTCATGATCCCGATGATGATCGCCAATATGGCCGCAGGATTAACGGCAATTCATACGGGTGCTAAAGGGCCAAACTCTTGTCCTGTAACTGCCTGTGCTGCTGGTTCCAATGCTGTAGGCGATGCTTTTCGCTTAATTCAAGGAGGATATGCCCAGGCGATGATTTGCGGGGGAACGGAGGCAGCTGTCACACCATTGTCGATAGCTGGGTTCGCTGCTTGCAAAGCACTCTCTTTTAGCAATGATGACCCGGCTCATGCTTGCCGTCCCTTTGACCGCGATCGCAACGGATTTGTCTTGGGTGAAGGTTCAGGAATTTTAATTCTCGAAGAACTGCAACACGCCCTAAGTCGCGGCGCTCACATTTATGCCGAAATGATCGGTTACGGCATGACCTGTGATGCCTACCACATCACCTCCCCCGTACCCGGTGGACTCGGAGCCGCTAGAGCGATCGAACTAGCTCTTAAAGATGCTGGCATAACTCCCGAAGAAATTAGCTATATTAATGCCCACGGCACTAGTACCCCAGCTAATGATTCAACTGAAACCTCAGCAATCAAAAAAGCCTTGGGAGAACATGCTTATAAGGTAGCAATTAGCTCCACCAAATCGATGACAGGTCATTTATTGGGCGGTTCTGGAGGTATTGAAGCAGTCGCAACAGTGTTAGCGATCGCTAATGATCAAATTCCACCGACAATCAATCTGGAAAATCCCGATCCAGAGTGTGATTTAGATTACGTGCCTAACTCTAGCCGCGCTCAAAAAGTCGAGGTGGCAATATCCAATTCTTTTGGGTTTGGCGGTCATAATGTCACACTGGCCTTTAAGAAATACGTTTAAAAGAAGGCAGGAGGCAGAAGGCAGGAGGCAGGAGGCAGGAGGCAGAAGTCAGAAGTCAGAATTCAGAATTCAGAATTCAGAATTCAGTAGTTTAATCCGACCTGCTCATTTGCCCAATGCCCAATGCCCCATGCCCAATGCCCAATGCCCAATGCCCAAAGTATCAGAAATATCATTCCGATATAAAGTAAGCGTTCAGCATGACCCAATTATCAGCTTGATTTATCACCAGAAACTCAGGAGATCCCGCTTGTCCATCGACAAGCGGGAGTGGGATGATGAGGATACTGTGGGGAATCTAAAATAACCCCAGCAAAAGAAGCTACGAAGAGTGCTAACCCGTCGTTAAAAACAAGAGATTATGACTGTTGCAACCCAATCCGCCAAAGAACTGTCCCTCGAAGAACTTTGTATTAACTCGATCCGCTTCTTGGCTGTTGATGCCGTAGAAAAGGCAAAATCGGGACACCCAGGACTGCCGATGGGCGCGGCTCCGATGGCTTTTGTACTCTGGGATCGCTTTTTGAAGTTTAATCCCAAGAATCCCAAATGGTTTAATCGCGATCGCTTTGTCTTATCTGCCGGTCATGGCTCGATGTTGCAGTACGCCCTGCTTTACTTGACAGGCTACGACAGTGTAAGCATTGAAGATATCAAGCAATTCCGTCAATGGGAATCCAAAACCCCTGGACACCCGGAAAACTTCATGACCCCAGGCGTGGAAGTCACCACTGGGCCCTTGGGTCAAGGAATTGCTAATGGAGTCGGTTTAGCGATCGCTGAAGCGCACCTTGCTGCTAAATTTAACAAACCCGATACCAAGATTGTTGACCATTACACCTACGTAATTTTAGGTGACGGTTGCAACATGGAAGGGATTTCCGGGGAAGCTGCTTCTTTCGCAGGACACTTGGGATTAGGCAAACTCATTGCTCTGTACGACGACAACCACATCTCCATCGACGGTTCCACAGATGTGGCATTCACCGAAGATGTTTCCAAGCGCTTTGAAGCTTACGGTTGGCACGTTTTGCACGTCAAAGATGGCAATACCGATTTAGAAGCGATCGCCAAAGCAATTGAAGAAGCTAAATCTGTCACCGATAAACCATCAATGATTAAGGTGACAACCATCATCGGTTATGGTTCCCCCAATAAAGCCAACACCGCTGGCGTTCACGGCGCTGCTCTTGGTGGAGACGAAATAGCTTTGACTCGGAAAAACTTGGGTTGGGAATACGAGCCTTTCGTAGTTCCAGAAAACGCCCTCAACCACACACGTAAAGCAGTTGAGCGCGGTGCAGGCTACGAAAGCGACTGGAACAAAACATTTGCCGACTACAAAGCTAAGTATCCCCAAGAAGCGGCTGAATTTGAACGCTACATTAGCAGCAAACTACCCGATGGTTGGGACAAGGTACTACCCACCTACACCCCCGAAGACAAAGGACTACCTACCCGCAAACACTCAGAAACCTGCCTTAACAAACTAGCGGCGGTTTTACCTGAATTGATTGGTGGTTCGGCTGACTTAACCCACTCTAACTTGACCGAAATCAAGGGTAAGGGCGACTTCCAGAAAGGGCACTACGAAAACCCCAACATCCACTTTGGTGTGCGGGAACATGGTATGGGCGCAATCTGTAATGGTATAGCGCTGCACAATTCAGGATTAATTCCTTACGGTGCTACCTTCTTGATCTTCACAGACTATATGCGTGCTGCCATCCGCTTATCCGCGCTTTCCCAAGCTGGCTCGATTTGGGTGATGACTCACGATTCCATTGGACAAGGTGAAGATGGCCCCACACACCAACCCATCGAAACCCTCGCTTCCTTGCGTGCCATTCCTAATTTAACCGTGTTTCGTCCCGCAGACGGTAACGAAACCTCTGGCGCTTATAAAATAGCGATCGAAAAGGCGAAGGAAAATGCTCCGTCTCTGTTGGCGTTCACCCGTCAAAACGTCCCCAACTTGGCAGGTACATCGATTGAGGGCGTAGCCAAGGGTGGATACACCGTGGTGGATAGCGAAGGTACACCCGATATCATCCTGATTGGAACTGGTTCAGAACTGAGCCTCGCCGTCGGCGCAGCCGAAAAACTTAAGGCTGAAGGCAAGAAAGTCCGTGTTGTTTCGCTACCTTCATGGGAACTGTTTGAAGCACAGGATGCGGCTTATAAAGAGTCAATTTTGCCGAAAGCTGTCACCAAGCGTTTGTCTGTAGAAGCTGGTAGCAGTTTCGGTTGGCACAAATATGTGGGTACTGAAGGCGATTGCGTTAGTATCGATCGCTTTGGTGCTTCGGCTCCAGGTAACGTTTGTCTAGAGAAGTTTGGTTTTAGCGTTGATAATGTGTTAGCTAAGGCTAAACAATTGTTGGGTTAATAGCAACAGAATATTCTCAAAATAGTGCAGGGTGGGCTGAAAAGCCCGCCTTTTTTATGTAAAGAAAGATTAGCTATAATTGGAGTAATAAGTTACTAATTGGGAGGAAGTTATGCAAGAAGTTTCTGAGGAAAGAGACGTACTTCTAGCCCGGATAACAAAAATTGTAGAACATTTGATGCAAAAGGATAGTAGCTATCAGTATTATCTAGATAAAGATAAAGCAATTAAAATGATATTTAAATACTATTCTGAGAAAGTTTCTATGGAGGAACTAAAAGCTATGTCTGATTTCAGATTAACAGGGTTTGTTGAGGGAGATATGATGACTTTGTTATTGATTGAAGGGGAAGATGATATAGACCTTAAAGCAATGTCTTATGTTTAGATATAGATAGTAAATTCCTAAGCAGAAAAATGATTTTTTATTACATAACTTAATATAATGATTAGAAACAAGCCGATCGCGTTATGATTTATAACGCACTATACTTTCATAGTACAATAGTACTAAATCAGTCCAAAATTACTATTTATACTGAGAGGCAGTATGAAAGCAGAGCTTCTCAAGAGATTTTTTAGAGCGATCGCTAGTTCAGATCAAGAAGCGATTGATAAGCTTACATACCTAGTGATTGAGGAAGAACGCAGTAAGGGACATACTCTCTTAGCTGACCAGTTAGAGAATATCACTAAAAAAAGCCAGAAAGAGAAGCCTGCTAACATCAGCAAACCTGCTTCTTCAGTACCAAAAAACTTACAGACATTAACTGAATTATCAACCAGTAAGCGATTTAATCTTCCTTTAGTAACTATCATACCAAGGGATAATTTGCGGCATCACATGGTGTTGCCAATAAATATTGAAAAACGTTTCTGTCGAATTGAACGCGAGTATGCGGCTAGAGATAGGCTTGCTCATCATGGATTGCGTTACAGACAAAAAATTCTTTTGTATGGGCCTCCTGGATGTGGAAAAACACTAGGAGCAGAACGTTTAGCTTGGAATACAGGATTACCACTCCTGAAAGTTCGGTTTGATGCAATGGTGTCGTCTTTTTTAGGCGAAACTGCGAGCAATTTAAGACTTGTATTTGAGGATGCTTCAAAAAGTCCATGTTTATTGTTTCTTGATGAATGTGACTCAATTGCTAAGACACGAGAAGACTCTCAAGAAGTAGGAGAAATTAAGCGAGTAGTCAATACATTTCTTCAAATTTTGGATGAGTATCAACCCTCTTCAGGGCTTTTAGTAGCAGCAACGAATTTGAATAAATCTCTGGATACTGCTCTTTGGAGAAGATTTGATGATTTGATCGCAGTACCCAAACCCGGAGAACAGGAGCTAGAATTTATACTAAAGGAAACACTATCTGCAATTGAAGTGGGATCTATCAACTGGCCAAGGATCATTGAGCAGATGAGAGATTTTTCTGCGGCTCAAGCTGTGAGGGTTGCACAAGATGCAGCAAAAAGAGCAATCCTTGAGCGAGAGGAGCTAGTGATTCAGGAACATCTAGAAGAAGCAATCGCAGAAATCAAAGTTTTTTAGTATTAATTTTTGGTGTCGGAGAAATAAATGGTTGATAGTTCTCAAGGTTTTCCGCATATCGATCTCAGATTGACAGACAAGGGTACAGCAAAATCATTAGGTGGCGGTAGTAATAAAAAAGATACTCAGACACATATAAATTTGTCTAATCGCCAGGGACACGGAAGTAAAATCCAAGAATTAGTATCTTCTCTCATTGACGATTGGAAAATAACTCAACAGCAACAGGAAGAAGAGAAAAAACTCATACTTCCTGATTCTATGCCTTTAATACTACAAATTGACCCGGAAACTTTCGATCTAGATGATCTAAGAACTTCCGACATAGAAATAATATCTGAGTTAGAAAATGGATATATTATCGGTGCATCTGCGGATACTAACCTTAGTAAACTTCAAGATAAAATAGAAAAATTTTTTAATGAGCAAAAAGGTGGTGGTGTTATTGCAAAAATATTGAATATTCTTGATAAAAATCAACGCCCAGAATTTATTTTGTCTTCAAAATTATTACAGGAGTGGGATCAAATAAAGGATGAACAGGTTTATGTTGTTGAGGTAGGTATATCTTGTTTAGGAACTACAACAAAATTACGTGACTATCCAGAACAAAAAAATTATAAAAAGCCTGAAAATTATGTAAAAGCAATCAATAACTGGATTGATAATCGTGATATTACATATGATGAATGGGATGATTTAGCATCAAAGAGACAACAAGATTTGATGAGTTTTATTAGCAATCCTAAATACAAATATAATGGTAAACTTTTAAGTAGCTTTATTGAAGATAATCCTCCTCAGTTTTCTGAAGCACCAGACAGTTTTTCATGTCTTATTCAAATATCTGGTCTATGTTTAAAAGATTTGGTATTTAATTTTTCTTATATTTTTGAATTAACTGAAAAAGATAACATTGCTGAACCATTTTCCCCCAATGGTGAAATATCTAATATTAGTAATATATCTTTAGTTTTACAACCACCAGAAAAAAATGCACCTAATGTCTGTGTAATTGATAGTGGTATTCAAGAGCAGAATCCTCTTTTAAAAAATGCCATTGATTCGGGAAACTCAAAATCTTGGATTCCTTTAGAATTAAACTTAACTGCTGATCTGGTGAGTAATGGTGGTCATGGAACCAGAGTTGCTGGAGCAGTCCTTTATCCAACAAGTGTGCCTCGAAGTGGAACCCATCAAGCAATTTGTTGGCTTCAAAATGCAAGAGTGCTGGATAGTAATTGTAGATTATCTGACAAATTATATCCGCCTATACTCCTAGAAAACATCGTAGACTTCTACTATAGTCAAACAGGAACAAGAATTTTTAACCACTCTATTAATGGAGATGTTCCTTGTAGAACTAGATATATGAGTTCTTGGGCAGCAGCTATTGATAAATTAACATATGAAAAAGATATTCTTTTCATAGTATCTGCTGGAAATATCCCTATAGAAAGTCACCGAATTTCAACAAGACTATCTGTTAAATCTCATATTTTAGCAGGTAGACCTTACCCAGACTATCTTTCTGAAAACTCTTGTAGGATTGCTAATCCAGCACAAAGCCTTCAAGCATTAACTGTTGGCTCAATTACTCGAAATTCTTTCCGTGACTTATCTTGGTCTTCATTAGGAGAAAAAGACCAACCATCAGCATTTTCTTGTTCTGGGCTGGGTATATGGGACACGATTAAACCAGAAGTGGTTGAGTATGGTGGTGATCTTGTGAAAGATGAAGGTCAGCCGCCAAACATTACTTGTATCGCAGGTGCAGGCCCTGAGTTAGTAAGGTCAACTTTAGGTACTGGTTCTACTCCTATAGTTGCGTCTGACACTTTTGGAACTTCATTCGCAACACCAAAAGTAAGCCATATTGCCGCTTGTCTTGCTGCTGAGTTTCCTGAAGAAAAATGCCTATTATATCGGGCATTAATTGTTCAATCAGCCCGATGGCCAGAATGGGCTATAGCAAAGAGTGATGAAGAAAAGAAGAATGTTATTCGTCAAATTGGATATGGTATTCCAAGCCTTGAGCGTGCCTTGAGTAATACTCCAAATCGTAGTACATTAATTACACGAGGAGAACAGCTAATTAAAGCTGGAGATGCTCATATTTATCAGGTCAAACTACCGAATAGTCTGAGATCGCCTGGAGAAGAGTTTGAGATTCTGATAGAAATTACTTTGTCATATAAAGCTGAACCGCGTCGAACTCGGCGTAATAGAAGAAAGTATCTTTCAACTTGGCTTGACTGGGAGTGTAGTAAACAAGGAGAAGATCCAAAGCATTTTCTTGGCAGAGTTTTAGCTAACTACAATGTACCAAAAGATGCTGAAAAGGGGGATGAACTCTTTACATGGACTCTTGGTAAAGAGAAGCATTATAAAACAATCAAGAGTGTATCAAGAAGTATAGGAACAATTCAGAAGGATTGGGCTTTAGTGAAATCTTATAACCTTAGAGAAGCATTCTGTATTGCAGTAGTAGGACACGAAGGTTGGAATAATGATCCATACGCTGAGGTTCCATACTCTCTAGTTGTGAGCTTTGAAGCTATACAAGCTGATATTCTAATTCATACGCCTTTTGTTGAAGCTCAAGTTGAAACAGAAATTCAACCACTGATAGAAATTCAATCTATTGTAGATAGCTGAGGCGATCGCACCCCCGCTATTAAACATCTCCATAAATTAAATATGGATTATCCAAAACCCTTGTAGAGACGTAGCAGTGCTAAGTCTCTTTTGCATCAGATATCTATTAAGATTTGTATTTATCCTGTTAAAAGTGAAGGTTCCTACAGAGGTAATATTATTTACTAACTTGTTTTAGTTAAACTTCAATTCTCTATGATATATTTATGTAATCAATGATACTTGTAATGTAAATAATATTGTAGTAGATATTAAAACTTAGTATTATGTCTAGTCAAGAACAAAATTCCAACAAAGCATTGAAGCAAACGCAGGCTAGCGCAACAAAGAAGAAAAAAGTACAACCTCCCCCAGACCTCAAAAAACCAAAGAAAACTGAATAAAAAGCATTAGAGTTACTTGCAGAGACTTAATTGAATTTAAGTCTCTACAATTTTCATCAAAAATTAAATCAGCTTATTTATTTTTTGCTTGAGTCTTTGCCTGTTCTAAAGCTATTTCTTTAATTGCCTGATATGAATTCACATTTGAAGTACCTTCAATAGCTTTAACTGCCAAATCCTGAACTTGTTTGAGAGCAGATTCAAGTTGTTTAGAAAGATTTTGAATTCGCGTCTCTTGATTAGTAATAGTTTGTTCTAGAGATTGCAGTCTTTGTTCATAGAAACGCTTTTGCCCTTCCACTTCCTTAGAATATAAATCTGATTTTACCTTAGCTTGGTAGTGGGCGATGCCTTTGCCTTCTTCTGTAGCTTTTTTGATGGCTGCTTCTTTATCTTTCGGAAAAGCCTCTACCTTGGCTTTTAACTCTTCAAATTGTTTCTCTCTCTCAGAAATCGCTTTCTCCCGTTCAGCCCACTGCTTTTCTGTTTCTTGTAGTAATTCTTCTAATTGCTTATATAGCGCTTTCTGCTCTTGCTCGTATTCGTCATTTTGTAATTGCCGCTGAAGTTCTAAATTATACTTATACTCTGAAGCATCGCGTTGCCGAGTTTTATTCAGGTTTTCATTCCGTTCTTTTATCGCCCGTTGCTGTTCCTCTTGTTCTTTTCCCCAAGTATTTCTTTGCTCTAGTATTTCTTGGAATAACACTTCAGAACGTTGGCTATATTCTTCCTGATAAGCTTTAGTATTATCTTCATAGGCTTGGATGAGAGTATCCAAGATATCATCAGAAATTTCTAAATTGTGCAGTTGTGTTAATTGTTGGATTTCTTCTTCTAAAGTTCGCCTAATTTCTTCCAATTTAGAGGCTTTCGTGGTTAGCTGTTCTGATAATTCATTAGCAGCACTGCCAAAACCTAATTGAATCTTTGCCAAGCTTTCAATTGTATTGTTCATCTTCTGTTGGACACTAGAAAGCTGATTCATAGCTGTTTTTTGTTCTAATTTAGGCTGTTCTTTAGTTCCAGACTGGTTTTCTTTGGCAACTTTATCAAGTTCTGATTTCAGCGCTGCTTTTTCTTTTGCCAACTCCTCATACGCCTGAAGAATTTCTACTTTAGTATTCTTATCAGTCGGTTTTTTCCCCACCACAACAAACCTCCTCTTCAGGAATTTAAAATAATTAAGATGCTACGAACTTACAACTATTTAGAGTTAGAACTACCAAAAGCCCTCATAGCTAAGTCTTGTGCTTGTTTTAATGCAGTTTGCAATTGAGCAGAAATGCCTTCTATTTGCTCAGATTGTTTCTTAATTGTTTCTTCCAGAGATTGAATTTTTTGTTCATAGCTCTGTTTGTTAGATTCCCATTCTCTTTCAAATAAATCAGCCTCAATTTTAGCTTTTTGGCTTGTTTCTTTAATTGCTTCTTCTCTAGCCTTCTTAACGGCTTCTTCAAGTTCGCTAGGAAATGTAGTTACCTTTTGTTCATAATCTGCAAAGAGTGGTTGGCGTTCAGCAAAGATTTTTTCTCGTTCTGCCCAATCTTTCTCTTTCCTCTGAGAGTTTTCTTGTATTTCTCTTTGTTGTTGGCGCTTTATCCCTTCGTAGCTGTCTGTATTGAGTTTGCGAGTAGTTTCTAACTTATACTGAAATTCTTCTTGTTCTTGCTGGCGATCTTTGGCTAATAAATCGTTATATGCCTGAAGTTTTTCTTCATACTCTGCTTGCTCTTTTTGCCATTCTTTCCGTCTGATTGTAATTTCTTTCTCTAGTGCTTCCTTTTTGCTAATACTATCTTGTTCGAGAATTTTTAATTTTTCTTGGTGTTCTTGACTTAAAACGTCTAAAGTATCCGCTACAACTCTAATTTGTTGCAGTTCTTGTAGACGTTGAGTTTCAATTTCTATAGCTCGATTCAATTCATCTAACTTAGAATTTTCCTGAGCTAGTTTTTCAGATAATCCATTGAGAATACTGCCAAACTCCAATTGTAAATCAGCTAAACCTTTGACAATACTATCAACTGTATATGCAGAAGCTGCTTGCAGAATTTCTTGACTTTTTGCTTTTTCTGCTTCCTCTTGTTTGGTTGCTATTTTAGATTCAAGTTTTTTTCTTTGGATAATAATTTGTTGAAATGCTTGCATTAGTTGTTGTTTGCTGTCTTTGACTCCAACTGTAGTCATCTTCCAACTCCCTTCAATAGGCAAATGATTTATTGGGTAGCAAGCCATACCAATGACTACCCTATGCAGACATCAGAGTAGCCTTTTAATCAACATTTTTAACGCAGTGGAAATACTGAAATGATCCACATCTGACACTTAGTGGGTACGAATTTTCCACATATATGTCCTTCTGTTTTTCAGGTATAGTTTTCCCTTTGAGGCTTAATAGTACTTTTGTACTAAGATAAATATACCTAACCTAATCTCCCCTGTCAAGATAATCCTTCATGCAATAATGTCTTTCCATCTTGTGAACACAGAATCGAAAATTTAAAGTTTTTAATTAAAAAACTATTAGAAGCTTGCAGCCACAGTGATTTATGATTTAGGAGACTGCTGTGGTGTATGTTACTTTATGTAAATAAAATCTAAAAGAATTAACCCTAGTAGAAGCACAGTTACAGTAAGGCGAGATAATAGAATTAATCATCCTAATTGATACAAGCACAGTCCTAGACTTTTGTGATATCAATGTATACCAGTGAATCGACCAAATACTCTGCCAGAACGGACATTGGACAAACCAGCCGTATTCTAGTAGTAGAAGATGAAGAATTAATCCAGGAAATGCTAGCTGTAGCTCTGGAAGAAGAAGGTTATGGGGTGATAACTGCTCCCGATGGGCGCTCTGCTATAGAGTATCTCAAAAGTTTTGAAACCAATTCAGGGGAACTTCCCTTCGATCTGGTCATTCTTGATTTGATGCTACCGCAAATCAATGGGCTAGATATTTGCCGTTTGCTGCGTCATCAAGGCAACCCAGTACCTATTTTAATGCTCAGTGCTAAGGGTAGTGAAACTGACCGTGTTTTGGGGTTAGAAGTGGGTGCAGATGACTACCTGACCAAACCCTTTAGTATGCGCGAGTTAGTTGCTCGTTGTCGCGCTTTACTCCGCCGCCAACGCCTAAGTAATTTACCACCAATACCAGTATTAAAATTTAAGGATGTCTCCTTAAATCCGCAAGAATGTCGCGTGTTGGTTCGCGGTCAAGAAGTGAGTCTTTCTCCCAAAGAGTTCCGTTTGCTGGAACTGTTTATGAGTTATGCCCGCCGGGTATGGTCACGGGAACAATTGCTCGATCAGGTTTGGGGGCCAGATTTTGTCGGCGATAGTAAAACTGTAGACGTTCACATTCGGTGGTTGCGCGAAAAATTAGAGCAAGACCCCAGTCATCCCGAATATATTGTGACTGTAAGAGGTTTTGGCTATAGGTTTGGATAATTAGTTGGGATAGTTGTTAGTTTTTAGTAGTCACCAAAAAACTAACAACTCAAATGCTTTTATTGGGATTTTTTCTGGGTTTAGCGGTAGGCATTGGGTTTTGGGTTTGGCAACAGGTTCAACTTAACCGCTACCTGGGGCGCTTACTCCGACCGTTAACCTCGCATTCTTATAAGATGGGACTGCTGCTGATTCCTGGGTTGCGGCAAGAAATAGCGATGGTGAAACAGCAGCGGCAAGATTTGCAGCAGTCGTTGCAAACTTATCAAGACCTGCTAAATTTTGCTCCAGTGGGATATTTGCAGGTGGATGAGGAAAATCAATTGCTGTGGTGCAATCGGCAGGCGCAGGAAATTTTGTATCTGCAAAGGTGGCAACCAGAACAGGTGCGCTTGTTATTGGAGTTGGTCAGGTCTTATGAACTCGACCATTTAATTGAGCAAACTCGCGATTTGCAAAAACCACAGACGGGAGAATGGATATTTCACCCATCTTGTGATGATGCGGCAGAGATGGCAACAATCAAATCTCTGGCTTTGCGGGCTTCTAGCTTGCCTTTACCCAATGGACAAGTGGGAGTATTTTTAGAAAATCGTCAACCACTATTAGATATAAATCAAGTACGCGATCGCTCTTTTTCCGATTTAGCACACGAACTGAGAACGCCGCTAACCTCGATTCGCTTGGTTGTAGAAACCTTACAAATCCGCTTGGAACCACCTTTAAATCGTTGGGTTAACCGTTTGATGCAGGAAGTTGACCGACTGATTAACTTAGTGCAAAGCTGGTTAGACCTTACCCAAATGGAAGCAAACCCAAATATGCAATTGCAGACCAAAGCTGTAGAATTGCGATCGCTCATTACATCTGTTTGGGAAACACTAGAACCCTTAGCACAACGTCAACATCTGTCTTTTTCTTATTCTGGCCCCGAAAATCTGTGGATTAAGGCAGATAAAGCCCGGATTTACCAAGTTTTTCTCAACTTGCTAGATAACAGCATTAAGTACAGTCCTGCTGGTACAAGTATTCATGTTGAAGCGAAAATCTTATCAACAAAGGATAATTATCCTGTTTCCTCAATCTTGGAAATAAATCTTATTGATTCTGGAGCCGGCTTTTCTGAGGCAGATTTACCCCACGTTTTTGAGCGATTTTATCGAGGAGATAAAGCGCGAACTCATTCCCCCCAAGATAGTAACTCCATAGGAGCGATCGTTGGCAATGGATTAGGATTAGCGATCGTCGAGCAAATTTTAATTGCCCACGGTGGTTCAATCAAAGCGATGAACCATCCAGAAACTGGTGGTGCGTGGATGCAACTCCAATTTCCTGAAGTTATGGCAAACTCCCTAAGCCAAGACTATAGTTAGTAATATCTTCACCTTTGAGACAACAAGTGTGAAAGCCGTCGATTATACTCCCAATCCGCAAAGACCACAACTCGCACGCGCCATTAGGCGCTTAGAACGGGATGTATTACGCATGGGTGCCTTGGTAGAACAATCATTTCGCCTCAGCCACCAAGCGTTATTTGCTCGTAACTTAACAGCAGCTGAGGAACTCCCCCGATTAGATAAAAAGATCGATCGCTTTTATAGACAAATCGAATCAGACTGTACGGCTATTATGACGCTACAAGCGCCTACAGCTCCAGATTTGCGTTGCTTGAGTGCCTTTATGCAGCTGGTGCGAGATTTAGAGCGCATTGGCGATTATGCTGAGGATTTAGCTGAAATTGCGATTAAAATTTTTCCTTACGCGCCTCATACGTCAATGCCCGACATTGAAGCTATGTCCCTTCACGCGCAAGCAATGCTAGCAACTAGCTTAAAGGCTTTGGGAGATTTCGATGAAGCCGGTGGACGCCGTTTAAAGCATCTGGATGATACTGTAGACGATGCTTACGATCGCGTTTATCAGACTTTAGCCCAACAACGAGATGTGTCTGGTGTAGTCGAGCCAATTATACTGCTAGCACTGGCAATTCGTTGTCTGGAACGTATGGCAGATCACGCTACGAATATCGGTCAAAGGGTAGCATATATTGTCACCGGTCAACGCTCCTAATTGATATGCTGTCCAAATCCCCGACTTCTACCCATTCAGGTATCTGCAAGAAGTCGGGGATTTAAATCCAGCGAGTTAGTAAGCGCCATTCTACCCTAGCATCTTCATAATTATTTACGCCGACATACTTACTTCGTCTTCAGAAAATACCAAATAATTAAAAATAAGTTAATTCAATATTTTACTAAAAGCTTACCTATTCTTAAACTTACACAATTAAAGTAACGAATAAACAACTAAAAATTTTGATCCTATATCACTTATAGATACCTTAAGCAAAAGTTATTACTATCAGGAGATTTTGAGTTAGTCTCTAGCTCTGATTGAGAAGAATAGACTTTTCGATATACAAGTAAATTTTGATACAAATTATTAGAGTTTCTTAATCATTGTCAATAGCAAGATTCCCTGATGATTGTGTAATTACGGTTAATGATGTATTCTCCAAGTCCTACTTCACACTCTTCAGCCCTGTCAAATAGCTGTGCTTTCAGCAGACAATTACCCCAGCAGATATTTGCCCGCCGGGAAGTAATTCCACCTCAAAATGATGTGCTTTGGCGTATTGAATATGGTGCAGTTCGTACCTTAACTTGGAGTGAAGATGGAACATTCATCACTCTCGGTTATTGGGGACTAGGGGATCTGATTGGCTATCCTTTGTCTAAAGTGAAGCCTTACCAGATTGAATGTCTCACGGGCGTGGAAGTAAGCATTGTGCCACCTCATTTGTGGCATCAAGATATTAATGCTTTGTTGTCTCATATTCAACAAGCAGAGGATCTACTAAGCATTGTGCATCGAAAACCAATTTCGCTACGCTTATGGCAGTTTTTAGTCTGGTTAAGTGAAAAATTTGGACGTGACATAGATAAAGGCAAGCTAATTGATTTAAATGTTACCCATCAGGATATTGCTGAAGTTTTAAATACTACGCGAGTAACTGTTACCCGCCTTTTACAGCAGTTAGAAGAAGAGGGAACAGTTTTACGTCACAAACGCCGCATTATCTTGCGATTACCAAATAAATTAATTAAAAACTATAGTTCGGCAGTATGTTAAATAAATTGCTTGTAATTATCACAAGATAAAGGTATAATCGTCGCTGTGATTGTGTGTGAAATCCACAAATGAGAAGTGTTTAAAGCATTTTCTCATGGCTGGATTATTTTAGGTGTGAGTGAAAGTAAAAACATGACAAAACGATTCTGGAATCTTTTTAAGGTTAGTCCGGTTGTATTAGCTGCTACATTTTTCGTTGCTAATAGTGCCTTAGCAGGTGAAGTCAACGAACAGGTAACAAATGTTGGCCAGTTATCTGAAGCTCAAGAGTCTAACGACATGAGTCAGGTAACATCAGTTTCTCAGTTTTCGGATGTGCAGCCTACAGATTGGGCATTCCAAGCTTTACAATCTCTAGTTGAGCGCTACGGCTGTATTGCAGGTTATCCTAACAGTACCTATCGTGGAAACCGTGCTTTAACCCGTTATGAATTTGCCGCAGGTTTGAATGCCTGTTTAGATCGGGTTAATGAACTGATTGCTACAGCTACTGCTGATTTGGTCAGCAAACAAGATTTAGCTACTTTACAGCGTTTACAAGAAGAATATTCTGCTGAACTAGCAACTCTGCGCGGTCGTGTAGATGGATTAGAAGCCCGCACTTCTGAGTTGGAAGCTAATCAGTTCTCCACTACTACTAAGTTGGTTGGAGAAGCAATTTTCGCCGTGTCTGATGTTTTTGGTGACACTAGAGCAGCTCGTGGTGGCGCTCCTACTCAAGACCTAGATTATAATACCACTTTTAGCGATCGCGTTCGTTTAAAACTGTTGAGCAGTTTCACTGGTACAGACCAGTTGGAAACACGTCTAAATGCTGGCAATGTCGTCTCCAATCGTGGTAACGATGCATTGGGTACTGGTACTGGTACCAACATGAGCCGCTTAAGTTTTGATGGAGATACTGGCAACAGCATTAGCATCGATAAACTCAACTATGCTTTCAACTTGACTGATGCAGTACGGGTCAAAATTGATGCTACTGGTGCTGAGTTATACGAAAACGTTAATAACTTCAACTCTGACTTTGCAAGCTCTGGTAGAGGTGCGCTCTCACGCTATGGACGTTTCAGCCCCATATATCGCCAAGGTCAAGGTGGCGCTGGTATAACTGCTACTTTCAATCCTAAAGGCGCCATCAGTCTCAGCGGTGCTTATCTAGCTAGGACTGCTAACGACCCTACCCTTAATAATGGGTTGTTTGATGGTGATAGCGCTATCTTTGGTCAGTTATCTTTCCAACCCACCAAAGCGTTTAATATTGGTCTAACCTACGCTCGCACTTATCAAACTGATACTGCTGCCAATAACCTTTTCCAAGGTACAGGTAGTATTTTTGCCAACACTCCTTTTGGAGCTAACACTCGTACCGAATCTAACAACTACGGTGTAGAAGCTACCTTCCAATTTAGTCCTAAATTGGCTATTAGTGGTTGGGGAGGTTATACAACTGCTGATGCTAAGACTGGTGCTAATGCAGGTGCAGACGCAGATATTTGGTATTGGGCTGGAGCGCTTGCTTTGAAAGACTTTGGTGGCGAAGGCAACGTTTTAGGTGTGATCTTTGGTCAACCACCCAAAGTTACTGGTGGTAGTATCAAAAATGTCGCCGGCAATACTACCTTCGACGACAGTACTTCTTATCACTTAGAGGGTCTTTACAAGTACAAGGTTTCCGATAATATTCAGGTAACACCTGGCTTGTTGGTAATCTTCAATCCAGAGCACAACGACGCTAACGACACTGAATATGTAGGTACTCTACGTACTACCTTCACCTTCTAAAATTGGCGATCAAATATAAAGCTTAGAATTAGATAAACAAAACCCCACCTAGAAGTGGGGTTTTGTTTAGGAAAAAAATTAGCTATGTAGGATTGTAATCTGGCTGATTGGATATATCTTTTGGCGGGCGATCGCTACTCCAAGCCCACCACACAAAACCACAGTGACAGTAGTAGAACTCTTGCCATTTACGACGACGGTCTTCTGTAAGAACAGGCGATCGCCGATTTAACCAAACTTTTTCAGCTTCTAGGTTACTTGAGTGGCATTTAGGACAGCAAAAATCATAAGCATGTATTGCCTTATTCGTCCATTCAGGTGGGAGGGGAGCAAAAGCGTCCATGTAGTTACAAATATAGTCTTAATGGCAAGCCAAAACTTTGAGGTTTTGAATTTGGCGGCAAGCGAATACTATAAAATCTCGCCACACTATCAAACTGCTTAATCAATATTTTTATGGCTCGATCTGAAATTTATTTAAGGCTGCGAGAGCATCTCATAAATCAAAGGTTAACATGAAAACTTTATTTTTGTTACTATGCACATTATGGCTAATAATTAAATTTATGGAGCCAAATGTTGAAATTCGCCGTTTGTTAGATGTGATGCCTGCTTCTGGTCGGATGACGACAAAAATCGTTAGTAAGCCAGAGCAAGCAAAAGTAATTGACGCTTCCTTTCCCCAACCCTGGAACCAAGCGCGACCGATATATATTAATTTTGATTTGTGGCGTCGCTTGACAAAGCCGCAACGAGACTTGCTGCTATTGCAGATGGTTAGCTGGTTAACGGGGGTGAAGTGGTTTAAACCCGACATTTATCAAGGTGTAGTGTTGGCTGGGCTGTTAGGCGGATTCTTGGAAGCAGCACAGTCAGATGTAGTGGGCGTTGCTGTAGCTGGGGGATTAAGTGCGATCGCTGCTTTTCGGATCTGGCGCACTAATAAATCTCAAGAGTCAGAGTTAAATGCCGATGCAGCCGCAATTAAAATAGCACAGCGACGCGGTTATTCAGAAGTTGAAGCAGCCCAGCATCTGTTATCAGCAATTGAAGCAGTAGCCAAAATTGAAGGGCGTTCCAGTTTTAATTTTACTGAGTTGATTCGTTGCCAAAACTTACGAGCGATCGCAGGTTTATCACCAGTGGGTATACCAGAAAGTTATAAGTAAAAATGAGTAATAATTCAGAAGTCAGAATCCATCTGTCTGAATAGTTAAAAAATCAGAAGAATATCTGATGATAGTATTTACAGCAATCTTAACGATCCAAACAAATTGGATTCTGAACTAATAATGTTAAGCAATAAAATTAGCAAGCTGACTTCAAAATTACCTTTGAATAATCCTTGGTTTATTATTCTTCTTTTTTCTTTTCTTGGTTTAATAGGTATTCTTAACCATTCTATGTGGCGAGATGAACTAAATCCCTGGCTGATTGTCAGAGATAGTGAATCGTTGGGGGATTTAATTGCAAATATTCATTATGAAGGTCATCCTGTTCTATGGTATTTTTCTCTGGCAATTCTGAGAAAAATAGTAGCCGATCCTATCATCATGCAAATTTTCCATTTGGCAATTACTGTTGTTTCAGTTACACTTTTTTGCCTATATAGCCCTTTTAACTATCAACAAAAATTTCTATTTTCGTTTGGCTTTTTTCCTTTTTACGAATATCTTTTAATTTCTCGAAACTATGCCTTTAGTATGTTATTTGTTTTTGCATTCTGTACAGTTTTTGCATCTAGAAAAATAACTTATGTTTATTTGGCAATTCTATTGGGTTTATTAGCAAATAGTAGTGCTTATGGTTTACTAGTATCATTTTCTTTATTATTAACTTTGCTGGCTGAATTTTGTTTTGATCGCGAACATCGGCAGCAGTATTTTAGTCAAACCAAAAAGTACGACTTATTTTTAAGTATTTTAATTATCGCATTATCTTTTATTTTATCCATTTATATTATTACTCCTCCGACAGATAGTTATCTTCACGGTGGGTTAAATAATGGTTGGCTAATAGAATTAGATATCCGTCATCTGTTGAGAAGCGTCGGCAGAGTATTTGGTAGTTATTTATTAATTATTCCTACACATAAAAGATGGTTAGATTTAATTGTTTGTGCGACAATTGCTTTATTTATTGTAGTTTTAACTTTAATAAAATTATCTGAGAAGCCAGTTATTTTATTTTTCTACATGATAGGCAATTGTATATTACTTGCCTTTACATACTTGAGATTTTTAGGTATGCCAAGGCATTTTGGACATTTCTATTTAGTTTTAATAGCAGCTTTATGGCTGGGAAGTTATTATCAAAAATCTATAGTTTTACTTAATAAAATTTCTATTCTTCCAAGTTCAATTACATTTATTCACAAATGGCATTATCTGGCTTTGATGCTTATTCTCTATGTCCAGTTTGGGGGAGGAATTTATAGTTTTTCAAGAGATTTAGTTATACCATTTTCTGCTAGTCGCGAAACAGCCCAGTATATTCACAAATCTGGATTAGATAATGAGTTTATTGTTGCCAGTCGAGATGCGAATATGGCTCCTTTATCGGGTTATCTTAATCGAAAGTTTTACTATCCAGAGATTGAAAGAATGGGAAGCTTTACTTTATTTAAAAAAGGTCGTCAAGAAGTAGAACAAGCTGAGATATTAAGCCAGATTAATTCTCTACTTCAAAATCAAGATGAGCGAAAGAAAGTTTTGTTGATTTTAAATAAAAAACTGAATATCAACCGCAATGATTTGAAAATTGTTTCTATCAAAGATTTTCAGAGAGGCTGGGTGGATAATGAAAGATATTATCTTTATTGGGTAAATGAAGTATAAGAATAATGCGCCACAGAACTTTGTAGTTTAATATGGTATAGACATTTTTTGTACTAGAGGATCAGCATTTACATTTGAATGTATCGCCATAAATACTTGTTTTCTCCAGTGGCTATCGATAACAAAAGATATTGCATTAAAGCTACAGCAAGGAACTAATCCTGCTTTCTTAGCGATTTTACAGCGTTGTTCTGTCTTAAAAACTTAGGGCTTAATTGTTATACAAGCAAAATATGTCGCCAAAACACCTCAAAAATAACGCTTTTGCATCCTTTGACTAGCTTGCCACCGCTGATAACTAGCTGGGATGCGTAAGGCTAATCTACACTGGAATAAGAGAATGTGTGTTTAACTGACTTAGATATCAAAACCTGGGGAGTTTTGTCATACCTTCTCGGTATTGCTTATGAGGTGATTACCTCGTGTGGTAAAACTTAACTTAAATTCTGTCAGTTACTAACGGAGTTGATGGGAATGAGTACCTTAATTTTTATTGGCTTGATAGGAGTTTACGGAGGCGGAGCTTGGAAGTTTTGGAATGGGTTTGGACGGACTAATTTTAATCCAACTTTGACCAATCGGATTGGTTTATCTTTGCTATGGCCAGCTTTGTTTATTACAAATCAGTCTTATCGTCGAAACTTTAGAAAGGCGTTGAAGGGCTAGGGATTACTATTAAACCTAACGTCATCCAATCCTGACGGTGGTATATATCTCAAATAAATCTAACCTACAACCTCGCTTCCCTAGTAGGAAAGCGAGGTTAGGTTTGCTCTTTTTACGAAGGAGAGGAATTAGGGAAAGGTAAGTTCTTTAACCGTTGGAAAATATTTTAGCTGATGAATTTACCAATTATTTACCATTGGTTAATAGATGGATTGCTCCACCAACAGCTGCACCATCAATAGCATTGCCAAGGGTATCTTTTTTATCGCCAGTAATTACACCAGTCAATGCACTAGCTCCAGCACCGACTCCGACATCTTGAGCGGCGTTCCGGTGGCGGCGATTGCGAGTATTTCTCAGACCATTTGCACCATTTACGGCTGCACCAGTGGCACCACCTTTAACAGCATTCCCTAATACACTGCCATTTCCCCTAACAGCTCCGGTTACAACGTTGGTAACAGCCCCAATACCTGCATCTCTTAGTACTTGGTCGTCAGCAGCAGCGGGTTTGGCGGGAACTAAGGTTACACCAGCTAAACTTGCAGCCATGAGGCTGGGTAAAAGTGCGCGTTTTAGGATTTTATTCATTGTGTTACCTTCTCAAAACATCAAACAATTTTCTAAAAACCAAAGTTACTATAGTCTGATAAAACCTGAATTTTTTATCTGAAGAACAGCAACTATTTATTGTTTGAGAACATATTCATTATTGCATTTGCAAAGTCATCACTGCATCTACTGAAAGCATGAATATAAATTCAGTCCAGAGAAGGCCTTGCTAATTTTTTAAATCATACAAGGGATTACATCTTGACAAAATCAATTAAATATGAAATGTATATTTTTCACAATTAGCAAGGGATTTGTATCGACAAATAACGTAGTGTTTACCCTATCTATCTAAAGATAGTTGCCAAAATAATTAAACTAGTATCAATTCAATTAATAATTGCAATACATTCTTGGGTAAAGACGCGATGAATCGCGTCTCTACAAGATGGTCTATTTGTCGAACTTGCCAAGAAAATGTTAAGCAAAGGTAGAAAAACCGAGATTGGGTGGAATATCCTGAATTCGCCCCGGCCCGATCGCTCGTAATGCTTCTTTGAGTAAAATATCCCCAGTATACAACGCACGTCCGACAATTACGCCAGTCACGCCTTGAGGTTCTAACGCCAACAAACTCAACAAATCGGTGACAGAACTTACCCCGCCAGAAGCAATTATCGGGATGGAAATTGCTGCTGCAAGTTCTCGCAAAGCTTCTAAATTTGGGCCTGTAAGTGTACCATCTCGGTGGATATCTGTGTAAATTATGGCGGCTGCGCCCAATTCTTGCATTTGTACAGCCAGTTGAGTTGCTAAAACTTCCGAGGTTTCTAACCAGCCGCGAGTTGCGACTCGACCGTTACGGGCATCAATACCGATAATAATCTGTTCGGGAAATTCTTGGCAGAGTTCTTGCACTAACTGGGGTTGTTCTACGGCAATGGTTCCGAGAATTGCCCACTGTATGCCTAGATTAAATACTTGTTGTACGCTGTTGCGATCGCGCAATCCTCCACCAATTTCAATGGGTACTGACACTGCTTGAGCGATCGCTTCAATTGCCTCTAAGTTTACTATTTTACCTGCTTTGGCACCATCTAAATCAACTATATGCAATCTGGTAGCACCTCGATCTACCCACTGTTTGGCAACATCAGCAGGATTTTCGCTAAAAACTTGCGAGCGATCGTAGTCTCCCTGATACAGTCGCACACAGCGACCTTCTAGTAAATCAATCGCTGGAATTACATCCATTTAATTCTTCCTTATTGCAATCAAAACGCTATCTATAGCTGAATTTACTATTTTTCATTTTTCATTTGTAATTGCCTTACAGCTTGCCCAAAACCCAGCACAAGCAAGATGTTAGAAAGCGTCAAAAATAGTTCCGCACCACCGTGCAACCAATCCACATTGGCTAAAGACTCGCCATAATGCAATACAGCATAAATCCCCGCCGGGATAGTAATGGCAACAAAGACGAGAGTGCCGTAAAATCCATAAAGCGCCAAACGCGGCATTTGTGGACTGCGGCTGATAAACCACAAGAAACCCAAATAGGGAAACAGTGAAAGTGCAAACAGGGTTTCTTTAGAAATCATTGCTCTGATTTGATAGGTTTTGGTTCAACAGTGTTAACAGATTTGGTCGAACGCCAAATCAAAAACGCCGCCGCCCAAAGCGTAAAATTACCAACTAAAGTCATGGTAGCTTGAAGCGTTACCATCCATTCCAAAGATTCGGCGTTGTCGAAATAATGCCAGGTACAAGCACACATAGCACTGACTAAAGCTGGTAACATCGCCAGGGATAATCCCCACCAGCTGCGGTTATTAGTCAGTTCGCCGTAAGTCCAGATTAACCAAATGGCGACAATCCACTCTATAACGCTAGAAACATGAATAATCCAGGTGGGAATCGAAAGGGTGTGCATAAGAAAGTTAAGAGTTGGGAGTTAGAGATTTAGAGATTTGGAGTGGAGAGTAGCACTGTCAAGGTGATATGCAGCTTCAATTTTATATTTGTTTGAACAAACCTTTATTATGCAACGCCAAATAAAGATTCTTATTTGTAAGCGTCTTCTAAATTATCTAGTTTGTCAGAATTGCTCGTTGAGTTGGAGGATTTGCGCTCAAAACCACCTACCTCTGCCAAAGTATAGAGGGGTCTGGCTTTAACTTCTTCGTAGATGCGCCCTATATATTCACCTAAGATGCCAACACTGACTAACTGCACAGATCCGAGGAAGAAAATTGCCATCAAAATAATCGTAAACCCAGTTAAAGGCGAATGGGGGACAAAAAGACGCCAATACAAAACTAATAAAGCCATAAAGATGGCCGCCGCCGCTGCTATTAAGCCTAAGTAGGTTGATAAGCGCAGTGGCACTATTGAAAAAGACACTAGACCATTGATAGCAAGGGCTAAGGATTTGCTAAAAGTGTATTTAACTTCCCCAGCAAAGCGGGGGTTGCGCTCGAACCGAATTGCTGTTTGCTGAAAGCCAACCCAAGAACGCAAACCACGAATATAGCGGTTACGTTCTGGCATAGAATTGAGAATATCTACAATCTGCCGATCTATTAGACAAAAATCACCAGTATCAGTAGGAATCTCTACATCTGCAAGCTTCTTAAGAATTCGATAAAAGAAATAGGCAGTAAAACGCTTAAACCATCCTTCTTTAAGGCGTTGAGTGCGTTGAGCGTAGACGACTTGATAGCCCTGTCGCCATTTTTCAACCATATCGGGGATTAGTTCTGGTGGGTCTTGTAAGTCAGCATCAAGGATGACAATAACTTGACCGCGGACAAAATTAAGACCAGCAGTTACTGCAATTTGATGACCAAAGTTACGAGCAAAGCTCAGATAGCAAATGCGCGGGTCTTTTTGATGGAGGTCTCGTAGTAATTGTAGGGAGCGATCGCGGCTACCATCATTAATTAAAATTAATTCGACAAGCGCATCCATCCGATTCATTACTGCACTTAGTCTGCGGTATAGTTCTGGAATAGTTTCTTCTTCGTTATAAATTGGAATAATGAATGAATACTTTGGTAGCATCTAAAAATATTGTTTAATTTTTTTTACAGCCGAGATAACAGGCTGCCTGCGATCGAAAAGGTGTGGTTCACAGTATACCTAGCAACACTCAAGTTTCATTCTCATACTTTATTTATTCTTCGGATTTATGTTATCTGAAGAGTCTGATTTTTTCAGGCTTTCTACAGCTTTTTTGGGAAAAGTTCGACGATGGCGATACCAAGTAGACCCTGCTACGAGTGTTCCAGTTAAGCCTAATGCAAGTATTAGCGGCAAAAAATCGCCTGTATTCACTGCCTTCAGGCCAGAACTACCTAGTAGTACAAAAGGTAAAACACTAGGAACAGTACCAAGTGTTGTACCTAGAACATAATCTTTAAAACCGATCGAAGTCAGTCCCGCCACAAAGTTGACCAAGCCATAGGGCATGATTGGTACTAATCGGATGGCAAACATATAAAAAAGCCCTCCACGACGCACCTCAGCATCCATAGCTTGCCAGCGTCCTGCTAGTCGTTTTGCAACTGCTTTGCGTCCAATAGTTCGAGTAAAAACAAAGGCAATTATTGCCGCAATGACTGCTGCAACACTAGTCCAGACAGTACCCAGCCAAGGGCCAAAAATGGCACCTCCAGTTAAATTTAGTACCGTTGAGGGCAAAACTAACATGGTTGCCACAACGTACAAAGCAATATAAATAATAGGTGCCCAGATACCAGAAGATTTCAGCAAAGCTTGAATTTGTACTGGTTCAATGCCGCCAAGAAGATATACGGTTATACCAGTTGCAATTATGCAACTCAGCGTAAGTAGCAAAATACCAGTTTTCAAGTTCCACATTAGAACTTTACTCCTACTTTTTGTGTAACAAAACCCATCTTTTGAAAATTCAAATCCTTGTAGAAACTCGAAATTTCGCGTTTCTACAAGGATTTTTCACATAGATGTCTATTGTATTAGGTAGTTTTAAAGAGAAGCGATCGTAACTTTTATCCAAGTATTGCGAAGTATTCAAGCACAGGCCAAGAAACCGCAAGGTAGCAAGACTTTTATCGATGAAACCGGAAGTGAACACTTCGGAATCGAAAAAATGTAGGTAATCATAGCGGCTTATCCTGCTTAAGACAAGTTTGCTATGGATATCTGTGACAGTTGCTCTCTGACGATTTGCCAGTGAATGTCCTAAGTTATTTAACCACTGCTATAGAACTTGGGAATGAGTTTACCATCTATATGGGGGACAGAGATTCATTTAACAATAGCTATTAATCCAAAATCTAAAATCCAAAATGGTCAAGATGCGGGCATTATTGTCTGGGTATTACGGTAAAGGTAATGGTGGTGACGAAGCTTTATTGGCAACGCTTTTGCAAATGTTGCCATCTCACGTAACGCCTGTGGTGCTTTCTGGTAATCCAGAGGAAACCCGCGATCGCTACAATGTAGAAACCTACGATCGCATGGCTCCTTTCGCTGTACTGCAAGCTTTGCGTTCTTGTGATGCCTTTATTTGGGGCGGTGGGAGTCTCATTCAAGATGTTACCAGTACTATCAGCCCATTTTATTATGGGGGGCTGATGGCATTAGCGCAGAAAATGGGTTTGAAAACTGTTGCTTGGGCGCAGGGTATTGGCCCTTTGGTGCGTCCGCAAACTCGTTGGCTGGCACGGCAAACCTTTGGTAATTGTACCAAAATCAGTGTCCGCGATCGCGCCAGTGCGGCTCTATTATCTGATTGGCAAATTCCTTGTATTATAGCTCCTGACCCGGTTTGGGCGTTGGAATCTCAACCAGTACCAGGACTTTGGGATTTACCTGCGCCGAGAGTTGCGGTAACGTTGCGATCGCATCCCCAACTTACAGAAACACGTCTGGCAAACTTAACTCGCGCTTTGGTGGATTTTCAAAAAGCCACGCAAGCATTTATTTTATTACTGCCGTTTCAAAAAAGTGAAGATTTAAGTATTGCCGAAGCCATTCAACCACATCTTAAAGATGTTAGCAAGATTTTGTGTCTGGAAGATCCGCAACTTTTAAAAGGTGTGTTTCGCGGTGTTGAAATGGCAATTGGGATGCGCCTGCACAGCTTAATTATGGCTGCTGCTGAAGGTTGTCGCTGCTTTGCTCTCAGTTATGATCCCAAGGTAAATCGCCTGATGGAAGATTTAGAAATGCCTGGATGGGATTTAGAGAGTTTACCCGATGACCCCAATTTGATTGGTCTGACTTGGATGGAGCATTATGCCAATGGCGATCCTTTATCATCAGAGAAAATCCAATCTTTGGTGGATGGTGCTTTACTGCACTGCGAGTTGTTGAGTGAAGCTTTGAGTTAGGTTTTTATTTAGATATAAACAAGATAATGGTATGACACAGGTATCTCAGCCAAAACGCACTCGCATTTTACCAGCATCAACCTTAGCACCTGAAGAAGTAAGCCATCGTCAGGAACAGCGTGATGCTCTTGCTGTGAGGTGTTGTGCTGTTTTCGAGCCCTTACGTCCAACTTTGATCGAAACGCATTACAACTGGCATATTGCTATCGAACCTCAAACAGAACAGTATCTCATCGATCCAACACTTTTGGGGATAATGCAAAAAATCCACAATGCTTATGGCAATATTAACGAAGTAAAACTCACCATATTCCGACTCAACAACACGGGAACCTGTGGCAGGTTATGAGTCTCAGTTTCTGGTTAATGCGAATATCACCTAAGCTTCTCTCGATAAACCATATCAATGAAGAGAATATTTTAGAAATTGGTACTAGCACAGAAATAATTTCTGTAATTTATGAACTTTATCCTGACGTTAGATTCGATGCCGATTGTTATTATTTTCCAGGATGTAGTAGAGAAAATTCTAGTGATTATTCTGTATGGAAAGTCTGTTTAGGTGATGAACCCGTCAAATTGATTTATATCTCGCCCCATGTTGGTAAGTGCGATTTGAGAATTATTCAGGATCTCTGTCATCAGTTCAAATGCCGTATTTTTGATCCACAACATGGCGAATTTATATATTGAATCCAAGCTGATAAAGCGATCGCTCTATCAGCCAAAACACATTTTAATGCTAGTGACTCGTTTTACCACTAACAATCCCTGACCACTGTACTTTTTTTTCTTTCTCCCGGCGGTAAGAAAAGAAATGCTCTGGAGTTTGGAAAGTACAATAAGGTGCGATCGCAATTTGTTCTGCACTAATTCCCATATTTTCCAGTTGTAAGGTATTTACTCGCCGCACATCTAACCGTACCTTTCCTGGATCTGGATCTTCTCGCAAAGGTGAATTTGGTAATTCATGTAATGCAGTTATAATTTTTTCTTCGTCTTCATGTGCTATAATACTAGCCCCGATTTCGGCAGCCACTTCAATCGAGACTTGGTAAACCTCACCAGCGATCGCTGGGCCCATCGCAATCCTCAAATCATCGAGTTTACTGCCTTGAGATTGTAATCTAGCGATCGCCAAGGGAACAATCTTTTTAGCAGTCCCCCGCCAACCCGCGTGTAATGCTGCTACCCGTCCAGTTTGCACATCCCCAATCAACACGGGTGTACAATCTGCGCTAGCGACCCAAACCGCTTGTAGAGGCTGTTCGCTCATTAAACCATCTGCCGATGCTAAATCCTCCTCAGCAGAGCTTAAGAAGCTTTCAACTTCTTGGGGGGTGAGAACAGTATTGCCATGAACCTGCTTTAAGCGATAGACTGATGCCTCTGGTTGCAATACTTCTGTGATAACTTGTGGCGATCGCGGCCAAAACTGCTGGGTAAAGAAGCCATGATGCCAACCTTCCAGAATACTACAAGTTAGATAGGGGAGTCCTTCCCAATTGCGCCAGTGCCAAGTGTGCATCTTCAACCAAACCTAAACAGAAATCACTCATCAGCCAATCAATGCTAACTTGAACAACGGAATTTGGGTTAACTGCTGTGGGATTTAATCTGCAAAACTTGGAAGCAGCCTTGCAAGCAGGGCGTAAGCATACATATTTACCATTTTCTCTTCACTTTTTTGAAAGCGTCTCCTCAACCAACCAAACCCTCTGGAACTTACTCAACCAAGGGGCTATTTCAGGAACAGTAGTAATCGCAACTGTGCAATCTGCTGGGCGGGGACAATGGGGCCGCCAGTGGATTTCTCCGGCTGGGGGATTATATATTTCCGTGGCGATTTCTTTCGACCATAAAATAGAAGCTACTGACAGCTATCAGCTAACTTTCGCTACTGCTTGGGGAATTGCATCGCAATTGCGCCAATGCGGTATAGATGTTGGGATAAAATGGCCTAACGATTTAGTTTTAAATGGTCGCAAACTAGGCGGCATTTTGACAGAAACCAAAGTAAACAAAGGACAAATTACCCAAGCAGTAATTGGTGTTGGTATTAACTGGACGAACCCAGTACCAGAAACTGGAATCAATTTGGAATCGTGGCAAGCTTCCCAAGATCGCAGACCGATTTCTTGTCTGGAAATGCTAACCTCTAGAGTCTTACTGGGAATAGAATCCGGTATGGAGTGCCTTTTTCAAGAAGGAGTAAATATACTCTTGTCTGGCTATCTAGACTTGCTTACAAACATGGGCGATCGGGTGTATGTCAATAATCTTTCAGGTACAGTAGTTGGAGTGACTCCTCAAGGAAATTTACGAGTTGATTTAGAAACACATGATACAAAGGAACTAATTACACCGGAAATTTATATTGAACCCGGTACAATCAGTTTGGGGTACCATAAATCTTCCGTTTAAATTTGAGGTTTGTTCAAAATTTCGCTCTTTGGGCAAGACAAACCACTAGCATCATCTCTTTAGGCTAATTACACACAACTGAGAGAACAAATGACGCAGCGCAATAATTCTGCCCATCATCGTTTGCATTTATGGCAGCAAGGTCTAACAAAAAAACGTTTTGCCTCAACACTACCAGCTCAGAGCCTCTGTTGGCTGAGTAGCGTTAGCCTCCTTAGCGGTGGCTTCGTGTTTGCCCAAACGGAAACACAAATAGACAACATCGTTCCTACTGTTGAAAGTTCTCAACCAACAGCAGTTGCAAATCCAGTTAACACTGAGCGAAGTCGAAGTGTTAAAAAACAGGCTGTTGCGTCGCCGGAAGCCGCTCAAGCGCAACCGGAATTTTCCCAACGGCGAGCCAGACTCAGACAGAGACTAGGCAAGCCAGAGGTTGCTCAATCAAAAGAGCCAGTTAGGCAGTCTACACCCAAAATCGAAGCTGCTGAACCTGTGGTGATTATCAGACAGTCAAAGCCCAAAGTAGAGGCTTCACAGGTTACTCCTGTAAGGGTGAGACAGGAAAAACCCAATACCCCTGCCCGCTATGCACCTGAAAAACTTCCAGTAGTTGCTCAACCATCAAATAACTCTAACAGCCCTGTCAGTGCAACAGCGGAGAAAACCAAGGATTATAATAACGCCTATATCGATCCTAATAGTTATGACAGTGGTGCAACAGGTACTTATCAAGCACCAAATTCTGTAATTGTTACAGAACGCTCCAGTGGTTGTCGAGCCATTTTGCCATCAGGGCAAAGTGTATTAGGCGGCGTTTGCGCCAAAGCACCCCAGAGGAGTGTAGCTGATTCTAATGGTAAACCAGCACCTAATTGGCTCAGAAGAAGTCAAAACGCCCAATTACCAGTAGTTCCACCCGTGCGGCAAATTGCAACTACTGGCAACACCAGTAGATGGCGCGCTGCTCAAAGTGGTTCTAGCGGTGTCATCAAGACCGCATATCGCTCGAATCGGTTTATCCCGACTCCCGCTGAATTCAGCCCCACAAGAGTTAGTGCAACTCCCATTGCACCGAGTGGTGGTACTTTACCGCCACCAATGGCAGATGGCAACATTGCACCCCGCCCTAGCAATGTAGCTTACGACTTCTCACTGGCATCAGTATTGCCACAAATCCCCTATATGGGGAGAGTCGCCTATAGTGGTACGGGAATGATGTATCCCTTGTCTATTCCTGCTCCCATTACTTCTTTGTTTGGTTGGCGAGTTCATCCAATCACAGGTAATCAACGCTTCCATGCAGGTACAGATTTGGGTGCGCCTACGGGAACACCAGTTTTGGCAGCTGCTGCGGGTCAAGTGGAAACTGCTAACTGGGTGGGTGGTTATGGTTTAACCGTTATCCTGAATCACAAATCTGCTGAACAAACTCTCTACGGTCACATGTCAGAAATCCTCGTTCAACCCGGTCAGTGGGTACAACCTGGAACTGTCATCGGGCGAGTTGGCAGCACTGGTAACTCCACAGGCCCTCACTTGCACTTTGAAGTCCGCCACCTGACACAAGATGGGTGGGTTGCTTCTGATCCAGGCGTGGAATTACAAAGTGCCCTCAGTCAGTTAGTGCGAGGTTTGCAAACCGCTCAGGTAAGCCGAGAACCAGGCAGCTAGATTGGAAATTTTAGATTTTGGATTTTAAATTAATCTAAAATCCAAAATCTAAAATCTAAAATCTAAAATTCAGAGATACCCGTGTTCTGCTAAGAATGCGGGTGTAATGCCATCTATACTATTGTCATCAGTACCTCTGGTGTGGGGGTTGCCAGAATAAAGGAATTTTTCGACGTATTTGCCGAGAATATCTCCTTCTAGATTCACTAAACTGCCAGAAACCAAATAGCGAAGATTTGTCTCGCTGTATGTCAGGGGAATTACCGCTACTTTGAATTGCGAGAGTTCTGGCTCATAATCGGCAACTGTGAGACTGATGCCATTGACGGCAATGCTACCTTTGGGGACAATGTACCGTGCGATCGCCTCGGAAGCAATAAAGGTCATTTCCCAAGAAGTAGCCGTTTGTTCCGCCACAAGCAATCGACCGATGCCGTCTACATGACCCATCACAAAATGACCGCCGACTTTGCTGCCTACTTTGAGCGACGCTTCTAAATTGACATATCTCTGTTGGGTTTGCTCACCTCCCAACGTTGTCCGGCGTAGAGTTTCTGGTGAAGCCGTGGCAATAAACCCGTCTTTTAAAACTTGTTCTACTGTCAGGCAAACACCATCGACAGCAACACTGTCACCATAAGCCAAATCTTGCATAATTACTTCACCCGACTGACTTACACAAGTAATTTGCCAAGAATCGCCCCCTAAGGGTTCCATCGTTCCTAATGCTTGGATTAATCCTGTAAACACGGCTTTTTTGTCAAACTAACTCTATTTATTGCCTAATTTTGCCTGAAGTCAATTGGTAATTGTCACAGAAATCTCGAACATCCAAGTATATTTTCTGACTTTTTTTAGGATAGGAATATTAACACATTAGCATCCTTCACAAGGCATACTTGGTTAAGAAGGTTATTCTTTAAGAAGACCAATTTGACTTACTCTGGTTTTCACCACAAGTTCGGAGTTTAATAGAAGCAATTATAGAGAACGAATGCTTATGTTTATTACTGTCACCAAACCGCCTAAAAAAGGGTGTTATTTGTTACACGCCATCAAAGGCTCTCAAAGCATTGTAGAGGCTTAGGCAATGATTGAAATGAAAGTCGCTGGCATAGCATTAGATGCCATAACCCGCAGCCCGATCGTCCTTTTGAAAGATTCTTCAGATCGGCGGGCTTTGCCAATTTACATTGGTCAGGAACAGGCTAGGGCAATTATGGGCGCACTGGAGAATCAGAAGCCTCCTAGACCCTTAACTCACGACCTGATTGTGAATATTTTAGAGACTTGGAACATGACTCTAGAAAAGGTGATTATTCATTCCCTGCAAAAGGATACATTTTATGCAGCTTTAATTGTCCAGCAAGGCGAAGTCAAAAAAGAAATTGACGCGCGTCCTAGCGATGCGATCGCTATTGCCCTCCGTACAAATACTCCCATTTGGGTAATGGAAGAAGTCATTGCGGATGCTTCTATCCCTGTCGATCGCGATGCAGATGAAGCCGAACAGCAAGCCTTCCGTGAATTTATTTCCAATCTCCGTCCCGAAGATTTGATCAAGCGCTTTGGTAATGGCGACAGCTAAATTAAAGTTATGAGTTGTTATGAGTTAGGAGTTATGAGTTATTTTGCTTCAACTCCTAACTTGTAAGCAAAAAAGTTAGGAGTTAAGAGCTATGATTTACTTCCTTCAACTCCTAACTTATAACTCCTAACTCCTAACTCTTTGTTAAAAATGCAATACCGACGCTTTGGAAAAACGAATCTGCGCCTCTCGGTTTTTTCCTTGGGAACAATGCGCTACTTGGCTTCTTTTGAAAATGCTCACCAGACTATCGAACAAGCCTTAGCGCTAGGAATTAATCATCTAGAAACCGCCAGAGGTTACGGCAAAAGCGAGGAGTATCTTGGTAGGGCGCTAAAAGCTGGGTTGTCAGTACCCCGAACGAAGCTTTATGTCACTACCAAAATCTCAGCCACAGCAGATGCTGACACCATGCGTCGGTACATTGACGAATCCCTAGAACGATTACAACTAGATTATTTAGATTGCTTAGGGGTTCATGGTTTGAACACTTGGCAACATTTAGAGTGGGTGCAAGCCAAAAATGGCTGTATGCAAGCCGTAGAAGAAGCTGTTGCTGATGGCCGAGTACGACACGTTGGTTTTTCCACGCACGGGCCATTAGAGGTAATTCAGGCAGCAATAAATACAGATTTATTTGAATTTGTCAATCTGCATTATTACTATTTTTTTCAACGGCACGTACCAGCGATTCAACTAGCTGCCGAAAAGGATATGGGCATTTTCATTATTTCCCCTGCTGATAAGGGAGGACGCCTCTACACGCCACCTCAAACCTTAAAAGACCTGTGTTCTCCGTATTCACCCTTAGAACTGAATTATAGATTTTTACTTGCCGATCGCCGTATTACTACTTTGAGTATAGGGCCAGCTAACCCAGGTGAATTAAGAGAACCTTTGCAAATTGCTGACCATGATGGAGAGTTAACATCAGCAGAAATTTCCACTTTCTGGCGGTTAGAAAATCACCAAAAACTTGCTTTGGAAACTGATAATTGTAGTCAGTGTTATGCTTGTTTACCCTGTCCAGAAAATATCAATATTCCAGAGGTATTGCGGTTACGTAATCTCGCCGTGGCATACGATATGAAAGACTATGGTCAATATCGTTACGGAATGTTTGAAAATGCCGGTCACTGGTTCCCTGGAATGAAAGGCAACCGTTGTACAGAATGTGGTGACTGTTTGCCTCGCTGTCCAGAAAAGTTAGATATTCCAGCTTTGTTAGAAGATACTCACCAAAAATTAAGTGGGAAAGCAGGTCGGAGATTGTGGGGATAAAAATGTTAATAGAATTCAGAATTTAGAATATCCGTCTCGTAATTCTGACTTCTGGCTCCTGAGTTCTGAGTTCTTTATTGTTAAAATTATATAAAGATTAATAGAGTCAGGAAGATCCGCCCAAGCTGGGGTATCTCGCCAAAAAAAGATGAAAATTAAAAAAAAAGAAATATCCTACGTCAATCACTGACAGTTTTCCGCTACAGTGGACGGGCTGTAAGCTTAGTATGGACTACTAGCCGATCGCTTACTATTTTTCTGGCTAGTCTAACTTTGGTGGCTGGTCTTTTACCGGCGGCGATATCCTACATCAGTAAATTAATTGTTGATGCAGTGGTATTTGCATCTCAAGTGAACTCACAAAGCAATGGTTCTGTCAATATTTATCCCTCGCTATTTTATGTAGGATTAGAAGCGATCGCTGTAATTTTACTAGCAGGCAGTCAGCGAGGAATCATCATTTGTCAGTCGTTATTGCGGGCGCTAATGGGTCAGCGAGTAAATGTACTCATCTTAGAAAAGGCGCTGACACTGGATCTTAGGCAATTTGAAGACTCAGAATTTTATGACAAATTGACCAATGCCCGACGAGAAGCATCGGTTCGTCCCCTTTCGTTAGTAAACCGCACCTTTGGGTTGGTGCAAAATGCCCTTTCCCTGATTACTTACGGTATTTTGCTAGTAAATTTCTCAGTTTGGGCGGTGGTAGTGCTGATTTTGGCAGCTATGCCTGTATTTATTGCCGAAACAAAATTTGCTGGAGAAGCCTTTCGCTTATTTAGTTGGCGTGCGGCAGAAACCCGTCAACAGCACTACTTAGAAAATCTATTAGCAAGAGAAGATTTTGTCACAGAAGTCAAACTCTACCAGTTGGGAGAAATGCTGCTAGGACGTTATCGTAGTCTATTTGAACAACTCTATGGTGAAGACCGCGATTTAACTCTGCGGCGAGGACTTTGGGGATATCTCTTGAGTTTGGTCAGTACAGGTGCTTTTTACCTAGCTTATGCTTGGATTGTGTTGGAAACAGTGCTAGGTAAGATTTCTTTGGGAGATATGACAATGTATCTCACCGTTTTTCGCCAAGGGCAATCTACTTTTTCCAATGCCCTCACTTCTATTGGAGGGATGTATGAAGACAACCTATATCTATCAAATCTCTACGATTTTCTGGAAGAAGAAGTACCAAAATCTTGGGGTAAGGCAACCATTGGTTTAAATCCCCAAGATGGTATCCGTTTTGAGAATGTCTCATTTACTTATCCGGGAAGTTCCAAGCCAGCATTGAGAAATATTTCGCTGCATCTTAAACCCAGAGAAAAACTGGCAATTGTGGGTGAAAACGGTTCCGGTAAAACTACCTTAATCAAACTACTTACCCGACTCTACACGCCAGACTCAGGGCGAATTTTCTTAGATGGGTTGGATTTGCAGGAATGGGATGTGGATGTGTTGCGGCGTCGCGTTGGTGTGATTTTTCAGAACTTTGTCCGCTACCAGTTTACTGTGGGAGAGAATATTGGCGTGGGCGATGTAGAACATCTTGAAAACAAAACACAGTGGAAAACTGCTGCTGAAAAAGGCATGGCCCAATCTTTTATTGACCAATTACCCCAAAGCTTTCAGACTCAACTTGGTCGTTGGTTTAAAGGAGGACAAGAACTTTCTGGGGGACAGTGGCAGAAAATTGCTTTGTCTCGTGCTTTTATGCGATCGCAAGCAGATATCTTGGTGTTAGATGAACCAACATCGGCAATAGATGCCCAAGCTGAGTTTGAGATTTTCAATCATTTTCGCGCTATTACTCAAAATCAGATGGTACTTTTGATTTCCCATCGCTTCTCGACGGTACGAATGGCTGACAAAATTCTAGTTATAGAAAACGGCGAAGTTATAGAACAGGGAACTCACGAAGAACTGTTACAGCTAGGAGGACGTTATGCCAAGTTGTTTCTCTTACAAGCCGCTGGTTATCAATAGGAAAAGAAGCTAGTAGACTTTGTTTTAGATAGCGATGCCTAGGTTGGGCTGCGCCTACGCTCACTTTGTAGAAAGCACATAACATCTCTATCTAACCACGTTAAACTGTTCAGTAAATATGGGTCACTAGACACTCCGTATCGTTAAACATTGCTACCCGATCAAATTATGCAAATAACACAACAGCGATACTATACCCCAGAGGAATATTTAGAGCTAGAAGAAGTTGCTGACTACAAAAGTGAATACATTGATGGGCAAATAATTCCTATGGCGGGTGGAACAGTAAATCATAATCAAATAGCACTCAACTTAAGTACTGAGTTAAATTTCGCTTTTAAAAAGCAGAACTACCGGGTTTTTATGGGTGATATTCGTCTATGGATACTCCAAAAGCGTACCTATACCTATCCAGATGTGATGATTCTGGCGGGTGAACCAGAGTTTTTTAACAACCGAAAGGATATAATTCTAAATCCACAGATTATTGTTGAGGTTTTATCAAAATCTACTAAAGGCTACGATCGCGAAGATAAATTTCAGGCTTACCGAACTATTTCCACTTTCCAAGAATACCTATTAATTGACCAAACTCGGATTCATGTAGATCAATTTTCCAAAACTGGGAAAAAGCAATGGACGCTTCGTGAATATGATGAAGAAGATGAAGCGATCGCACTTGTAACCGTACCATTTGAGATTTCTCTACAAGATTTATACAACAAGGTGAAGTTTGAGCCTGTTGAGTCGGAAGGCGAAAGTGCTGATGTTGAGCAATTGGGGTAAGGTGCGATGCCCTGTATCTTAAAAATATTTAAGCCACTTTTAACGGTTTTTGAGGAAAAGTAATTGGCTCTGGCAAAGGTTTTCCTTGCTCTTCATACCATTCAATCAGAGATTCAATTACCTCTTGCCCGTGTTTAGCGGCTTCTTCATAACTCTTACCATGAGTGTGGAATTGCTGCCAAGGGAATTCCGGTAAGTGTACTAAGTAGCAATTATCTTCATCTGACCATTGAATTACCATACTATAGCGATCGTTCATTATTCTTCCTCTATTTCTCTTAGTTGCTTCAAAACACGATTAACTTGTTTTTCTAAGTATCGAGGTGCATCGTCTCCATCTTTTCCAGCAATAGTAACTGGTTCATTAGGTATCAATAGGTGAGTCCAGAACGTATGACTACCTTTAACAGAACGGTAGACAAACCCAGCCTTCAACAAAATAGTTTTTAACTCTCTGATTTTTTTGGGCATCTACCCTAAATTTAAATAACTATGTTATTATCTTTTTGGTACATAAGTACTATATAAATAACTCAAATTTTTACTAAATATTTTTGAGGTCAAACTTGTCTCTATCAGAAACCATTAAGCTTAAAATTTATGAAATTGTAGAGCAAAATCCAGATTGGTTTCCAATATGCTTTACTTTCTACAAAAATGCAAGTAATTACTTAATTGATGAAGGGCATCCCAGTCAAATCTCTTATAAAGACTTGTTTCTCCAAGAATATGTAAGCGGAGATGCCTTAACTTCTGGTTACATTATAGGTCAATTTCATGCTCTAATAGCGTCTCAAAAGGCAGCATTTATTGCTATTGCAGTACCCGATGTACCTTTGGCAAATTCACAGAGGGAACATAACAATTCTATTTTGCAAGGGATAGCTCAACCATTTAAAGCAGAATTTGATGGTACATCATGGGGTGAAGACGGAATCATTGAATGGGATGCTCAAGATACTTTTGCACCAACTCATCCAGAGCTTACTTTAAATAGGGATATTTGGAGGTTCCCTCTGGAAGTAGGTACGTGTTCACCAACAACTTTATGGGTTCGCTTTATGGATTGGGGTGGTTGGGCGAGATGGCCTTATCATTCTCAATATATCTATTTATTTGCAGCCCCAAAGCAGCTTATGAGAATGAAGGACTCTTTACTAAAATTTTAGTGAGTAGTAAAAATTGGGTTGAGTAAGTAGCATCTATTATTAATTTTTTACTTAAAAAAACTATATTTCTAAATACAAAGTTTAAATGTTTTGTTATTTTGCATAGCATCTTTGCCAGAAGAGGATCGTCATTTCTCAACAGATACTCCTGACAACTTGTAGAAATTCCCTTAGTACAGGTGTCATATCTTCTTCTCGCCACACTATAGCCGTTTCTACTAATGGTGTTTTCTCCTCTAGAGTACGATAAACTACACCAGTTCTCTGAAGATTTTGCAATGAAGACGGTGCGATCGCAATCCCCATTCCTGCTGAAACCAATCCGATAATCGTCTGCATCTGAATCGCTTCTTGAGTTACTTTTGGGCTGAAGTCTCCTTGCTGACAAAGACTTACGATTTGATCGTAAAGTCCAGGCCCCAAATGGCGAGGGAACATGATAAAGTTTTCGTTTACTAGCGATCGCACTGAAATCTTTTCTTGTTCAGCTAAAGAATGAGTTTCCAACATAGCGACAATTAAAGCTTCTTGTTGAATGCATTCTTGATTGAGTGTGTTGTCTTCTAAGGGCGGATGGGCAAAACCTACATGGATATGTCGATTCTGTAGCGCTTGCTCTTGCTGAGTTGTGGTTAATTCTTGCAATACCAACTCTACTTCTGGAAACTGTTCTCTAAACCGCCGCAAAATCACAGGAAGCAAATCGTAAGTTACCAAACTGGTAAACCCAATTCGTAATTGTCCCTTTTCACCTCTTCCCGTTTTTTGGGTTAGCTCAATTGCTTTTTGGAGTTGAGCTAAAAGTTGATAAGCTTCTTGCAAAAAAACTTCCCCTGCTTCTGTTAGTTGTACTTGTCGTTTGGTTTTACGGTGAAATAGTTCTACTCCCAATTGCGTCTCTAATTGCTGAATTTGCTGGCTTAAGGGCGGTTGAGCGATGTGCAATCGCTCGGCGGCTCTACTAAAGTGCAGTTCTTCAGCTACAGCAATAAAGTAGCGCAGATGTCGCAGTTCCATCTTTTTGATATTTTATAAGTTTCAATTCTCTATAAATATATAAACGCAGAGAGGCGCAAAGTAGCGCAGAGGTTTTAGAAAATTTATAACAAAAACTAGAGGTGCGATCGCTAGAATCAATCCTGATTTACGTATAAACTTCATTGATACTCGATAATTAGAAATGCATTGTTCAATACAATCGTTTCGTGAAAATAATTTGTTGCTTTTAATATAAAACTGTACCAGCCTCTATGCTATACTTATTCGTTTTTTAAAAGCAGTAGTTGAAGTTTTATGTATATTCTCAAAAGCCTCAGATGCTATGTAGGTAGAAATTATTTCAACTTGGCTTCAACTTTCAAATTTGATTACAAATCCTGCCACCATGCTTAATCTAACAAGACATTCATTTAGACTAGAAAATAATATTAAAATTTAAGCAAGTTAGTGCTATATATTTCACTGGCTAAGATTTGGACACTAGTAATTATTGCTTCTTAAATAATGAGCAAGAGTCATTCAAAAAATATCATTCATAGCGCCGAACGATCTTCTATTTTTCTCATCTTCAATGCCCCATGCCCCATGACCCATGCCCAATAACTTAATTGCATATTTCTATGGGATTAGAAGTATCCACACCAACCCAAACAAATACCCCTAGCAGGTTAAACTAGGTCTGGTAACAACTGCTCCACGTTCCTTATGAGGCTTTTATGGGAGCTAACCTCAAACAGATTGCCAACTATTTAGACAACCTTGGTTGGGACTACCGTTTTGATGATGAAGAAGACCGAATTATAACAGGTGTAGAGGCTGATAATCTAGAAGATTTCCTAATAGTTGTCCAACTGGATGAAGAAGGAAAATTTTTCCGGGTATTTGCCCCTCAAGTTCTGGGAGGAATCCAAGACCATCCTCACAAGGCAGCTATCCTCCAAACAATGCTTGCCATTTCCTGGGAAACCAAAATGTTGCAATGGGAGTATGACCCATCCGATGGTGAAATTCGTGCCATTATTGAGTTTCCTTTAGAAGACTCGATTCTTACAGAAAAACAATTTCACCGTTGTCTGAGTGGATTAATTCAGATTGTGGATGGCATAGCAATACCTCGCTTGACAGAAGTGATGGCAACAGGACTCGATCCGGGGAATATAGAACTTGGGGAAAGACTATTACTCAGTATCCAAGAAGAAGCCCCAGGATTGTTAGATTTACTAGAAAAAGCAATGGAAGCACGAAAAAAGCGAGGAACTTTTCCTAGTGAGTGAGACGGATCGTTACTTAAATAGCTATACTCCAAAGTGATACCCTCACTATATACTGAAATTTTCTGGGGCTGGATATTATGACATCCTATGCAACCTCCTCTGCCAAAGCGGAAATGAGCGAACTCCGGCGGTTGAAAGCTTTACTACCACCAGAACTGCAAAGCTGGGTCACGGTTGAAGGCACAACTGAGGTCAATCCACCCCTGGTTCGCTGCGAAGAAATTGGGAAAGACCAGGTAGAAATTCAAATTGATTTAGTGAAATGGGATGCCCTCGCAATGGATCAGCGTAATCTGCTGTTCTGGCATGAGGTTGCTCGCGTTCAAAATGACACAATTCCTAAAGATGGTTGGGAAATGGCAGCACTAGCCATCGGTTTAGGTGGTGCTGTAGGGGAATTGTGGGTACAAGATGGATTACTGCTGGTGTTAGCTTTGTCGCTTTGTGGCGTGTCAGGCTGGCGACTGTACCAAAAGAATAATGGGGAAAAGCAACTAAGAGAATTGCTCAATGCTGATGAGAAAGCGATCGCTTTAGCAACTCGTTTTGGTTATAGTCTCCCCAATGCCTACAAGAGTCTTGGTAGCGCCTTGAAAACCCTGATTGATAATACTCCTAGCAAGCGCCAACGAGCGAGATACGAAGCAAGACTCTCTGCCCTCAAACGCAGTGCCAATAAGGCAAAAGCTAAATCCAAAACTCCAGATGAGGGTGCACTATAGCAACCAGAAATTAGGTTGGGTGGGTATTGCCTACCCCAAAAAACCTAAATCAACGTGAGTTTGACAAACCTCTCTCTGCCTTGAACTAAAGTTCAAGTTTCTCTTTGAGTCAGGGAGGCAAGATTTTACGTAATAAAACCTCTTAGTGGTCTTTTGATTTGGCTCATTAGACTGCCTACTAAGGGGGCAGCTGCCTCCCTAATTAGTGGCAACAGCCCAATTACCATTTCATACAATCTTACTTTTTTCTTGACTACATCTTTATCAAACTAAAATTTTACAACTGGTTCAGCATTTTATGCGTCTGGGGGATCACGCGCACGTGCTTGACAAACCCCTTCATCAAAGCTTGCCACGTCAAAACTCGATCGCTCGAAGGCGCAAGTACAGGTACCGGAGAAAATTGTTCTGATACTGCCAAAGGCGTAACAGGTTGTAAAAATACTGAGATATCTGGACTAACCTCTGCCACCAACAAAGCTGAACGTTCCAACTCGGCGGGATCTGTGTTTTGAGACACAATTATCTTGACAAAAACATTTAAATATGAATCATGACATAACTGGAGAAATTTACTATGTTCTTGCCAATGACTTTCGCCGCTAACACTGGGCAATTTTAAATCCATACCTACAGAGTCTAAGTATGGGATAATCATTGCTAGTTGTTCTGGGCGATGTCCGCCAGTTTCTAAGTATATAGGTAGACCAGTTATGGCTCGCACTTGTGGTAGAAACTGCGTTAGAAATGAGGCATGAAGAAGTGGTTCGCCGCCAGTTAAGCTAATGCTATCGTGTAGACAAGGCAGATTTTGCTGTTCCACCCATTCGATTAATATGGGTAATGGGACAGGGTTAGAGTGGATTTCAAAGTCGCGCAATCCAGGCGATCGCTCTATCCGACAAGTTGTAGGTGCACTCCAAGTGTGGGCACTATCACAAAAGTGACAGCGCAAATCACACAAAGCAAAACGAATAAATATCTGACGTGTCCCTACATTCAGTCCTTCCCCTTGAATGGCAGAAAAGACCTCAATCAGGCGTGCGGTAGGTGTAACCGTATTTTTAGAAATCATTTGATGAGAGCAACGCGATCGCGCTGCGTCGGCACAACAGCAAGGATGTTTTTTGGCTTCTTGTTCTATTGTGAATCGTCGCTAGCGATCTCCAATCTCAGCCTCGGTAAATAGCAGTTAGTCCTGATTACCACCAATTCCGATATTAGGTTAAGTAATTTTGTAGGACAAACTAATGTTTGGCATATTACATTATACATGGCAACGAAAGTGCAGAGCTTCATGACTAGCCAACCGACAGAGGTCGATTTTCCAGTTAATTCCCTAAACGACATTGCTATAGTGCAGGTGCCGACGCGGTTGAGCGTGCTGGAGGCTTTAGGCTTTAAGCAAACCTGCCAAGGCTTAATTGGGCCCAATTCACATCCCAAGCAAATCATCATTGATTTTCACCAAACTACTTTTATCGATAGTAGTGGTTTAGGTGCCCTGGTAAGTAATTTTAAATATGCTCAGGCTAAGGATATTACATTAACACTGCGGAATGTAACACCTCAAGTCATGGCAGTTCTAAAACTCACAGGGTTGGATCAGGTTTTTCCTCTAGAACTTGTGGAGGATGGGTCGTTAATAGAACAAGATGACGTAGTAGATAATCGGAAGACAACTTCCCGTAAAGTAGAGCAGTTACCCACTACTCACCCTTCTATGGCATCTTGGATGAAACGGTTCTTAGATATTGTCGGGTCAGCGATCGGTTTATTAATTACAGGAATTTTATTTATTCCAATTGCGATCGCTATTCAAGTTAACGATCCCGGCCCCATTTTCTTTAGTCAAACCCGTTGTGGTTGGATGGGTAAGCGGTTTAAAATTTGGAAATTCCGCTCTATGTGTGTGGATGCAGAAGCGAAGAAATCCCAAGTCAAGAACCAAGTGCAAGGTGCTTTTTTCAAGAATGAAAATGACCCCAGAATTACTAAGGTAGGACGCTTTTTACGGCGAACTAGTCTTGATGAATTACCCCAATTTTGGAACGTCCTCAAAGGAGAGATGAGTTTAGTAGGCACTAGACCACCTACACCTGATGAAGTCGAACGCTATGAAGTACCAGAGTGGCAACGTTTAGATGTAAAACCCGGCATGACTGGCGAATGGCAAGTAAATGGACGTTCTACAGTCCGTAGTTTTGAAGATGTAATTCGTCTGGATTTGCAGTATCAAAAAAATTGGAGTTTAGTGTACGATTTAAAGCTAATTTTCAAAACTATAGCTATTCTGTTTAATAGAAACAGTGGTGCTGTTTAGCTAATTATCCTTATTCACAATTTTTTGAGAACTCGCAACTCTCACGATATTCTTAAATACACCCAAGCCTGAAATAGGCTTGGGTAAATTTTAGGTTTACTTATAACATCACGCAAGTGTCAGCTAACTGACGGGGTGACAAAGAAGCTACAAAGCAGACTGGATAAGAGACATAGCACGTAGTCCTTGTTGAAAATGGGGGAGTTTGCTGGGCTTTAAGCGCATCAAATTATGAGCTAAATCAGCCCAAAACTCCATCGCCCCTACCCATAATTGACCATATAAACCAACCCAAAAGGCGCTGTGTCGGCGATGTAATCGCCGTAATTCTTTTAGACGACCAACATATTTTTGCATTCCTAATGAGCGAGAATTCCGACCAGCTAAAATAGCACAAGTATAGGCAATAGCAATTAGTAAAATCAGTGCCATTAACCGTTGACCATCAGCAGAAGTAGATTCGAGATTATAGCCACCAGTCTTGCAATCTTTGAACATTGCTTCAATGCCACTTCGTAACTTAAATACTTTAATAGCCTTTGAAAGATTATCAAGATTAGTCAGTAAAAACCAGCCAGTAGGCTCAACTTTACCCCGATATTTACGCTTGTAATATCCAGCAATATTAAATTTAGCAAAACCCTTCTGTTTAGTAGCTTGAATCCCCTCTAAAAAGAAAGAAATCCCCGGATTTAATCCTAAAGATTGTAACCGTTGATATGATTTATTTTCTTGTCGAATATAAGTACCTTGTTTTTGACGCAGCACAAAGTCAATTCCCTTGTAATGTAACCAATTCGCTAATTTTATACTATGAAACTCCCTATCACCTAGCACCAAGATTTGATATCCCTTAAATAATCGCAACAATGGTCGAATTAACTTTTTCTGCTCACCCAGATTGCTACATCCTTTTTTTGGTAACAATAGCCAGTAAACAGGTATTGCTCTTTTTTGTTCAATCAAACTAATTACGAACACATTTTCACAGCGCCACTGGGTTCTATCTTTGGCTTATATCAGTTGTTTCTTTAAAGGTGGTCGGCTGTTTTTTACCCATCGTTTGATTAATGGAAACCAGAGGTATTGAATTGATAACTGCGGCAACAATAAAAATCTTTGTATACTCCGCCGCCGACTTTCAAATTTTATTGGTTGGGGAAATACTGTTGCCAACTTCTCAATCGTCACAGTTTTATGAAATTGCAACAGCATCAGCAAGATTTCCAACATCTTGTACTGTGTGGGTGTCAGTAGATTCTGAAAGCAGTTTTGGTAGAATTTAGGTAACATTATCATTTGATAGGTCTTGTTGAGAATACCTGACCTATCTTTTTTTACCCCAAAACGGTCACACTCTTATATTTCCTTGGCTTTAGGCCCTTTGTCACCCCTTCAGGTCAGCTAAGTTTAGATTTGAAATTTTAGACCGATCCCAGAGATGAATTCTCTTGATTAAAACAAAGATGTTTATGTATTTTTATCTACTATTAAAATCAGGGATTGAAACCAATTTTGGATTTTGAATCATTCAATCCAAAATCCAAAATTCAAAATCTCAAATTTGGTAATCCTGTGTATGAGATTATCCCATTGCCTTCTGAACACTAACTACTTCAACCTGCTGCACTTCTGGCAACAAACGCTTCATGCCTTGCTTAACAAACCCCTGCAAAAAACCAATCTGCTGATTTTGCTGAAATACCTTTTGCAATGTTTGCCGCAAATTCTCCAAATTCAAACCAGTTCCAGAATCTATCGCTATTTCCTGCTGTTGGAAATACTCAACTAGACTTAACCCTGCGACTCTAGTCAGATAAGCTGCACTTACTCCCTGCACTACGCCACCAGCAACAAAGGTAACGGCATTACTTTTCAGAACAGTACTAATAGCCTTTGTAGAAAGTTCAACTAAACCCAATTTCAGCATCAAATTTCCCATTGTTCCAGCTACGGTTTGTGCCTGTTCTAGGGAAAATTTTTGCTGATAGATATTACCCAAATCCATTACCATTTGAGCATTAATTGCCGCAGTTGCCAGGATATCAAAGGCTGGTACAGGGTTAGCAAAGGCAGCGGCAGCAGCTATCCACTGATATTGTTCAATAATTGGGGTGGCGCGATCGCGTCTGATTCCATTTAGCCAATTTTTCGCCTCAGCTTTCAACAATCCGGCTTTCCTCATGGTTGTCACCCAAACTAGCCGTTGTCCTTGCTGTGCCAAAACTTCACCCAACTGCTGAGTTAACTGCTGAATATCAGCTGCTGGTTGCTCCATCCACTCTTGCACAGAACCATCAGCCTCATGCTTTCGGACTTTGATGGCAATGGGAGAGGCCGCAGTTGCAACTACATTTCCCTGCATCCGCTGTTTCAAAGACAGCAAGATGTTGGCGCTTTCATCGGTTAAATACTGGTCTTGTTTGTTGAAAACCAGCATACTAGGCTGATTTGCTGCCTTTAACTGCTGTAAAGTTTGAAATTCTGAGTCTGTCAAATCACCGTTTGTCAGAAATAGGACAAAATCAGATTTTGCTACTTCTGCCAAAATAGCCGCATCTGAATTTTCACCGACTTCTCTAAATAAAGGTGCTGTCTCTTGTAGAGATACGAAATTTTGTGTCTCTAGATTTTTTTGCTCTAGCACTTGAATTAAAGTGCTTTTACCCACGGATTTCCCGCCAGTCACAGCTACTTTAATTTTTTCTCTGTCTAATTCCAGCAACAATTGGGCAACTTGTTCTCTGAGTGTCTCTAAGGCTGGATGGTTTTCTGCTTCTTGTGCTAGTTGGTTAATTACAGTTTCAGTTTTAGCGATCGCACTTTCCACAGTCGCTCGATCCACCACCATACCATCTAGCTGCTCTAAACTGTCTTTGGGGCGATTTTTCTGGAATAACCACAAACCACCGCCAACAGCTAAGGCACTCAACAAACCGAACTCACCCACCTGCACTATAGAATCGTGCCAACTGTCCAACATCCACAGGGAAAAGGAAAGTCCCAATCCTCCCACTAAAATTGGTCGCTGCAACTTCACAACCATGATTCTCCGCGCTTTTTGGATGGCTATTTCTTCCAGAATAGATCAAAATAAAACAAAACCCTGCAATCTTTACTGATTGTAGGGTTTTGTTTTATATTTTATTTGGTGGCGGGAAGTGGATTTGAACCACTGACCTTCGGGTTATGAGCCCGACGAGCTACCAGGCTGCTCTATCCCGCGTTGCTCTCGACTTATTTATAATAACCTATAGTCGAGAGTTTGGCAACTACAAAAACGATAATTCTCCAATTACTTCTAAACGCTTGTATTTTCCCAAGGTGACAAACTTTTCTGAGAGGCTTTCGGCGGCGCTGGGACTAATCCAACCCATTTGTTGGAGTAAGTGAATAGCAACGGCATATTTTGCCCGTTTTGCCCCATCCATGACTTTGATTGCCAATCCCAAGCCTTCACCGAGTCTACCAATGCACTGCACTCCTTCGGCACCAGTTTTGCTGACTAGTTCTCCTGGAGTTAAGCGCATTAGTTCCGTATCAAATTCTCCATCTCCTGCGACCATTGCGGGGTGATGAGTCATCGCACGGACAATCCGCTCCATATCCAAGTTGGTACTAGAGGCTAACAGTGCATATAAAGATGCCATGTGACCGAGTTGCATCAGATAAGTTGGTGCGCCACAGTCATCATGAGCGCTGATAAATTCTGCTGCTGGCATTCGTAGCAACTCTGCAACTTTGCCTAAAATTAACTGCTGTATTGGATGCTTGCGATCTAAGTAGTTATTCAAGGGCCAATGGCGTTGCTGACAAACAGCTAACATTCCCGCATGTTTTCCAGAGCAATTGTATTCCAGAGGACTCCGCTTATCTTCAGGAATTGGACACTGGAGTATAGTTGGGTCAAGATCGGCCCGCCAAAGGATGTTAAATACCTGTCGGACTTGATCTATTCTTCCTTTATGGGAACTTGTGATAATTGCTAAGTCGCGATCGCTGAGTTGATAGCGTTCCAGTGTACCTGTGGTGGTGACAGCAAGTGCCTGAAATGGTTTGAGCGCTGAACGGATAAATGCAGCAGTTTCAGAATTTCCGGCAACGGTTAGAACCCGTCCTCGTTCGTCACAGACAACAGCTTGAACTATATGCCTGGATTCAATAATACCTTCCCGCAGCAACCGGACTTCCAGTGCTGCGGCTTGAGTTCGTTTTCCCATTGTCATGGGTTTATATTTATTACCTTTTTTAATTAAATTAGTCATTAGTCATTGGTCATTAGTCCTTAGCTAATGACTAATGACCAATGACTAATAACTTTTTAAAACAAATGCCAAACTATAGTACCAGTAACGTACATTCCCGCCAAGCCAGCGAAGGTAAATTGTAACCGCCGCAGAATGGGTTTAATTTCGTATGCAACAATTAAGCGATCGCGGTTGAGAACTTCCTCTGGTTTAGTCCAAGTTTGACCGTCGTACCAGCCGGACTCTTCATAAAATACTGTGGGACTACAAAGGCGATCGCATACGTAGAACCAGCCTAAGTATAATCTTACCAGTGCCAGTACGACCCCGACACTGGCTGCTGCTGCACCACAAAGGATAAAATGTGCAATATACTTGTGGGGAGGAAAACTTGCTGCTGCCACTGGTGCTGCGATCAGCCAAGATAAACCCCAAATCCAAGCTATTTTCGTGATATATTCGCGCAAATCTAAAGTGCTATCACGAAATAGCCAGGAAGTTTTTAACTCTTGGTACTCATTGAGCGGTTGTTGGTCTATGGGAACTGGGCAATTTGAAACCGAAGACCTAATCATGTTGGCTTACCTTCACCCTCATCAGATTCTGGAAGGGAAATACGTTCTGCATGAATCCAGAACGCTTCTAAATTATAAAACTCCCGTTCTTTGGGCATCATAATGTGAACGATCACATCACCGTAGTCTTGTAATACCCAACTCCCCTCAATTTTTCCTTCTGTCCTTATGGGACGACGTTGCAACTCAGTTTCGACTTTTCCTTCTATTGCTTGAGCGATCGCTCTGACTTGTACCCTAGAATAGCCAGTCATCATCACAAAGTAATCCGCTAGGTAAGATACCTCTGCTACCTTTAGCAATATAATCTCACCTGCTTTGCGGTCTGATCCAGCTTCTGCTATCGTTGCAGCTAATTTTCCGCTTTCCTCTTCGGTATGGGCGTGGCTCTTAACCACACTCTTCGTCAGTGGGACGGATTGTAATGGGAAATTTCCTTGGAAATAATCAGTCATTAAACCTCAGGTGCTTTTTTTCTTTGGAAACAATTGTTTACATTTACTTACAAATCACAAACAATTGATCTGAAAATGTGTCAATAGGTTTTTTTGAATACTAACAAAAAAACGGGAGCCTATGGGGTCTAGTTTGATAATTCACTGCTTAGAATTTTGACAATAGCAATTAGCAGTTGCGGATGGCTATTCTGTAGTGATAAATTAACCAATGGCTTTTTAGCAAGGATTTCTGGTGAAATATAGTGTTGCCCCAGTGAGGATTAATTGACTATTTGGGGTTATATATAGGCTATTTCTGGGTAAAAAGATTTATTTTTCAGCTTTTATCGCCATTTTCCTCAGTTTCTGCGAGTTGAACTTGAGTACGTTGCAATTCCTCTAATGCCATCTTTAAGCTGAGATTTTTCTCATTTAACTCCCGTGTTCGTTCGCGTACTTTCTCTTCTAGTACCTGGTTGTATACTTCTAGCTGTTCGTTAGCATCATTTTGGACTGTGATAAGTTGCTGAACTTCCAAAATTAAACGATTGAGCGAATTAGCCAAGATCCCAACTTCATCATTAGTTGTTACGGGTGCTTGTAAATCAAAATTAGATTCTTCTGTAACCTGTTGAGCAACATGGGTAACAGCTTGAATAGGACGGGCAATGGCCTGACTAGTGAAAATTGCTAATAATGTGGCGATCGCAATCGACACTAACAGGCTGCCTAAAATAATATTTAGACGTAATTTTTCTGCCCTTCGCAGTTCCCAATTTGCTTGCTGATACTCCTCGGCGATGACTTCAACAAGGTTGGTGATGTCATCGAGAAAATCATCAATCATAAAAATTGATGAGCTATGCATGAAATTGAATAGTTGAGTTTGTGCTGTCCTAATTTCGTTTGGTGATAATTTATTGGGATTGCGATCGTTAAACAGAACCTCTGTGCGCTGTAAGTAAGTATCAAAGCCTTTGTGGGTCTGCAACAAGCGATGAACAGCTTCTTGTTCAATTACAGAATCATATATGGTGAGGTTCTCAATACTGTAGTTAGTTTTGAACTCAAACCAAACTTGTCTAGCTTGCTCAACATAGTTAAGTAACAAATTATATTGTTCTAGCCATTTTTTTGGTTGATCCATGTACAAAATCAGCTTGTGTTGGTTGGTACGAACACGAAACACACTGGTTTTGAGTTGGTACATCTGATATAACTCTTCAATCGCCGCTTCTTCGCGCTTCTGTGCTTGTCGCTGGTAATAATCTGCAATTAGAAACCCTATGCTAGTTCCCAGTACAGCAATACTTACAATTAGCGCATATCCAATGCCAATCTTTTGACCAACTTTGAGATGGCTGAACCAGTATCTAGAATTGCTTGTGTTTGGACTGGAGTTATTTGATTGCAAAGAGCTATTTGATCGACCAAAAGCCAGATCATCGAAGTTGTGATGCTGTTTCATAATCAATCACGACCTTGATGAACTTGAATGCGTTCCAGTAGGGGGGAGGGGGAGCAGGGGAGGCAGGGGAGGCAGGGGAGGCAGGGGGAGAAAAAAGCGTATTGGGACAAGGGGGAGAATTTTTTACTATAAACTCAGCACGGGCTAAACGCCCCGCTACCGCTAACAGCACTCATTACTACGTTCGCAAGCGATAACCCATACCTCTAACTGTTTCAATCAGTTTGCTGCCTAGTTTTTTACGGAGATAACCGACATACACATCGACAATATTAGAACCTGGGTTGTAGTCGTAACCCCAAACGTAATCAAGGAGTTGTTCTCGACTGATGACTTGCCCCGGATGGCGGCAAAACATTTCTGCCATAGCAAATTCACGAGCAGGTAGTTCTATTAAGCGATCGCCTATTTTCACCTGTCGAGTTCGCAAATTAAGCTCCATATTACCAGCTTTGAGGACAAACTCTTGGGCATCTCTGGCAGGTCTAGTACTTCGCAACCGTAACCTTACCCGCGCCAACAGTTCTTCAAATCGGAAGGGTTTGGTAACATAATCATCTGCACCTCCTTCTAGCCCAGCAACCTTGTCGTGAATATCACTTCTAGCAGAGAGGATAATTACAGGTATGTCTTCTCCCTGTCCGCGCAGTTCTTCAAGTACTTGAAATCCGTCTTTTCCAGGCAACCCTAAATCCAGAATTAACAAGTCAAAGGTTCCACTTTGCATCACATCTAGCACATACAACCCATCTGTCAAAATTGTTGTTGTGAACCCTTGCGATCGCAACCCTTTTTGAATAAATGAGGCAATCCGGGGTTCATCTTCAACGATGAGAATGTTGGGCATAGATACTCATTTTTTGGGGGGATCGAGGGGTAAAACAATGGTAAACATCGAACCTGTTCCTAATTGACTACGAAGTAATACTTGTCCAAAATGAGCCTCTGCGATCGCTCGCACGATAGAAAGCCCAAGTCCAGCACCCTCTGAACGACGGCGACTTTTGGAAGATCGGGCAAAGCGTTCAAAAATTCGTTTTTGATCAACCAGTGGAATACCTTCGCCTGTATCGCGTATCCAGAAGCGCACCTTTCCTTTGGCGATCGCTGAACCTATGGAAATAGTATCACTCTCCCTAGTATGCTGAGTAGCATTTTGGGCTAGATTCATCACGGCTTCGGTAATTCTTTGCCGGTCAACAACAATCTGACCTTTGGCTACAGAGTCTAGTTGCCAGTCCCTCTCTGCCAGTGCTTGAGCTTTAACAAATAATTCTTTGGTTAACTCTGCCACATTTACTGTTGCTACCTGTAAAAAGTCTGCGCGTTCTGCTTTTGCCAGCAGAATCATATCATCGACCAAACGACTCATCCGGTCTAGTTCTCCAATGACTAGTGCCACGGTTTCCTGTTGTTCTTGGGGATCATCTCCCATCAGTTCTAGGTGTCCGCGAACAATAGTGATGGGAGTTTTCAGTTCGTGTCCAGCATCGTTGACAAATTCACGTTGGCTGGCAAAGGCTGCCTCTAGTCTGTCCATCATTTCATTGAATGTTTTTGCCAGTTCTGCCAGTTCTCCATTACCTCGCGCAGGCAAACGCTGAGTTAAATCTGACTCACTGATAGCATGAGCTGTAGTCAGAATTGTCCGCAGAGGAGCCAGTATCCGCCCCGCAGCTAACCAGGTAAGGATTAACGACACTACAAACACTAAGCTGAAAACTTCAATAATTACAGCGACTGCTTTTAGAGCTTCTGTCCTTTCCCCGGTGGTATTGTAGGCAACAACAAAGACTCCCCGTGTTTGTCCATTAATAGTAATGGGTTCCACCATGTAAAGCATATTACTAGCATCAGGGGCAAAAAATTCTTGTTCTCCCTGTTCTGGTTGGGTCTGTTTTGCCCACCGTCTCATTAGTAATGAGTCTCTGGCTAAAAGCTTAGGACGTTTGCTAGGACTAGATTTATAAAATTCACCATCTATAAAAGTGATAAAGTAAGATTCATCTTCTGCCCGCCGATACAACAAATAAGCTTTAAAAAGCTTGATTAAATCTTCCACAGAAGCTGGAGCAGTAATTTTTTCTTCTCCAGATAGTAAGGAGTTAAATTGTTTTGACTCGTTCAATATTTCTTCTGAGTCATCAGTTGTGAGTCTATTTTTTGTAACAAACTTTTCGCCCTTAATCAACGCCTTGAAAGCCATCATATTTACTTCTATATCTTGACGAACACGCTGATTAATACGCTGGTAGAGTTGATAGCGAAATATCGGGATGGAAATGAGAAACGTTATTCCTAAAATCAGCAAATACCAGAGCAAAATTCGGGTGCGTGCTTCTCCAAACACTTGCTGCCAAACTAAAAGTAAGGGAGATACGTTGAAAACAGACAAGCGATCGCAAAAACGCTTTACCACACTGCTCATTTTTAGTCATCCTTATTTGAGATAGTTTAAATTCATCTTTTACTTGCCAAGAAGTAGTGTTAATTAAATTTTCTATTCATCTGTTAAAGGTAATTGTGTTTCTCAAAAAGTAAAAGTATTTACATAGCTATTTTGTGTTTAAAAAAAGTTATTTACATAAATAATTTTTGGACTCACGATGCTCCTTTCTATCAGCCTTTAAATATGATGATTAAGCTTTTCCATATATTAATTAGTTTTTGATGAGAGAATTTTCATCAATTTTTCATGCATTATTTATGAAAGATTGATAAATTGTTGAACAGCCTTTAAATTTCGTTAATAAAACGATAGCTTCATTTTAAGTCCATGCTTTAAATTTAATTTTGACAAAGGGAAATATTATTAAGTGACGGAAATATCCGCATTTAATTACAAAATAGCCATGAAGATCAGAACATTTTTTATTTTTTTAATTTAGGAAAATAACTCAATAGTTAAAAATATACCTGTGAATAAAAGTGTTAATTAAATTTGCAAGTCGTCAGCCACCAGATGAAAACTTGGTCAGGAGTATAGATGAAAAACTTTTTACCCCACGTTAAAGAAATAGCACGAACGCCGACTAATTTAGCGTCTTCAGAGGTTAGTAGTTTATCTAGCAATGCTCGTAAATGGCGCATTGCTTTATATTCGCACGACACAATGGGACTGGGACATAAGCGCCGTAATTTGTTGATTGCTCAAACTTTAGGATGTTCAGACTTAGAAATTGATGTTTTGATGATTAGTGGAATACAGGATGCCAGCAATATAACAACACTAGCAGGGGTTGATTGTTTGACTTTACCTGCTTTGCACAAAAATATCGATGGGCAATATCAGGCACGAAGATTGGATCTATCATTGCAGGAAATTATTACGCTGCGATCGCAAGTTATTCTTACCACCATCAAAACCTTTAAACCCGATATTCTGATTGTGGATAATGTACCGCGAGGAGCAGTCAGAGAACTAGAACCAGCACTAGATTACTTGCGTACCCAAGGAAAAACGCACTGCATTTTAGGTTTACGAGATGTGTTAGATGATCCTACATCCGTGCATCGAGATTGGAAAAGAATAGCTAATGAAGAGGCGATTCAAACCTACTATGATGCAGTTTGGGTGTATGGTGATCCAGCCATTTATGACCTAGCACAGGAATATCGCTTCAATGCAAAAACTTTAGCCAAACTACGCTACACTGGCTATCTTGACCAGCGTCACCGCCTGAAATTCGTAGATATGGATAGCGTTCAGGCATTGAAATCACTGAATTTGCCATCTGAACGATTCGTGTTGTGCTTGGTGGGAGGCGGACAAGATGGAGCGCGTTTGGCAGAAACATTTGCTTGTGCTGAACTACCAGCAGGGATGAGCGGGATCATCTTGACAGGGCCGTTCATGCCGCGAGAGGTACAGCAACGGCTTCAGAAGTATGCTGCTAAACGTTCTAATTTGCAGGTTTTGAAATATTTAGCTGAACCAACGTTGTTGTTGAATCAGGCTGAACGCGTCATTGCTATGGGTGGTTACAACACAACTTGCGAATTGCTGTCATTTCAAAAGCGATCGCTCATCGTACCCCGAATTAAACCCCGTCGGGAGCAGTTGATCCGTGCCGAACGCTTACAGGCACTTGGTTTAGTTGATATGCTGCACCCGCATCATCTCAAACCTCAAGCATTAACAGATTGGTTAATGCAAGAAGGAGAGCCGCCACAAGTCCGTAATTGTATCGATCTTGATGGACTTACCCGCATTCCCCAATTCCTAAATGAAATGCTCACGTCTGCTCATCATTCATCCCAACAAGCTTCTTGAAAGGAGATTGGGAAGCCTAAAAAACAACCTTCTTAATTACGAATTACGAATTACGAATTATTATGTCAGTCCGTATTGGTTACATTCTTAAACGTTATCCTCGCTATTCTGAAACCTTCGTAGTTAATGAAATTTTGGCTCATGAAGCGGCTGGTTTAGATATTGAAATTTTTGCTTTGAGACCACCGTGTGACACTCATTTTCAAAATATTATTTCCCAGGTACGTGCTAGCGTAAACTACATTCGCAAACCAATTCAAGGTCGAATGAGCGAATCCCTAAATAGTCTTTCTCCCACAGCAGCAAGCTATTTTTGGGCAGAATTACAAGAAGCCAGCAAAGTTATTCCAGATTTTTGGTCAAAGTTGGCTTATGCTCAAGGTGAACAAGATAGCACTGTTTACCAAGCTGCATGGCTAGCACGGGAAGCGCGACTCAAAGGCATCACCCATTTGCACGCTCACTTTGGCACTGTTGCAACCAGTGTAGCTCGGTTAGCATCTCACTTTACGGGCATTCCCTACACCTTCACCGCTCATGCTAAAGACATCTTTCATGAAAGCGTTGAATTGGAAGATATGCAACGCAAGCTTAAAGATGCTGCCACTGTCGTGACTGTAAGTGACTATAACCTCAAGTATTTGCAAAAAACTTATGGTGCAGCCGCAAAGCGAGTTCAACGTATCTACAATGGCTTAGATTTACGACAATTACAATATTCTTCCCCGGCTGATCGTCCCCCATTGATTATTTCAGTCAGTCGATTAATTGAGAAGAAAGGGTTATCTATTTTGATAGATGCTTGTGTAATTCTGAAGCGAAGAAATTGTGATTTCCAATGTCAAATTGTGGGTACTGGATCATTAGAACCTGTATTGCAACAAAAAATCCAAGATTTAGGGTTGCAATCTACTGTGGAAATTGTCGGCCCACGTCCTCAAAATGATGTATTTCAATTGATGCAGCAAGCTGCTGTGTTTGCCGCTCCATATATTATCGGACAAGATGGCAACCGGGATGGTTTGCCTACAGTTTTACTAGAAGCGATGGCATTGGGAACGCCATGTGTAAGTACAGATTTAACTGGAATTCCTGAATTAGTGCGCGATCGCCAGACTGGATTAATTGTCCCACAACATGATGCCGAACAATTAGCGATCGCACTTCAACAACTCCTTACCAATCCAGCCTTGCGAGTCAAATTATCAAGCCAAGCCAGACAATTGATTGAATCTGAGTTTGACATTCATCGCAATAGCGCAGCATTACGAGCAATATTTCATGCGGCTGAACCAAATGCTGCCATGACTTTAAAAGTAGTTCAGGAGGCTTAGAGCGTGCGAATTGCCTATATCTGTGCCGATCCAGGAATTCCTGTATTTGGGCAAAAAGGATGCTCTATTCATGTTCAAGAAGTAATTCGAGCATTGCAACAGCAAAATATCCAAGTTGAATTGTTTGCCACTCGCATTGGTGGAAACCCACCCGCAGATTTAACTAATGTTTCAGTTCATCAACTTCCAGCCATCCCAAAACTGGAACGGGCTGTGCGAGAGCAAGTTGCCTTATCGATTAATCCCGATTTTCCTTTAAATTTGCAGAGGTTTGGCCCATTTGACCTAATTTATGAGCGTTATTCCCTTTGGAGTTATAGCGCAATGGAATTTGCCCAAGCAATGGGAATTCCTGGATTATTAGAGGTCAATTCACCTCTGATTGTAGAACAGACAAAACATCGCGGCTTGATTGATTGTCACAGCGCCCAACAGGTAGCCAACCGGGTTTTTCAAGCTGCTACTGCACTAATTGCTGTTTCAGCCGAAGTGAAAACTTACTTAATGAATTATGTCAAAAGTAGCAAAATTCATGTCATCCCAAATGGTGTAAATCCCGATCGCTTCTCTACTTTTGCTCGTGCATTTTCAACACAATCAGAAACCTTTACAGTGGGATTTGTCGGCACATTGAAACCGTGGCATGGATTGCCAATTCTCACAGCAGCTTTTTCTCAACTGCATCAACAAGTTCCCAATGCCAAACTTTTGATTGTTGGCGATGGCCCTGAACGGGAAAATCTCGAAGCCGAATTATTGGCACGAGGATTACACTCTCATACTAAATTCACCGGAGCGGTGAATCCTAATGAAATTCCGAAATTATTAGTAGCAATGGATGTTGCTGTTGCACCATATCCGGCTGAATCCGACTTTTACTTTTCACCGTTGAAAGTTTATGAATATATGGCGGCTGGTTTGCCAGTAGTTGTTAGTGGTATTGGGCAATTGCTGGAGCTAATTGACACAGGGGTGAATGGGATTCTTTGCCCACCAGGTGATGCGATCGCCTTAGCAGAGGCATTAGAAAAATTGTGGCGATCGCCTCATTTGCGCCATTCTTTGGGGCAAGCGGCGCGGAAAAGGGTCATGGAAAATCACACTTGGGAAGCGATCGCCCAACAGATTTTGCATATAGCTGGATTAAATACTCCGCCTCAATTCCAAGTGGAGGTAAGACGATAAATGGGACGTTCAAAGCCACAGAAAAAAGTTATTCCTGGTTTATGGGGAGTACTACATTATTTCTGGCCTTACATTCAAAAACAGTATGGACTACTTTTAATCGCTGCGATCGCTCTAGTTGCGGATGTCGGACTACGGGTGCTGGAACCTTGGCCCCTGAAGTTTGTCTTTGATTACGTTTTGATTCCAGGCGATCGACCTACCAATATCCCATTAATTGATCGCCTGGAACCAGTTACATTACTGACATTTTCAGCAGTTACAGTCCTTGCCATTACAGGATTACGCGCACTTGCCGCCTATTGGAGTACCGTCGGACTAGCAACAGTAGGTAGCCGAGTCATAACTGAGGTGCGTAATCATCTGTATTGTCATCTTCAAGATTTGTCCTTGTCTTACCACACCAAGGCTCGTAGCGGCGATTTAATTATTCGTGTGAGCAGCGATGCTAGTCGTCTGCAAGAAATTATGATCGCGGCAGCATTACCACTGGTAGTGAGTATTCTGACGCTGTTTGGCATGATTGGCGTGATGTTTTGGATAAATAGCAGCCTCACCCTACTTGCACTACTTACCCTACCGTTGTTTGTATTAGTCACAAATCGGCTGAGTCAGCGAATTCGAGAGTCCTCATTAAAGCAACGGAAACAAGAAGGAGCTGTGGCGGCGACGGCGGCTGAGTCAATTGCTGCGATTAAATTGGTCAAAGCCCTCTCACTGCAAGATGCCTTTGCGCGAGTTTTTTCTCAACAAAATCAGCATAGCCTCAAGGAGAGCGTAAAAACCCAACGCCTCGCGGCTCATCTCGAACGAACCGTTGATGTTGTAATTGCACTAGGAACAGCAATTGTTTTATGGTACGGCTCTTGGCTGGCATTGCGAAATGCTCTAACACCGGGTGATGTGCTGGTGTTTCTCACCTATCTCAAAAATGCCTTTAAGCCGGTTCAGAACTTTGCTAAGTACACCGGAAGACTTGCTAAAGCTGCTGCCTCTGGTGAGCGAATTTTAGATGTATTATCACAGCAACCTGATGTCCGAGATTTGCCGGATGCAATACCGGCTCCAATTTTCCGAGGTGAAGTTTGTTTTGATCGTGTTCACTTTGCCTATGAACCAGGACAAGTTCTGCTCGAAGACATCAATTTAACCATTCAACCAGGGCAGCAAGTAGCGATCGTTGGTACATCAGGTGGTGGTAAATCTACTTTAGTAAGTCTATTATTACGACTTTATGACCCGACGATGGGTAAAGTCATGATTGATGGGCGAGATATCCGCGAGTACACATTAGAATCATTACGCCCACAAATTAGTGTAGTTTTGCAAGACAGTCTTTTATTTGCCGCCACCATTCGAGAAAACATTGCCTACGGTATTGCCGGCGTGTCAGATGCGGAAATTGAAGCAGCCACTCGTCTAGCTAATGCTGATGATTTCATTCAAGCTTTACCCCAAGGATACAACACACTTGTGGGAGAACGAGGCGCAACCCTTTCAGGTGGACAACGCCAACGAATTGCGATCGCCCGTGCTGCTATTCGTCAAGCTCCAATTTTGATTTTAGATGAACCCACAACTGGGCTAGATCAAGGCAACGAGAAAGCGATCGTTGATGCTCTACAACGCCTCTCGCAAAACCGCACCACCTTCTTAATTACTCACGATCTGTATCTTGCAACTCGCGCAGATATAATTCTTTACATAGAAAATGGGCAGGTGCTAGAACAAGGCACTCATCAGGAATTAATGCAACAGAATGGTCACTATACGGCATTGTATCAAATGCAGACTGCAATCCGAACTGAGGAAAAGCCAAATCCTTTGATGGCATAACCCTATGGTGCTGCCTATTTACAAGTTGATTTTCTCACGCAGAAGTGTAGAGAGGATAAAAGTTTTTAGATTTACGCCCAGTTAATATTTAGAGGCGAATAAATATGACTGTTTTCGTCAGCGATCGCTTTAATAGTGTAACTGATCCCAAAATGCCATTTTTGTCAGCAGCGCTTGATCCATTGGAAGTACAACAACGGTTCACTCAGTACTTGCCAATTGTTCAAAATGCTCAACTGCAAAAAATTCAAGTCATTCGCCATAAACCAGGGCGGCGTTGTTTGATTGAATATGAATTGCTGAATAATCACGGGCAAACCATTACCCTAATTGGCAAAATCCGAGCTAAAGGAACAGATTTTAATAGTTATGAATTACAAAAATCCTTGTGGGAAAAAGGATTTGCAGATGATAGCGCTGATGGAATTTCAGTACCGCAACCTGTAGGGATAATCCCCGAATGGCAGATGTGGTTACAGCGAAAAGTTCAAGGAGCGTTCGCCCCTGGCGTTGGCGGAGCCATCGCTACTCAATTCTTAACTCAAACCAATACCAGTTTTCTAGCAAAACGAATTGCTGAAGTTGCTCATAAACTTCACCAAACTAACATTCCTCCTCGCCGTTCTCATACTATGTCTGACGAACTGCGAATCTTGAATGAAAGGATTCCATTGGTGATCCAAGAATATCCAGAATGGAGAGAACGCTTAGAACAAATATTAGCAGCATCTAATCATTTAGGAAAAAATACTTTAGAACAAAAACACTGTGGTATCCATCGAGATTTTTATCCCGATCAAGTGATTATTAATGGTTCTCGTTTGTATCTCATCGACCTTGATTTATATTGTGAAGGTAATCCGGCGATTGATATCGGTAACTTCATTGGTCATATTAAAGAGTACAGCCTTCGCATCCTTGGCAATTCAGAAGCATTACACGATTGGGAAACTGCCCTAACTGAAAGATTTATTCAACTTACAAGCGAGGAATTTAAAACTTCAATTGAATCTTACATTACCTTAACATTGGTACGACATATTCACATCAGCACACAATTATTAGAACGTCGTCCTTTTACAGAAAAATTATTAAATCTATGTGAACAACGTTTGCATATTAGAAATGTATCATGATTTAAACTCTTATTTTCTATAACAATCCCAATCTTTCGTAAAAATATCTCCTTATTCTCTCTACGTTCTCTGCACCTCTGCGGTTCGTCTTGATATTCAAATTCTTATATTCTAATTGCTAATTTTCAGGAGAAAGCATTGTTAGCTTCAACTTATTGGCGACAATTTCGCTTAATTAGTTTAATTATCTCATGCACTTTGAGTACCATAACTCCAGCTATTGCAACACCGATTCCCGATAAACCTAATAACTTTAGTGAATCTAATGCTGATAATCATGCATTAAGTAAAATTACATCTGTTTCAGAATTATCGGCAGAATTAAAAACACTTGAAAAACGAGTTACTTTATTAGAAACCAACGTTGCTGCATTAGAAACGCAACAGTTTTCACCCCATGTTAAGCTTGAGGCACAGGCCATCTTTGCTGTAACTGGATTTGCTGGTGAAAAGAGAGCCAACAGCAGTAAACCAATAAATGAAAATTTAGTATTAAGCGATCGCGTCCGTCTAAGCTTCGTAAGCAGTTTTACTGGAAAAGATAAATTGCAAGTGCGCTTACAAGCAAGGAACACACCAGAATTAGAAGATGTGACTGGAACTCAAATGACAAATTTGGGATTTGATGGTGACGATGACAATGAGATGGAAGTAGATGAGCTAGAGTATAGATTTCCACTAGGTAAAGAAACCCGCATGACTTTGTATGCGTCGGGAGGAGGATTAGGCGACTTTGTTCCTAGTGTCAATCCTCTTTTTAGCGGTAGTGAAGACGGATCGATTTCTACATTTGGGCGAGAAAATCCCATTCGTCGGCAAGGTGGTGGGGCAGGTATCGGTATTTCTCATAATTTCAATGATGCTGTGAATTTGTCATTAGCATATATCAACAACAATGCAGCTAATTCAGAGAAGGGAATTTTTGCTAGCCCTTACGCAGCGATCGCTCAACTAACCCTCGAACCCACTAAAACAACAGAACTCAGCCTTACCTATATTCACTCTCATAACAATTTGAAGACGGGAACAGGAAGCGAATTAACCAGCGATCCATTTAATGATGAGGCAGATGCGATCGTTGCTAATTCATTTGGTGCAGAAGTTGCTTGGCAACTTAGCCCAGTTATTACCCTCGGTGGCCGAGTTGGTTTTATTCATGCAAAAGCAGAAGACTTACCAGCAGATCCCAATGCGTCGATCTTCACATGGGCAGTTCTACTAGCTCTCAGAGATATCGGACGAAAAGGCAGCTTTGCAGGATTTACTGTGGGTCAACCTCCCAAAGTGACTCATAATAGTTTCGGTGATGACTTCAAAGATGAGGATACATCTTTACATCTGGAAGCTTTTTACCACTTTCAAGTCACGGATAATCTGGCCATAACTCCGGGATTATTCGTGATTACGAATCCAGAACATAATCATAGTAATGGCAGCATTTATATTGGTACCATTCGTACAACCTTTACCTACTAAACCCCGTCTATTTAGAAACCTAGAGTTTGATCAGGAGAGTATATTATTCAGTCGTGGCTTGAGTTTTGAGCTTTACCCTAATTCAAAAAACTACGTTTTCAAGGTAGATGCAGTTTAAGTACTAGCCCAGCCTAAACAGGATGCGAAAATCAGGCTGCAACAGCCAGAGTAACTGGAGCAGAATCGGTAGGGTTTTAAGCTTAGCATTTTGTGTAATCAACCCCACTGCTGTAAATTAAACTTCTTGTTTCGTAACTCTTGTGGACTGAATTGATCCACGTTCTGCCGTCAATGAGTAACACAAGGATTCATACTGATTTAAAGCTTGCTCAAAAGCATAGTTTTCAACGGCATATTTGCGACTTTTATAACCTAGAGTTTTGACTTTTTCGGGGTTTTGGTACAAATCTAAAATTGCCATCGCTAAAGCTTGGGGATCTTCTGGAGGAACGATAACTCCGCCGCCACTTTGTCTAATGGCTCTTGCTGCCGTACCATTGTCGGGGACTGAGGCAACTAAGGCCCCTCCACTAGCAAGTAGCACTTGAATTTTTGAGGGCATATTGAAGGATACAACATTTTTCTTTTGCACCACTAAACCAATATCCGCCGCTGCTAACATTTGTGGCAAATCTTTGCGGGGTTGAAATGGCAGTAACAACACATTATCTGCGCCGCAGTCTAGACATTCCTGTTGCAATCGCTGTAAACCTTTTGCCTCTCCGACGATGACAAAGACAATATCTGGGATATGGCGCAATACAGAAGCAGCTTTGATGACGCTTTCTAAACCTTGAGTTAAGGCGATGTTACCAGAATAAAGTACTACAAATTTGCCGTCTAGATTATGTGCTGTGCGGAAAGGGTTATCCTCTTTAGGCAAAGGGCGGATAAAATTTACATCAACCCAGTTGGGAATTTGCACAATTTTCTCAGCTTCTACGCCCTTAGCTCGCAAATTGTCCACAAACCCATCGGCGATGACGCTAATTTTACTGGCACTGCTATAGGCAAATTTTTCCAATAATGTAAACAACCGGATAAGTAATTTATTTTTCAGTAGACCGACATGGACGGCTGCTTCTGGTAATATATCTTGTAGATTTAAAATCACAGGACAAGCACGTAACCATCCTAAAAGAGCAACTGGTACACAGCTTGGCAAGGATGGTGACGTTGAGAGAATCACATCTGGGCGCCAACCGATAAGGGCGGGTACAAAGCTAGTGACGACGAAACTAGCATCTAATAACACCCTATCTAATAGGTTGGGTTGTGGACGAATCCAAACGTAACTGCGTTGAATTTGAACACCATTTTTGTATTCGTTGACATACCATTTACCCCGATATTCCTGGTAAATTTGCCGCTCAGGGTAATTGGGCATAGCGGTGACTACACGCACTTCATGCCCACGTTTCACTAGTCCCTCTGCTAATTCAGTCATTAGTGGGGCAATACCAATCGGTTCTGGATAGTAGTTGTAGGAGTAAATTAAAATCCGCATAAAAATTTAGTCCGAAGTACCCCGGTTTTTTATTTAGTGACAAATATTTGTCTGAAATATCATTTGGGCTTGGAAAACCCTATATTTAATTGTGACTCCAGACTGTTTTTCTGTCAGGTATTTTCCTTAAAGATTGAGTAAACTTTGAGATGTAATACTTAGGGAAACTATAAAATTTTTTTACTATTTAAGCAGTTTTTCAATTGTTATTTTTTGATTGGTACTTACGTAGAAGCCCTAAGTATATTAGGTTTTACCAACTCTTCAAACCAAATTGGGATAGTTAGTATTAACTCTCTCTATAAGTTACGCACATAACCCATTTTCCTAGAATCTGAATATTAATAAGATTTTTTGATCGTACTAGTGTAATTCAATGAGCGATCGCCCTTGTATTTTTTCCTTTTTTGCTGGTTCCGGTTTGCTAGATTTAGGTTTTGAAACCAGCGGTTTTAATATTGTTTATGTCAATGAAATCTTCGCCCCATTCATTGCCGCCTATCGCCATTCACGGGAAGTTCTGAAAATGCGATCGCCTGAATATGGATATCATCACGGTGAAGCAGCAGATGTAACAAAACTTATTGTCGGAAAAGAAGCACAACACCTTCAAGAATTAGTCAAAGACTGCCGCAAATCTCATAATATAATTGGTTTCATCGGTGGGCCTCCCTGCCCTGATTTTTCTATTGGTGGAAAAAATAGAGGCAGTGTAGGAGATAATGGTAAACTTTCCGCTGCATATATAGAATTAATTTGCCGCAATCTTCCAGATTTCTTTTTATTTGAGAACGTTAAGGGTTTATGGAAGACAACAAAACACCGTTTCTTTTTTGAATCGCTCAAGCAACAATTACATGGAGCAGGCTATATATTAACAGAGCGGTTAATTAATGCTATCGAATATGGTGTACCCCAAGATAGAGAAAGAATTATTCTAATTGGCTTCAAAAATAATTTTCTTCAGGACATAGGGATCAAAATCGGTAGTAAAAAGTTACTACATGAGGGATCTTTCCCTTGGAAAAATCATATTTTATATCCTCACGAAAAAGTTTTTGCTTACCCCTGGCGTCAGTGTGAACCATTCCAAGAAAATTCTTTAATACCTTGTCCTCATGACATCCCCGAAGAATTAACAGTTGAATACTGGTTTAGAAAAAATAACGTTCTGAAACATCCCAATGCTGAAAACTGTTTTCAACCAAGAGCAGGTATCACAAGATTTGCTGCTATTGATGAAGGAGATGATTCTAAAAAATCTTTCAAACGTCTGCATAGATGGCGTTACTCTCCGACAGCTTGTTATGGAAATAATGAAGTACATTTACATCCTTACAAAATCCGGCGGATTTCTGTAGCAGAAGCTTTAGCTATCCAATCTTTGCCTGCAAGTTTTGTACTTCCAGAAAGTATGTCACTCACTAATATGTTTAAAACTATTGGTAATGGTGTCCCATATTTAGCATCGCAGGCATTGGCCCAAACTATTATTAATTTCTTAGGAAATAGTGTAAAAAACACTCTTGATATTCCTAGTATTACTACTACTTCGCGTCAACTTAAATACTTGTAGTAATTCCGGGATATCTGTAAAGCCCATATTAAAGACAATTCAGCAGCTTGTTTTCAGAATAAACTCGTAATAAATGTGGTTTAATATATATATAAGAAATGTTTTAATTTTTTATAAAGTTTAATAATCAATCACTGGCAGAAGACACGATGGCAGCAGACTATCCAGACATTGATATTGCGCCATTCATCGATCACTCCCTGTTAATGCCAACAGCTACTCCAGAGCAGGTTGAGCAATGGTGTGAAGAAGCATATAGATTCAACTTTGCGGCGGTTTGTCTGTTCCCCGCGAATGTTAAGCAAGCAGTAGAACTCCTCCACGGTAAAAACCCCAAAGTCTGTACGGTTATTGGTTTTCCTTCTGGTGCAACGACTTCAGCCGTGAAATTGTACGAAGCTCAAGAAGCAGCGGATAGTGGGGCCACTGAGTTGGATGTGGTTATGAACTTGGGCTGGTTGAAAGCTGGCAAAACTGAAGAAGTCCACCGGGAGATTGCCGAAATTTGCGAAGAGACTGGGCAAACGGTCAAGGTAATTTTAGAAACTAACCTGTTGACAGATGCAGAGAAAAAAATAGCTGCTGAAATAGCTATGGAGGCAGGAGCAGCATTCTTGAAAACTAGTACAGGTTGGAATGGTGGTGCAACTGTGGCAGATGTACGACTTTTGCAGGAATTGGCAAAAGAAAGGGTGGGAATTAAGGCTTCAGGTGGTATCCACACTATCAATCAAGCCCTAGACTTAATCGTAGCGGGTGCTACTAGATTAGGCACATCTCGCGGTATGGATTTGATCCGTCAGCGCGATAACCTGGGAAAGGGTGAATAGTCATTTGTCCTTTGTCATTTGTCCTACCCTGCGGGAAGCCGCAGAAGCGTCTATGTCATTTGTCCTAATCTAATGACCCTTGCTCAATGACTAATGGCTAAATAACTTACTAATGACTAGTGACTAATGACTAATGAGTAATGAGTAGAACCTACAAAGCAACTGGTATTAATCTTAAAACCCAGGCGCTAGGAGAATCGGATAAAATAGTGACGATTTTGACACGAGAATTCGGTCTAATTCGAGCCGTGGCTCCAGGGTCGCGTAAGCACAACTCCAGCCTGGGCGGTAGGAGTGGGATGTTCGTTGTGAATGAACTATTGATTGCCAAAGGGCGATCGCTTGATAAAATTACTCAAGCACAGACATTAAAAACTTATCCTGGTTTAGCTAAAGATTTGGGAAAACTGGCTGCCAGTCAATATTTAGCAGAAATAGTTCTGTGTGAAGCTTTGAGCGAACAACCGCAAGAAGAACTTTATGATTTGTTCAATGAACATCTCCATCGCTTAGAGGGGGTGTCTAGTGTAAATCCATCTGGTGTTTTAGCTCATCTGGCTCATGGTGTATTTCACCTTTTAGCCTTAGCAGGACTGACGCCACAAGTGCAAATCTGTTGTTTATCTCAACGTTCCCTTAAGCCAGACTTCACAGACCCCAACTGGCAGGTAGGATTTAGCATCCCTGCGGGTGGAACGGTTTCCTTAGAAGCTAGGGAACGCTTACGAAAACAGGAGAGTATGAGGGCACAGGAGTACAGGAGCACAGGAGCACAGGAGCAGGGGGAGATTAATGACCAATACCCTATGCGCAATGCCCCATCTGCAATGCCCAATGCCCAAACAATTGTTGTGCATCGGCAAGAAATACCTGTGATTTCTTGCCATCTAAGCGCTATGGAACTGACTTTGCTTCAACATCTGTCACAACCAGAGATAATGCAAATTGATGGTGCTAGAGATCATGACTGGTTATCTGTTGAGCAGATTTTGCGCCAGTATGCTCAGTATCAATTAGGTCGCCCTATTCGCTCTGCTACCTTGATCGACTCTTATTTTGCTGCCAACCATGATGCAACCGTCTGATTTAGATAAAAAAATCCTGCCTTTGTCACCTAGCCTCGCCAAAAAACAGAATAGGATATCAGATCCTACAGTCAGGAATCACTTGAGTGCTGTTCCCAAGTGTACACCTAGTCAAATAAATGGCCAAGAAATGTCCCCAAAAGACGTTTCTCAAAACGATCAAAGTTGGACAGAGAAGATCCCAAAAACTGATCTTCCAAGCCAATCAGAAACACAATCAGAGGACAAATTAACCACTGCTGAGGTAGATAGCAATGGCGCTTGCAATGTGCATAATTTGCCAGTAGCCACTATTCCAGAAAAAGAATTACCAAAATTAGATGGGTCTGGTTCAGGTGGAGAAGCTATTGCAGGGAATGTAAAACAGCTAGGATTTTTACCTGTATTAAAAAATCCTAATTTCTTGGCTCTTTGGGGCGGTCAAGTTTTCTCTCAACTGGCAGATAAAGTTTATTTGGTCTTGATGATTGCCTTGATTAATACTCAATTTCAAGGAAGTAATCAGAGTATTAGTGGTTGGGTATCAGTCTTAATGATGGCTTTTACTATTCCAGCCGTATTGTTTGGTTCCGTTGCTGGCGTATTTGTCGATCGCTGGTCGAAAAAGGCTGTACTGGTAGCAACGAATATTTGGCGCGGCATCCTAGTTTTGTCAATTCCCTTCCTGCTGTGGTTGACTCATGATTGGAAACCCATAGGAGTGCTGCCAGTTGGTTTTATAATCATTCTGGGTGTGACTTTTTTAGTTTCGACTCTGACGCAGTTTTTTGCCCCAGCAGAACAGGCGGCAATTCCCCTAATAGTTGAAGAACAGCATTTACTCTCGGCTAATTCGCTTTATACAACAACGATGATGGCATCGGTGATTATTGGGTTTGCGGTTGGAGAACCGTTGTTAGCGATCGCAGATGGACTTTGGTCGCAAATTGGTGGTAGCGGTAGTTTGGGCAAAGAACTTTTAGTAGGTGGTAGTTATGCGATCGCTGGACTAGTTTTGTTCCTTCTGGCAACTAAGGAAAAACACCACCACCCCGATACAGAATTCCCTCACGTATTTTCTGACTTACGAGACGGTTTTGCCTATCTCAAAGCAAATCATCGTGTCCGCAATGCTTTGCTTCAACTGATTATCTTGTTTTCTGTCTTTGCAGCATTAACTGTTCTAGCCGTTCGGATGGCAGAAATAATTCCCAACATGAAAGCTTCCCAGTTCGGCTTTTTACTAGCAGCTGGTGGTGTTGGCATCGCTGGTGGGGCAACAATTCTCGGTCAATTTGGTCAACGCTTCTCCTATACTCAGCTAAGTCTGTGTGGTTGTATGGGTATGGCAGCATCCCTAATTGGTCTATCAGTATTTACAACTCAACTGTGGCTAGTCTTGTTACTGGTGGCGCTATTAGGTATCTTTGGGGCGCTAGTGGGAATTCCTATGCAAACAGCAATCCAAACAGAAACACCTCCAGAAATGCGTGGTAAAGTTTTTGGCTTGCAGAACAATGTAATTAATATTGCCCTCTCCTTACCTTTAGCATTAGCTGGTGTCGCAGAAACCTTTCTGGGATTACAGGTAGTTTTTTTGGGATTAGCTGCGATCGTCTTTTCAGGAGGTATATTAACCTGGTATAACTCGCACAAGTAGTTATCAGCTAACAGGAGTTATTATTCATTACCTTGAGGTAATTAATATTTACTTAAAGCTTTTGCATTCATGGTAAACTGTGGTCAGTGAAAATTTATCACATACTTGCCGGATATGAATCTGACATTAGTCGGAATAAGTTGTTGAAATATCAGAAATTAACAACTTATAACTAAAATAAATAAAGCCATCAATCCACTGGTTTAATCAGCTGACAATAAGCTTTTTAAACTAGTAGAAAGTTTTGGGAATTTTTAATAAATTAAAAAACCAGCAAGTATAGCTAGATAAAAGGAAAATCACAAAGGACACTAAGTAATAGATTAAACCCGCTTTTCTTACAGCTAAATAAAGAATGCGTATAGCCTGGATTGGAAAAAAATCACCCTTTTGCGGCAATGTTACCTACAGTCGAGAAATTACAAATGCCTTGTTAGATAGGGGACATCAAGTTAGCTTTCTTCACTTCGCCCAGGAAGAGTCTGAACCTGATAATTGGCCAAATCTTCAAGAGGTTTCCCTACCTTTCATTTACAAGTCCCAGGTTTACACAATTCCCACTTTTAAAGCCACCAAAGTTTTAACCGATTCACTGCGGGAAATCAAACCAGATGTAGTCCATGCTTCCTTGACTTTATCTCCTCTAGACTTTTTTCTACCAGAAATCTGTGAGGAACTGAGGTTGCCCTTAGTTGCCACTTTTCACACACCATTTGCTGGCAAGGGGGCAAAGCTGGTATCGGGAACACAACTTTTGGCTTATCAGCTCTACGCGCCTTTTTTAGTTAACTACGATCGCGTGATTGTATTTTCCCAAATTCAGCGAGAATTATTGGCAGGGATGGGCGTAAGAGAAGAAAATATTGCCGTAATTCCCAACGGTGTTGATACCGCCAAGTATTCTCCAGGATTTTCTCAAATAAAAGCAGAATTAAAAGCCGAACGCTTGTTTGTCTATCAGGGTCGCATAGCGCCAGAGAAAAATGTTGAAGCTCTCCTCCGGGCTTGGAAGCAGTCGGCAATGGCGCCTGGTAGTAAGTTACTAATTGTTGGCGACGGCCCTTTAAAGTCTTCCTTAGAGCCGTTTTTTGGTTCAGAATACGGCATTATCTGGTTGGGATTTGTCGCTGATGAAGACCGACGCATCGAAATTTTGCGGGGCGCAGATGTATTTGTTTTGCCTTCATTGGTAGAGGGTTTGTCCTTATCTCTGTTAGAAGGAATGTCGTGTGGGTTGGCTTGTTTAGCAACAGATGTGGGTGCAGATGGAGAAGTATTGGAAAAGGGTGCAGGTGTAGTTATTAGTACCAAAACAGCGCGATCGCAATTGAGAACGCTCTTACCAGTATTGCAAGACCATCCAGAGTTAACAACCCTACTGGGTCAAAAAGCAAGACAGCGTGTATTAGACCGCTATACCCTTAGTAAAAATATTAGTCTGCTGGAAGAACTGTATAAAGGAGTTTTAGCGCAGCGACCTCTACCACTCAGTCGTAGAGCGTAAGGAAAGGGAGGAAGTGCGATGCCTACGCCTACGCATTTTTATGCTTATCAGTGTTCTCCAGATGCATTAGGTGCAGTTTAGCTTTTCTTCATCAGTCTTATATTAGGTGCTAGGTTTTAACCTTGCTCTAATAATCATCACAGGACAGTGGCGAAATCCCGATATTTGGCGATTAGAACTTGAAAATATTTTTAATGCTCAGGCAACAGGCGGTGATAGTTTTAACTTCTTATCTAATATTGGTAATGAAAATATTAGGAATGCTTTGAAAGGACGGCCCGCTACAGCATCTCTTCTAGCCAGTGAAGAAGATATATCTGTTTTAATAGAGACTTCTTCGGCGTTCACCACCAATGGAACAGCGTTCAACAACAACTTCCCCATTGGGACAAATAGTATTCCACAATCTGGCATCCAAGAGCCAAGCGTCCTCCCATATAGCATCAGTCATATCGGCACCACTCAAGTCAACAGCGACCATATCAGCACCATTCAAGTCAGCACCTCTCAAGTTGGTGTCCCTCAAGTCAGCATGGTTCATTTCAGCACCAGCGAGATTGGCATCACTCAAGTTGGCACCCCAGAAATTGAGCTTATTCAAGCTAGCCTCTTCCAAGTTAGCACCCCTCAAGTTAGCGTGACTCAAGATAGCTCGACTCAATGCAATGCCGCGCAAATCAGCTCCTTCGAGGTTGGCGCGATGGATAACTACGCCGAAAAACTTTCTCTCCCCATTGGCATAACGTTGGAGCAATTCCTCAACCTTAATTACCCTGCTGGGATCGCTATAAATACTCCCATCTTGCATAGTGGTATTACAGAAAAGGGTTCCTTCTTGAATAATGGAACTCCAGTTAGCCCCCAGCAAGTTGGCATCAGTCAGGTTGGCGCGACTCAGATCAACTCCAGTCATATCAGCACCTCTCAAGTCAGCAAAACTGAGGTCAGTTTCAGCCAAATTAGCATTCCTCAAATTAGCACCACTCAAGTTAGTTCGCCTCAAGTTGGCGTACTTGATGTCGGTTCCTTCCAAACAGGCGTTACTCAAGTCGGCTCCACTGAAATCAATACGATATCTAGTGATTCCACTCAGATTCGCACCTTTGAGTATGGCATCCCTAAAGATGGGTACTCTGTAATGGAAATTCATAACTCTTCTCAAATCAACACCGCTAAAGTCCCGCTCTCCAGCATCATATCGCTGGAAAAATTCTTCGCTTTCCATAATTTAATTCTCGTATCAAGCAACACATATAAAATACATTGTATATACAACGCTAGAATGACTTAATGGAATAAATAATAAAATTAAAAAATGACTACAATTATTGACCTAAAAACATTATATGAATCCAATTACCTGCAATGGTTAGAGGAGACTATTAAATGTCTCAGAGCTAGGCAATTAGCAGAAGTTGACTATGAAAACTTAATAGAAGAACTGGAAGATTTGGCTAAAAACGAGAAAAGGCGAGTAAAAAGTCTGTTAGAACAGATTATTAGACATTTATTACTTTATCAATATTGGGATTTAGAAAAGCCAAAAAATGCTAATCATTGGGCAGCGGAAATTATTAGTTTTCGGAACCAACTAAATGAAGATTTAAGTGTCAATTTACGCAATCATTTAGAGGAGAATCTCAGCATAATTTATAGCAATGCCTTAGATTATGTTAAAGCTAAAACAAATTTAACCAATTCACCTAAATTATGTGCTTATACCTTAGAGAAAATTTTGGATAAAAATTGGTTGCCTTAATCTTAAATTTTGATTTTTTACATAAAACATATTCATATTTTAACTCAGCAACACCATAAAATTAAGTCGCTGAATTATCCACTAAAGACCATCCCAAAGTAGTTGGCTGTTCATAAACCCGCTTTAGAGTATTTACATCTCTGGGAGAAATAGGCGAGGGGTTACGAACTTGGGAAAAATATAAGGCATCAGTTTGTAGCGGACTATGACCCCAAATTCCCAGTGCATGGCCAAATTCGTGGCGGCTAGCTGCAATGAGATACTCACCTGTTTGACTGGGGCTTAATAAGATGGTGAAGCGGTGGGATAAAACTTTGTTGCTGGTGTATAACTCGTAAGTAGTTTGTGCCGATCGCGCACGGGTTATATTACTACCAGGGGAAATTTGTAAAGGTGGCGCTTTTCGTACAATCGTAATATCAGCAATTTCTGGCTGTTCGACTACTGTTAAAGGTAAATAAGTACTCCACTCCTGTACACCTTGTAATACAGCGTTAACCCATGCTTGAGCTTGTTTTTCGTTAACGGCTTTTGGTAGTTCTATGTAAACTCTAATAGGAAATTGCGACCAGACTAAATAACCTACTTGGGTTGTTGTGACTTGGGAAAAGTAGTCACCACTGTTTGTGCTATCTTGCCACTGTGCAAGTGTGGGCGGTAAGGGATGGGGTTTTGAAGAAGATGAGATGGGGAGAGAAATTATTAAGTCTGAATATGCAGATTTTGGTTTTATTGTAAAACCATGACTCGACTGGAAATTAGTAAAAACGATTAACAGCCCAGTGCCAATAAAAAAGGCAAGAGCTGTAATAAACCGTCGTGAAATTAAATTTATTATGGTGTTAAGTATCGGGTGTTGGGTTTTTTTCCCCATTGACCTATCCTTATTTAGGCAGCCAACCAGCACTTAAAACTACTGTTAAACCGAGAAAAACTACTGTCAATGCCCAAGTAATTCGGTTCAAGGTGTTTTCTGCGCTCTTGGTGCTGCTAAATAGCTGGGCTTGTCCCCCAATGGCCCCAACGCCATCACCTTTAGGGCTATGCAGTAAAACTAAGATAATCAAACCAGTGGCGGAAAATGCCCAAATGCCTTGCACGATATTACTAACTGTCATGGTAGGAATGTCATTTATAAAAAGTTTCAAAAAACAGAATTCAGAATTCATGAGTTAGGAGTTTTTAGTGAACTCCTAACTCACTACTCAGGACTCTTTTACAGCCCCACTTGTACGGGAGTGCGAGTGCGTTGCAACTCATATTCTGCTGTTTTCAGCAGCGATCGCCCTGTCATCTCTGGTGGCTGAGGCAGCTGTAAAATCTCTAGAATTGTGGGGGCGATGTCGGATAGCTTGCCATCGCTTCGCAGTTCGACATTTGTACCATATCCAGGGATTTTGACTTTCTCGCCTTCTACCAAAATTAAGGGGACTGGGTTAGTAGTATGAGCTGTCCAGGGATTACCCCCTTCATCTAGCATATACTCAGCGTTGCCGTGATCAGCAGTAATAATTGTTGTACCACCGGCTTTGATAACGCTCTCTAACAAGCGTCCCAAACAGCGATCAACTGTCTCAACTGCTGTAATGGTAGCTTCAATTTGACCAGTATGCCCTACCATGTCTGGGTTGGCATAGTTAATCACAACTAGGGAATATATACCCTTTTGAATCGCTGCGATCGCCACATCTGTAACTGCTGCTGCCGACATCGCTGGGGCGCGATCGTAAGTCGCTACCATCGGGCTGCTTACTAGTTCCCGATCTTCTCCAGCAAAAGGTTCCTCCAGACCACCATTAAAGAAATAGGTAACATGGGCATATTTTTCGGTTTCGGCGGTGCGAAATTGATTCAGACCATGATTAGCTATAACTTCTCCCAGAATGTTACTGAGATTCTGAGGCTCAAAGGCTACAGCCAAGGGTAAGTCTGGATCATACTGTGTAAAGGTGACAAAAGACAGTGGTGTGATTTGCTGTCTTTCAAAACCGTTAAATGTGGGACTGACCAAAGCTTGAGTCAGTTGTCTGGAGCGATCGGGGCGGAAGTTGAAAAATATCACTCCATCCCCTGGTTCTATTGCGCCGGGTGCAATTCGGATGGGGTTGATAAATTCATCTTTTACCCCTTCGGCGTAAGATTCTTGCAAGATTTCCACAGCCGTGCGATTATCACCTGTACCATCTTGGGTCATCACGTCGTAGGCGCGTTTTACCCGATCCCAACGGTGATCGCGATCCATCGCGTAGTAGCGACCGCTGAGGGTGACTATGCGCCCAATTCCTGTACGGTCTATATAATTTTGCAGCAGTGTGATTGCTCTTACACCGTCAGTTGGGGCGGTGTCACGACCATCGGTAATGGCGTGAATACAAACTTCTGGAATTCGCTGGTCTTTAGCTAAGTCAAGTAGTCCGAATAGATGGGTGATATGCGAATGTACCCCTCCCTCAGAACAAAGCCCTACTAGATGCAGCTTGCTATTCCGAGAGCGAACTTCCTGGCAAATTTTGACGAGTGCTGGGTTTAAGGCAATAGAACCGTCTTCGACCGCATCAGAGATGCGTACCAGTTCTTGCGGTACAACTCGCCCAGCACCAATGTTCAAATGACCTACTTCCGAGTTGCCCATTTGACCTTCTGGCAACCCTACGGCTTTTCCTGATGTGCGGATGAGGGTATGTGGGTAAGCTGCCCATAAACTTTCCACAATGGGAGTTTTAGCAGCAACAATAGCGTTTCCTCGCTTTTCCTCGCAGTAGCCCCATCCGTCTAAAATGACTAGCACCACAGGAGCAACAGGTGCTTTGGTCATAGTAAAATTGCCCTTTACTTTTTGTAATACCCGAATGATACCACTGCTAATCCACGCCGCAAGTGAATTTTTGCTTATTAATTTCTTTTATGAAAGACTTACAATTTTTTAAAGGATTTTTTAAACTTTAGCAATTTTTCTGTAGTGTTGTCGATCGCTAATAACAAGTGATTACTTAGTAGTAGCATTTTAGTACTACTACTAAGTCTGTACTCGATCTATTATTTCTTTTTACTGGAAGCTTTTGCAGCTTTTTTAGCAGCTTTTTCAGCAGCGATCGCAGCTAACTTTGCTTGTTCTTTTTCTTCGGCAATTTTCTGGAGATAGTAATGATAGTCTCCTAAGTAAACCCGGAATTCACCATCACGAATTTCGACGATTTTGTTAGCTACTTGAGAAATAAAGTAGCGATCGTGGGAAACTACAATTGCCGTACCATCATAATTTTTGAGCGCTTCTTCCAGCATTTCTTTCGCTGGAATATCTAGGTGGTTTGTCGGCTCATCTAAAATTAGTAAGTTCGCGGGACGTAAGAGCATTTTTGCCAACGCCAGACGAGCTTTTTCTCCTCCACTTAATGCCCCAACTGCCTTAAATACAGTATCACCAGTGAATAAGAAGCGTCCCAAAAGCGTGCGGACTTCTTGATTATCCCAGTCTGGAACTTCATCATGGATAGTTTCCATGACAGTTTTCTTCAAGTCTAAAGCTTCAGCTTGATTTTGCTCAAAGTAACCGGGAATAACGTTGTGATCCCCTAATTGAACGCTACCTTCTGTGGGTGGTTCCATACCCATAATTACGCGCAGAAGGGTTGATTTTCCAGCACCGTTGGGGCCAAGAAAAGCAATGCGATCGCCTCTTTCAATTAGGAGATTTGCTGCCAAAAACAAGATTTTATCACCATAAAGATGAGTTAAATCTTTAATGTCCACAACCTCGCGTCCACTGCGGGGAGCAGGGGGAAAACGGAAGTGGAGAGTTCTTACCCCAGCGATGGGTGCTTCAATGCGCTCGATTTTGTCGAGTTGCTTTTCTCGGCTTTTTGCCTGGGTACTGCGGGTAGCACTGGCACGGAATCTATCAACAAAGGTTTGCTGTTTCTCTAATTCTTTTTGCTGACGTTCGTAAGCACTCAGTTGTGCTGATTGGCTTTCGGCTTTTTGTTCCAAATATGCTGAGTAGTTACCAAGGTAGGTACTGGAAACGCCACGTTCAGTTTCCACAATTTGGGTGCAGAGGCGGTCAAGGAACTCCCGGTCATGGGAGACTATTACCATAGGCGTAATTAGCCCTCTGAGGTAATTTTCCAACCACTCAATGGTTTCTAAATCTAGGTGGTTAGTCGGTTCATCCAGCAGCAACAAGTCGGGTTTTTGCAGCAGAATTTTACCCAAACTCATCCGCATTTGCCAACCACCACTGAAGGCACTGACGAGGCGATCGCCATCTTCTAGCCCAAACCCCATTTCTGGTAAAATTTTCCCGATGCGTGCATCTAAGTTGTAGCCGTCCAAGGCTTCAAATTTGCGCTGCAAGCGATCCAACTTGTCGATTAGTCGATCTAGTTCATCTGGGTTAGCTGTTTCCATCTCTTGGGGGATGTGCGCCAGAGATAACTGTACTTCGTTGGCTTCTTTGAAGACAGTCCAAAATTCTTCTCTAACGGTGCGGGTGGGGTCTACTTCAAACTCTTGGTTGAGGTAAGCTATGTGTAAGCTATTAGGACGGATAATTTCGCCTGCGGTGGGTTCAATTTCCCCAGAGATGATTTTGAGTTGGGTAGATTTTCCAGCACCGTTGACACCGACTAAGCCAATGCGATCGCCTGGTTTAACTTCCCAGTTGATATCTTTGAGAACTTCGCCTGTGGGATAAATTTTACTTATATGTTCTAGTCGCAGCATTAAGTTTCTCTCAGGTAGGGAGTGGGTGGTTGAGGACGAAGTACTAACACCGCCTCTAATATTAACAAAAATTAACTATAAATTCGTCGTGAAAATGTCTGGAAGCCGCAAACCAAATTTGGCTTGAGCCACGGATAAAATTTACCACATCTATCTTAAGGCTGACTTTGTGCTACTTGTCTGACTTCTTCGACACTCAAATCTAACGCTTTTGCTACTTGTTCTACAGTCAACCCTGCTGCCAACATTGCTGGTACTGCTTTTAGTTTCCCTTCAACCTTACCTTGTTCAATGCCTTGTTTAATGCCTTGTTCAATGCCTTCCTGAAAGGCTTCCTGATAAAATCTGGTTTGCTTTAACTCGCTTAAGCTAAACATTTGCTCGATCTCCTCCCTACTCATTGCAGGAAATTTGTAAGCCAAAATAGTCTCGATAAATTGTAATAATTGCTGCTGTTTTGGTGGTGAATTTATTTCGGACTTGGTTCTGTCTATCAACTCCCTTGCTTGTGCGATCGCTATATCGTCGGTTGCAATTACTAATTTAGCAGTTGCAATGCCAATTGGAAGCGATGCACCTTCACCTAATTCATCCAAATAAATGCGCCTGACGCGCCCACTTGTGAAAAACTCACGGTAATGTTTGATATCTCCTGTATCTACATTCCTGTTTGGGTATAAAACCACAGCACCCCAGTCATTTAATGGTTGATTCTGACGGAGATATAAACATATTTCTGCAATTAGCCGTGAATAAATTTCACTATCCGCTTGAAATTGCACTTCAACAAAGTAAATCTGGTTTTCGCTTCCTTGTGTAGGCAAAAACACACCATCGATTCTGAAGGCTGTTTGTTTGATTTCAACTGATGAAAATTGATAAAGGCTAGCCTCTTCTGGAGAATTACCAATAATTTCAAAGAATATATCAGGAAATTCTTGAAACAGCCGATAAAAGATGATGTCTGTTTTCACAATTTTATATCATTTGAATATTTTGATTTGCCGTTCATGTGTTACTTGATTCTTCAGAACCATCTCGCACTTTCAGCAATTGCTCTTTTGCCATCCCTAATATACGTGAAAGAGGCGCTAACAAACTATCATCAAATGCTTCTCCAGCATAAATATTATTCAGTTCTGTAGGAGATAATTTAAAGGTGTCGCAGAATTTAGCAAACTCCTGGTTACTCAAGTCAAGCTCTTTTTGTCTGTCTCTAAGTAAAACTGCGATCGCTCTAGTTCCATGCTTCGGACGCTCACTAGTCTTTATATATTTTTCCATTAAATAATTGACTTTTCTGGTATCGCCACCGATTTTTTTAATTAAATCAGTACAAGCCATTTTCAGCGCTTTCTTTAAAACTTCTTCTTCATTTAAAGATTTAATAATTTCACTGGCATATTCTGGTTTAAAAAATCCCACCAAATTCCCTTGATGATAAACTGGTATATAAGGATTGTTCATTTCAACTTGCCAATCTAAAGGCTCATTGCGTAGCGACATAGCTGCACCCCTAAATATTTTAAGATTGCACCATTTTAAAACCATTTATTAGTTACCCGCCAGTGGTTATATTTTGGTCATATATAAAAATATGGTTTTATTCTTGCTAAGTCAGGACTTACGTAAGGACTATGGTTTTACGTCATAACGAGTGTTCGCGTTAGCGTCTCGAAGAGAAACGAAGTAATCGCAAAGGCTTAGTTTTTCGTCACGAGTGCGTAAGTCCTACAAGTATACTTAATCTGGTATTATCCTTGACTAAGTATTGCAATTCAAGTTATAGTATTGCAGAGCTTATAAGATTATCTAATAAAACCTGATTTAGAATGAACACAAATGATATAAATGCTCGAATAGCGAGAATAGATTACAAGTTAAGAACTCAGAAAAAATCTGTTGCTGAAAGAATTTGTCTAGTACAAGGTGAATTATGCCCTGATATAAATGATTTAACAGACAGATTCATCAACAATAGATTCCCAACATTAAGTAATGACGAATTAGAACGATTTCTTCATACATTAAATGTTGATAATTGGTATAGAGAAAATTATGGATTTAAAATAACACCTGACTATTTAAATATCAAAGAAATTCCATTTGTTCTGCAAGGCAACATTTATTACTTTATATATCCTGAAAAAACTGAAAATTGCAATATAATTGACTGCACAAATTTACCGCAAATAGTAAAACAAGATTTAACAGAAGAAGAAATTGAATATTTACAAAATTCCTTTAAATGTGGGAGAAGAAAATTATTAGCTGTAGAATATCTAGAAGATGTTGTTCAGTATCGTGATAAAAAGAAGAATAGCGAAAATGATTTTTTTGTAATCCCTGACCAACTCAAGGATAATTTCTATTTGTCTACTGAAACAATAGATTTTATTCGTTTTGCTATTGAGGATTTAAATCTTGCTATCGTTACTTTAAAAAATATCAGAAGTCATCAATATCAAGTTGTAATTTTTCCAGCTTCACAAGCAATTGAAAAACTATTAAAAGCTTATATATTATCAGAAAAAACAATGCTGGTAAAAAAAGATGATTTAAGGAAAAATTATGGGCATAACCTATTCAAAATAATTAAAGACTTCAAGCAAATTTTTCCCTTACCTGAAAAAATAAAATCAGAAATACAAAATTTTCCAAATGCAAAAAAAATTTTAAAGACTCAACTATAAATCCTAGATATGATCCAATAGAAGTTTCTCCCGATAAAGCTGTGAAGATTATAGACGCTACATTGAATATTTTTGAATTAGTAAGCGAGAAGTTTGTTACACCTTTACACAAAGTAATGTATTATCCACAATTAGAGGAGTATTATCCTCAATTAGAGGAATATTATGATCGATTAGAGGATGATGATTCCTTTCTTGACGAATGACGAATAGGGTTTAAATTTTCGATTGGTGATTGCTTTAAGTAGTTTTGGCAATTCCTATGTTATGAATTAACAAGAAAAATGGTAGTAATTATCCTTCCCAGTCTTGACGAGTATCGCACAGAAAATTGTCTGCGATCGCATCATCAAACAAATACGGGCAATGCTCTGGAAAAGTTCGTAATGGTAAATTAGTTTCTCGTAGCGCCAAATCGACTCCCGCTTCAAAGCCATCTAACAAGGCTTCTTCTATTCGAGACTTTAAGCTAGGGTTCTGCCGCAGATGCCTATGGATGGCGCGACGCTGTTCTCGAATTGTTAAAAACCAACTGCGATAGCGTTGTTCAGGTTGAAACTTCCACTTCAAGAGATGACCAAGTAATACACTCAGACGACTCACGAGTTCCCGATATTCCTGTCTCCCCAAAGCTTGAATTTCTTCTTGAAGGTGTTGCCAGTCTAGTTCCATAACTAGCCTCTGCTCTAACGCTTTAGCCTGCTGCTGTGTCCAGCCATAGAAGTCTTGGTCATACAAAGAAGGTTTGTCCATAGAGTTGAATCTTGACAGCAAGAAACCACGAGCTAGTTTGAGCTAATTTTATGCTAGGGACTTCCAAGAAATAAATTATCCAAATAAACGAACCACAGAGACACAGAGAACACAGAGGGAGAAGAGATAGAGAGAATTTTTGCGTTAGTTTTGGGATATTGTTTTATTTGGAAGTCCCCTAAATCGCCCTTAAAAAACTTAATTACGAATTACGAATTACGAATTACGAATTATTTTAATATTCAACTTGCCTTCGCCTCATCCCCGGATGCTTCAGCCACAGCCGCCAATCTATCTGCCGCAGCTTGGACGATTTGAGCCACTTGAGCCAAAGGCATGTGCTGGATTTGTCTAAGAATGAGACTCAAATCTGAGGTTTCTGGAATTGGCTTGCCATCTATGCAGCTAATTAACTCTTCCATTGTGTAGCCTGCTTTCGATGCGATTCGAGCCAAATTTTCTGTATCTGGAACCTTCACACCTTTTTCCCACATCTGAACGGCAGTAGCAGATACTCCCAAAAGCTTACCAAATGCTCGCTGACTCATTGAACCGCGAGCTAGTTTAATGATTTCAATCAGTTTTTGTTTGCTTTCGATCTTCACTGCTTATATAGCTAGCCAACTTTATTTACAAGTTTACTTTCAATAATACAAGTTTACTTTTATATTGACAGCCTTGTGTTTTAGTACTAAACTATATCTCTGGTTGTAAATCGGCAACTACAGGTATCAAGCTAGTAGAATAACCCATCTATCTTTAACCAACCCAAAAAACTTAGTTTGCTACGGCGCTTGTGCTAGTAGCTAGACTTTGCTGCGAAGAAATAATATCGAAGGTGCATCATGTTTCGCAAGCCACGCAAAATTAACCAATATCGCCGCAAAGGTAAAAATCTTATAGCCATTAATAAAATTAAACCAGAACAGTGGAACATTTCTGACACAGAAACCAAAGAAGCTTTAAAAGTTAAAGGCTACGATGTTAAGCAAATCAAAAAAATCCACCTTCTGAAGCATCAAGTGTGTATTTCATACTGGGATGCAAAAGGCAATATATGCAGCAGCTTTTTTAGCTACCGGATTTTTGCGCGTTGGCAAAAGGAAGTAGAAAAATTAATTTATACCTGTGAAACCTTGAAGGAATGGGCAAAGTTAAATTACGTTATGAAGTACGAATTTTCCTATTACCATTATCCCAGTGAAATAGAAGATATACTCCACACGATATTAGAAAACCACCTGTCTGTGTTAAAAGCAACAGTACAACAAGTGGTTTTACAAGATATTTAACAACAGAAATTAGTTAGCGGCAGAAGTCGCTAACTCCGCGAGACGTTCCTGTTGGTCTAGAGATATACAAGACTGGATAAGCGTCTCTAAATCACCATCCAAAACAGGGGTAAGAGAATAATTCTGACCTAACCGATGATCGGTAGCGCGGTTATCTTTATAATTATAGGTGCGAATTTTTTCCGATCGCGATCCAGTACCAACCTGCGATCGCCGCATGGAAGTTACAGCTGCTTGTTGTTCGCTTAACTTGATGTCATACAACTTCGCCCGCAGAATTTGCATAGCCCGTTCTTTGTTTTGCAACTGGCTGCGTTCTTCTGTACAGAAAATGCGTATTCCCGTTGGTTTGTGCATCAAGTCAACGGCTGTTTCCACCTTGTTGACGTTTTGTCCACCAGCACCACCAGAACGAGCTGTAGTCATTTCAATATCTTTCGGATCAATGTGAATTTCCACATCATCGACCTCTGGCATAATCGCCACGGTAGCTGTGGAAGTATGAACCCGTCCCCCAGATTCAGTTGCCGGCACGCGCTGCACACGATGCACTCCAGCTTCAAACTTTAGCTGGCTATAAACATCATTACCTTTAATTTCGAGAATGACTTCTTTCCAGCCACCCATTTCTCCGCGAGATTCGCTCACTAGAGAAACTTTCCAACCTTGAGTCTGGGCATAGCGGGTGTACATCTGCATCAAATCGCCAGCCCAAATGCTTGCTTCATCACCACCAGTACCAGCGCGAATTTCCAACATGATATTCTTTTCATCATTGGGGTCGCGTGGTAGCAGCAAGACTTTCAAGCGAGACTCTAAATGTTCTATTTTTTCTTCAAGTTCTTTTACTTCCAGTGATGCCATTTCTTGCAACTCTGGATCACTTGCAGATTCTTTGTAAACCTGACGCGCTCCGATTAAATCTTCTTGGGCTGTTTTCCAAATTTCATAAGTATTAACGACCTCTTCCAAAGAAGAGCGAGACTTAGCAATTTCTTGATACTCATCAGGATTGCTAGCGGTATCGGGGTCGCCAAGACGACGTGTTAATTCATTAAAAGTTTGTTCAACGGATTTTAGTTTGTCCAGTAAGTATGATTCAGCCATGACGAGTGCGATCGCTCCTTAAAAAAATAACAAATTGGCTCGAGCATATAAATGAAAATCGACCCAGCTGATGCAGGGCCGTCGTTAACAGCAGAGCCAACTCGCTACTTTTTGTCTTGTTCGTCGCCAGATGTTTGAGTGCTGCTCATACCGTACTTGCGGAGGAAGCGCTCTACTCGACCCTCAGTGTCAATAATCTTCTGAGTGCCGGTGTAAAATGGGTGATTTCCAGACCAAACATCTACGTGCAATTCTGGCTTGGTAGAGCCAATGGTCATAACAACTTGACCGTTGCAGTAAACTTTAGCATCTGGATACCACTTGGGGTGAATATCAGCTTTAGCCATTGTTCTTTTTGTGATGAATCTATATAAATTATAACTTTCAGCGTTCAATTGCAGCTAGGGAGTGGGGAGTGGGGAGTGGGGATATGCCCCATGCCCACTTGCCCTGAGCGAAGTCGAAGGGATGCCCAATTTCTAACGCTTAGAGTATTGAGGTGCTTTCCGAGCTTTATGTAAACCATATTTCTTCCGCTCTTTTGCCCTTGGATCGCGAGTCAAGTAACCTTCGGTTTTCAAAGGTGGGCGGTTGTCTGGGTCTAGTTGGCATAAAGCACGAGCAACTCCCAAACGAACAGAATCAGCCTGTCCGGTCAAGCCGCCGCCTTCTGCTTTTACCAAAATGTCATATTCGTTTTCTAGTCCCAGAGTTTCCAGGGGCGCTTTAATGACTCCCAGGTAGTTGGGGTTAAATTGGAAATACAAGTTTCCATCTTTACCGTTCACAGTCAGTTGACCGGTACCTGGAACCAAGCGTACCCTCGCTACTGCGTTCTTACGACGGCCAGTGCCCCAGTATACGGCGCGACCGCTATTGGCATCTGCTACTACCATTAATTTTCTTCTCCAGGAATTGTATTAACTTTTAGTTCTTTAGGTTTTTGAGCATCATGGGGATGTGTAGGCCCAGCGTAAACTTTCAGCTTGGTGAACAACTGCTTACCGAGGCTATTTTTAGGTAGCATACCTTTAACAGCTTGTTCTAAAATCCGCTCTGGTATGCGGTCTTGCAGTTTAGCGAAAGTTTCCGTTTTCATCCCACCGGGACGACCAGAATGGCGGCGGTAAAGCTTTTGAGTGCGCTTTTTGCCTGTAACTGCTACTTTCTCGGCATTGATGACAATTACGAAGTCACCTGTATCTAGATGAGGTGTATATTCGGGTTTCTTTTTGCCTCTCAATACCTGAGCGATTTCGCTGGCGAGGCGACCGAGGCGTTTATCGGTGGCATCTACTATGTACCACTCACGCTCAAGGGTTGCTTGAGAAGGAAGGTATGTTTTAACTGTTGTCATTTGTCATTTGTCCTTTGTCATTTTTAATTTGTCATTAGTCATTTGTCATTTGTTATTTGTCCTTTGTCCTTTGCCAGTTGTCCTTTAGTTATTCACTAATGACCAATGACTAGTGAGCAATGACTAATGACCAATGACTAATGACTCTTGACTAGTGACGAACTTTGGCAAGGTGTCGTACCAAATCTCTTTTGGAAAGGGAAAATCGGGATAGCCGACTCTCAACAAGCACAAGCCTTGAGGCGGTGCGGCATATTTCACTTCTTCCCGGCGTTCTTCTTTCCAGAGTTCGGTGAAGTTAGAAAGTGTTCGTTGTCCAGAACCTACTTCTACCAGCATCCCTACCAACAGCCGTACCATGCCATACAAAAATCCATCTGCCTGTATTTCAATATGGATAAATGGCCCACTGCGACGACACTCTGCTGCTTGCACCTCTACCCAGGAATGCGATCGCTTTGAGCCTGCACGGTGAAAAGCAGCTAAGTGATGCTTTCCCAAGAGAGGTTTCAAGGCAGCTTGGATTAAAGATTCATCCAGGGGTGCATAATAATAATGCCAACTGAAGGGTCTTACAAATAAGTTAAGCCGATCTTCAGTATATATTGTGTAGCGATACCGTCGATAGGCTGCACTAAAGCGAGCGTGCCAACGGTTATCGACACTAGCTGAAGCCCTGATTAATATATCTGGCGGCAGGTAGCTGTTGAGGATTGTTGCCCACTTGTGAGGCGGAATAAAACCTGTTGCTTCAAAATGGGCTACTTGAGCAGCAGCGTGAACTCCTGAATCGGTTCGCCCAGCACCATGTAGTGTTACATGATACCCAAGAATAGTAGCGATCGCAATTTCAATCTCTTCTTGGACTGTCCGGTGTTGTTTTTGCCGTTGCCAGCCATGAAAATGAGTGCCCAGGTATTGGATTACCAAGGCTACTCGATGAGTTTGTGTAGGCTGGTGGCTTTCTAACATACAGATTTTGTCCTTTGTCATTTGTCTTTTGTCATTTGTCCTTTGTTATTCACTAATGACCAATGACTAATGACCAATGACCAATGACTTAAACCAATTCAATTATTGCCATTTTTGCATTATCACCCCGACGCGGTACGGTACGCAGGATTCGGGTATAACCGCCCTGGCGATCGCCATATCGAGTTGGAGCTTGCTCAAATAGAGCGTGAACCAGTTGTTTGTCGAAGATATAGCCAAGGGCTTCCCGACGTGCTGACAAGGAGCCATTTTTGGCTAGGGTAATCATTTTTTCCACTTCACTTCTGAGAACTTTCGCTCTAATTAAAGTGGTGGTGATCTTACCATGACGGATCAGCTCGGTGGCGAGCGATCGCAGTAAAGCACGGCGTTGATCGGCTGGTTTACTGAGTTTTTTGACGCGACAACGGTGACGCATAATTATGCACTATGAATTATGAAGGTTTTTCTTAAGGGTGTTTAGAGCCTCTTTCCATTGGCAGGGTGATGCCCAAGCGTCGCTGCAAAGCTTCCACGACTTCTTCTGCTGACTTCTGCCCAAAGTTCTTAATTTCTAAGAGGTCTTCTTGGGTATAATCCAACAAATCTGCCACAGAGTTAACTTGTGCCCGTTTGAGACAGTTATATGCCCGCACAGAAAGTTGTAACTCTTCGATGGGTATCTGGGCAGTTGGATCGTCTGGAATGTCGGAACCTGTGTCTGTTGGTTCTAGGGAGATGTCTTTCAACGGGTTGAATAAATCTACCAAGATCGCAGCAGCAGAAGATAGTGCTTCTTGAGGGGAAATACTGCCATTTGTCCAAACTTCCAACAATAGTCGGTCTTTTGGAATCAAGCCTTCCCCACGAGATTCTTCAACACTGTAGTTGACTTTTCGCACTGGCATAAATATCGAGTCGATTTGGAGAAAATCCAACGATGTGGCTTCCTCACGTCCTCGCTCTACAGTGCGATAGCCTTTGCCTTTCTCGATCCGAAATTCCATTTCCAGCTTTCCACCCTCAGCGATGGTGGCTACATACTGAGTCTGATCGATGACTTCTACTTCACTGGGCAAATCAAAATGTGCCGCAGTGATTGTTGCTGGACCGCTAACAAGTAATCTACCAATCTGGGGCTGCGAAGAATAGTTTTTGAGGATAACTTCCTTCATTCTCATGAGGATTTCCAGCACATCTTCCCGCACGCCCGGAACTGTGGCGAATTCATGTGAAACGCCCGCAATTCGCACTGCTGTAACTGCTGTACCTTCTAGATTAGACAGTAAAACCCGCCGCAGTGCGTTGCCAACAGTTGTTCCTTGACCGCGTTCTAGAGGTTCCAATACAAATTTACTGTAATGGTTCCGACTTTCTTCGGTATTCGACTCTACACATTCAATTTGAAACTGCGCCACGGATGAGCCTCCCTTTTTCTAAGGTGCTGCTAGCAGACAAATCAATTGCCTCCAGAATTGAATTTATGTCCTGTAGATTATTAGGTTTATCAAACTATTAGTATAAAATTACGGTATAGTTTGACACTCCCATTCAGCTTGCAGGCGCTAATAATATTTTGGGTAGCCCGAAGCTTAACAGCTTTCCCGGCGGGAAAATCTGACACGCTTCTGGTTGCCCAAGCTTTAACTTAATGACAGTTTGAACGTTAAACGCTCAAGCGGTCATTGCTGGCTGTAACTTTTCGTCCTCACTGCCCAAGTTGTGGTATTTAAACTCGACGGCGCTTGGGTGGACGACAACCATTGTGAGGAATCGGGGTAATATCCCGAATCAGTGTAATTTCCAGTCCTGCTCCTTGGAGTGCTCGGATAGCGGTTTCTCTACCTGCTCCTGGTCCACTGACCATTACCTCAATTTGGCGCATTCCTTGATCGATAGCTCGGCGAGCTGCACTTTCAGCTGCGGTTTGTGCTGCAAAGGGAGTTCCCTTTTTTGCTCCCTTAAAACCGCTAGAACCAGCGCTAGCCCAGGAGATGACATCTCCATTTTGATCGGTAATAGTGACAATGCTATTGTTGAAAGTAGACTGGATGTAGGCCATTCCACTGGGTACATTCCGTTTCTGCTTCTTGCTCCCGGTTTTTTTAGTTGGTTGTCTCGCCATACTTGTTTAGTTGATTTAAGGTAAAACTTGCTCGGATTAACAAGCGTTGCAAAATTATTTCCCTGGAGCCTTCTTCTTCCCAGCCACTGTCTGCCTTCTGCCTCTACGGGTTCTGGCATTGGTGCGAGTTCTTTGGCCTCTGACTGGTAAGCCCATGCGATGACGACGACCTCTGTAGGTACCAATGTCAACTAAGCGCTTGATGTTCAAAGACTCCAAGCGCCGCAAGTCGCCTTCAACTTGATAGTTGGTTTCTATTTCCCCTCGTAGGGCTGTTACATCGGCATCACTTAAGTCCTTAACGCGGGTATCTGGGTTCACACCAGTTGTCGCTATAATTTCTTGAGCGCGTGATAATCCAATTCCGTAGATGTAAGTTAGACCGATCTCGACGCGCTTATCGCGTGGAAGGTCTACTCCGGCAATACGTGCCACAATGAACTCTCCCTATTGTTGTCGCAATTACTGTTGGTTGGAAAAACGTGATTAATCGCGTCTTTTCGTTTTAATGATGATATGCGTCCTGCAACTAGCTCTGTTGAAGAGCGTTATCCTTGACGTTGTTTGTGCTTGGGGTTCACGCAAATCACCATAACGCGACCACGACGTTTGATCACGTTACATTTTTCACAAATTTTCTTGACTGAGGCTCTAACTTTCATGCCTTTTATTTTTTGACTCCAAATATAAAATTATAGCATTTCTAGGGAAATTAATCCAGTTAAATGACTAATAAACAGTCAAAAAAATGGTTTTATGGTAAAATTCTCTACATATAGTTACTTCTTGCGTAGTCGATAGGTGATTCTGCCTTTGGTCAAGTCGTAGGGGGTTAACTCCACCTTGACGCGATCGCCGGGCAAAATCTTGATATAATTTCGGCGAATCTTGCCGGAAATGTGTGCTAGCACGTTAAAGCCATTGTCCAAGTCAACGCGAAACATCGCATTGGGCAAGGACTCTGTAACCGTGCCTTCCATTTCAATCAAATCTTGCTTAGACAATTTGTTTTTTCCTCAACTCAACAATTTCGTGTTCAGTTGCAGCGCTTCATCTGCAAGGAAACACATTTTAAGAAATATATCAACAGTTTATTAATATATCTTAGCTAAAATTGATCTTTTTTTTGGTATGGGGTATAGGGCATTGGGCATGGGGCACTTTGTCTCCCTCATGCCCTCCCCCTTTCTTTTTCAGGAAGCGATTACCTTTTGTAGTTCATCAGTGACATCTTCTTGGGACTGATTGCCATTGACTGTTAGGAGTTTTTTGCGATCGCCGTAATAATCAATTAAAGGTGCAGTTTCAGCGCGGTATACTTCTAAACGACGACGAATTACCTCTTCGGTATCATCTTTTCGTCCTCTAGCTAGCAAACGTGCGATGACAATTTCATCTGGTGCATCCAAATTGACTACCCTTTCGCCACCTTGATGTATTGCTTCCAGTAACTTCTCCAGAAAAGCTGCTTGGGTCACTTTCCGGGGAAAACCATCAAGAATCCAACCATTTTTGGCATCTGGTTGATTAAGGCGCTCCTTTACCAAGTCTTCCACTAGCTGGTCGGGTACTAACTCGCCGCTATCAACATAACTTTGAGCTTTAATTCCTAAAGGAGTCTGCTCTTTCATGGCTTGTCTTAATATTTCACCAGTAGAAATGTGGGGAATATTCAAGTGTTCAGCCAAAGTTTGAGCTTGTGTTCCTTTACCCGCTCCAGGTGGCCCCAAGAAGATTAATCGCGTCACTATTATTTCACCATTCCTTCATAGCGCTGAGAGATGACATAAGTTTGGACTTGTTTGGCTGTCTCAATTGCCACACCAACTAAAATCAACAAAGATGTCGCACCGATGCCCCGGAAAGTTTTTACATTCAAAGCGCTTTCTACGGCTGTGGGGATAATAGCGACGAAGCCCAAAAAGATCGCACCCAAGAAAGTTAGTCGGTTGGACACGCGTTCGATATACTCGCTAGTTGCCTTACCGGGACGAATTCCAGGAATACTAGAACCCATTTTCTTCAAGTTCTGCGCCACATCTACCGGGTTGAGAATCAACGAAGAATAGAAGTAGCTGAAGAAAACAATGGAAACCATGTAAACCAAGGCATAGACCCAGGAGCTAGAACCGCTTGGACTCAAATAAGTGTTAACTATATTCGCCAAATCGGCATTTTTAGTAAAATTGGCGATCAGCAGTGGCAAACTGAGGATGGCAGCAGCAAAAATAATTGGCATTACGCCGCCTTGATTTAGCCGCAGTGGCAAATAGCTCCGTTGCTCTGCCAATACTCTTCTACCTACTTGGCGACGAGCCGAAATAATTGGGATGCGGCGCATTCCTTCCTGCACAATCACAATACCAACAATTGTTGCTAGGAAAACTAAGATCAGCACGATCACCCGACCGACTGCTTCCCGACCGCCTACTTGCACCAAGTCGATGGTATCGCCTAAAGCTTTTGGTAATGACGCAACAATGTTGACAAAAATCAACAATGATGCACCATTCCCAATACCCCGTTCTGTAATCAGTTCTGATGCCCACATGACGAACATAGAACCAGCAGTCAGAGCGATCGCAGTTTCAGCGACAAAGATTGGCCCTGGCTTTAAGGCGAATTGCTGGAGGAATAATGCCGAAAAAGCCGTACTTTGAAGAATTGCCCAGACTACAGTGACATAGCGGGTAATTTGCGATATTTTTCGCCGACCTGCTTCGCCTTCATTTTTCTGTAAATTTTCTAAAGATGGAATCGCCGCAGTGAGCAATTGGATGATAATAGACGCATTAATGAAGGGCAAAATTCCTAAAGCAAAGACTCCCAAAGTCGAAAGTCCTCGCCCGGAAAATATATCCAATAAGCCGAATATGGAATTACTGCCCGATATGGCTTCGGCAAATCTTGGTCTATCAATCCCTGGAACGGGTAAGAAAATACCCAGGCGAACCAAAATTAAAATACCGACGGTGACAAGCAGCCTACCTCTGAGGCCAGCTGCCTGCGCCATCTGCATAAAAGTTTCTTGAGCCGTTGGGGCTTTATCTCGACTGATCATAGAGTGCTACCTTTATAGTGAACCAAGCACTGGCAGCGAGTTGGCTTGCATTTAAGTGCGCTGTTCCGGCTCACTCATAAGACTTCACAACTACCACCAGCTGCCTCAATTTTGCTACGAGCTGAACCTGTAAAAGCTGCCGCTTGTACCTTGAGCGGAATGCTCAATTCCCCGTTACCTAAAACTTTCAGTGGCCCCTTGACAGCAGTCAGGATACCTGCGGCTTTCAATGAGGTCAAAGTTACTTCCGTATTCGCGGGAAGGGAGGCTAGCTTCTCTACATTAATCGTAGTGTAAATCCTCTGATTAACAATCGGAAAGCCCTTAAGCTTAGGTAAGCGGCGGTACAATGGCTGTTGACCACCTTCAAAACCTGGCCGGGTACCACTACCAGAACGAGATTTTTGACCCCGCATACCTAGACCAGCACTAGCGCCTTGTCCGGCAGAAATACCTCTAGCTACACGGCGCTTGCGTTTCTTTGAGCCTTTTTGCGGCTTAACATCATGGAGTCTCATAAGTTATCAAGTTCTCATTTGTCGTTTGTCATTTGTCGTTTGTCATTTGTCATTTGTCCTTTGTTATTCACTAATGACTCATGACCAATGACTAATGACTAAATTAGATGTAGAGATTTTGAATAGGAATACCGCGATCTTCGGCGACTTCAGCAAGGGTACGCAGTGTAGATAAGGCATTAACTGCGGCTCTAGCATTATTGAGTGGATTGTTGGAGCCTAGTTGCTTGGCTAAAACGTTACGAACTCCGGCTAATTCCAACACAGTTCGCACAGCACCACCAGCAATTACCCCAGTACCAGGTGCGGCTGGACGCATAATCACTTTTGCACCGCCACCGACACCATCAATCGGATGGGGTATGGAGTTAGATTTGGTGATTGGGATATCAATGAGGTGTTTTTTGCCGTCGGCTACGCCTTTTTTAACGGCACCTATGACATCTGAAGCTTTGCCTACTCCGACTCCAACCTGACCGCGTTCGTTACCAACGACAACGATCGCTCGGAAGCTGAGTTTTTTACCACCTTTGACCACTTTACTTACGCGGCGGATTTGAATAACCCGCTCTTGCCAAGTGGTTTCTTCTTTTTTGGCACGCTTTGTTCTACTTTTACGCTCTGTTGCCATAATTTATGCTCTGGTGAACGTCATTTGTCAGTTGTCATTTGTCATTTGTCCTTTGTCATTTGTCCAATAACTAATGACTAATGACTAATGACTTTAGAAATCTAAACCAGCTTCGCGTGCTGCATCAGCTAGTGCTTTGACACGACCATGATATAAGTTACCACCGCGATCGAAGACTACTTTGGTGATGCCTTTTTCTAGCGATCGCACTGCAATCAACTTACCAACTTGCACAGATGCGTCGCGGTTTGCACATGACGCTAAACTAGATTTCAACTCTGGTTCTACAGTCGATGCAGCCACGATGGTTTGATGCTGAGTATCATCAATCAGCTGGGCATAAATATGCTCATTAGAACGGAATACCGCTAAACGCGGACGTTCTGGGGAGCCAACCACTTTGCCACGAACGCGTCGATGACGACGGTTTTTTGATTCTCTACGAGTAAGTTTCATTTCTACTTCTTACCACCCTTACCAGTCTTACCAGCTTTCCGTCTGACCACTTCACCGGCATAGCGAATGCCTTTACCTTTGTAAGGTTCTGGTGGACGAACGGCACGAATTTTGGCGGCTGTGTTACCGACGATTTCTTTGTCATAGCCGCTAACAATGACGTTAGTGGTACCTTCTACGGCAAACTGAATTCCATCTGGTGGTTCAATTTGCACTTGATGGCTATAACCCATATTCAAAACTAGGTTACGCCCTTGAATTTGTGCCCTGTAACCAACACCTTGAATTTCCAAACGGCGCTGAAAACCTTGGGAAACTCCCTCGACCATGTTGGCAACTAAAGTACGGCTCAAGCCGTGCAATTGCTTCGATGTCCGAGTTTCATCCCGACGATTTACGTGTAATATTTCCCCCTCTTGAGAGAGTGAGACATTATCTCTGAGAGTGCGAGAAAGTTCTCCTTTCGGGCCTTTCACCACAATATTCGTACCATCGATCGCCACTTGAACTTTGGCGGGAATAGTAATTGGACGTTTACCAATACGTGACATGACTTTTTGTCCTTTGTTATTTGTCCTTTGTCCTTTGTCCTTTGTTATTTGTCCTTTGTCCTTTGTATTTCACTAATAACAAATGACTAATGACCAATGACTAATGACTAATGACTAATGACCAATGACTACCAAACGTAACAAAGTACTTCGCCACCCAAGTTCTGACGCCGCGCTTCGCGGTCAGTCATAATGCCACTGGATGTAGAAATAATGGCAATGCCAATGCCGCCTAGTACCCTTGGTAATTCTTTTCGATTTGAATAAACACGCAAGCCAGGCTTACTCACTCGCTTTAAAGCGGTGATCAGAGGCTGACGGTTTTTTCCCTTGTATTTCAGGGAAATCACCAGATTGCGTTTTACCCCTTCTTCTGCTTCTTCGATTTCAGCAATAAAGCCTTCCTCCCGTAGCACTTTGGCAATGCTTCGGGTCAATTTTGTAGCTGGCACTTGTGTAGTTTGATGCCGCGCCAGGTTGGCATTGCGGATGCGCGTCAGCATATCTGCAATTGTGTCGTTAGCCGCCATCGTTCCCTCTATAGATGAACTTATTGATCGCGAAAGGGCATTCCTAATTCTTTAAGTAAGGCGCGTCCCTCTTCGTCGTTTTTTGCTGTGGTGATGATGGAAATATCCATCCCACGCACTTGATCGATGCTGTCGTATTCGACTTCTGGAAAAATTAGTTGTTCTCTCACACCCAAAGTGTAATTACCGCGTCCGTCAAAGCTTTTAGGGCTAACGCCGCGAAAATCTCGAATTCTGGGTAGTGACAGGCTAACTAACCGATCGAAAAAGGCATACATCCGTTCGGCTCTGAGAGTAACCATGATCCCCACAGGCATCCCTTGACGAATCTTAAAGCCAGCGATCGCCTTTTTCGCCCGTGTCACCACTGGTTTTTGACCTGTTACCAGGGCAATTTCGTTAATGGATGCCTCTAGAGACTTCGCATTTTGAGCTGCTTCACCCAAACCTCGGTTAATCGTAACCTTTACCAACTTCGGTACTTGATGAACGTTGGTATATTGAAACTGATTAATCAGTTTGGGGACGATTGTCTCTTGATATAAGGTTTTGAGTCTTGTTGTCGGCATAGTTTTTTGTCCTGATATCCCTGGGCTTGGTCAGGGAAGCTTTAATTTTTGATTTTAGATTTTTGATTAAATTTAAAATCTAAAATCTCAAGTTGACTAATTCTTATTTATCGAGAATTTCGCCGGTTTTCTTGAGTTTTCTGACCTTTTTGCCTTCTGAGGTAAAGGTGTAACCAACACGACTGGCAACGTTTTGCTTGGTGGAATAAAGCATTACGTTGGAGCTATGAATCGGGAATTCTTGGGTAATAATTCGCCCTGATTCCCCTTCTTGCTGAGGTTTGACGTGCTTGGTTTTAATGTTGACACCTTTGACGATAACTTTACTCAGTTGGGGAAGTGCCTGAGTAATTTCGCCAACTTTTCCTTTGTCTTTGCCAGCAATCACTTGTACGGTGTCGCCAGTTTTGACGTGCATTTTGTGGAATACTTTGGGCGTACCCTGTTTGGTTGCCATTAAAGCACCTCCGGAGCCAGAGAAACAATTTTAGTAAAGTTTTTATCGCGCAGTTCCCGTGCAACTGGGCCAAAAACCCGTGTGCCTCTGGGATTACCGTCTTTGTTGATGATTACAGCAGCGTTATCATCAAAGCGAATACTCATGCCGCTGTCACGATTTACAGCTTTTCGAGTCCTGACAATTACTGCTTCCACCACATCAGACTTTTTTACAGCCATGTTGGGTGTAGCATCTTTGACAACTGCAATAATTTTATCGCCGATAAAACCATAACGGCGGTTGCCTCCGCCTAAGATGCGGATGCACATTAGTTTACGGGCGCCGCTATTATCTGCGACATTCAGGTAAGTCTGGGGTTGAATCACAATTATTCTCCCTTGTAATGTTGTTAGTTGCTAACAACGATGAGGTTTAAGTAGGCTTGACGTTCAGGACTTCTGTGATTTTCCAGCGCTTGGTTTTACTCAGGGGTCTTGTTTCCTGAATGCGAACGCGATCGCCTACTTTACACTGATTTTCTTCGTCGTGAACTTTATATCGTTGGGTGTTAACCACAATCTTGCCGTACTTGGGGTGAGGAGCGCGGTTTTCTATGGCGACTACCACAGTTTTTTGCATTTTATCGCTCACTACCAAGCCAACTCGTTCTTTAACTGCCATAATCTCCTACTTTGCTTCTTTTGCCGATTGACTTGCTGCCCGTTTGCGTTCTGTTTCTAGCGTCAGCAGTTGGGCTAGGCGGTGGCGCAATTGTCGAAACTGGTGGGGCTTTTCTAGTTGTCTGGTGGCTTTTTGCAAGCGCAACTGAAATAGTTGTCTTTTGATCGCGACAATTTCATCAGAGAGCTTCTCGTCGCTTAATTCTCTAGCTTCTGAAATCTTGGGAAGAGGCATAAGCTACTCCTGCTCCTGTGGTTGAGAGCGCACTATAAACTTAGTTTTGATGGGCAGTTTAAATGAAGCCAAACGCATCGCTTCACGAGCGATTTCTTCAGAAACTCCACCGATTTCAAACAAAATTCGTCCTGGCTTGACTACAGCTACCCAAAACTCTGGATTACCTTTACCGGAACCCATCCGGGTTTCAGCAGGACGCATGGTTACAGGTTTATCAGGGAAAATCCGAATCCAGATTTGTCCACCCCGACGAATATAACGAGTCATTGCCCGACGGGAAGCCTCGATTTGACGTGAGGTAATCCAAGCAGGTTCTTGTGCTTGGAGTGCAAAATCACCGAAGTTGAGGGTACTACCACGGGTGGCTAGTCCTTCCATCCGTCCCCGCTGTTGTTTGCGGAATTTAGTTCTTCTTGGGCTTAACATGGTTTGTCATTTGTCATTTGTCATTTGCCATCTGTCATTTGCCATCTGCCATTTACTAATGACTAATGACTAATGACGATTTATCCTTCATTTGAGCGGTCTTCAAATTGCTGGCGACGACGTTGTTGTTGACGGCGACGGGGTTCCCGGTCGCGATCTCGTGGATCACGTTCGCGATCGCGGCTTGCTGGTGGTAGTGGATCTGGTTCCTGTCCAGGAATAATTTCTCCCTTAAACACCCATACTTTGATACCCAAAATGCCGTAAACAGTTTTTGCGGTGCAATAAGAGTAGTCAATGTCAGCCCGTAAGGTATGTAAAGGTACTCTACCTTCACGAGTCCACTCTGTCCGGGCAATTTCCGCACCGTTGAGGCGACCGCTAACTTGGATTTTAATACCTTGGACACCAGCACGTTGAGCGCGTTGAATCGATTGCCGCACTACCCGCCGAAAGGAAACCCGACGTTCCAATTGTTGAGCAATGTATTCGGCAATTAGGTAGGCATCAGCATCAACTCGTTGAACTTCAACTACGTTAATACGAATTTGACGATTACTACCCAACAATCCTTGGAGTCCGGTACGTAAAGATTCAATACCTTGTCCACCACGACCTACTACAACACCAGGTCTAGCTGTGCGCACTTCTAAGTCGATTTGGTCAGCTTTGCGCTCAATCCGCACTTCGGAAATTCCGGCGTTGTTTTGAGCCTGTCTACCCAGCTTTTGTTCTATATATTGACGGAGTTTGTAATCTTCTTGGAGAAGTTCTGGATAGCGATCAGGAACAGCAAACCAACGGGATTGATGTTCATGTGTAATACCCAGGCGAAAACCAACTGGATGAATCTTCTGTCCCACGAATGCTTCCTCTAAAATTTCTTACTTTACGCAATTTATTCGTGTAAACGTGCTTATTTTTCTGGGGCGGCTGCAACAGCCACAGTAATATGACACGTCGGCTTGCGAATTTGGTAAGCTCGACCTTGCGCTCTTGGCTGGAACCGCTTTAACGGCGGTCCTTGATCGGCATAAGCTTGAGTAATCACTAGTTGAGTCCGATCTAACCCAGCGTTGTGTTCGGCATTAGCAGCAGCGCTTCTGAGAACCTTCAAGATGGGTTCAGTGGCGCGATAGGGCATGAATTCCAGGATGATTAACGCTTCTCGGTAAGATCGCCCGCGGATTTGATCGAGTACCCGACGCACCTTGTAGGCCGAGATGCGGATAAAACGAGCGATCGCTTTTACTTCAGTAGTATTAGTAGCCATAATTTTCTCCAATTTTGTCATTTGTCATTTGTCATTTGTCACTTGTCTTTAGCTAATGACTAATGACGTAATAACTAATAACTACCTACCTGCTTTTTTGTCGCTTTTTCCATGACCCCTGTAGGTGCGTGTCGGGGCAAATTCACCCAACTTATGTCCTACCATCTGTTCATTGACAAAAACGGGAACGTGTTGGCGTCCGTTGTGAACAGCTATGGTATGTCCTACCATTAGGGGCAAAATTGTCGAAGCTCGTGACCAAGTTTTAATAACTTCTTTTCTGTTGTTGTCGTTGAGCTTTTCAATTTTCTTTAGGAGATGATCCGCAACGAAAGGACCTTTTTTTAGAGAACGACCCATAGTTCAATTTTGGATTTAGGATTTAGGATTTAGGAGTAAGGAGTTAGGAGTTAATAAGTTAGATTCAACTCATAACTCATAACTTCTAACTCTTTAAGATTCACGACCACCGCGACCGCGTTTAGAAGACTTACGACGACGACGCACAATCAACTTGCTGCTAAGTTTCTTGCGATTGCGTGTCTTCGCGCCCAATGTGGGTTTACCCCAAGGTGTAACAGGCCCCGATCTACCGATAGGCGCTCTACCTTCACCACCACCATGTGGGTGATCCACTGGGTTCATGACGCTACCTCTAACCTTAGGACGGCGACCTTTCCAGCGATTTCGTCCGGCTTTACCTGCACTCAGGTTTCTCGCATCGGTGTTGCCTACTTGCCCAATGGTGGCGTAGCACTCACGCCGAATCAAGCGGACTTCTCCTGAAGGCAACTTGAGAGTCACGTAATTACCTTCTTTGGCCACGACTTGGGCGCTAGCACCAGCAGCACGTACAATTTGACCACCTTTACCAGGAGTGAATTCTACGTTGTGAACACTAGTACCTAAGGGAATCTTCCAGAGTGGTAAGGCATTACCATCTTCAAAGGGAGAATCAGGCCCAGAAACAATTATTGTTCCAACTTTCAACCCGTTAGGGTGAAGGATGTACCGTTTTTCGCCGTCTTGGTAATACAAAAGGGCAATTCTGGCGTTGCGGTTAGGATCGTATTCAATTGCTGCGACTTTTGCCGGAATATTATGTTTATCCCTTTTAAAATCGATGATCCGATAAAGCTGTTTATGTCCGCCACCCCGGCGACGACTAGTAATCCGTCCGTGATTATTCCGACCTTTAGCGCGATGCTTCGAGGTTGTTAAGGATTTTTCTGGCTCGGTTCTGGTAATTTCCGCGAAGTCAGAAATTGTAACTTGGCGAGTGCTGGGGGTATAAGGGCGATAAGAACGAGTACCCATATTTTTAAGTGCTGAGTGCTGAGTGCTGAGTATCGAGTGTTGAGTGTTGAGTTTTGAGTTCAGTAACTCTTAACTCCTAACTCCTAACTCACAACTTTTTTAGACTTCTGGGAATAGAACTTGTCTAATCTTGTCTTCATCCCCAGGTGCGACGGTAACAATGGCTCGCTTATATTGGGGTTTATAACCAATAAATTTACCAACGCGCCGCTTTTTGCGCGGTGGTAAGATGGTGTTGACTTTTACAACCTTGACCTGAAACAAGTCTTCGATCGCAGCCTTAATTTCTGGCTTTGATGCTTTTGGAATTACTTCAAAGGTGTACTTGTTTTGCTCCATCAAGATGGTCGCTTTCTCGGTGACGATTGGGCGACGTACTAAGTCGGCAAGGTCGCGGGGGTCAAAGCTAGGCACTGTAGACCTCCTGAATTTTTTCTAGGGCTGATGCCGTAACTACAATTTTGTCAGCGTGCAGTAAATCAAAAACATTTAGCTGGTCGGCTGCAATTAGTTTTAAATTTTCAATGTTGCGGGCTGATAAATAAACGTTATCTGTATCCGCAATTTCAGACAAAATTAACAGTGCCTTGCTTTCTGGTACTATTCCCCAACGGGCAAGCGCTGCCACTAATTCTTTAGTCTTCGGGCGAGATAGCTCGGTGCTAAATTCTTCTACTACGATCAAGTCGTCAATACGACCGACAAATGCTGTCCGCAGTGCTAAACGTCGCTCTTTGCGGTTCAATTTAAGGTCGAAGTCTCTAGGCTTTGGCCCAAAGATCACACCACCACCACGCCACAATGGTGAACGAATAGACCCTGCACGAGCGCGACCAGTACCTTTTTGCCGCCAAGGTTTACGACCGCCACCTCTGACTTCAGCACGAGTTTTTGTGCTGGCATTTCCTTGACGAGCATTAGTCAATTGCCGTACTAAGGCGCGGTGCACAATATGAGACGCTGTTCCTTCTTTGGCAACGCGCAACTCGAAGGTCGTCTCGCCGACCTGTTCTCCTTGCCAATTTTTAACTACGCTTTCAACCATCTTTGTTATCTGTCCTTTGTCATTTGTCATTTGTCATTTGTCTTTTGTCCTTAGCCAATGACTACTGACTACTGACTAATGACTTTTGACTATCCCACTGTTTTTGCAGGCACAACACTTACTAGAGCGCCTGGTTTACCAGGAATAGCTCCCTTAATTAGCAATAAGTTGCGTTCTGGGTCAACTCGCACTATGGTCAGTTTGCGGATTGTAATACGTTTTCCACCCAAACGACCTGCCATCCGCTTACCTGGATAGACACGACCTGGTGTTGTACCAGCACCAATAGAACCGGGTGCTCTGTGGTTTTTGGAACCGTGTGACATTGGCCCGCGACCAAAGTTGTTGCGCTTCTGGTTTCCCGCAAAGCCGCGACCGATGCTTGTACCGACGACATCGACAATTTGACCAGCGCTAAAAATATCTGCTTTAATCTCTTGACCTAAAGCATAATCACTAGAGCTATCGGTGTGATATTCATTTAAGTGACGCAATGCTGGGGCAGATGATTTAGCCAAATGACCCAGTAGTGGTCTGTTTAGTGCCTTGGGTTTGACTTCGCCATAACCAACTTGAATGGCAAAGTAACCGTCGGTTTCTTTCGTTTTAACTTGTGTAACGGTGCATGGCCCTGCTTGAATGACAGTTACAGGAATAGATACTCCTGCTTCGTCAAATATTTGAGTCATGCCCAGCTTGGTGCCGAGAATACCTACAGACACAGTAACTGGTTCTCCTTTCTACTTGCTGACCTTGGAATTGTATTCTAGAGGACACGCTTTGTACGCATCAGTTTAGGCTGGGTTAGCCTGCGAAATTTGGAATGGTTTTAATAAACCGCTCCAAATGCTTTCGGACACAACAAACCGTGTCCTTACTGCTTGGTGAATCTGTTTAGCTTCACTCATTAGATCGCTAGAACAGCCACAAGTCTCTTCCCGTTGGGAAGGAGTAACTTCTGGAATCAATGCAAGGCGCTACAGCTTTAAGCTGTGTGCAGCAATGCTTTAGTCCAAGCAATTGCTCTGGCACTTTCTGGAGGCAGCGCTGTCGGCGGGTTTTCCGATTTTTACACGCCCGAAGGGCGGCTTCCCGGAGATTGGCTACTGCCGTGTTGCAGTTGGACTTAAGCGGTTATTACCGCCCAGTATCCGTTAACTGAGACTGACGTAATGCCATGAAACCAACATTGCTGCTCAGTTTTACTTCCTTAAACACCTTAAACTATTGTTTAAGTTTTTGCCTGCTTTTTTGGAGGCACAGGAGTAAACGTACCTTGGAGCTTAGGATTAACTTTAGTTATTCTTCCATAAGCTCTAATGTTGACCTGAAAGCTTTCTTAGTTTACCAGTCTACGATCGCTCTGAGTTAGATTATCCAATTTGGATTAAGTCATCAGTTTTTGATGCTAACACTACCTCAGAATGACAGTAAAAAGTCAACCCAATTTGCGTTTTTGGTCACAATCTAATAATATAAATTATTTATTTATGTTTGTCCAGTAATTTATAGAGCTATTTTTAGGGAATGGGGAATAAGCAAGGGAGCAGAGAATAGGGTACAGGTTACAGGGTACAGATTATCACCTGTCACCTCTCCCCTAATCCCAATGCCCAATACCCAAAAAAATGCTTTTAATCTATCGGTTCAGGGTAAATAATAGAGATATCTAAGTGGGATAAGACGAAAATCTATGGCACTAATTACCACTGGCAACGGTTTAATCCGCGATCTGGAAAAGTTTGGCGCTCTGGGAGTGTATGTACCTCTGGAAGGGGGTTATGAAGGTCGATATCAGCGCCGACTACGGGCAGCTGGCTATACTACCCTCCACATTACTGCTAAAGGACTGGGTGACGTAGCTGCGTATCTCACAAGAATTCATGGAGTCAGACCTCCTCATCTTGGGAAAAAAAGCACTGGTAGTGGTGCAGCAGTAGGTCATGTGTACTATTTGCCGCCAATTCTCAATTCTCATTTAGAACAGCTACCACCAAAGTCTAAGGGGCTGGTCTTGTGGATTATTGAGGGGCATATTCTTTCTAATGAGGAACTTGAGTATTTAACGAATTTGCCTCAGCTAGAACCACGAGTGAAAGTAGTTATTGAGAGAGGTGGCGATCGCTCTTTCCGTTGGACTTCTCTAGAAAAAACTCTGTTAGCTAGTTAGTCCTTTGTCATTAGTCATTAGTCATAAACAAATGACTAATGACTCAATTCAATCAGCATTTCAATAATGCTGAATCGAAAACCACAAGATGCAAATAACCGCCGTGAAGCCTCGTTAGCAATTGCTGTATCTAGACGAATTTGCTTGACGCCCATCTGATGAAAGCGTTCAATACTTAGCATTAACATCTGCCGCGCAATTCCGTTTTGGCGATATTCCGGCTCGACCCAGATATCATGAATAAAAGCAAATTCCTGTAACCGATAAATTGGTATTTCTTGCTCAACTGTTGCTACTAGAAACCCTACAATTTGCCCTTCATTTTCGGATACTAGAAATACACTGCGATCGCTATTTGCCAAACGCGTCAACCATTGCTCGTAACGCTGTTCTGGATGGGGTAGAAAACCATACTTGGCGGAATCCCAAGACTCATGCAAAGCACAAATTTTGGCAACCATTGGTAAAACTGCGGGTACGTCAGCTATTGTGGCGGGGCGGATCAGCATAAGCTTTGAAGCACAAAAAGCACAAACAAGAAAGAATGCCTTGTAGTGAGATATTAGTTTTTATTCATTTACTCAGCTAAGACTATCGTTTTGTTGACCCTGAGCGTCATAAACTTTGGAAAACTTTGTTTTTAGCATTCGGGAATGGGCTGGCTTGGTTAGAACAGGGATGATATCTAAGTGGATATCTGAAATGGTTATAAGGTTGAGAAACTATGGTAAACGTTTCTCTATTTATAACCACCCCAGAAACAAACAGCGATCGCGATCGCCAGTAAAATCGGTATTGCGCTATGTGCAACTTAAATGCTCATTAGCTGATAAGTTTTTTCGTAACTCCACGCAACCGGATTAACACTGGCTTTGCCCAATTTCCACCTAGCAAATCGTGCAGCAGAATATAAAAACAGGGGATGATAAATAGTGTCAGCATCGTTGCGATCGCCATCCCAAAGAAAACTACAATCCCTAAGGGCTGCAAAAACTCAGAACCTTCGCCAATACCTAATGCTAAAGGAAACAGTCCCAAGATAGTGGTGACTGTAGTCATGATAATTGGGCGCAGGCGTTGAGGAGCAGCTTTCATGATGGCAACTTGGCGAGTACAACCTTCTTCATCCCGAATTTGGTTTGCAAGTTCCACCATTAGAATCCCTGCGTTCACCACAATTCCCACCAACAGGACGACACCAACAATTACAGTTGCGCCAATTGCAGTTTGGGTAATGTAAAGTCCAAAAATTCCCCCAGCTAACGCTAGTGGTACGGTGAACATAATTACCAATGGGTCAATTAGCGAATTGTATTGCACCGCCATAACGACAAAGATTAAGAACGTCGCCAACGCTCCTAAAGTCTTTAAAGCATCTTGAAGTTGCTGATTAGTTTCTTGAGCAGAACTAGGCACAATGGAAACGCCATCAGGTAAGTCTACATCTTGGAGTACCTCGTTGACTTCTGCGATCGCTTCACCAAGACTAGCTCCCTCGCTGAGATTACCTGCCACAATAAAAGCTTGGCGCTGATTAATCCGTTGCACTTCACCAGGCGCTTGACCTTCTTGAATGTTCGCCACATCTGAAAGGCGGATTAGTTGATTGTTTTCTGTAAATAGCGGTAATTGCTCTAGTTGGGAAGGACGCTGAATCGCTTCTTTATTTAGCTGCACCCGCACATCAACTAAACGATTACCGCGTTGAATTTGCGTGGGAACTGAACCTTCAATTGCTGTTTGAACTGTTGCACCAATTTGTTGAGCGCTCAACCCTAAAGCTGAAACTCTCTCCCAGTCAGGGCGAATTTGGATTTCGGGTTGTCGGGGGTCGGCATCTGGTCGGAATGTCGCTAATTTTGCCCTTTCTTGCAATGCTTGCAGCACTTGTGCGCCTGCTTGCGTTAAGTTTTCTTCATTCTCACCTTGCAAAATCACGTCAACTTCTGACCCTTGCACTGGAGAATTACTCAAGATTAAACCCCGCACCTGACCAGGATTGAGGCGTAGCAGAATTCCTGCTAAGTTGAGTTTGTTAAATTCCTGAGTTACTTTTTTGACGAAGGCTTCGACATCTGTGCCTGGTTTTAAATTGATGGTGCTACTGGCACGTAAAGGATTCTCTGTAGTATTGCTACCAAACAAAGAACCACCCACAGTTGTGAAAGCAGACTCGGTTTCTGGTTGTTTGAGCAAAATGTCATCGACAATTTGCATAACTTTTTCAGAAGTTGCTAAAGGTGTACCGGGAGGAAACTGCGCTCTCAAGTTAGCTTGACCGGTACTGATGCGGGGTAAAATTTCTTGAGAAATTTGACCAAACATGAAGAAACTACTGCCGCCTAAAATTACCAAAGCAGCAGTTACTACAAGGAGACGATAGCGTAAAACCTTGGTTAAGAAGTTACTATATCCCCGCGTAGCATCTTCAAATCGGTGATTAAACTGTCTAAGCAGCCAAAATTCACTGATTCGACTAGACCAGCGAATTCCCAAGAGTCGAGAAGACAGCATCGGTACGACTGTGATCGCGACGACAAGGGAAGCTGCGACTGCGAAGCTAATTGTCAGAATCAGTTCATTAAATAGCAGTGCAATAAAGCCGCCAATTAAGAGGAATGGCACTACAGAAACTAAGTTGGCTCCTGTAGCAGCAACTAAAGCAGATTCTACTTCTTGGGAAGCTGCGATCGCACTATCAATAAAAAATCTTGAATTTCTCCCCTTCCCCTCTGCTCCTCTGCTCCCCTGCTCCCCTGCCTCCATCTCTCTCTGATTGGGAGTCATCCCTGTTTTTTCGGAAATGTTCTCCAAGATCACAACCGATGTATCAATTGCTTGACCGACTCCTAATGTCAGACCTGCCAAACTAAAAACATTCAAGGTTAAACCAAATATTCTCATTAAAGCGATCGCTGCCAGAGTACACAGCGGAATCGTCAAACTGATAATAAATGTTTGCCTGAAAGATCCCAAAAATAACAACACTGCTGCTGCTGCTAACAATGCCCCAGAAATCCCTGAAAAGATGACATCATTTAAAGAATTGCGGATGAAGACAGATTCATCTGTGGTGGGACTCAAGGTCATGTCTGCCGGAATTAAACCTGATTGCCGTAATTGTTCAATTCGCCGCTTAACAGCATCTACAACTGTAATTGTGTTAGCTTCTGGCTGCTTTTGAATTGAAAATTTTACCGCAGGCTGACGGTTGAGGTAAACAAATACTCGTTGTTCTTCTGTATCGTCAATTACCTCTGCAAAGTCTCGCAAGTAGACGCGGCGGGAAGGTGCAGGAGTAGTAGTGGTAGTGCTAGTAGTATTACTACTATTAGTGGTATTAGCACTAGTAGGAGAAGAAACTTCCAAGGAAAGGTTTTCAATTTCCTTGGCATTTTGGAAACGTCCTACAGTCCGAGTTAATGGCTCGGAATTTTGCCCCAGAATCCGACCACCAGACGTATCTTGGTTACGGGCTGTTAATTCATCTAAGACATCATTTAACCCTACACCCAAAGCTTGCAATCGGTTTAAGTCAACAAGTACCCGTACTTCCTCCTCTGCACCACCAGATACATCAACAGAAGCGACTCCCGGTACTACACTGAGTTCACGGTTTAACTCTTCATCAGCAAATACGCGTAAATCTTTACCTGGCAAGGAAGCAGATGTCAGCGCCAATTCGTAAACCGGCAATTGAGAAGGATCGACTTTGAATAAGCGCGGCTCCTCTATCGTATCTGGCAGTTGTCCTCGACCTCGGTTAAAAGCAGCAGTAGCATCGTTTAGGGCTTGGTCAATATCGCCCCCTGGTTGGAAGTATAAATCGAGGCTTACCTGTCCCTCACGAGTCCGGGAAAAAACTTGTACTACATTCTCGGTTGCTGCTAAAGCTTCTTCTAAGGGTCTGGTGATTTCATCTACTGCTACTTCTGGTGAAATACCAGGGGCTTCTAGCCGCACCCCTATTCGGGGATAGGTAATTGATGGTAGAAGATCGACTTGGATCGTTGTGAGAAAAAATACCCCAATGACAATTACTGCCACGGTGAGCATGAGTGTGCCAATGTGTTGGCGGATAGCGATCGCACTAAGGCTAAATCCGCCATTGCCATTATTATTGTTTGCCTGTTGCATGATACTAAGTGATAAGTGCTGACTACTGAGTACTTTTTTCTTTGGGATGGTGGTTATTGCTCACCCTACTATTGCTTTTCTGAAAGAATTGAAAGACTCACAGTGTCACCTTCTTTTAACGGCTTACCACTACGAACAACATAGCGCTCTCCCGCTTGCAAACCGGATAAAATTTCCACTTTGCCATCAGCTTTTTGTCCTAATGTGACAGCACGCATTGCTACTTTCGTCTTACCATCTGTGTCTTTCACCACAAATAGCGTCCCCGATGAATTTTCTTGCTCTTTCTCTGCTGCCTTTGCTGCTCCTGCTTGTTTTTGAATAGCTGTTTGCGGTACTACTACCCGCTGTTGTGTCTGGTTTTGAAAGTTGACTCGCGCCAGTAGTCCGCTGCCAATCTTACCTTGAGTGTTGGGAATCACTACTTCTACAGGTATCAAGCGAGCTGTGGCATCGGCAGCTGGAGAAATGCGCGTAACTCTGCCAATTAATGCTTCTTTGGGGAAGGCATCTAAACGGACTTGTACAGACTGCCCAACCTGAATTTGTGCCAGTTCTAATTCGGAAACTTGAACGACGACTTTGACACGGTTAAAGTCGCCAATTTTCAAAACTTCGCTACCTGCTTGCAGAAGATTGCCTGGTTCTGTCACCTTTTCTGTAACTATGCCAGCGATTGGAGACACCAGCCGAGCATAAGAGCTGCGCTCTTTGGTTTGGGCAACCAATGCTTGTTGAGCAAGTACTCTACCTTGGGCAGCAGCGACGGCTTGCTGTTCTGTACGAACTTGTTCTTGAGCTGCCCGGAGTGCCTGGGCGGCTGTTTTTGCCTGGGTACGTGCTTGCTGGGCAGTTTGTTCCGCGATCGCTCCAGCTTTGAACAACCTCTGCTGTCGTTCTGAGTCTGCTTGAGCTTGTACTACTTCTAGGCGCGCCCGTTCAACGTCTGCACGGGCATTGCTTACCTGATTGGTTGCCCTAGCTACTTCTGATTTGAGGGCAGCTAGCTCTGCTTCTGCTTGTTTTAATTCGGTCGAAAGTATGGCATCATCTAACCGCCCGACGTTTTGCCCCTGCTTTACTGTATCGCCCACATCAAGGTTTAAAGCTAACAATCGTGCTTCTACTTGCGATCGCAGTGACACAATTCGGAAGGGTGTTGTATTACCTGTATATTCTGGTTGTATTTGCAGCGTATCAGTTCGAGCGATCGCCGCATCTACAGCCGTTGCACTAGCACCACGCTGTCCACTACCAGGACTTTGAGATTGTGCATCAGCTGGTTCTTCCTTGGGGAGCGCTCCACAATTCGCTGTCAGCATTCCTATGCCCAGCAAACAGGGAATCAATAATATGGATGTAAAACGGGAAGACACCTTTGTATCAAAACTATTTTTTACATCTGCAACAGCCATATTAGTCTTCACAACTGAATCTAACTGGGTATTAATTACCTGGTTAGCGGCTGCGAAAGGTAAGATTTTCGCCTGCTTGTGCGGCTTATTTCTATCCAAAATCATTTTTTTTCTCGTATTTGGGGAGCTTTTTGGGTTAAACAGCCGTGCATTACCAAGTAATTTTGAGACATTATGACCAGTGAAAAGCGGCGAGAGTCAATTAGCTATCTTCTTGCAGAATTTTGTATCAAAAATTACTTTGTATTCAAAAAATTCTCACCACTTTAACTCATTACATTGATTCGGCAGCTTTTTAGCTGTCGATGCAATTCTTAACTCAGTATAAATATTTTTAAATTTATTGGAATCTGCCCTTGGTAGAAGACTTGCATTGACTGAAGATACGCGAGTTTTGCGCCCTTTCTTCTAAAATTAGCAGTATTTAAATAATTATACTTAGGCTTACATAGCCAGATTTAATCTAGTTAGCAAAATGCCTAGTAATTTTTACGTTCGATCCAATATATTAAGAATAGTAAACATAAATTGCTTTTTTTTACGCTGTCATATCTCCATCGGGCGTAGGCGTAGCCCGTCGTAGACATCGCATATACAGCCAAGAAAAGGGCGATATATATTACAGCCATCAATAATTAGTTAGGAAAATTACAAGTGACATCATTGCTAAAAATTGCCCAAACTGCTGACGAAGCCCAGATTTCCGAGTTTTTCCAGGAATCAGCGGGTAAGTGGCGATCGCAACGGCGCTACTATACCCTACCCAAGGGAGAAACAAAGGAGATGGAGAGTATAGTTACGATCAATTTTCTCCAGCAGGGCTGTGATGAATTGCAAAACCTAGCTCAGATGCACGATTTGCCTGATACAGGTAGTTTGATCTGTGGTGCAGCAGTTACATGGGAAAGTATGGATGTGCTGAAGGACAGGAAAGAGTCGCAAGGTTCAACTATATTTGGAGCTTTAGGAAACATTTTGTACCGCGATCGCGGTTTTGCCATATCCAAACCAGTCACCGCTCAGTATTATTTCTCTAACCCTAAAACAATGTGTTTGCGAACTGAGTACAACGGTTCGGTGTTTGAAGAAGAGTTAAAGCTAATTGGCAGCAAATACCGCACCAGACAAACCATTATTTCCCGTGCTGGTGAGCAGTTGATGATTGGTCAATATTTAGAAAAGAGAGTGGATTAGTCGATCTTCTGGGTGCGGTTCACTATAGCCTCACCCGTTTTTAGACCAGCCAGCATCTAGCTATTAACCACTTATATAACTTTTTATAACAGTTTTTCAAACTTTTACCCAGAAATTTGCTTCCTATGTCATCATGGGAAGTGAAATGAGAATTAATTCGGCGACAGTGTTTGTTTTTAGTATTGACAGGCTTTTTCCTTTTGGTATTACAGACTTCTCTCCGAAATCTAAATCTCTACAAACTTATGATTTTGGAGACATTTGATGTCAATTTACGTTGGTAACCTCTCCTATGATGTTACACAAGATGCGCTGAGTGCTGTATTTGCAGAATATGGTGCTGTAAAGCGTGTTCAACTACCCACTGACCGTGAAACAGGTCGTTTACGCGGCTTCGCTTTCGTGGAAATGAGTTCAGAAGATGAAGAAGCAAAAGCTATTGAAGCTCTTGATGGTGCTGAATGGCTTGGTCGTGACCTTAAGGTAAATAAAGCCAAGCCCAAAGAAGACAGAAGTGGTGGTTCCTTTGGAAACCGTGGTGGTGGCGGCGGCTACAACCGCAGCAACAACCGCTACTAAGCTTAATTGAATTTAGAAAAGGCTCAGGCAGAAATGCTTGAGCCTTTTTTATGCAAAACTTTGATTCTAAATAATTTCAAGCAATTACTTATCATACTGCACTGATGATTCTCTAACCAAAGTGCCCTGATGAAAGATCATTTTCCATCGATCGTTGTTTAATTTCCAGATGGAACTTCGCAGCGAATGAACAGGTTGTTCGTCAGATATATGCCTGACTATACGATAAGTTACTAAAACAACCCCTGTTGCTAAAACTAACGTTTTGAATTCTGTTATCAATCTTTGAGGCAGGGGTTGGATAGGTTCATTCTGCAAGCTCTCGATAATTTGCTGTTTATTAAAAACACGCCCTGAGCTTCCGAATTCAATGAACTCGTCAGCAAGTAAATCCATGATATCTTTAGCTGACTTTCGGACATCGGGTTGAAGCAAACGCTCCTCCAACTCACGAAAAAGTGATTCTTCTAAATAGTCTGTTTTCATATATGTTTTGAAGACTAAATTGGATGGTAGCAGATATGATTAGGCGATCGCTTTGAACTTTGATTTTTATACGATCGCACCCTTGAGCAAGTTAATTAAAAAAACCCGCTGATTGGTAGGGATTCCAGCGGGATTAAATAATACAGTTTTTGTTCAGAGAAACCAACACTAAACTTAATTACAGAGCTACTAGAAACTTTTACGACTAATAGTAACTATTTATAAGTGTTTATGAGCTAGTTTTTTAGTATGATGTCTGTGATGTTTAATGTGATGAACTTTAGCAGATTTTACGCTAGTATGACGGATAGTTTTAGCTTGAGCTTGAGATGCAAAAGCGGTTACAGGTGCAGCAAAAATTAGAGCCAAAAGTAAAGCTTTAGCGAACTTATTCACTTGAAAATCCTCATCAGGTAATCGACAATTTAACTATCCAATAGACGTATGTCATAAGTTTGTAATTGAGATGAATCTTTTATGTCTATTTTTACATTCGTCAAATATAGGATTTACTCGGTTAAACCAAGAGACGCGATGAATCGCCGTCTCTACAATCTAGAATTTTCATCAAAAAAGCTTAATTGAATCGTATTGGGCTTACGTGGAATACTTAGGTAAAAAATACTTGCTGGTATTTCAATCTTAAATGTAACAATCTGGACATTATCCAAATAACTGTAATTTAGCTATGATACTTGGGTTAATTTTGATTAAGAAATGGCGACAGACATCAATTCTTCTGATATTTCAAAGTTAGCTGTGACATTTTGCACGTCATCCAAGCCTTCTAGAGTATCAATTAACTTGAATAGCGATCGCGCCCGATCGGGATCGGTAACTTCTACACTATTACTAGGAATCCAGCGCAATTCGGCATCAGTTACCTTAAAGCCTTGATTTTTGAGTGTCTGACTAAGGGTTTCTAAATTTCCAATATCAGTAAACACCTCAGCCATCTCATCTTCAGTCATCTCATAAGACTGGGCACCGCCTTCGAGGGATGCTTCTAAAAGCTGTTCTTCGTCAACCACACCCTGCACAACACAAACGCCTTTTTGTTCAAACATCCAGCTAACGCAACCTGTTTCACCAAGATTGCCACCATTTTTACTAAAAGCTACACGCAAGTCAGCAGCAGTGCGATTGCGATTATCTGTGAGGGCTTCGATTAAAATCGCTACACCACCAGGGCCATAACCTTCATAGCGAATCGCTTCAAAAGTAGCGCTATCGCCGCCAAAAGTGCCTGCACCTTTAGCGATCGCTCGTTCAATATTATCATTGGGAATACTCGCAGCTTTAGCCTTGTCAACTGCTGTGCGAAGTTGAAAATTCAGCGCCGGATCTGGTACACCGCTTCTAGCCGCAACGATAATCGCCCGCGATAACTGAGTGAAGGTTTTTCCCCTTTTTGCATCTACTACCGCTTTCTGGCGCTTAATATTTGCCCATTTACTATGTCCTGCCATAATTTGAGACGATCGTAACTCTATTTAAGATTAGGATATACCTAGCTTTTATCTCAATGCAAAGGTGCATTTGGTAAAAGTTCGCCAAGATAATCATTCAAAGCAACCCAGCAGCACTGAGATTTGATTTTCAAGTAAGATGAAGAATCGTGTAGTTCAATTACTTCCCATCCCGTTTAAATCGCAAAAGGTTCAAGTTCCGTGTTATACCACTCTTGTTCAACCCGTTCAGTAATCAACGGTCTGATGATAAACTTGGGCGGGATACCATCCAGAACATCAATCCGCACACATGAATAAGGCAGTCGGTTCTGGAAATTGTAGTTATGACGGCCCACAAATAGCGTTGAATCGGCAACTTTCCGAGTGGGTTTACCTGCAATCTCAGCAAAAGTTTCCATCAATTCAGTCCCTTCTCGCCGTTGATAGCGGGGACGATGACCGCTCCCACCAGAGATAATACAGTTAATATGCGAGTCTGCAAATCCGGTATCAGTTGTGCAAAGATGCTCTAAACAGTGAGCGTGACCGTTTAAAATCAAATCGACTATGGGACGTTCTTTAATTAGAGTACCAAGAGTTTCTGCCACTTGTTCAAATACCCAGCGCAAACGGTGACGAACCGCCAAGGTTTGGGCTTGATTCCACTTGGTAGCCTCTGTGACGTAGGGAGGATGGTGGAAAAATATTACACGTCCGCGCACTTCGGAGGTATTCCAAGATTCGATTAATCTGCTTCGCAACCATTCAAGTTGTTCAAAATCGATCGCAGGCATTTGATGAGATGCTAGTTGTTTTTCAATGTCAATTTTAATTTCGTTTATTTGGTCTAATTTGGCACTAAAGTCATCAAGTAGTTCCGCTTCGGTGGGTTTATCTGGGTTGAGGCGATCGCATATTCCCAAAATCTCCAATTCTTCTCGATCTATTTCCTGGCGACGCTTTTGCAATTCCCGACGGTAAATTTCCCCTTCTTGAGTTGCAGGTAAAGGTGAGGGTGTATTAAAGGTATTAGAATCCAGTGCAAAAAAGTCAATCCCGCCGTAACGAAAGGTGTAATAGCGATTGGGTAAACGGGTAAACTGTCCAGGTTCATAACGCAAACAGCGCCCTGTGTCAGTCTTAGCAGTGTAGTGCCGATCTAAATGACGTTCTAACTCTTGTGGAGATATCGCCTGAGTATAGTCCATGAATGCTCGTGCATAAGCATTACCTTGATACGATCCATGCCAGCCAATCTCGATGTCTTTGTAGCGGAACAGGCGACGTAGTGATGATGTTGTGCCAGTAAATAAACGGTACATCAATGGCACATCGTAGTAATCATGATTACCAAGGACTGGCAAGAACGGCAGATTAAACACCATGTGGTCATAAGGAATGCTTTTCGGGTTGTCACCACCGACAAGAAATTCCCGGTAAGGCTCAATAAAGTTTGTTGAATAATATTCTTGGGAACCCACCACATAGATTACATCGCCAGTATGTAACACAAAGCTGCAATCATCGCGGTGAGGCAGCATCAGTTCGGCAACTTTTCGTTGGGGGTGGTGTCGAGAATGAGATTTAGTGCCGGAATCGCCGATAACCATAAAGGAAAATTCTGGATTATCTTGCCTGCGATCGTCAATAACTAGACTGGTTTGGTCAATTCCCCGTTGCACAAAACTTGGATGCATCCACCGCACCCGTTCCTTCATCTTTTGAATTTTCACAGGAATCGGTGGATCGGAAATCAATTTCATGGCTGATAACTCTAGAATGCCTAACGCACACGCCAATTGTAACGAAATATTTAATTGTCATTTATCATTTGTGAATAAGCAATGCCCTTAATGAGTGCTGAGTCTTGAGTGCTGTTAGCAGATAGCTATGATTTAGCGCTTGCTGAGTGGGAATCTCATTTTTTTTACTCGCAACTTGGAACTGTTTTGTCCCATACCCAATGCCCAATGCCCAATCCTTACGGCAAATTTTCTCGCAGTAATGCTCGAAAGCCTGCTTGTTGAAAATGCTCATCGGCAGTCAGTGCTTCAGTGATTCCGCTATATTGCATGACAATAAAAGATACGCAATCGACAAACCCCCATTCTTTCTCTGTTTGTTCTCGATATAGCTCGAAAGCACGTTCGTAGAGTTCTTGGGAAAGGGGGACAATTTCTACTTTTGAGTCTGCTACTAGAGAATTTAATAATATAATTGCCGCCTGACGATAAGGTTGTTGGGATAAGGCATTGCCAATTTCCAACATTACCGCTTGTGTTGTCACCAAACGAGTTTCTGCTGCTTGTAACATTTTAGCCAGATGCAAGGCTCGGTCATGCAAGTGATCGCTCGGTGCAGATAAGGCAATGGCAAATGATGTATCAAGAAAGACTTCAGAATGCATGAAAAGTTTATTTACTGTACAAATATTTATCTATATTGCTAGACCAGTCAGCCGGCCCTTCGAGATTGAGCGATCGCGCCGTTTGCAAAAATGATACCGTTTCATATTCGCTTGGCGGTAAAATTTCAATACTGATTCGCACGCGAGTATTGATTGGCAGTGCGATCGGTTCAGCCGGATAGAACACTTTGCCATTAAACACAGCTGTGATTTTTTCTACCATTTTCCTTAGAAAGTTTTTCTAGTCTATCCTAAGCTGGTTGTGGTGATACGGGTAGGGTAAACGACCCTATAAATAGTGAAGATACGTATACTTGTCTTACAAATTATCTCGATTTTTCAAAATTGTCTAAACTACCAACTGAATCACACCCCATTGCCCATTTGTCAACCAAGAAGAGTCAGATTTGGCTACTTTCTCAATAACTTCTGGTTTTAAACCGACTGCTACTTCTGACTTTAGGGTGCGTAAAGCTACCATTGGCACGGGTAGGTAGCAGACTATATCTGCAATGTTGGTGGTAAGTTCCCAGTGGCGATCGCCTAATAATCGGCGATAATTGGCATCTCCTTTGACTATAACCAAACTCGCATTGGCTAACTCATTTTTGAGGTAGTTGGGTATTTCCCAAAAGGCTAAAGGCGATGTCCAAAAGTAATCTTCAGATAGTACTAAACGCCCTGATACAATATTGTCTTGCAGTCTTTGGGTAAAGGATATAAGTTGTTGATTTCCAGTAGCGGCTAAAAAACTTATTGTGTCATGTACATCCTTAATCATGGCATCAGATACAAAAGTCGGATGTGGCTTTAAGTGTAGGTAAACCCGATTAGCCAGTCCGCTACTTAATAAAAAGTCTACTAAACATAAATCACAAACAAGTTCAAAACCAGCATTATCTACAACAAAATCAATCCGTCCCCCTTGAGAGTTGATTAACAATTCCGTCACTTGGGAGGCATCATTGACTAGAATGTGAGCTAGTTGGGTTTGAATATCAAAACGACTGCGATCGCTCTCGGATGCTGACCATAAACTCAAGTCAACTCGATTTCCCCACAAAGCAAAATATAACAGCGCGATTAAAGCTGTTTGATTTGATTCTCCTTTCAGTTGGGAATTATTTAACCAATTGTTAGCGCGATCGCACAGTAAAATAATCGAATCTAGCGATGCTTCTAAACTTTGAGACTTTTGTAACTCAAATGGATCGACACCTTGCGATACACCAGGGCGAAAATAATTGGTAATTTCTAGAATCAACCGAAAAAAATAAGTTTCGGCAAAAAACCAAGGAACATCTAGCCAACGCTGACCTTTGTATAATTCTAAATATGTATTCCAGGCTGAAAAATCTACAGCAGTCTTATTTAAAAGAGGTTGCACATATCCTGCTGGCAATTCTTTTGCCAGATTTTCTAGGCTGGTATTAATTTCAGACGAGAAATTATTTTCAGCAATAACTTTGCGAGCGATCGCAGGCATTCGTTGAGTAACTGTATACTCAGTAAAAGAACCAACTTCTGACCCCAAAAGAGACGATGGTATGGGTAATTTGGGGATGTGGGATATATTCGCCACAAACTTTGATTCTCCTCATATTTTCAGTTATTCTAACCCCGTATGCGACTTTCTTTCAAACCTAATCAGTTTGATTAAGGTTTTGTGATGAAAATTCTAGATTGCAGAGACGCGATAAATCGCCGTCAAGACGAAAGACTGATTATTGTAGAGACGGCGATTTATCGCGTCTAGAGTTATGGGGAGATGCAAAGATGGATTCCAGCACCCCTAAATTGTCTATTGTGAATCATTGGTATCGCCAAATGATTTCATCTGTAACTCGACTGCATTGACGTAACCTCGATCGTTCAAAACTTCCGATGGTAACTTATTAGCCCTGATAGCAGCCTTAACCACATCTTTTGCAGTCAAGTATCCGGTTTGGTATCTGAATAACAAAGTGCCCCCACTGGGAATACCCTGCTCTCTTAAATAACCTTGATAAGCGAGAAATGCAATATTGAAGGGTTGCAGATATTTGGCATCTGTAGGATTTTTACGTAAAGTATTAGAGTTGACATCTGTATTTATTTGTCCACCGCCATTGTTAGTATTAACTGTTTGAGCGCCAGCAATTCCAGGCATAAAAGTCATAGAAGCAATGATAAGTGCAGAATTGAGCAAGGTTGTAAATTTCATCATTTTATCCTTGGTAAAGATTAGTTAGTGTTTTCAATTAAGGGAGTCTTATTTTTTAACAATTTCAAGCTCTTATAATTAGAGATCGTGTTTGTTCATTACTCAGAAAGTTGAGTTATACAATTACCTAAAAGCTTGAAAACTAAGCTTTTAAGAGAATTACTACAGGGTAAGAAGGGAGTGTTTTGGAAACAAAGGTGTAATTGATAAAATGATATAAGCTACACCTCAGAAGCCCAGAAGGAACTTAGGTCATTCAAAATTACCAAAACCCATCATGTAATAGGCAATAAAAGCAGTATCAAAGGGTTTGAGATAATTGGCATCCGTGGAATAGCTAGGAGAAGTTTCAGAGTTGACGGCTGTATTTATTGATGGGCTATTGTGATTCTTGGATTGATGAAAGCAATTGATTTTAGGCATAGAGTTAATCCAAGCAATAATATGTGCAGAATTTAGCGAGTTTGTGAATTTCATAGAGTTATCCTCAATTAGAACAAAATGTAATTGCAATCAGTATTCTCTAGTAATAGAGTCCACTGTTTTATTAATCTCAAACTTTTAGAATCAGTTCATCTGATAAATTAATTTATTAGTTACCCAAACGGCTTAGTCAAATTCACCCAAGTTGGAGAATTTGAACATAGAGAGAAGATTTAGTGAGAACTTCAAAGATGCAAAGAGATGCTAAATAAAATCTTTAGCTGAGAAGCATTTATCTAAGGTGCGTTAGCGTAGCTCACCGCAGGCATCGCTTACATATTTAGATATTTTTCGCTCAAGGCGATCAACCGAAATATAGCTTTGTTTTAGCTAATAAGCTTTCCATACCAATATGCTAGAAAATCTTTATGATGTAAGCAAATGCTTTTAATGTTCAAATTGATAAATAAAAGTGATTGTAATTAATATCTATAGGGAAATTCTGTAACTCATTGCCTCTTCTTGACTTCTGAACTATTTTGGCAGCGTCACGGGTTCTATAAATTCACTACAAATAAGCTGATAGTGTAAAAATGTTATATGTATAGTTTATTTACAAAGTCATTTATGCCGAAAGCAATTTGGAATGGAGCTACTTTAGCCGAGAGTGATAATACCGTAGTTGTAGAGGGCAACCATTATTTCCCTGTTGACGCCATTAACAAGCAGTACTTTACTGAAAGTAACACCCACACTACTTGTCCTTGGAAAGGTGTTGCCAGTTACTACAGTATCGAAGTTGATGGGCAAACCAATAAAGATGCTGCTTGGTATTATCCTACCGCCAAGGAGAAGGCTAAGAATATTGAAGGTTATGTGGCTTTCTGGAAGGGTGTAAAAGTTGAGGCTTAAGAAAGGTTCCTGGAATTATTTTAGTTCCAGGTAATTGATATTATGTCCGACTAATTGCCCATAAAATAATTAGCCCGTCTGTGCGGGCTAATTATTTAAACTATTTCATTTACAAACTTGTTTGAATAAGTAATTATACCTTTGCCTTGCGAAATACTACTTGCTTTCTCTTCACTAGCCAAGCCAGACTACCAGCAAGTATAGTACCAGCGATCGCACTTGGTTCGGGTACTGGTTTCGATAGAATAGCACCAGGGTTCAATATCAAAGTACCAGAGTTGATAGTTATGTTGCCTGCCGATCCTGAATTAATATTACCAGCAGCGATCGCGCTTGGTTCAGGTACTGGTCGTCTTAATAAAAGAAGATCGCCGACATTGAGACTGATGTTACCTCCTAAACCATCGCTGATTTGTCCAGAATTGCCGCTAGTGCTATTAGGAATCCTTACCTGACTACCACCTGTGATGACAAGGCTTTCGGCTGTAACAGTTATGTTGCCTCCTGCTTCTGAATTAATAATGTTACCACCGTTAATATACAGGCTACCAGTAGAGATAGTTAAATTGCCGCTAGGACTAGTTAAATTGCCGCCAATGGCGATCCTACTGAGAGCCGTTACATTACTATCATCAATTCCTGTTAGTCCACCATTGATCTCCAAATTCTGGCTGTTGATAGTGCTATTGATAAGTGTTAAGTTACCATCTATATTCACATTGTCGCCGCTGATGGTGCTATTAGTAAACGTTAGATTACTAGAATTGTAAGCGTTGATATTACCAGCGATCGCTAGCCCAGAAAGGGTAACATTCGCGGCGTTAATGTCAAACACGGGTAAGTGATTATTGCTACTGATGGTAAGTAAGTTAGCACCTGGGCCATTAATAGTGAGATTTTTAGCGATGGCAAGTACCCCACTCGTCAGGGTAATTGTACTAGAATGACTTCCCAATAGGAACTCCAGCACGTCATTGTTACTTGCAATGTTGATAGTGTCTCGCAATGAGCCAACGCCACTATCATTGAGATTGTTAACGATCAAGGTAGCAGCTTGTGCTGATTCCACTTGCATTATCACCCAACCCAGAGCAATGGCTATAGAAATACCTTGAGCAACAGCCTTTTTTCTATTATTTTTTGTCACCTAAAACTCCTCGGATTAATTTTTAAAAAAATAAAAAAGTCACTTGTATAGTTCATAAATACATAATGTATAAATTTAATCCACAAAACGGGTTTTGATAACTCGTTTAGGAATTGTATATAAGTTTTGCTTAAGGTTTAGTAACGATTCTATAAGCATTTGCCACAAATAGATAAGCTTTAGTAACAAAACAGTTTGTATTGGTAACGAACGGACAAGTTGTCGTTATCAATGGATAAGCATTCGTAACAAAATAAGTTGTATTGGTAACGAACGGACAAGTTGTCGTTACCAATGGATAAGCATTCGTAACCAAACAAGTTGTGTTGGTAACGAACGGACAAGCTTGGTAAAGACAACAACTTTATTTCTAACGACAGCTTTTGTGTTTTTCTCCTGTGCTTTAGTCCAAAGTGTAGTTGCGATCGCAGTAGCAACAGCCGTCAGTGTTACAGTCACCATAAATTCACTACAAATTGAGTTTATGTAGAAATTATTTCAATTGACACAAATAGTATGACGCAAAAGCTAGGCGATTACTGATATAACTCAGTTTTTTAACCCGCGCAGGTGGTCACTGAGCCTAGTCGAAGTGCGGGTTTTGTATTTCAACTCCGCTCAACACAAGTCTGTGTAGCCGCGATTTCTAATCGCCAAGGCACTATAAAACAAACGGTGCGTTAGCCTTTGGCATAACGCACCATAAAAAAATATATTAAACCTAATTATTAATTATCAATTAGACTCTGCCTGTTCTGCAACCGAATGAATTATTTCCTCGAGTGTTTGCAATAACTCTTGCTCGTTATAAGGTTTAGAAAAGTAAGCCCGCGCCCCCAATTGCATAGCTAGTTGCCGATGTTTATTGCTACTACGAGAAGTCAGCATTGCCACTGGAATCTTTTTTGTATCAACATCTGAATTTACCTTACCTAAAAAGCCATAACCATCAAGGCGAGGCATTTCAATATCACAAATTACTGCCTCAACCTTCAATCCACTATGGAGTTTTTCTAAGGCATCTTGACCATCTTTAGCTTGCTCTACTTGATACCCTCCTTTCTCAAGAGTTAGGGCTAAAAAGCGGCGTACATTAATCGAATCATCGACGATTAAAATTGTACCTTTCTGCTTAATAGATGCTGCTGATATTTTCTCTTCATCAAATATCAGGAACGGTGTTTTTAACCTTGCCGATGGTAATTGAGTTCCTCTGGGTGTCTTTTTATTGGTAGCAATCCAATACAGCAACTCATTAACATTAACTAGTGGCACGACTCGACCATCACCGAGAATTGTGCAGTTGCTGAAGCCTTCAGGTAAAGGTATATTCCCTTCAACTTGGCGAATCGCAACTTCTTGTTCGCCCCAGCAACGATCTATTTGGATAGCTACTGGCTGATTATTACCTTTGACTACTAACACACTGTTAGTACTAATGGCTGCCGGAATTTCCAACTCTGCGCTATCGTAGCGTAGGCAATTAAACTCTAAATAACGAGTTAAGCGAATCAGTGGCAGCATGGTTCCTTGCCAATTTAAAACTTCGCTACCAGCCATTTCAAAAACTCGCTCGTCTTGGAGTAAAGATATTTCTGAAATGACATCTGTGGGAAATGCTAATAGAATTTTGTTGATTTCTACCAGCAGAACTCGCGCAACGGAAAGTGTAAAGGGTAATGATAAAGTGAAGGTAGTACCAACTCCTGGTTCTGTATCAACTTTCACATCTCCTCGAATTAGTTTGAGGTTGTTGCGAACCACATCCATACCAACACCGCGACCAGATAATGCTGTGACTTGTTCGGAGGTAGTAAACCCTGGCTCAAAAATTAGTGATAATAATTCTTCATCACTAGCATTAGCCAGTAGAGAAGCATCCAATCCCATAGCTAAAGCGCGGGTGCGAATTTTCTCTAAAGAAATGCCCCAACCATCATCACGGATGGTGATGATGGTGCGATTACTGCGGTGAGTAGCTGTAATTTCAATTAATCCTTGTTCTGGTTTACCCAAAAGGCGACGCGTGGCAGAGTCTTCGATACCATGATCGAAAGCGTTCCTTAATAGGTGCATTAAAGGTTCGTTTAAAGCTTCTAAAATGCTGCGTTCAATTAAAGTGTTGCCACCTTCAATTTTTAACTGAACATTTTTCCCATACTCGACATTTAAATCGCGTAAAGCTCTGGGAAAACGTTCGATTAAATCGGACAGCGGCCGCATTCGGATGTGATTTAGCTTTGTTTGTAATTGTTTCGATGTTTTGTTGAGTTTACGAGCAATATGGTCTGTATCATCTACACTGAGTTGCACATCTGTTGTAACTTCCTGTACCTGAACAATGGTTTCCATAACTTCCTGCGATCGCAGGTTTAATTCGTTATAGCGATCCATTTCTAAGGCATCAAATTCTGTATTTGTACCTTCTACTTGATGGCCATTTTCAGCTTGTAGATGCGCCCCATTAAACATGGTAGCTTGAGTGGAAATTTTGTCGGAGACTATACGTAATTCCTGGTTTTCGCGGTCGAGAACTTGGACTCGTTGGTTGAGGTTACGAACGAGTTTACGTAATCTTTCTAGTTGTGAGTTTAAGCCATTTCGTTGAACAATCAGTTCGCCAAATAAATCATTAATTTGCTCTAGCTGTTTGCTAGGAACTCGAACACTATTTTCATGAATTTCTCGTTCTTTAGCAACGGCAACTGGCTCTCCTTTGCCTTCGCTCAATTTGGCATCTGGAGGATTCTCTTCTTTAGCAAATATTGTATTGTGTTCAGTGACATTGACAGCATTTACATCGTCGGCAAATTCTGCATCTACAAATGTAAAATTGGCTGCGATACCTGCGGTGGGCTGCGCCAACTCTTCTTCTTTAACCCAAGCTTCTGGAGTTATCTCTGCTTGCCAAACCTCTGTTGACACTGCTTCTGTGTCGAGGACATCTGTCGGGAGAAGTTGTGGTATCACTTCTGCTGGTAATAGCGGCAGGGATTGCGTAGAACTACCCAAATAAATTTCTGTAGGCAAATTATCTAGCTGATTCGTCAGCACCAAAGCTTGCGATCGCCGCCATGCTTGCAATGCTAACTGGGCAATTTCGGGAATGCGATCGCTACTAACAGTTTCCAAATGCTGCGTTACCGACTGACAAAGCTTGCTAAAAGCTGGCAACTGGAGCATTTCTCCTAAACCGCCTAATTCAGCTGCCAGGATTGCAATTTCTTCATGCAATCCGGCTTGTTCGCTATCTGCCAATATAGATTCTAGACGCTGCAAACACTCTTCTACTTCTGTGGCAAATAGCAAAGGGATAACGTCTTGCCCGTCCTCTGGGGATAGCATAGTTGAAGCATCTTCTGGGGTGGGGTCGCCCAAGCGATCGTGCAACTCATCGAAGATGGGATAACAAAAAGTTGCTAACCACTGATCTTCGACAACATTCCCTTCTGCAAGCAATTCTACAATTTGACGCAGCCAGTCAACTCCAGATAGCAATAAACTTTGCAACTGAGTATCAATTTCTAAAGAATTCTTTTTAGTTTTTAAAACTTTAAAGGAATCTTCCAGACGGTGAGATAAATCACTTAGCGATTTAAATCCCATCATCCCCGCGCCACCTTTAATAGAATGAGTGGCCCGGAGTGCAGCATTGATTTTATCTAAATCGATGCGATTACTAGTATCGATTTCCAGCAATACCCCTTCTAAGGTGTTTAAGTAATCTGTTGCTTCTTCCAGAAATTGCATCTGGATTTCTAATTCTTTGTCTTGTAGCATAGTTTTTGTCCTTAGTCATTGGTCATTGGTCATTGGTCATTAGTCATTAGTCATTGGTCATTGGTCATTAGTAAAAGGACAAAGGACAAATGACGAAAGATAAATAACAAAAGTCATTCGTCATTGGTCACTAGCAAATCGCAAAGGACAAAGGACAAATGACAAATGACAAACTTAACTAACTTTGAAAGCCTCGACAGTCTCTTGCAACTGCTGGGAAATATCCACAGTTTGTTGCAGAGATTCAGAAACTTGGCGAGAAGAATCGCTAGTACGTTGTGATATAGCAGCGATATCTTTCATCAATTGGCTAACACTTTGTGATGTTTCAACCTGAGATGCAGTTGCAGTGGAAATCGACTGCACTAAGGAGTCAATTTGAGAAGATACATCCAAAATTTCACTCAGACTTTGTTTAGCTTCCTCCACAATTCGAGTACCTTCTACCACTTGGGTAGTGCCTATTTCCATTGCTTGCACTACTTCACTGGTTTCTCGTTGGATATTTTCAACAATTTGTTCAATTTCTTGGGTTGCGGCGGCACTCCTAACTGCTAGTTCGCCGACTTCTTCAGCAACAACAGCAAAACCTTGACCTTCTTCACCTGCACGTGCTGCTTCGATGCCGGCGTTAATAGCAAGCAAGTTGGTTTGAATCGCAATTTGGTTAATCAAAGAAACTACGCGAGAAATTTGTTGCGAAGACTCTCCCAAGCGTTTCACTTTCTTAGCAGTTTCACCCACGGTTTCCCGCAAAGAGAGGATATTTTGTACTGTCAAATCCATCGCGTGTCCACTGTTGGTGGCGGTGTGAGCAGCATGGTTAGCAATAAAGGCAGCTTTTTCGGCACTTTCGGCTACAGCTTTCATGGATTGGGTCATTTGGTCAACAGCATCAAGGGTGCGGTTGATTTCGGCAGCTTGGGTGAGCGCTTCCTCTGCTAGGTGGCGGATGGCTCCTTCGTTAGAGCCAATGGCACTATTCACATGGATGGCAGCTTGTTTAACTTGGGTAACAATATCCCGGAGGCTTTCCACAATGGAGTTGAAGAAGTCGGCAACAGTACCAATTTCCCCAGCAGTTACGTCTGCACGCACTGTCAAATCACCTCTGGCTGCACCTTCTACGTCATTGAGTAGTTGTAAAAGTTGTTGTTGCAGTGTTTCGTCTGACCCACTTATAGTTACATTTCTGATTTTTTCTATCTCTTCTAATAACTTGGCTTGTTCTAAGGCATAGCCGACTTGAGTTGCTATTTGTTGAAACAAGTCAATTTCCGGCTGTTTCCAAACACGAGGAGTTTCGCAATTATGAGCAATTAATAAGCCTAAAAGTTTTTCTTGGGCAAGAATCGGTACGATTAAATGACCTTTGACAGCAAATTTTTCCAACAGTTGGATGTAACTGTCGGCATTTTTCAGGCTTTGGTCTTGATGAATATTGGCAACCGCTTGCACCTCTCCATCGCGATAAGTTTCTAGATAATGTTCTCGAAAATAGGGGTCGTCAATTTGCACTCCCAACATTTCCGGCCAATTACCAGTTCCCGATTCCGCAGCAACAACGCCAGCCAAAGTACCTGGATTCAGACTATAAATTATTACCCGGTCTGTTTTGAGGATTTGCTGAACTTCTTTAACTGCTGCGTGATAAATATCTTCAGTTTTAAGAACTTTCCGAATCCGTAGGGTAATATCTGCTAGTAATTTTGCCCCTTCAACGTCCAGTTCCTGTTGCTGTTCTTTAACTAAGACCTGCAATTGTTCAGCCATTTGGTTGATATTTGCACTCAATACCCCTAATTCGTCTTCTCTTTCAATTTCCAGACGGGTATTAAATTTACCTTGACCTAACTTTGCTAATGCCGCAGTTGCATTGAGAATTGGCAGTGTAGTCAGTTTAGCTAACCGAGATGCGATCGCACCCACAATCAAGGCTGTCAGTGCTGTACCGATGGCTATAGTCCACAACAATTGTCTTTGCGGCTCAAATACAGTTGCGGTGTCTGTAGCTAAAATTACCTGCCAGTTTAAATCAGGTAAACCATCTATCGTACTAGCTGGTACATAGCTAACTAGTTCTTGTTTTTTGTGAGTTTTGGGAACTTCTATAAAACTATTTACCTTTCTAGCTGCTAGCAGTTTAGGTAAATTAGAATACTCTTCCTTGGCCTCTTTCCCCAATAATTCCTTTTGAGGACTCAAGAAAACTGTTCCCGAAGCATCAAGCAAATAGTATTGTTGTCCGTTAGCTGCGTAGTTTTTGGTAATTTCCTCTAAAGATTTTACGGGCATACGTGCTTGTACCACACCAATAGTTTGACCCGTTCTTGTCTCTTTTACAGGTGCAGCTAGATAAATACTCACGACACCAGTATTTTTTGCTGCTTCCGGTTTGCTGATGACAGGAGTCTCTTTTTGTAAAGCGTCTTGAAAAAAGGTGCGGTCTTTTTGATTTTCCAGGGGTTCGCCTGTGGACTGGACAATCAAGTTACCTTGGCGATCGAAAACAGCAATACTGTCATAAGCTTTGTAGGCTTCGACAACCCGATCTAAGACTGCTTGTTTTTCTTGAGTACTAATACTAGCTTGAGAATTTGTCAAAAATAGCAAGTTTGATATTACCTGAATATCACCGTAGCGTCCCAGCATAAAGCGGTTAACTTTATCACTCAAGCCAGTGGCTTCGGCTTGTTGAGATTGGGTAATTTGCTTAGTAATAGATTTGTTAGCCAAACCAAAAGCGATCGCACCGATGCCCAAAACTGGTATTGTACCGATTGCGATCGCTAAAATAGTCGCTTTCTTAACCAATCCCAGCCTTGTAAAATAGGCAATCCCCTGATTCCAAAAAGAACTATTACCACTTTCAGTAGTCAGCTTAGTTGGTAGCTTTACTACAGTTCCCATAGCTTTTTGAGATGAAATCAGTGATGCTCGATTTTGAGCGCTATTACCTTGATTTGTGTTGGTTTTATTAAACATAAAAGTAGTTCTCCTAAGTATGTGAATAAGAACACTAAAAAGCTGTTTTTAGTAGTAAACCCTAATCACTGCGGAGAATAGAAGATTGCACAATCGCCTGTGCATCTAATACCAGTAATATTTCTTCCTGTTGCACAACGCACCCACATAAATAAGGAACTAAACTGGATGTCACTTGTCCTATAGGAGAATGAATATCATCAACTATGAACTTGGTTGTACCTTTTATTTCTTGTACAACTAATCCCAACACCAATGATTCCACTTGGATAACGATTACATTGTATTGTCGCAGTCGATAATCTAGGGATTCTAAATTGAGCATTCTTGGTAAATCAACTACCCAAATTATCCGACTCCGCCAATTCATTAATCCTAATATGCAGGATGGCATATTCGGTATTGACGTAATAGATTCAACAGGCACAAGAATTGCTTCTTGCGTATGCTTCATTGATAAAACAGCAGTAGTTTGTTGATTTAGCTGAAACTTCAGATAACTATCTGCTAAATTATTCGGGATTGGTTTTGAAGAAAGAGTAATGTTTGTACTAGTCATTGATTCAAATTACTACTGATTTAATAGTACGTAGGAGATGTTCGCGGGTGTAAGGTTTAGTTATATAGGCATCTGCACCTTGTCTCATTGCCCACAAACGGTCAATTTCTTGATTTTTAGAACTACAAACCACAATCGGCACTTTTGCAGTAATCGGATTTCTTCTCAGAGAACGACACAATTCAAATCCACTCATTTCTGGCATTACTACATCAGTAACGATCGCATCTGGTTTTTCTAAAACAGCTTTTTCTAAACCCTCTTTTGCACCACTTGCTTTAATTACGTTGTAACCACTCTCTTTGAGATAATGGCTCATTAATTCCAATTCACTGGGAGAATCTTCTACAATCAAAATTGTGCCAAGCAAAGTCAGGCTCACTATTAAATCTCCTAAAAAAATAAATTAAACATATTTTGTTATTTTTATTTGCCTTATTTCAATCAACCAAGATGCTTAAAAACCATTTTTAGCAATTCTGATTGTGTAAAAGGCTTGGTCAAATATCCTGACGATCTGACCATTTTAGCCTTTGCCCTGTCGATAAATCCTGTTCTACCAGTCACCATAACGATCGGTGTATTTTTAAAAGCTGAATGTTTACGTAATAAGGAACATAGTTCATAGCCATCTAAACTTGGCATTTCAACATCTAGCAAAATCAGATCGGGCTTACTCCGCAGAATTTGCATTAAAGCTTTTACCGGATCGTTGATCGTTACAACTGAAAATGTGTTTTCATCTAAAAAGTGCTTAATGGAATTCAAAACAGTTTGGCTGTCATCAATGCAGGCAATTGTATATAGTTTTTTGCCAACAGTTGGCTGAGTAATTTTATGATTCTCAGGAATATCAAAATTGATTGGTATTGGCAATTTTTGCCCAAGCTTTATTTGCAGCTGTGGCTGAACTTGAGACGATTGTGTTGTAGAAAAAACTTGGGAATTCGCACCAGCCGGAATTGATGACTGAATATTTTGCCGATTTCGTAACTGTTTTTGACAGTGTTCAACAAGCAACCTTAAATCCAGGTGACAGAACTTTGGTTGCTCGTCCAAAGAGCTTTCTGGACTGAATTCATAGCTACCTTCTTTTAAACACAGAAATGATTCCATTACTTCTTTTGCCAATTCGTCTATCAGGCTTCCTGCTTGCACAGAGGTAATATAGTCCTGATTTACTAACCAACAAATAGCTTGGTAATCCGCATTTGGTATTGATTGATGTTCATTCTTCGTCTCAAACATCAGCCGCATCTGTACGCGAGTGGCGCTGTTGAGAGCAGGAATTTGCTGACTCAAGCGCCGTAAGTGACTGTCAAGGCGCTCAAATAGTTTATCTGAATAGGAGGCATAAGTAAGTTTACCGTCCTCTAGATAGATTGACCAAGAAACTATCCCGGTAAATACGCTTAAGCAACCCGTAGCACGCCGACTTGTTAATTGTGCCAACAGAGATAGCGGATGTAGTTTCTGGAACAACCTGTAGCTACCTATAGGAGTTGTGCTCATTTTGCTTTTACTTCAGCTAAAATTCGATACGTGTAAGCTAAATTCGTGTAAAGTTATTCCACAATCAAAATCAAGTAAAAAGCATTAAACTTTTGGATTTTAAAGTACATCAGTTTACATCTAGGTTTGTGGTGAAACTCAACGAGAGTAGCGTTATTTTCAGATGAGCAAATCTTAGTAAATTTGTAAATTGTGATTAATCTACTTAGTGTTACTGAGATTTATCAACATCTTTCGAGAAATAAGACATAAAAATGTCAAGACTAGATGAAGCCACTTTCCATTGAGTAACCCCAATCTGACCACAGAAATAATACTGATTTTATTGATGGTAATATCTTTGAACTTCTGTATTTACACTTAAGTGAAATCTATTTTTTAAACAAGTAAGGACTGAATGAAGCCACTTTGCATCGAATAACTTCAAGTTGACCACAGTAACAATACTTATTTATTGAAAGCGATAAATGTATTTTTTGTTATTTGCATTTAAGAACTTAGATAAAACAGAATGCAAAACTTATTTTTTGCAGAGTCTTTTACCGCCAAGAGTAGGGTACTGAAAGTACTTGGAATGCTACATTATGTCCCCAACACATCCTACCTACGAAAATTGTAGGTTATTAAATCCACTAGGAATTATGTACTTTTACACATTTACTATCATCTGAAGAACAGACTTATGAAGCTAAAAGTCTTTCCCCGCCTTGTTCACAGACGCATTCTACCACAAACAAATTTTCAAATATCCTCTTGTATTTGAAGCTATGTTAGCGAAACATATTTTTATATAAGCAATATTTAAACAGGCTGGTAACTATTCTTGAACTTTTAACTCAAGTATAAGTACCAGCCTAGATAAAGCAATTTAATTTATCAAAAGTGCGGATGAAAGGACTTGAACCTTCACTCCTTTCGGAACTAGAACCTAAATCTAGCGCGTCTGCCAATTTCGCCACATCCGCATCAGTTTATTATCATAGCATAAGAAATTATTTTTGGGAATAGGGAATGGGGAAGAAGCAGGGTTAGATTAAGAAGCATCTCTTACTGGGGCAATGGGAAGAATAAAAATTACATCTTTCCCCTCTGCTCCCTGCTCCCTGCCCCTCTGCCTCTTCTCCATGCCCAATTACATAACTGCAACACGAGGCAGACGATGCTTGAATCCACAGAGAATTTCCCAAGAAATTGTGTTTAATTGTTTTGCCCAGTCGTCTGCTGAAATTTGTTCTTTTCCCTGTTCTCCTAATAAGGTGACTACTTCTCCTTCTTGGATATTGGGTATGGCACTCACATCCAGCATCAACTGATCCATTGTAATTGTCCCAATTTGCGACACCCGCTGACCGCGAATTAACACCTGCATTTTGTTGGAAAGACTGCGAGGAACACCGTCAGCATAGCCAATTCCCACGACGGCAAGGCGAAGTTCACGCGGGGCAATAAATTTATGACCATAGCTAACAGCAGTTCCTGCGGCAATTGTTTTAACTTGGGTAACTCTTGCCTTAAGTTGTAAAACAGGCTTGAGATCGATCGCATTTTGTAAATGCGGTGCTGGGTAGAGTCCGTAAACGGCTAGACCTACACGCACCATGTCGTAGTGCAATGCCGGATTTGTGAGTGCGGCTGCTGAGTTTGCCAAGTGCAAACAAGGTACTTCAATTCCCATTGCTTTGATTTGAGCGATCGCATCCTCAAATCGTTTATGCTGTTCTTCCATTACCGTCGGATCGGGATCGTCTGCTGTCGCCAAATGAGAATAAATACTGGCAATATCAAGATGTGGTAAGCGCTGCACTAATTGCACAAATTCGCCAGCTTGCCGCCAATCAGTTCCCAACCTAGACATTCCCGTGTCTAATTTAATGTGTACGGGCACTGGAGAACCATGATTCATGGATTCCAGAATATCGGAAAATACTAAAGCTTGTTTAGGGCTACAAAGCGTAGGCTGAAGTTTCCATTGGGCGATCGCATGAATCTGCTCTAGTGTATGAGTTGCCCCTAAAATCAAAATGGGCGCTTGAATCCCGCCTTCTCGCAATTGAATAGCTTCTGGAACTGTAGCCACTCCCAAGCAACTAGCTCCCGATTGGATGGCGATTTGGGCGACTGTTACTGCTCCATGTCCATAGGCGTCAGCTTTTACTACTGCCATCAACTGAGTACGCGGCGATAAAAACTGCACCAATTGCTTTACATTGTACGACAAAGCCTCTAAATCAATTTCTACCCAAGCTCGTTGCGAAAACCACGCGTAGGTATCGCACTGCTGATTAGGAACTACACCAGGGATTTGTTTGCGACTTAACATTTGTACTGACTCCTATCCCGCTACGGCTAAACTTGCAAATTATCTATCTATACACGCTCCTAAAAGCGAGATCAGATTAAATAGGAAGTTTAACCTTCAGATTGGAAATGATACAAGATGTTGCGGCGCTCAAGTAAAAGTTAAAAGTTATGAGTTATGAGTTAGAAGTAAATCTTACGGCTCAATTTTTCACTCCGTTCTTCTCTACGAGACGCTGCGCGATTGCGTCAGTCTAAGTAATAATTTTAATCAAGTGATAAATTTGACTTTCTAACTCCTAACTCCTCACTCAATTTCCAAATTCTCCCGAAAGTATAATTTATTCTCATCTCCCTAGCAGGGTGTATTTGTGTTAATATATTGTAAAACTCATACCCTGAGCGCAAATAATGGGGAAGGTTTTAGTCTTAAACGCCTCTTACGAACCTCTCAATATAACGAGTTGGCGTCGTGCTGTAGTTCTTTTAATCAAGGGCAAAGCAGAACGCGTGGAACACAACGGTAAATTTCTGTACACGGATTTTCCGTTGCCGACCGTGATCCGGTTGCGTCATTATGTACGCGTTCCTTATAAAGAAATCCCTCTAACTCGCCGAAATATATTGCACCGTGATGGTCATGCCTGTCAATACTGTGGTTTCACAGGGGATGAATTGACACTAGACCATGTAATACCGCGATCGCGCGGCGGAGGCGATACTTGGGAGAATATTGTTACCGCTTGTGTCCGTTGCAATGTCAAAAAAGGCAGTCGGACTCCCCACGAAGCTCACATGCCTTTGCGTCATCCCCCGCGCCAACCTTATAGCAGTCTCTATTTCGAGGTCAGCAAACATCTTAAGAGTGGACTGCATACAGAGTGGCAAAAGTATGTTATAGGTCTTTGAGCAAAAAACAAAGGAGCAAAGGAGAAAGGAGAAATAGCCTTTTTCTTCGGGAGATAGCCAATAACTTTAGTTTTGGAGCGTTAAAAAATTGGTGGCTATAGGCTTGCAACGAAGGTAATTGCATCAATTATCAAGCTTTTAAGTTCGTTGTATGTATATAGAGTTGCCCCTTTGCTCTTTATTTCCTTTGTATTTTGCCCTTTTCCATTGGACTTTACTCTAAATTGTGAGCATTTTCAAAGGGGATACAAAACAGACGTAGTTCATCAAAAATTTAATTGCTCAATAGTCACAATAATGAGAATATTAAGCATAAGAATATTTCAAATATCAAGGACTAATTCTAAAGTATAAGATAGGAAGTATACCCTAAGTAAGATAAAAATCAGCTTAATTCAATTTACGAAAGAGAACAAAACTCCTAAAACATATTTATGCTGCCAGATACAGCCCGATATCCTAAACTTCCTTGCTGTATCCCCTTTAGTGGAAGTTAGTTGATGTTGAGCGCTGTTACTGGCAAGAAATATACTTAGATGTATAGTGCAATGTCTTGAGATTTTTGCGAAGATCGTAATTAATGTGGCTAAATTCAGGGACTTGCTGCTCGTAGTATTTCTGAATTAAAGGAGCCTCACACTTTAAAAAAGTTCCCTATGTACTTTAATTCTCCCGTTACTCAGTTTGAGAGTTTGTCATTGACCACAGAGCCAAACCCAGAGGAACCTGAAATCGAGAAAGCGCCAGTGGAAGTTGCATTTAAGAGTCCATCACTACCGCCATCGGTAGGTGATGGGGCTATATATCTCAGTAACCGTGGTAACTCTCTGGCACAACAAAAGTCAGAAGAACTGCAAAGAACCCTTTTGGCACACCGACACGATCGCCAACTGGTAATTCTGCAAGATTTTCCTGACCCTGATGCCCTTTCCTGTGCCTGGGCTTATCAGTTAATTGCCCAGCAATATGATATCAAATGTGAAATCATTTATGCTGGCGCATTGAGCCATCAAGAAAATATTGCTTTGGTAAGGCTGACTAATTTACCTATCCAACGCTGGACAACGCAAACCTTGAAAACAAAAGATTTGTCATCTTATCAAGGTTTTGTATTAATTGACAACCAGGGAACCACTTCACAACTACTGTCAGCGGTGCAGCAGGCTGGAATTCCTTTAGTGGTACTCGTCGACCATCACAGCATCCAAGGCGATCTGCAATCAGAGTTTGAGGATATCCGTCCTTATGTAAGAGCGACGGCAACAATTTTTACTCAATACCTCCAAACAGGATTATTAGCATTAGATAGCAGCATAAATCAACACGTTAAATGCGCTACTGCCTTGATGCATGGCTTGCGATCGGATACAGATCGGCTCATGCAAGCGCAAGAAGAAGACTTTATGGCAGCGGCGTATTTAAGCCGATTTTATGACGCCCAATTGCTAAATGCCATTTTACAGGCCAACCGTTCCAAGCGGGTAATGGATGTGATCGAGCGATCGCTAAAAAACCGCATCGTCCAAAATAACTTTTCCATTGCAGGTGTTGGTTACTTACGCTACGAAGACCGTGACGCCATCCCCCAAGCGGCTGATTTTCTCGTCACCGAAGAAAACGTCCACACCGCCGTAGTTTACGGCATTGTTCACGATGAAGACGAAGAACTAGAAATAGTCATTGGTTCTCTGAGAACCAGCAAACTAACGCTTGACCCTGATGAATTCATCAAAGAAGCCTTTGGACAAGATAGTGCAGGACGCTTTTTCGGCGGTGGAAGGACAAGCGCAGGTGGCTTTGAAATCCCGATGGGCTTCTTATCTGGCAGCAACGAAAATTCCGCCTATGCGAAAATGAAATGGGAAGTATTCGACGCTCAAATTAAGCAAAAACTGCTGAGGTTAGTTAATCCTAGAGATAATCCAATTCAGTCGGAGTAGAGGCATATCAAGGAGAGGCGGAGAACTCCTAACTAATGCAGCAGTCAAAGTGTTTAATCCGATAGCATCCCTTCCCGATTTTTGATAAAAGTCGGGAATTTGGGTTTTATGGCGAATGCTGAACTAAATCAAAGTTAACTTGCGCCTACCTATTTATTTGTGAAGAAGGAGTGCCATGAAGTCTATAAAACTCCAAATCTTACAAACTTTGTATGAGCAAGATTTTTGTGAGTGGGTAGAGCAGACAGCAGAGCTTTTGCGATTGCACAACTGGGACACGCTGGATTTAGAACACTTAATTGAGGAAGTGGTGGACTTGGGTAAGAGTCAACAACGGGCGTTGCAAAGTGCGTTGCGGTTAGTCTTATCGCATTTGTTGAAGTGGAAGTATCAACCCGAACGTCGTAGTCACAGTTGGCAAGTGATCATTACCCGTGAGCGACTGAATATAGATGAATTGCTGCAAGAAAGTCCCAGCGTGCGGCGTTTTTTAAATGATGCCGAGTGGATAAATACTACCTATCAAAGAGCGCGACGAGAGGCAATAGTGGAAACGAGTTTATCAGAGGATAACTTTGCGATCGCTTGTCCGTTTTCTGTTGATGAGATTTTAGACTTAGACTTTTATCCTAACGCTGACCAATGATCGTAAGCTTACTTACCCTATAACGACCGCTACGCATACTATGAATTGGGTAAATATACGGCTTATATTTAGTATGATAAATGGCTAGCATCATGGCAATCATGCTTAGTCAATTTTATTTTTGATGGAAACTATAATTTTTCTTTGCAACGGTGAGGCAGAATATTACAGTGCGAAAGGAATCATTAAAAATAGTGAACTTCCTGGCTTGATAAAATCAGAGATTTCGTCAGGACAATACTACGAAACATCCTGGAGTTGCTGGAATTCTAGATTTATACAGGTTGGAGATAGAGCTTACTTTCAGAGAAGCGGAAATATTGGCAATGAACCTAGTGGTTTTATTGCTGCTGGTCATGTTATTGCAGCACCAAAAGATGAGCAATTAAAGCTTTTAGATATAAAACAATATTCAGATTTAAGTGCAGCATATATATCCTACGATGGTAGATGTTTTGCCGTTAATATCCAAATAGATTCAGTTGTTGACTTTGATTTTCCTCTGGAACAAATGGATTTAAGAAGATTACCTCAATTTAAGGGAATAAATTTTAATTTTGGAGCAAGCGGACGTAGATTCAATAGTAAAGCTGCTCAATTTTTAGATTCAGAATGGGAAAAGCATTCCCTAATCCAACAAAGGCAAAGACGAGGAGTTAGACTTGTTGACATATTCTTTGAACAAGGAGAGAATTTCAAGCAAAAAAAGGAGTATCAAGATGCAATAGATGCTTATAAATTAGCCTTGGAAGTTGATCCAAAATATGTCAAAGCAATTAATAGAATAAGTTCTTGTGAATCAATTCTGAACAAGATTAAGGAAGCACCGAAGCCTCAAGAACCACTGATAGAAGCGAAGCCTAAAATACTGCCGATTGAGCCAGAACCATTGCCAAAGACGAATGAACTATTGCCCGCAATAGAAGAGCTTGATAAGGAAAACTTCTTCACTTGTACAAGTGATACTGAGGCTCGTCAAAAAATTGCTGTATCAATAGTTAGGAGGCAGGGTCAATCACAGTTTCGTCAATCTTTGCTGAAAGCCTATTCTTGCAAATGTGCAATTACAAATTTTGATGCTGAGGCTGCACTTGAAGCTGCCCACATTATTCCTTATATTGAAACCGAAAATAATAATCCCTCAAATGGTTTATTATTACGTGCTGATTTGCATACCTTATTTGACTTAAATCTCATTGCTATTAATCCAAAAACAATGATGGTTCATATTTCACCTGTTCTTAAAATTACTGAGTATCGAATACTTGAGGGGAGAAAATTACGAGTTCCAGAAGAAAAAATCTGCCATCCCAAACATGAGTATTTGAAACAGAGGTTTGATCAGTGTAAATGGTGTCCTGCTGTTGAATAATGCAAAATCATCTTCATTTTTTGTTCAGAGGTATCAAAAATGATCCAGCAAGAGTTATCGAGACTTCGCGTTATACCGAACAGATAACAGATCAACGAATAGGTAATAATGATTAAGATTAGGATAGGTTAAGTCACACCACACGTAACTCCTAACTCAGAACGGGCAACGCCCTGCTACGCTAACAAAATTAAAGTATGGAACTATATTTAATTCGTCATGGTATCGCCGAAGACAAGGGATTAGGCATCAAGGATGAGGAGCGCAGCCTAACCAAGGAAGGAAGGCAAAAAACTGAGAAAGTTGCCCAAAAACTTGTTAAATTAGGTTTAAAATTTGATTTAATTCTCACCAGCCCCTTAGTGCGGGCCCGCCAAACGGCTGAAATCCTGATAGCAGAAAAACTAAGCTCCCAGTTAGAGGAATCTAGCCACCTCGCCCACGATGGTCAAATTTCTAGTTGGCTAAAAGACTGGTTAGAACCAAGAAATTATTCCCAAAATACTCAACTGGCACTGGTTGGACACGAACCTGATTTGACCAGTTGGGCAGAAATTCTCCTGTGGGGAGAAGTCAAAGAAAGTTTAGTCTTGAAAAAAGCAGGTATGATTGGGATAAAACTACCAGAAACAGGTTCTCCTCTGGGTCGTAGTCAGATGTTTTGGTTGACACCGCCCAAGTACCTGCTATAACAGTTTTTCAACATTTTCGATTGTTGTTAGAACGGCTACTGTTATGGCGACAATAAATTTCTGGTAAGTTAGCTTGATCAGATATTTCAAAAAGCAAATGGTGTTGCCATGATGGTGTGCGAATACAAGCCTGGTCTAGAAGGCATTCCCGCCGCTCAATCAAGTATCAGCTATGTTGATGGGCAAAAGGGAATACTAGAATATCGTGGCATTAGGATTGAGGAATTAGCAGAAAAAAGTACATTCCTAGAAACTGCTTATCTCTTAATCTGGGGTAAACTGCCAAGCAAAGAAGAACTGGAAACATTTGAGCATGAAGTTCGTTACCATCGGCGGATAAAATACCGCATTCGGGACATGATGAAATGCTTTCCAGAAAGCGGCCACCCAATGGATGCCTTGCAAGCCTCTGCTGCGGCTTTAGGTTTGTTTTATTCACTCCGGGATTTACATAATCCTGCCTATATTCGAGATTCAGTAGTGCGGCTGATAGCAACTATTCCAACGATGGTGGCGGCGTTCCAACTGATGCGAAAAGGCAACGATCCCGTGCGTCCCCGTGATGATTTAGACTATTCCGCCAACTTTCTATACATGCTCAACGAGCAAGAACCCGATCCTCTGATGGCGCGGATTTTTGATATCTGCTTGATACTTCAAGTCGAGCATACAATGAATGCTTCTACCTTCAGTGCTAGGGTGACAGCTTCCACCTTAACCGATCCTTACGCTGTGGTTGCTAGTGCTGTGGGAACTTTGGGCGGGCCTCTACATGGTGGAGCCAATGAAGAAGTAATTCAGATGTTGGAAAAAATTGGCTCTGTGGAAAATGTCCGTCCCTACATAGAGCATTGTCTACAAACTAAATCTAAAATTATGGGCTTTGGACATCGTGTGTATAAAGTAAAAGACCCACGAGCCATAATTTTACAAGGACTAGCAGAACAGCTCTTTGAAAAGTTTGGGCATGACAAATTCTATGATATTGCCCTAGAAATGGAACAAGTGGTAGGAGAAAAACTCGGTAGCAAAGGAATTTATCCAAATATTGACTTTTACTCAGGTTTGGTGTACAGAAAGATGGGGATTCCCACAGACTTGTTTACGCCAATATTTGCGATCGCTCGCGTTGCCGGTTGGTTAGCCCACTGGAAAGAACAACTAGCAGAAAACCGGATTTTCCGTCCTACCCAGGTTTACAACGGTCTGCACGAAGTTACTTATACCCCCATTGACCAACGGTAACTGGGGATTGGGCAGGGGCATTGGGCATTGGGTGCAAGAGGTAGAGGCGCAAAGAGGCAGAGGGACAGAGGGGAAAGACTTACTGCAACTTCTCCCCTGCTACCCTGCGCCCTTGCTCCCTTGCTCCCCTGCTCCCCCATCCCTCAATAGCCAATCTCAATGCCAACCATAAGTAGAATTCTCATCTCGCTTCAGGGTGGTCAAACCATCCAACGATATACTAGGCATGGGAATTGGCAACAAATCTTCAATCGGGCGTCATCACAGCAAAAATTAAAAATGGGTGAATTTACAGGTATTAATTTAACTAATAGTTGTAACTCACCATGACTCGATGTCTTAAAGAGCGGAAACATGAATTCAGGAATTGACCTCCAAGGAACTTTTATTGAATCCCTCCGGGATTTAGGTATACCAGCAGGAACAGCCAAAGCGATTTGGATGCCGCTGCCAATGATACTGATGCTAATTGGGGCAACAGTGGGGGTATTAGTTGCTACTTGGCTAGAACGGAAAATTTCCGCCTCCGCACAGCAGCGAATTGGGCCAGAATACCAGGGGCCTTTTGGGTTGCTGGTGCCTGTAGCGGATGGTCTGAAGCTGGTATTTAAAGAAGATATAGTACCAGCCAAGTCTGACCCCTGGCTGTTTACCCTCGGCCCCATTATTGTTGTAATTCCGGTGTTTCTGTCGTTCCTGATTGTGCCCTTTGGACAGAATATCGTAATTAGCAATGTGGGCATGGGCGTATTCTTGTGGATTGCCTTGTCAAGCATTCAACCTATTGGCTTGCTGATGGCTGGCTATGCATCTAATAACAAATACTCCCTCTTAGGGGGCTTGCGGGCAGCAGCGCAATCTATCAGTTATGAAATTCCTTTGGCGTTAGCGGTATTAGCGATCGCTATGATGTCTAATAGCCTCGACACTGTTGATATTGTCAATCAGCAGTCTGGCTACGGCATTCTGGGCTGGAACATTTGGCGACAACCAATTGGTTTTCTGATCTTTTGGATAGCTGCCCTCGCTGAATGCGAACGATTACCCTTTGACTTACCTGAAGCGGAAGAAGAAATCGTCGCAGGCTATCAAACTGAATACTCAGGCATGAAATTCGGTCTCTTCTACCTGGGTTCATACGTTAACTTGATCCTTTCTTCCTTACTAGTAGCAATTCTCTACCTGGGCGGTTGGGACTTTCCGATTCCCCTCAACCTCATTGCTGGTTGGCTGGGAGTCAGTGAATTAAATCCTGTGTTCCAGATAGTAACTGCGGCTTTAGGTATCACCATGACCGTGTTCAAAGCTTATTTACTAGTGTTTGTCGCCATCCTGTTGCGCTGGACAGTGCCACGGGTAAGGATTGACCAACTGTTAGATTTAGGATGGAAGTTTTTGTTACCGGTTGGTTTGGTTAATCTCCTATTAACCGCCGCCCTGAAACTAGCCTTTCCCTTCGCTTTTGGTGGTTAGTCATTAGTCATTAGTCATTCGCATACACAAATGACTAATGACGAAAGACTAAAAACAAGGGACAAATAACGCTGATAGCTTAATAAAGAGAGAGTGAAGCACAATGCTAAAGTTCCTAAAACAAGTTGGTGATTACGCCAAAGAAACGGTACAAGCTGCGCGTTACATTGGTCAGGGTCTATCTGTCACCTTCGACCACATGCGGCGGCGTCCAATTACTGTACAGTACCCTTACGAAAAACTAATTCCTGGCGAACGGTTTCGCGGTAGGATTCACTTTGAATTTGATAAGTGCATCGCTTGCGAAGTTTGCGTTCGCGTTTGTCCAATTAACCTACCTGTAGTAGATTGGGAATTCGACAAAGCCAGCAAAAAGAAAAAACTCAACCACTACAGCATTGACTTTGGAGTTTGTATCTTTTGCGGTAATTGTGTGGAATTTTGCCCCACTAACTGTCTATCGATGACAGAAGAATATGAGCTTTCCACTTACGATCGCCATGAATTGAATTATGACAGCGTGGCTCTAGGTCGTCTGCCGTATAAAGTAACAGATGACCCAATGGTGACACCACTGCGCGAACTAGTTTACCTACCCAAAGGCGTCCTCGAACCCCACGGACTGCCCGCAGATGCGCCACGTGCAGGTGCGCGTCCAGAAGACTTGGTAGAACAAACAGAAAAATAAATGTCATTTGTCATTTGTCCATTGTCCTTTCCTAATGACTAATGACCAATGACCAATGACTAATGACCAATGATAATTGACTAAGGACAAAAAACAGTGAATCTAGCAGAAGGAGTACAGTTAGTATCACTTGGCATACTGGGCGTGATGATGATTGGGGCAGCCATTGGTGTGGTGCTGTTCTCCAACATCGTCTATTCTGCCTTTTTGCTGGGGGGTGTGTTTATCAGCATAGCGGGAATGTACCTGTTGCTAAATGCTGATTTTGTTGCGGCTGCACAAATACTAATTTACGTAGGGGCGGTTAACGTGCTGATTTTGTTTGCCATTATGTTGGTGAACAAGCGGCAGAATTTTGTAGCATTTCCTAACTCTTGGGTGCGGAAAGTATTGACGGGTGTAGTTAGTGTAGGATTATTTGGTCTTTTAAGTACGATGGTGCTGGCTACTCCTTGGGCGTATTCAACCGCTCCTGTAGCCGGTGGTGAAAGTTCTATAGTTTTGATTGGCGAACATTTCTTCACTGACTTTTTACTACCTTTTGAATTAGCTTCCATTTTGCTGCTGATAGCGATGGTAGGAGCAATTATTTTGGCACGTCGCGAGTATTTGCCAGATCAACTGACACAATCCAATGTGGGGCAAACTGTTTTGACTTTGCAAGAACGCCCCAGAGAACTAGTATCAACAACTAGCGAAACAAAAGAGTAATATTTGCAACCTGAGTCGCAGATAAACAGCCAGATTTTTTCAGGAGGGATATTCAGATTCATGCAACTCCAGTACTTTTTATTACTAGCAGCAGCTTTATTCTGCATTGGCATCTACGGTTTAATTACTAGCCGCAACGCTGTGCGGGTGCTGATGTCAATTGAATTACTGCTCAATGCTGTTAATCTGAATTTAATGGCATTTTCCAACTTCCTCGACTCAACATTAATTAAGGGTCAGGTTTTCACAGTATTTGTGATTACCGTGGCCGCAGCCGAGGCGGCGGTGGGTTTAGCGATCGTGCTGGCCATTTATCGCAACCGCGATACCGTCGATATGGAGCAGTTTAATCTCCTGAAGTGGTAATTGTGCGTGCAACTCAAGCAGGTAATCATTGCTTATAAAGCGCGGGATGCCCGGAGTAAACAATGGGCAGAAATCTGTGCGAAACAACTAGAAAGCCGCGATTGCCAAGTGTTGATGGGGCCTAGCGGGCCGAAAGACAACCCCTATCCAGTCTTTTTGGCTTCGGCGGGTCAACCAATCGATCTCGCTTTGGTGCTCGGTGGCGATGGTACTGTTTTAACTGGTGCCAGACATTTAGCCCCAGCTGGTATCCCAATTCTGGGAGTGAATGTAGGAGGCCATCTGGGGTTTTTAACTGAGTCAGTGGAAGAGTTTCAGGATACAGAGAAAGTTTGGGATCGGCTGTTTGAGGATCGTTATGCTATCCAACGACGGATGATGTTGCAAGCTGCGGTGTATGAGGGTCATGGATCTAATTTGGAACCAGTCAGCGAACGTTACCTGGCTTTAAATGAATTCTGTGTCAAACCTGCCTCCGCTGACCGAATGATCACCTCAATTCTAGAAATGGAAATAGATGGTGAGGTAGTCGATCAATACGTCGGGGATGGGTTGATTATTTCCACTCCCACAGGTTCCACAGGTTATACCGTTTCTGCGAATGGGCCAATCATGCATGATGGTATGGAGGCGCTTACCATCACTCCTATTTGTGCAATGAGCCTTTCTAGTCGTCCCCTCGTTTTACCCCCTGGTTCTGTGGTGAGTATTTGGCCTTTGGGGGATTACGATTTGAGTACCAAGCTGTGGACAGATGGGGTTTTGGGAACTTCAATTTGGCCCGGACACCGTGTTGATGTACGGATGGCAGAGTGTCGGGCTAAATTTATTATTTTGCGCGAGAACAATTCCTACTATCAGACGCTACGGGAGAAGTTGCTGTGGGCAGGTACAAGGGTTCACTACAACAATAATCACCGTAATTAATTAAGTATTTTAGAGTGCATTTACCGCAGATTGCGATCGCCTACAGTCATTACGCGATCGCAACCAAAATTACTCAAGCCCCTGGATTTATCTGGGGGCTTTCTAGTTGGAGAGAGAAACATATACATAAATGTATTAGCTCTTTAAAGTTTAAGATAAAATCTCGCCTCATCTCAATTCAGTCCCAGTTCTTCCTTCAACGCCTCCGGTATATTAACTGCTGTTTCTAATCCCCGCACACCCTCCCACTGCTGCTTTTTACCCCAGATCATCTCTTCCAGATTGGCGTCGCTAAGGTCTGCACCACCTAAAATGGCGTAACTGAGGTTACTATGGCTGAGATCCGCGCCGTTGAGGATAGCACCACTGAGGTTACTGCCACTGAGGTTAGCATTGTTAAGGTTGGCATAGCTGAAGTCTGTGCCAAACAAGATGGCGTCAGTGAGATCGGCACCACTGAGGTCGGCGTCGTTAAGAATCACGCCGCTGAGGTCGGCTTCGTTGAGAATCACCCGACTCAGGTCTACACCGCTGAGGTCAGCACCTAAGAACATTGCACCGTTAAGTCTGGCATTATTAAGTTTGGCACCGTTAAGTTTGGCATAGCTGAGGTCTGCGGCTACCAGGATAGCATCGCTGAGGTTAGTACTGAAAAGAATTGTGTCGCTGAGGTTAGTACCGTTGAGAATGGCGTGGCTCAAATCAGCACCACTGAGGTCGGCGCGGCAAAGGTCGGCATGGCTAAGGCTGACGCTATTAAGGTTGGCTTCACTCAGATTTGCACCAAAAAGGATGGCGTTACTTAGGTCAGCATGGCTGAGGTTAGTGCTGCTAAGGTCGGCGCGGTTGAGGTCGGCGCGGCTAAGGTCGGCGCGACTAAGGTTAGTATTGCTAAGGTCGGCGCGATTGAGGTCGGCGCGGCTAAGGTTGGCACAGCTAAGGTTAGCACCGCTGAGGTTGGTGCTACTGAGGTCGGCACCGCTGAGGTTAACACCGCTGAGGTTGGCACCGCTGAGATTGGCATCGCCGAGGTTGGCACCGCTAAGGTTGGCACCGCTGAAGTTTACGCCAGTTAAATTGGCATCGCCGAGATAAGCAAGACTTAGGTCAGCACCGCTAAAGTCTGCCCCGGTAAGGTTGGCATCGCCGAGGTAAGCATTGCGAAAGTTGCCGCCTTTGAGGAATTGTCCAACTATACTACTAAAGTTGCCAATTTCCAGGGCATCGCTATAGTTGATAATCCGCAGCAGTTGGGATGTGAAAAAATTGTCTGTGTCCGGTTGGGCAGATGGATAGAAGATGATTTTTTGTTTGAGTTCATCTTGCCCTTGGGCGTAACGGTGTAACTCTAGTAATAAAATCAGTACGTTCAGCCCTGTATATATGTCTACCTGTCTCAACCCGATCGCAATATTTTGTGCCGCTAGCTTTAACTTTGTTTTCTGAGGCAGGTTATCATCTGGTGTACCATCGATAAATTCTCCCTGACACCAGCGACGATAAAAATCTTCTAGCCGCTCAAAAAGCAATTCTGGACGAATTTTTTGACCAGTCACAACCAATTCCATTAGTTGATTGACTATTTCAGGTTTCAGCGCACCATTGCCCAATAAATCATAAATCTCTTCATACATTTGGCGATCGCATACTTTAAAGCAAAACCCAGTGGGTAAAGTGCCCAATGTGCGATCGTCTATCTGAGAAGTCAAACTGTTTTTTGGTATTGTCCATTTTTCTAAGCTTTTTTGCAGTCTTGGAGAGTATAAATATTCCTGCAAATTATCTTGAGCAAATCTAACGCTTTTATCTGGTTCTTTAATATTTTTTCCTATAGGTAAAACTGCTTCAGTTTCTAGGGATGTGGTCTTTGGCATCTCTTGTAACCTTGTACCCCTCACATAATTTCTCAGCAGCTGCCAAACTTGAGATAAATATGTTGACATTTTTGTTTCCGTTGTTACATTTAAATAACTGTTTTTGATAATCCTGAATTAAAAACTTTCCTATGCCAGTTTGCTTTGCATTCCCAACAATCAATAGTATAAATAAATACTATAGTAAAAAAATCGTGAGTTGGCGATATTTAGGGCAGGCTACTTCTTATGAATTTGCCAACGGTATTTCTGGATGGCGGCTTCTCGCTCATCTGTAGTAGCCTTAAGCTTCCTCTCATAATGTAAATAAAGTGTTAACTTTAAAATTATTTCCCAGCTCAACTAATTCTATGATTTAGCTAATTTGTGATACTTTTTATCCAAGAAATTTCCTAGTCTGATGTAAAAATCATACTTACTGTTTGTGGAAGATGCAATTGTTAGAAAAAATCCTACACTAAAACAGCACAACAAAGCTGAAAAATGGCAATTAAAATTTAAGTCGAAAGTTTTTTGCCTAATATAAAGCAGCTAAGATAATCGCCAGAGGGCAGGCTATATAGCTTTGCAAAAGTTAAAAATTAACGAGAGATAGTTATCAGGTAATGAATGCGATGAACAGATTAACCTTTTATATGATTTTGTTACATAGTTTATTTTTAGGGATAGCAACAGCTAGTGCTAAGTCACCGTTTCTTAACAATGTTGATACAGCCAAGCATATTGTTGGAGAAGATGTGGTTACAGTCAGAAGTGGAAAGAAATCCAATAGTCAGTTATCGACAGAAACTTCTTCAACGAAAATCTCAGCCTTATCATCAAATAATATTAATATTCCTCAGAAACAGAGGCTACCGTCAAATCAAGTTTGGGTAGTTAATCAAAATAAACACGCACAGCCTCAACCGTTTATTTGGATAGTAAAAAACCTGAAACAAGCAGGTCAGCAACCATTTTTACAAATTGCAAACCCCTCAGAGAAAGCAAATACAAAGCCTAGTACTACCGCGAAACCAGCAGTAAAGGATGATTTAGAGCCATTTAACGAAGTAATTAAAAACACCCAAAAATCTGGGGGATTGTTCACCCTTTATCGTAATAAAGAAAAGAATAAGATTTATCTAGAAATTAAGCCAGAACAACTTAATAAAAATTACCTAGCTACGGCAACCCTGGAATCGGGTATTGGCGAACGGGGTATTTACAGTGGTATGCCTCTGCAAGATTTTTTATTTTATTTCCAACGGGTGGATGATAAATTACACTTTGTCATCCGCAATGTGAATTTTCGCACTCGTGAGGGAGATCCCCAGGTGCGATCGCTGACGCGATCGTTTAGTGATTCTGTTCTCTACACCATTCCCATTAAAAGCATTCATCCAGAACGCAAAACTATTCTCATTGACTTGCAAGATTTGTTACTCACAGACTTAGCTGGATTATCTGTAGGTTTAGGAGTACCAAAAAGCACAAGCCAGTCCTATTTTGGTACTGCTAAAGCCTTTCCCCAAAACTTAGAAGTCGAGTCAATTTTGAATTACTCTAGTAGCGTTGACGGCGACAATGAAATTGCAGGCTTTGGGTCGCTAGCTGACAACCGCGGTTTTACCCTGCGCGTCCACTACAGTTTCTCCCAACTACCCGATCTAGATTATCGACCGCGCCTTGCTGACGATCGCATTGGCTATTTCATCACCGCCTACCAAGATTTATCCAAAGACGACGATCGCGGCGATTCTTTTGTCCGCTACATAAATCGCTGGCATTTAGAAAAACAAGACCCGAAAGCAGTCATTTCTCACCCCAAAAAACCGATTGTTTTCTGGATTGATAACGCTGTGCCCTTAGAGTACCGCGATGCGATGAAAGAAGGCGTTCTCATGTGGAACAAAGCCTTTCTCAAAGCCGGATTCAAGGATGCAATTGAAGTCCGCCAAATGCCAGATGATGCTACCTGGGACCCGGCAGATATTCGTTACAACACGATTCGCTGGATTAACACAGTCGATGGCTACTTTGCGATGGGGCCATCTCGCGTTAATCCATTGACAGGGGAAATTTTAGATGCAGATATTCTCGTAGATGCTAGCTTTATCCGGGCACTCAAGGGTGAATATCGCAAAATCGTCCAACCCAGCCAAACAGAAAGTCGCACGACTTTATCAGCTTTAATGCAAAATCGTCTACTTTGCGCTAATGGTTTAGATGGGAAAAACAATAGTGTACCCCAGAAGATGCAAGGACAAGAGGGGTTGTTGAATCGTTTATCAAAAATGGCAGGCGAGTACGATTTATGCTACGGCATGGAAGCTGCTAACCAGTTTGCCTTTGGTTCGCTGGCGATGTCATTGCTACCTGATACTATTGCTACTCCAGACAAGGTAAAAGAATATATTAATCAATATTTACGTTTAATCATCGCTCACGAAGTTGGACATACTCTTGGTTTACGTCATAACTTCCGTGGTAGTACACTGCTACCACCACAGGATATGAATAATACAGAAGTTACCAAAAATAAAGGTCTGACAACTTCTGTGATGGACTATATTCCCCCAAATATCGCCCCTCAAGGTACAAAACAAGGAGATTATTTTCCGAGTATGGTGGGGCCTTATGATGAATGGGCAATTAAGTACGGCTACACAACAATTCAAACATCAACTCCTCTAGCAGAAAAGCCAATTTTGGAGGAAATTGCTGCACAATCTTACAAGCCAGAGTTGAGTTATTCCACAGATGAAGATGTGTATGACCTTGACCCCACAGCTGATGCTTGGGATAACAGCAGTAATGTGCTGCTTTATTCTCAGTGGCAATTGAATAATTCGCGGGTGATGTGGGAACGTCTGGATAAGCGTTTCCCTATGGCTGGTGATAGTTACAGCGATGTGAGCGAACGTTTTAGCACAGTATTGGGTAACTATTTCCAGCAAATATATTACACCACAAAATATATCGGGGGACAATCTTTCTATCGCATTCACCCCAGCGAGATACCTGCCGAGAAAGTCTCTGGAGTTCCCCAACACCGTTTACCATTTGAACCAGTACCAGTTGAAGAACAACGCCAAGCTTTAGAAACGCTACAAAAATATGTATTTGCAGAAGATGCCCTGAGTTTTTCACCAGATTTACTCAATAAATTAGCACCTTCCCGTTGGCGACATTGGGGTAGTTCTCCGCAAGTTGGTCGTTTGGATTTTCCCATTCATGATTTGGTGCTAATGATGCAGGGTTCTGTATTGAGAGATTTACTCTCAGGCGATCGCCTCTCTCGTCTCAAGGATATTGAACTTAAAACTCCCGAAGGAAAAGCACTCACTCTACCAGAACTATTTGACACTTTGCAGTCAGATATTTGGACGGAAGTCATCAAACCAAAAGGTAAACCGATGAAGATTGCTAGTTTGCGGCGAGGCTTGCAGCGTCAGTATTTGGACATTTTGACTAGTATGGTATTGCGAAAAGAAAATGTTCCAGAAGATGCTCGTACTTTAGCTTGGTATAAACTCAAACAGCTTGATGAAAAACTTAAGGGGGTTAGTTCCGAAGATGAATATACCAAAGCGCACTTATTAGAAACGCGCGATCGCATCGAGAAAGTTTTAAATGCCCCATTGCAAACAAATTAAAAAAGATAGAAGTGAGGAGTTAATAGTAAAATTCCTCACTTCTCTTCTTTTACCCTCATTTTGGCAAAATATATTGATTGTGGGATAAAGGCTTTTTACTTAAGTCTTATTGAATTTACAATGGAGGTGGCTACATTTTTGAATTTCGATAATTTAATATATGTAAAACTTTATATTCCCCTGAATAAATACGTTTTTCTATTAAATCTATCATTAATATGTTGAACATTTAGAGTAATATATAACCTAAAAAAGTATTTTATGAATGCCCTTTTTCCGACTTTCCAAATATTTATTTGGAGTATACCTTTTTTATTAGCTCTTGCTTTATTAACTTTACTAAACCTCAATCACTTTTTCGGATTCTGGTTGCTATCGCCTTATGATTATCCCTTCAGTTATGTCATAGCCTTATTTATTTCACTAGTTTCCAGTATAATTTTGCTTTGGATAATTAAAAATAATAATAAAGACTACAATCCGATAATCTTAGCTTTGTTTGTATTTATAGGCTGTATATCAAGATTAAGTGTAAACACACAAATTGAATCAGCTCTTAGTGGTTTATTTTCCATGTGTGTTGGTCTATTTATCTTGGTTACAGGTAATTTAAGAAATACAGTTATTGCTGAACTAATTCTTTGGATAGCAAACACAATAAACCTAATTTTTGCAACTGTGATTTTTTTATACATTTCCTCTTATATTTGTTTTTCTTGGTTGTATGTTCCAAGTTCGTAAACCAATTAGTAAAATCAAAAGATTATTTTATGCAACTCCTGCAATACTTATAATTATATTCATCTCTTTGATAACATTTAAAACTTCTGATTACAATCCGTCCCCTGGGTTAATTATTCCAAATCAATTAAGACACTTTTGGGGAATGCAACAATTTCCTAATAAATATTAGGTTGGGTTGAGCTTAAGCGTTACCCAACAAAGCCTTGATAATGTTGGGTTTCGTTCCTCAACCCAACCTACGCCAGTTTTAGTTTTTAGCCTTAACTGAACCGTATTGCAGCATAATCAATACGATGTATAAAAACTCAAAATGAGGCAGCAGATGAGAATTTTCTTCCTGCTACCTCTGCATTATCCTAACTACTCAATGCTTTTAAGAACCGTTGCAAACTCTTAAACACACTTGGCTTTCTCGCAGGTGTCGCGTCTGTTGTTGTTTGCGGTTGTCCTTTTAAAACAATGAGATCCAAATCATCACCAGATGGTTTTGTGGGTAATTCGGCAATTCTTTGATATTCGCCGGCGGTTTCCAGCCAAACTTCCCATTGTCCTGGGTAGCAGCGATATAGGGCACTTCGATCGTCTATGGGGCGCACGTAATAGGCGGATTCAATGGTACTGATAAAGCGATCGCGGATTTTTCTTGCTGTATAACCAATGCCTACGGTTCCAGAATCTTCTAAACGGGGATTTAACAAGACTAAAGGGCGATCGCCTATTACTTCACACAGCTTTTCCAACTGCGGCACTTCTACCGATGTGGGGGCGATGAATAAGAAAATTTCATCCTCTGGCTGAATTTTTGTCTGCAATGAAGCAGCCCTACCCGTACCAATATCCAAAATTTGAAATGGTGCATCTGCCCAATCACGACGGGCTAGAGCCGCAGCGCCAGCGTCAGCAAAGAAAATCTTCAAACGAGAATCATAATCTGTAAACGCTGGCAGAAATTGTTCCGCCACCGGCATAAACTTCAGTTCTGGGAACAGGAACTCAACTTGTAAGCGAGTACAGCCATCTGCAAGGGCAGCTTGAACGGCTGTACGAGATTGGGCGATCGCATCTTCAAGAGTATTTGGAAGTTCACTCATAATCTGCATGGTTCTGTAGTGTCTACTCCCATTGTTTCAGTATTGGCTCTTAATTAGGACTTACGCAGACGAGATCGCCCAATCCCCTGAAAACGCAGGGCTGTTTCATTGAGTGTTCCTCTAATAATATAAATCCTCAAATATCTCCATTGAACTCAGTCGCCAGCAGGAGGATACTTAGCGCAATATTTTTTACACTAGAAAATAAACCTTATAAACAACTTCGGAACAGCGTATGCCTCTTCATAAACTTGAACATTTTGACCAAAATTATCGAGATACTTTTGGCGGAGACGACCTGAAAGCGTTGGATCTTTATACTGGTGGAGGGGATAGAGTTGGCTCAGTTGCTGACGTTTTAGTTGATGATGATGGTCATTTCCGGTATTTAATTATTGATATAAGTTTAGATTTTGTTAGCAAGAAAATCTTACTACCAATTGGTCTTTCCCGGATCAGTTATCCAGAAAGACGCGTCTATGTTGATGGGTTAAGCAGACAGCAAATAGAAGGTTTACCCGATCATACAGAAGATGCGATCGTTAATAATGATTACGAAGAAAAGGTACGTAGTGTATTTCGTTCTCCAACTAGCGGTGTGATTTCCGATCGCGATACATACAATTACCAAAAAGATCCAGATTTATATGGGTTGAATGAGCAATCTCATCAAACTTTTAAACTCTATGAAGAACGATTAATTGCCAACAAACAACGCATCAAAACTGGAGAAGTAACGGTTGGTAAGCATATTGAAACAGAAACTGTAAGCGTTACAGTACCTATTCAAAAAGAACGAGTTTTAATTGAGCGAGTTACGCCAACAGAAGCAGGAAAGGCTATAAATCCCAATGAACTTCAGTTTCAAGAGGGGGAAGTAGCACGCATAGAAGTCTATGAAGAAACTCCTGAGATACATAAAGAAGCATTTGTGCGTGAAGAAGTTCGGGTGAAGAAAGTAGTAGAACAAGACACTGTGGAAGCACAAGACACTATTCGTCGAGAAGAATTAGATGTTGATGCTGCGGGAAATTTACATGTGCAATAATCTGATTTTACTGCATATGAAGCTATTTAATTAGCTTGTTTATTAATTTGTTTGATAGATTTATCTAAAAATAATTATGCAGGCAAAGTCAATTTTTATCTTTGCCTGTGTTTTTTATTCAATAACAAGATTATCGACTTTTGAGAAAGTCGATAAATAATATTAACATTCAAAAAAATTAAATTTTTAGAACCCACGTACAGATTGAAAGATACAAGATACAAAACTTTCCAATGATAATCTTAAATGTATATCAAGTTAACCCCGTGTACTAAAGCTAGACATATCTTTACAAAAGTTAAGTGAGACGATCGCAATTTCATGTCTCTAGTTAGTCATATCAAGCAAAAATCTCTATAACTTTCGATTATTGAACCCTGGAAATAATTCATTCGACAGAAGGATGTACAAAAATAAATAAATGTCTAGTTTAGTTATTAAGAGATGACAAAAAAATATTTGAGGTTAAACATAATGGTTCTTTACAAATTAGAAGATTTTGAGCCTAGCTATCAAGAGAGTTTTGATGGTCATGACATTAAAGGGCTGGGTGTCTATACACAGGGAACTGATGAAAAAGTTGGTACTGTTAGCGATGTTTTAGTTGATGAAGAAGGTCATTTTCGCTATCTAGTTGTTGACTTAGGATTCTGGATTTTTGGTAAAAAAGTATTACTACCAATTGGCCGCGCCCGTATCGACTATAACGTCGATCGCGTTTACACAATTGGCTTGACTAGAGAGCAAGCTGAAGATTTGCCTGAGTTTGATGAACGTCAAACCCTTGATTACGATTATGAAGAACGGGTGCGTGGAGTATATCGCCAACCCACAGACTACAACCTTCCTGTAGAAGCTGCAACACCATTAGACCCTTTAGCAGGATTAGATCCTTTAGGAGCGCCTGTAGCACCATTAGCTACAACTCCTACTTACGCGCGTGATAGCTACACTTACGATAATGAGCCTGCTTTATACGGGTTAAATGAGCAAGATCATCAAACTCTGAGATTGTATGAAGAACGGCTGATTGCCAGCAAACGACGCCAAAAAACTGGAGAAGTAACGATTGGCAAGCATGTTGAAACTGATACCGCACGGATTGCAGTGCCAGTAGAAAGAGAACGAGTCGTGATTGAACGTGTAACTCCAGCAGATGCGGGTACAGCTGTTTCTGGGCGCGAAGCAGACTTCCGTGAAGGCGAAGTTGCTCGCATAGAAATCCATGAAGAAACTCCTGAAATTCGCAAAGAAGCATTTTTGCGTGAAGAAGTCAGAGTTAGAAAAGTGGTCGATCAAGACACAGTTGAAACTCAAGAAACTGTGCGTCGTGAAGAGTTAGATGTGAATTCTGGTAATCTTCCGATTGAAGAACGCTAACTAAAAATAGTCATTAGTTAATCGCTAATGACTAATAATTAATTCTACACAGTACAGGTGAAGCAATTGAATTAGCTTGACCTTGGCTCACAATAGCTGATACCACTTACAATACTTTTCGGATAAACCCAACAATCTCTCTTTTGGTCTGGGGAAAGGTTAAGGGCAAAGGGAAAATTCAAACCCTTACCCTTCCCCTCTTAACCGAAAAGTATTGATATCACTTAGAGTTTTTGATTGCAAATATTACTCTGGATATGAGTTGGATAAATCCATCGACCGCAAATATTTTCTAAATGGTATCCAGATGATTAATACATTTAATTTAGCTAAATAGAAAGCAGTTAGTAAACTTTTCATATGAATAGCCAAACTATGGCAAAAAACACTTTACAGGCAAAGGGTAATTCTCGCACTATCTCCTCGCTGACAGATTTAAGAAAGAAGGTGAACGATTTTGCTGTGTTTGATAACCAAGGTCAGCTAGTAGGAGTAGTTCATGATTTAATTGTGGATGGTAATCGTCGGCTAAACCTCATTATATCTAACCAGGCTAATCAAAAAACTGGTGAATATAGACAGCAGTTAGCCGATAAACATCCTTCTTTATTTCGGTTGCAGAGCCAGAGAATAAAAAAAATAGACAAGCCAACTAAATCTGTTTTCATAGACTTAAACAAATCAGAAATTGAATATATGCCTGAATATTTAGAATCAGAAACACCAGGCGATTTTAACTCAACTGAGCAAGTAGCTAACAATCAAATTACAAATAGCCCAGTTGATCCATTAAATAATTTAGAGCAGGTACATGAAGAACAGATTATTCGTCTACTAGAAGAACGACTATTTGTTGAAAGTAGTAAGCGTAAAGTTGGTGAGGTAATTGTTCGCAAAGTCATCGAAACCCGGATGATACAAGTTCCTGTCCGGCGTGAAAAGCTGATTGTGGAACAAATTAGCCCAGAACACAAACAACTTGCAGAAATTGATTTAGGACAAGGAGAAATTCCTGGGCTTGATTTGACCGAAGTAGAAAGACTTGAAGCTACACATAACAACGGTTTGACGGTAAGCGGCGAATTTAGTTCGCCTAAAATTGCTAATTTATTATTGAATGCGATCGCACTAGAGCGAAATCACGGCTGCAAGCAGGTGCGTGTTACCATTGCTGTTGAAGATGAGTCGCACCAGAAAAAATACCAGGAGTGGTTTGACCGCTGTTCTAAAGGTCAATCACTAAAGCCATAACAATAAGTTTCTCATAAGTTTCTAGCAGATAAATTAGTAGGGTGGGCATTGCACACCCTATTTTTTTGCTGATTTACAGCAGTTTTCATTTATTTGATACCCCATTTGTCCGTGATTCTTTAAAATAAATTTTTAGTACATTTATGAGTTGCTTGGAATCGTAGCCACAGACTGAGAGGTAAGAATAAAATTATCCAACATTTAAAAATTATAATTTTCATATAAGAATTATATCCTTTCTGGCTCATACCTTGAACTTTGTCAAAATCTAAAAAATGACCTAAACCTAAAGCTAGTGGAATTAAAACAACACCAAAAATAAGGGTTTCAGTAATAAATTGACCCATATATGTTTATAAGAAAATAAATACTTGACAATTTATATACTCTCAGGAAATGAACCAAATTTATCTAAAAGCTCAGATATAAGCTGATGATTTGAACAACGCCAAATGACGCTAACATTACTAGATAGATTAAAGCCTGGCTCACCATAACCTGATAATGCCATAGCATCAGGAACTATAGTCTCTTTATAGATACAAGTTAGAACTTTATTGTCAGGTGGCGAAATGGGATTACGTCCACTATCGTGTTGCAATGTTCCAGCAACCCATCCATTGGGGGTTAAATGCCATTCTCTCGATTCTTTACTTGACATATTTTATTTTTGTGTTTGCCGTGTTGATTTTATTACATTTTGGATACAAAAAATGCTAGTAAAAATACTTGTTTAAGCTAAAAAATTCACTCTTGTTGACTGGTTCCCAGCCTCTAGGCAGGGAACCCATTCTGGGAGGCTCCGCCTCCGATCTTCTTGACAAGAGGCAGAGCCTCTTTTAAATACATTCCCAGCCTGGAGGCTGGGAACAAGGCGACACAAGCTTTTGGGCTTTTCTTAGTGCCATTCTGTTTAGAGTGAATGTCTCTAATGCAACTTAATTTACAATACTAAGCAGTTGCCGTTCTTTTGGCTACTTGCAATGAAATTTCGACTGAAGAGACTTTCACTCAAGAAACGACAGCGTTTGATCTCACCGATTAAGATTCAAGTTCAAGATGGAAAATTTGAGATTATAGGTATGGGTGCATGGCATTCCTACTGGCGCGATCCCTATCATCTGCTGTTAACGATTCCCTGGACTGGCTTTCTGTTCCTGATTTGTACTTTCTATGTAAGTATTAATGCTCTATTTGCCCTAGCTTACTTGATAGGAGGAGATTGTATTGCCAACGCCCAACCTGGCTCTTTTTTAGATGTCTTTTTCTTTAGCGTCCAAACCCTAGCTTCTATTGGCTATGGGGCAATGTATCCGAAAACAACTTACGCCAACATTATTGTCACGATTGAAGCAATGATCGGTTTGGTGGGAATTGCTGTAATGACAGGACTTGCGTTTGCTCGGTTCTCTCGACCTACAGCCCGTGTACTCTTTAGCCGTGTTGCTGTCATTACAGCTCATAATGCGATGCCGACTCTGATATTTCGCAGCGCTAATAAGCGTCGCAATACGATTCTGGAGGCGCAGATGCGAGTCTACTTGATGCGCGACGAAGTAACCCTAGAAGGACAGTTCATGCGTCGGTTCCACGATCTCAAACTGGTGAGGAACCAAACACCTAGCTTCACGTTAAGCTGGTCAGTGATGCATGTCATTGATGAGTTTAGTCCTTTATATGGGATGACACCAGAATCGTTAACCCAGACAAATACTATGCTGATTGTCTCTTTGAGTGGCATTGATGAAACGGTTGCCCAGGTTGTTCATGCCCGTCATAGCTATGGTGCTAATGAGATTTTGTGGAACAATCAATTTGTCGATATCTTTCACCACACACCTGATGGACATCGCTACATTGATTACAACCGCTTCCATGATGTTTTACCTTTAGAGTGAAGGAGTGAAATCTCTGAAAGTTAATCGGAAGTCTCATTGAGTGGTGGTTGTAAGGGTTTAACGACCACCCGGCCATTTTCAATTACAGTGCAATTTTTAACCGTGCTCTTACTGTGGTTAACTGGCACATCCTGGCACTGGTTTTGGTGGGAGATATTTTGCTCTTGTTGTTGGTTGAGGACGACAACACAACAGGCGCAGGAAGCAAGGGACATATAACTTAAATTTTGATCTCTATATCTATTATCGCGCTACTGATGCTGTTTGACTGAAAAATTTGCTACTCATGTATTTTGCTCGTTCAAAGCTCCGGTCAAATTTATGGTAAGTACTTGCTTTATTGTACTTGTAGCCTGTTTGATATATCTAAACCAATTCAACAGGAAAGCGGTTATAGATCCCGCCCCGCTTTCCTCCCTGTCCAAAGTTGTTTGTCAGGGTTAGATAGTGGGTTTTTCTGATGAAAAAATTTTTGAGATATCTGGGTTTAGGTTTATTATCTACGTTCTTAACTGCTACTCCCGGATTGGGAGCTGAACGCATTAGCTTTTATTATCCTCCCTTCGGCGAATTTTCCTTATCGGTGGACTCGCTGGAAACCTTTGCTAAAGAAGGCAAAATCGATCAAGATTTGTCATTTTATGCTAGCCGGGCGACTCCTGAACAACTCGCTCAATTGCGGGATCTACTCCAGCAGCGCTTTAGTCTCACTCCTACACTAGTATCTCAAGTTACCTACTCACCGATAGGTGAGCAGTTGGTGCAACAACTGGGAAAACTACTCCTCACTGAGTCTCGAAAGAATGGCTTCTATGCCATACGTGCCTCTTTAATTTTGTCTGCTGCCGATCAAAAAGAGGGGTTAACAGTGGTGAATTTACTGCGGAAATTTCCTAGCGATACTATACGGGTGAATTTCACAGAGGGGTTGAGAATAGTCGATGACTTGTCGCAATTGATTAAAAAAAAGGATGAAGTTTTTGCCTCTCTTCAAAAAGAAGCGATCGCTCAAGCAGCCACTTCCAAAATTGATTTCTCCCAAAAACCAGATTTGCGATCGCCAGGAAAATTCACCTGGCAGAAAAAAAGCCTAGAGTTAAATGACATTTCTCGCTCGCGCCGTCTACCTGTGGATATCTATCTCCCTTCAGCAGGTTCACAAAACACTGGAGAATTATTCTCGCCTCCCTTTCCCCTGATTGTAATTTCTCACGGACTGGCCTCAGATCGCTCTACCTTTGTCTACCTGGCTGAACATCTAGCATCATACGGTTTTGCCGTTGCTGTACTGGAACACCCTGGTAGTAATGCCGAACGCTTTCAACAATATTTTGCGGGTTTGGCAGGGCCACCTGATGCAGCAGAATTTATCAACCGACCTTTGGATATCAAATATCTACTCAATGAACTCCAGCGTCTAGATAAATCCGATCCCACTCTCCAGGGAAAATTCAATTTTCAGCAAGTTGGGGCGATCGGTCAATCCTTTGGTGGTTATACTGTTTTGACTTTAGCAGGAGCCAATATTAACTTTGAGCAACTGAGGCAAGATTGTAATCCCGATAATTCATCTTTTAATTTGTCGCTGTTTTTGCAATGTCAAGCAAACGATTTACCTCCAAAAAATTACGAACTCAAAGACGATCGCATCAAAGCCATCATTGCGATTAATCCCATTGACAGCTCAGTTTTGGGTCAGGGGGGAATCAGTCAAATTAAAACTCCCGTCATGCTGGTAACAGGTAGTCAAGATGTTTTTGCACCACCCGTATTTGAGCAAATTCGTCCCTTTACCTGGCTTTCTGACTCTAATAAGTACTTGGCTTTGATTGAAAACGCCACCCACTTTTCAGCGATCGCCGAACCTACTCCTGAAAACGATGTCTTACCTGTACCACCTGCCTTGCTGGGCCCCGATCGTGCTGCTGTTTATTCCTATCTCAACGCCCTCAGCGTCGCTTTTTTAGAAACCCATCTCCTCAACCGCCCTGAATATCGTTCTTATTTGCAGCCTTCCTACGCTACATTTATCAGTAAACAGCCGCTTAATCTCAGTATTTTACAGTCGTTGTCGGTAGCTCAGTTTAATCAAGTTTGGAGTGGGTCAACTCCCCAGTCTACCAAACTATCAAATCCTCAATCTACTTCTACCCCTTATCAACCTTTGAGGCAATGAAACAGCCCTGTTGCTTTTGCAGGGGGGTTGGAGGGATCAAAAGCCCTCACCCTAAATCCCTCTCCCAAAGGAGAGGGACTTTGAAATGGATTTTAAAACTGGCTCCCCTTCTCCCAAGTGTGGGAGAAGGGGTTGGGGGATGTGGGCTAGTTTTACATTCGTGCCAGAGGTCTAATGCATAAATCCTGAGTGGTTCTCAATGGCGTGGAATACAAGAAAAAGCCTACAAATCTGTTAGCAGCCTTGCTTTCCTCAGAATAAATGTCATTACGGTTTCTTTTTTGGAAATGATATCAGCTGTAACTTCCATCCCTGATTGAATGGGATAGGATTTATCATCCTTTTTTAAATAAGGTCTTTCTGCCTCAATTGTCACCTCATAGTAAGGTGGAATTGGATTGCCGTTAACTTGAGATGTAATAGCGTCGGCGGTTATGGTTCTAACAGCTCCTTTGAGGATGCCGTAATCTGGGTACGGATAGGCAGAAAACCGCATTTGTACTTCCCCTTCTGAACATTTTGTTACTTGTACGACTTTACACACCTTTACTTTGCTAATATCAGAAGCGGCAACACGGGCTTTGATCACCAGAGGTGCTTTACTAGGAGCAATTTGAGCGATCGCATCCCCAGCACGAACAACTTGCCCAGGATTTCTTAATTCTAGTTTCAGGATAGTACCTGCCTCAGAAGCCTGAATTACAGTTTTTTGCAGTTCTGTTGAGAGTTGTTTTAGCTCTTCTTGAGCGCTGCTGATTTGATTTTGAATTTCTACTTGACGCCCAATCAGTTCTTGTTTTTCTTTGTTCAATGCCGCAAGCATAGACTCACCCTTTGCCCGTTCTTGAGCAATGCGTTCTTGGGCGATCTGCACATTTGCGCGAGTGGGATTGAGTCCAGTTTTGATCCGTTCTAATCTGGCAAGTACAGCCTTAAAAGCTTGTTCTTTTTCCTTAATCTGTAAAGCTGCGATCGCTCCAGTCTCTGCTAGCTGCTGATATCGCTTCAATTCCTCCTTCGCTAACTCCACAGAGGCTTCTACTTCTTCCACTTCTGCCTTACTGGTAATTCGCTTGTCTCCATAATCCCGTTGATTACGACTAAGATCGGCTTGCGCGGAGATAATCGCCTGTCCCATCGAATTGGATTCAGCTGTGATTTGAGTCTGTAGCGCTCTTAGTTGTGCATCGATTTGGGTTCTTTGTAAATGATTCTGCCGAATATTGCCGGCAATTTGGCTTTTTTTACTTTGTAATTGGGCGTCGTAGAGCAGTGCAATCTCATCTCCTCTTTTGACAACTTGATTTTCTTTCACCCTAATGCTTCTAACTGTTCCCTCCACTGCTGCTTGCACTAACCGTATTTCCCCCGTTGGACGGACAGTACCAGCTGCTCTCACTACTATGTTGTATTGAATGACACTTGCAAGCCCGAAGGCAGCGCCAACACTTCCAATTAAAAATATCCCTCCCAGCCATGTCCAACTGCTAATCGGAGGAAGATATTCGTCGCTTTCAACTGGGCGGAGAAAGTCCGGTTGGGGGTCAATAAGCATATACGTTAAAAAATATTTTGGTTGTGCAAACAATCAAGGAAAAAACCAGCTAGTGCAAGAGGGTAATCGTTATGAACTTCGTACACTACCAAGTATGAAAATGCGGAGCGACATTACATCTATATATATAGATATTTATTGAACGAGCATTTTCAAGTTAGGAGCCTCCTTTCTCACTCTGAGAGGTTGTTTGAAAAGTATTATTGCTAAGATTTAAGCCTCAGATATCTAACGTCCCTAGCCCCCTTTTTTAGAAGAAAAAGGGGGATTTCAAAGCCTCTCCACCTTTGGGGAGAGGTTTGGAAAGGGTTTTATAGTATACTTTGCGACTTTTCAAACATCCTCTGAAAGCTTAGTCTTCTTAGCCTCTTCCCTTGGGAGAAGATAAGCTGCTTGTCTTAGAGGTTTCTCCATCAGCAATAGCTAAAAAGCGATCTATAGCCTAAGTCTATATAACAATTAGTGCCTTTTAGTAAAAAGACCAAATCTTTATAATTTTCTTCTAAAATTTTACCTTTTCTTTATTTACTTGCAAAAATTTCTATAATAGGGAGAAAACTTTTCTTTTCTATTCTAATTAATAAGTAGTTAAGCTAGTTTAAAAGCGTTGTTATCACAATCTTTTATGCTATTTTCAATAGTCTCTGTATAAGTAAAATACAAAATACAAAATACTTACGTTATAATACGTAGACTTAAACATTATGTAAAATTTTTGGACTTCTCCAAATTTGCTTTTTCATGACTTTGTATAACAAAATACTATTTAACTGATTTGATACTCTTTCTTTAAGGTTTTGTGCCTCAATAACAGTATTAATACGTTAACGATCTTGTCTATTTTAGTCTTAAATTAGACATTATTGTTCAGAAAATCTTTATACGCATATATATTTTTGCCATACAATTAAATCCAGAATATTTATCTATTTAAAGAGAATAAAATTCATGGTTTTTTCAGAAAACAGTGAAAATAGTATAAATATTAGCCAAGTAGTATGTTTGTTAAGAGCTTGTAATATATATATCTTAAGGAAATAGTTGTTTTATTACACTAGTTTCACCCATATAATTTCCTTAACAACACAAAAACATTCATAAATGCGCTGTTTGCATTGATGAATTTAGTGTGATGTTATCTAAATCCCAACAATTAAGTGAGAACTAAAACTATGGAAAGCACTTTGTTTACCGCATTAAGCACCAACGAAGAAGCCAATCTGTCTGGTGGTGGTTACTTCTATAACTCCGGTATAATAAACCGCGATGGTATAGTAGTAACTCAATATGCTAACGCAGAAGCAAAAGGTTATTACCCATATGCATCTGCTAGCAACAAGAGCGTCATTATTGTCAAGTAATAGAGCAATAGTTAATTTGTATGAAGTTCAGTAGAAGGGAAATAATAAACGTAAAGACACGATTAACGTGTCTCTACTCAGGATAAAAGTTCACGTTTCAAGTAATTTACACTGTTGACGCAGGTTAAATTAATTTTACGTGCGGCTTAATTGCTAATCGACTTAATCCTAGTAGCCATTAGCTGTTTCTCTATGGCAGTCATCGTAACATACGTTTATTCCTACCTATCTACTTTTCTTTAAAAAAGTTAACAAAGTGTTATTGATAATTGCTAGTGGTAATTATCAATAACACTTTACATAGATTTTTCGCTCACAATATCCATAACCTTTGATCAATCATAAAGACAGGTAAGGATAGTAAAAATTAATACAGTTTGTATCAGCTTTTATTTAACAAAGTGAATTCAAAACAACTAACATAAGTTGCTGGTTACAGCCCTCTGATCATCAAAATACGATATTCTGTCTAAGTATTAAAACCATAGTGTGACTAAACTATGAGCTAAATTTTTAACCATGCAGGGATAAGACCCTGCTATTTTTTTGGTTTTGTCACGATATAAATACTGGAGTGCGAAATGAAATACCAAGTTGTTACACAACATAGTGAAGAAGATTGTGGAGCGGCTTGTCTTGCTTCCATTGCCAAACATTATCAGCGCAACTTTACAATAAATCACATCCGGGAAGCGGTAGGCACTGGTCAATTAGGAACAACATTGTTAGGACTGAGGCGGGGAGCCGAAGCACTTGGTTTCAATGCGCGCTCGGTCAGAGCATCAAATGAAATATTAGACAAGATGAACCAAGCGCCACTGCCAGCAATCATTCACTGGAGAGGCTACCACTGGGTTGTTTTGTATGGCCAAAAAGGCAAGAAATATATAGTTGCCGACCCAGCAGCTAACATCCGTTATGTCTCTAAAAAAGAGTTAACGGAGGCTTGGTCAGATAAGGTGATGCTCTTACTGGAGCCAGATTCGGTTCGCTTTTATGCTCAACCCGATGATAAAATTGACGGATTTGGGCGCTTTGTGCGGCGTGTATTGCCTTATGGAAACATACTATTCGAGGCTTTTCTCTGCGCTTTAATTATTGGTCTACTTTCATTAGCTTCTCCCATCTTGCTCCAAATTCTGACGGATGATGTACTAGTTCGGGGTGACACTCAGCTTCTTGCTGCTGTAATTATTGCTGTTGTGGTGATGAATCTTGTGTCAAGTAGTTTAAAACTAGTTCAATATAACCTGATTGCCCATTTTGCCCAACGGCTTGAGTTAGGATTAATTTTAGAATTTGCTAGGACAATCTTGCGGTTGCCTTTGACTTACTATGAATCGCGTCGTAGTGGCGAGATTGTGAGCAGATTGCAAGATATTCAACAAATTAATCAATTAATTTCTCAAGCAATTATTAGTTTACCAAGTCAATTATTGATTGCAGCAGTTTCTTTAAGTTTCATGCTGTTCTATAGCTGGAAACTTACCTTAGTTGGTATAATTATTGCGATTATAATGAGTTTGTCTACGATTGTTTTTCTGCCTACACTTCAACAAAAAATTAGAAGTGTCTTAGTCTTAGATGCAGAAAACCAAGGTGTTCTCGTTGAAAGCTTTAAAGGCGCTCTGACACTCAAAACTACTACCGCTGCTCCCCAGTTTTGGGAAGAATTTCAGAACCGATTTGGTCGTTTAGCAAATCAAACATTTCGCACAGTTCAGATTGGAATTATTAACGGTATCTTCTCTAGTTTAGTTTCTAGTATTGGCAGTATTAGTCTGATTGGTTTCGGCAGCATTCTGGTTATTAACAAGGAACTCAGCATCGGTCAACTGCTGGCATTTAACGGAATGAATGGTAATTTTTTATCATTCATTAGTACTGCGCTCAACTTTATAGATGAATTCACTCGTGCCAAAACTGCCACGCAGCGCTTAACAGAAGTTATCGATTCCACACCGGAAAATCAAGGCGATACTAAAAAACCTTTTACGAAGATTCCTAGCAAGGCTGATATTATTTGCACAAATCTCAACTTTCACTATCCTGGGAGGCTAGAGTTACTGCAAGATTTCTGCCTAACTATTCCTGGCGGTAAAGTTATTGCTCTAATTGGTACATCTGGCTGTGGTAAAAGTTCCCTTGCTAAACTGATTGCCGGATTATATACACCTAATTCTGGTAATATTCGCATTGGTATTTATAACCTGCAAGATTTAGCCCTTGATTGTTTGCGACAACAAGTAGTCCTGGTTCCGCAAGATGCTCATTTTTGGAGTCGCTCTATTATTGATAATTTTCGCTTAGGTTCTCCTCACGTCACCTTTGAGCAAATTGTTGCTGCTTGCCAAATTGCTGAGGCGGACGATTTTATTAGTAAACTACCTGAAAAATATCAAACTGTATTAGGTGAATTTGGCTCAAATATTTCTGGTGGACAACGGCAAAGATTGGCTATAGCAAGAGCTATCATCAACGATCCACCAGTCCTAATTTTGGATGAATCAACAGCTGGACTAGATCCTGTGAGTGAAGTTAAAGTTTTGAATCAGTTATTATTGCATCGCCAAGGCAAAACTACAATTTTGATTAGCCACCGTCCGAGAGTAATTGCCCGTGCTGATTGGATTGTGCTATTAAATCAAGGCAAATTACAAATTCAGGGAACTGTGGAAGATTTGCGTGCCCAACCAGGAAACCATTTAGACTTCTTAACCCCTTAATTAAGCTGATGGGCTGGGCTTTTTAGCATTTTTCAGGTATTTAGACCACAACTTAGACTGGGAATAGAGAGTAGTGTCAATACTGGCTAGGTTTTGCCTCAAAAATAGAAATGTGTAGCGACTGTTTTAAAAGTCAAGCGTAGGCGTAGCCCGCACTTATCTACGAGACGCTCCGCGTAGCTTGCTTCCCCGGAGGGGTACGACAAGCTACTTCGGCTGCGCTCAGTACAAGTCAGTGACCATCGTAGACATCACTTTGTTTGTGGAGATTTATGAAAGCGATTCCTACGGTGGGCTACGCCTATGCACCTGTGTACTCGATCGCGGTGCGACAAAGTTTGAAGTACTCCAACACGACTTCGGAGTACTTCAACACAACTTTGGAGTACCTCAACACGACTTTCAAGTACTTCAACATGACTTCGAGGTATCTGTTTTACAAATATTTTTAACCGAGCAGTATTGATATTTATCCTTATTTAACCGTGAGATAATAATGACTAGTTACGTAAATGTACGTAGTGCGATTTTTGGCGGAATCATCAATTAGGAATCATATTGACTTACACTTCAGATCCCCGACTTCTCTAATAAATCGGGGATCTTATTGTTCGCGAATGATTAAAGTTTGCTATGAACGAGGCAAGTCTCAAGTATTACTTAGATGAACTCAAAGCTAAACCTAAATAAATTACTATTTATTCTAAAGTTTTGGCAGATAATTTTAGACAACGCTCTAGCCATTTTTGGTTATTTTCAATAAATAAAAGGCATTAACCTTTCTTTTCAAGAAAACAGTAAATATACTGTTGCAATTATATGAGTTAGTTGAGACTTCCAACTATTGCAACCATCAGCAAAAATGCTATATGTCTTTTTTGTTTCTAAACGATGAATTAGATATCACAATTTCCTAAAACAGGGCTATTTGTCAGGAAAATGAGATATTTATACTGAGGGATTCATAAAAACTTATTTAATAAAATCTTTTGTATATATATACTTGTCGTTAAGAAGTATTAAGAAATCCTGATTAAAGAATATTGCAATAGCTTGATTTAATTGCTAACGTGTGTATGACAGCAATGCTGATGAACGCTCGGATCTAGGAGAAATAAAATCTATGAGCTATACCCATTCAGCCAAGTGTGTTAGGCTTTGACGGGTTCAAAACGAGAAGTTTCTGCCTCATATAGACAACTATGAGGGATTGCAGATTAACCAAGAAATGTCTCATTGCTAAAGGCTTAGTTTCAGTTTGATTTCAATTGTGATTGATTATTTGTCTTACTTTGTTCCGACAAGTGAGTAGCTCTTGCTTGTGTGTATCGGCAATAACGAAGAGTTTGGTAAGACTTAAATTTTGGAGAATAAAACTAATGGAGATTCAAGGTAAAGTTGCCCTAATTACAGGGGCTTCGCGTGGAATTGGACGAGCGATCGCCCTCGAATTAGCGCAACAAGGCATCAAACGGATGATATTGGTAGCACGCGATCGCCGCAAGTTATTAGAGGTAGCCAACGAAATCGAGGCTATGGGAACAGAAGCTGCGATCGTGGCCTTAGATTTGACGCAGACAATAGAAGTAAATATCGCTGTTGCCCAACTATGGCGCAATTACGGACAGATTCACCTGCTGGTTAATTGTGCGGGAGTCGCATACCAAAGCTCATTTTTGCAATCTAAAATGCCTCAAGTTCAAGAAGAACTCTCGGTGAACTTGTTAGGAATGTACAACCTCACTAGTTTGATTGCTCGACGCATGGCCAGCCAAAGACAAGGGACAATTGTCAATGTATCGAGCCTGATGGGGAAAGTGGCTGCACCAACAATGGCGACATACTCAGCAACCAAGTTTGCCATCTTAGGATTTACCCAAGCCTTGCGCCAAGAATTAGCTGAACACAATATCCGCGTCATTGCATTACTGCCTTCCTTGACAGACACAGACATGGTGCGCGACTTAAAATTATTTCGCTGGGTGATCCCTATGACTCCCCAGGAAGTGGCTAAAGCACTCGTCACCGGAATGCAGAATGATTCATCAGAAATTTTAGTCGGATGGCAAAGTCATTTAGCCGTGTTGTGTCAACGCCTCGCCCCTTGGTTGTTAGAGCTAATTTTACGAATAGCAACACCGCCAGCACCAAGCAGACAAAGGCTGATTGAAAAACTTATCCCTTCGCGTAGCGTCTCATAGAGAAGGGGAGACACCGAAGGCGATCGCTGACTCAACACTGCTGAACAAACTTGTCCGAAATCTTCAGTCTTTTGGCTTTACCCTTGTGCAACAAAGTAAGGCTCACAGTACCAAGAAATGCTAATAAGCTGAAAGTAGAAGTAGATTCAGGAACAGACTTGGAATTCTCAATTTTGATAACTTGTCCAAGTCCAGGGCGATCGCCTCGGTTTGTCACGTAAATAGCATTATCAGCACCAATAGTCAAAGCAGTAGGAGATTCTAATCCATTGCCACTAAGAATAGTTGTGCGAGTTCCATCACTCGCTATTTTAATTACAGAACCATCTAGATTACCTTTCCAGAGTGACTGATTAGCGTACTGCAAAGCATATAAATTACCCTCATTATCAAAATCTAAGTCAGTAAGTTGGGTAAAGCCATCGGTATAAACTGTTGGTTGACCATCAGCACCAACTCGATAGATTTTTGCTTCACCTTGTGGAAAAGGAAAACCAGTTAATTGGCTAATATAATAAGCGCCATCTGGGCCTTTGGCGACATTTGTGGGTACTGCTTGGATTTCAAATGGCGATGAGGATGCGCCAGAGGGAAAAATTGGATTAGTTAATGTCTGCCGGGGAATTGTGGCGATCGCCTTTAAATTACTGCCATCAGTACCTACGCTGAGTAACTCATTAGCACCAGTATCAACTGTAATAATATGATTTCCATCTACAAGAAGAGAAAAAGGATTGCTAATTAGATCGCCTCGATCTGGATTATTTGCAAGTTCATAATTAGCTAAATCAGCAACACTAGTCCACGAATTTGTATTGAAATTAGCAGTGATGATTTTTCCTAAGTCAGTATTACCTAATGCCGCCCGAAATGTGGGATTTGAACCATACCCAATTGCAATATAAGGCTTGCCAGCAGCATCAAATTTGATATCTTGAGGCCCAGAAGTATCAGTACCATCTGATAATGCTAAAGAAGGAAGTCCTGTAAGTATACGTTCTTGCGTACCATTTCTAATTTTGGTGACTGCACCAGTTGTGCCATAACATAAAGATTGGTTTGCAACGCTCGGTGAAGGAACACAAGCTCCACTGCCGCCTGTTCCTGCTTCCGTGACGTAAAGACTCCCGTCATTACCAAAAGTTAAACCCCTTGGATTATTAAGACCATCGGCGATTACCGAAAATGATGCCGCCTCTGCTGCTTTCATTCCTGAAAAAGCAGCAATGCAAACACTCAAAAATGTAATTCCAAATTGTTTTAGTTTCATTAGACCTGTCCTAAAATTAAATTTGCGTCAAGCATAGAATAGAAAATTTTATCTTGATAAATAATAATATTTAATGTGTACAGTTTCTATGGATTTTACAGCTTATTTAAAAGAGGGAAACAGATTCAAACCCAGAAGCCCAGATGAAATCTGAATTTCTGAATTTTGAGTTGTATCATACCATTTCCAAAAATCTTTGCAACATAATAAATTGGCTGTAGGGGCGTACAGATGTACGCCTCTAGCAACAAAAATTAAATAGGATTGCTGTATATTTTCCAACATTTTTTATACAAGTGTGATATCCAAACTGTTTAACTACACAGATATTGCGGGACTACAAGAAGATCGCAGTTTGCATCAATACATAAAGTTGCAGAGCAGAAATTGCTGGGCGATCGCATAATTAGACATACCTTGTTTCGGAGCAATCAGAAATGCTTTCCTTCCCTACAACACTGACTCCTTTGCCCGAAATCATTGATGGCTTACCGAATATTTCTGGTTGGGAAACAGAGGTTCTCTCTGTGGTTAACCAAGATCGACCAGTATTTTTACCAACAACGAATATCCGTTTAGAAGACGTAAATGCTGTATTTGCGATCGCTTTGCACATGCACCAGCCAACTATACCTGCTGGAAATGACGGTACACTCATCAGCAATCTGCAATATATGTTTGAACATCCCCATGAAGGGGATAACCACAACGCAGATCCCTTTGCCCATTGTTACAGCCGCATGGGTGACTTGATCCCCGAACTTGTAAGTCAAGGTTGCAATCCGCGTGTGATGTTGGATTACTCTGGTAATCTTCTGTGGGGACTGCGGCAAATGGGACGCGGTGATGTTCTGGATAATCTTAAACGGATTACTTGCGATCGCACCTACCAACCTTATGTAGAATGGCTGGGTACAATGTGGGGTCATGCAGTTATTCCTTCCACACCCATAGCAGATATTAAATTACATATCGTTGCATGGCAACATCACTTTGCCGCAATTTTTGGCTGGGAAGCACTAGCGCGAGTCAAAGGATTTTCGCCTCCAGAAATGCACCTACCAAATCACCCTGATGCTCTCTTTGAATTTGTGAAAGCACTAAAAGAATGTGGATATCGCTGGCTACTTGTTCAAGAACATTCTGTAGAAACTCTTACTGGTCAATCTCTTACTTATAAACATTTACCACATCGTCTAATTGCCCGTAATTCTCAAGGCGAAACAATTAGCATCACAGCCTTAATTAAAACCCAAGGTTCCGATACGAAATTAGTTGCTCAGATGCAGCCTTATTATGAAGCGAAGACATTATCCAAACAACAAATTGGCGGTGTATTTGTACCACCAATAGTTAGCCAAATTGGTGATGGTGAAAATGGTGGTGTGATGATGAATGAATTTCCTAGCGCTTTTAAACAAGCTTGGTGGGATATGGTCAATAATGGCGGAGGAAAATCAGGTGTTGTTGGTGTGTGCGGTACAGAATATTTAGAATTAATCGAAGCAGCGGGATGCAAATCTGAAGATTATCCAACTTGTCAGCCAGTGGGACAACATCAGATTTGGGAGCGAGTTTCACCAGATAATACTCAACCGCAAGCTGTAGAGAATGCCATTCAAGAATTAAAGCAAACAAACTCTAATTTTCATCTAGATGGAGCCTCGTGGACAAATCATATCAGTTGGGTAAAAGGATATGAAAATGTGTTGTCTCCCATGTATCAATTAAGCAGTTTATTCCATCAAAAATTTGATCCATTACAACAAGTTGACTTAGCAGAACCTGTAACCAGACAATCTCATTATCGTAATGTTCTTTTACATAATATGTTGCTGCAAACCAGTTGTTTTCGTTATTGGGGACAAGGTGCTTGGACCGATCACGCACGGGAAATTTATCAACGTGGCGAAAGTTTGCTAAAAACGATATTTTAATAATAAAGAACTCAGGTGAGGGAAGGAAACAGCCCTGCTTTTTAACGGTGGGGCTGGGGATATATTACGGGGTAAAATATCACTAAATCAAGTATTTTAGTTTCTAAATAGGCAATAAAATGAAAAATATTTATGACATTTTAGAAATGATTAGACCAAGACCAGCAATGTATTTAGGTCAGCGTTCCTTAACTGCATTAAGCAGCTTTATTGATGGCTATTTTTTTGCTATAGGGGAAAATGGGATCTTAATTGAAGAAGAGAACCCTCCCTTTAGTCAGTTGAACAACTGGGTAGCTCGATATTATAAACGGTACGGATCAACAGCAGGATGGAAAAATATTATTCTCCGAGAAGTTGGAGACGAAGCAAAAGCATGTGATGTATTCTTTGAACTACTTGAATTATTTAAGCAAAGGTTTCCTGTACTCAAGTATCGTGTTTTCTTAAATCCAAACCATAAATCTACTGGAGCTATATATCGACGTATATGTATAGATGGGATATACAAAGACTTAGATCCACCTAAAGAAATTAGAATTGTGCAATATACAACAGATTCTGGCTTTTACCGATTCGATGTATCCCAAGCCGGAGAAATTACAGAAATTGGCTATTTTGAGACAGAAAAGTTAGTGATGGAAGAAGTTAAGAGAGAGTTTGAAGTTTCTTTAGATGAGTGGGAAACCTTAAATACTATCTAAGTATCTTAAAGTTATGAAAGACTAACTTAAACACGAGTTCATGCTGATTTCAGAATCAGTATTTGAGCAATTATTTATTTGAAAAAATTGTTAATATATGAGTCATTTTTCTCAATATATCTTCTTACACCAGAGGTAACAATATTTCAAATTTTGTACCTATACCAATCTGTGAATGAAAATTCAACTTCCCGCCATGTCTCACAGTGATAATTCGATAACTTACTGCTAAACCAGTATTTTTACCATTCTTTGTTTCCACAGAAAAAGACTCCATAATTTGCTGTTGTAATTCTTCAGACATTCCAGAGCCATTGTCAGCAATGCGAATTAAAACCCAGCGAGAATCTGGTGCATCTGGGTTGCTTGCTTCTTGTGATATAACTTCTGTGGTAATCTCAATTCGGGGTTTTTGAACAGTCTTTGTCTCTTCTAAATGTAACTGCTGTCGCACTCCTTCATTGAGTAAAGTATCCACAACTTCACTTAAAATATTCATCAAAACCTGGTTGAATTGCCCCATAAAGCAATACACTGGAGGTAATTGACCGTAGTATTTGACGATTTCAATTTCTCCTTGAAGACGGCTATTAATTAGTAAAATAATGCTATCTATACAGGCGTGTAAATCTACTGGCTTAGGGAAAAGTTCATCAATATGACAGAAATTTTGCAAGCTAGTCACAAGTTTTTTTAATCTTTCCGCTCCTGTGCGAATACTAGCAAGCGATCGCGACAAATCTTGTTCTAAAAAATCAAATTCAATTTCTTCTTTAATCTGATTAATTGTCTGAGAAACTGATGGTAACTCTCGATCGTAAGCTGCGATTAGTTTGAGTAAATCTTGGCTGTAGTTTGAAACATAAATTATATTACCCCAAATAAAACCCACTGGGTCTAAAATTTCATGGGCTACGCCGTCTACCAAACGCCCCAAGTTTGCCATTTTATCATTTTGAATCATTTGAGCTTGACTGCGTTCGTAGCGGATCAGATTGTCGATTCCCCGAATTTGCCAAGAAATAATATTCAATTCTTGGACATCTAATAATCTATAAGCACCAGATTCGGTTTCTATTACAATTGGTTCTGCTAATAATTCTGGCGATCGCTTTAAGCTAAGTTGCATTGTTGTTAAAATTGATGTTGTATCAGTAACAAGCAACATCGGTGTTCGCACATAGCTGTAGAGAACAGCTAATGGTTGCTGAACAAATAACTCTTGTCCGAATGGACGAATCAAAAATTCTAGTAGTCGCCGCCGCGAAATCATCCCAATGAACTGTCCTTGTTCTACCAAAATTACTCCTGGTAGCAAGGGGTATTTGTCCAAAAAACTAGCCACTTCCATCCCAGTGTGGCTGATTTCCACCGAGAAGTTATACATTGGTAGTTCTTGGAGGGTTGAATCTAAATTAAGATCGCGATCGCTTCCCTCAGACAAAAATGGCGGTGAAATTTGGCAACTGAATTCTTCTGGCACTACACACCCTGATTTTTTCAAAGACAGGTAAAGAATAAGTTAATATTCTACATTCTGCCACCCTCAAAATCCGATTTTAGTTTAGGCATCTAATAAAACTAGTGGTCTGTCAAGCTGAAAATCTTTCTCAGACGACTAGAAGTAATTGGCGTGCAATTAATAATCTGGGTGGAGAATATTGATAAAGCGATGTCTACGACGGGCTACGCCTACGCAAGCTAAACTAAAAATAACCTTTACGAAGAGTGCAAAGGTAGCGTTATGACCTCTGTAACCAATCCACCCAACGCTCTCACTCCTTTCCCATTCCCGGATCATACTCAACTTCCTGAGTCTAATGGTACTTTTGTGAAGAATTGGCAAGAGCATCCCCAAAGCATTCTACTAACTGACTCAATTACACCCCTCCTTAAGCAATTAAATCCTGAAGGTGAATACTGTATAGGGCAAGACTTAGGCATTTACTGGCGGTTGACCGATCCCCTTGAAAAAGGCGCAGAAGCACCAGATTGGTTTTATGTACCGAATGTACCATTTTTGCTCAATGGGCAAACGCGACGTTCTTATGTGTTGTGGCGAGAGTTTATTGCCCCGTTGATTGTTTTAGAATTTGTCTCTGGGGACGGTAGTGAAGAACGGGATAAAACTCCTTTAAAGGGTAAATTTTGGATTTATGAGCAAGTGATTCGTCCTCCTTTCTACGGCATTTATGAAGCGAGTAAAGCCAGCTTAGAAGTTTATCATCTGATTGAAGGAAAGTATCAGATATTATCAGCAAATGAACGAGGACATTATCCTATAGTTGCTTTGGGTATTGAGCTAGGCTTATGGCTAGGAGTTTATCAGAATGTGGAATTACCCTGGCTGCGTTGGTGGGATTTAGAAGGCAATTTGTTGTTGAGTGGCGATGAAAGAGCCGAACAGGAATCCCAAAGAGCCGAACAGGAATCCCAGAGAGCCGATCGCCTAGCTGCCCAATTGCGATCGCTCGGTATTGAACCAGAAGCCTGATATCCTATTACGAATTACGAATTAAAAAAGGGCTGGTGTAAAAGAGTCATCTGTGGCTTAATTTGTTTAGACACAAATTTTTACTGCTACTAGGGTAATCACGATGACAAATAGACCTCCTTCCGAACCGGAGTCATCTCAAAAAACTGCCCTTGGCTTTGATGAATTTATAGCCATTCTAGTTGCCTTCACCACTATCGGAGCGATTCTTTTTTGGTCGTTGTCCCGCAGAGATTTTAGTTGGAACTTGAACGGGCTGCTGTTGCCTTCATCTACTCCGTCTCCTAGTGTTCGACCAAATCCAGTATTGCCCTCTCTTGCTGCCAAGGTAAAACCTTATGCAGTCCCCGAAAACGTTTTGCCATCTTCTCCACCGGAAGCTGTTGTTGAACCCACTACACGTTCATTCCCAACTAACAGCGCAACTCCTTACCGCGCAATGTTACCATCTATTTTGGTAATCCCAACTCAATCCCCACAATCACAAACACCTGTATCCTCTCCAACAGAACTTGAGTCATCACTCAAATCATCAGCGTTGCCTTTAGTAACTCCGGCAAGACCCAAATCAATCATTCCGCCGCCAATTGCATTTAATGATGTGCCCAATAACTTTTGGAGTCGGCGTTTTATAGACGTTCTTTCTGCCCGTGGGATTCTCAAAGGGTTTCCTGATTATTCTTTTAGACCAAATCAGCCTGTAAATCGCGCCGAATTTGCTGCCATACTAGAAAAAGCTTTTGACCAAGAACCGTCTAAGACTGCGATCGCATTTCAAGATGTACCAACAAAATTCTGGGCAACTCCAGCAATTGACCAAGCCATCAGTGCGGGTTTTCTCAAGGGCTACCCGAAAAAAACCTTCAAACCACAACAAAATATTTCACGAGTACAAGTTTTAGTTGCTCTTGTCAGTGGGTTGAATTTAAAAGCACCCACTTCTCCAAATCAGATTATCAGTGTCTATAAAGATGCGAAAGAAATTCCACCTTATGCTATTGGCAAAATCGCTGCTGCTACAACCAATGGTCTAGTAGTTAACTATCCAAATCCTCAAGTCCTCGATCCCAACAAAGTAGCTAGTCGGGCGGAAGTGGCAGCGATGATTCATCAAGCTTTAGTCAAACGGGGCAAACTGTCGGCAATTACATCTCCTAATATAGTGCGTAGGGGTAGCTCGCCGCAGGCATCGCCTAAAATATCTCCAGAACTTCCACAGACGCCAAAACCGAACCCAAAAGTTAAATTGCCCATTGGAGGTTCGCCTCAACAATAATTACTAATTCGTAATTAAACCAAGGATCGTAGGTAGCGACTTATACGGCTACTAGCGTTATGGGTGTAGTCTTGATATTACAAATTGTTAAAGATTTCGTCAAGAACTTTGAGAGAAGACTGGACACCGACTTCCGGCGTCCAGTCTTCGGGAATTTGGAATTAGAGCGTACTTCTACACAGAGCAAGCTACGCGTAGCGTCTCATAGAGAAGCGATAATTAGATATTAAGCTTCTGGAATTTGTTTGCCGACAACTTGTGATTTAAGAGTGGTGATTTCACTAGTTAACTCTTTCCTGGTTGAGGCTTTGAGTAAATAGCGGTAAACAAACCAGGCAGAGTAACCAATACCGATCAGTTCAAAAGTAGGTGCTACCAAAGGGATATCATTCAAGGCATCTAATATTGCCAAGAGTACTTTAACGGCAACAATTGATCCTACAATTAAACCAACTGTTACCAGGGGTTGCTTATATTGATTAAAGAAGCTTCCCAGATAATCTGGTAATGTTGCTAAAAAGGTAGAAATTTGCTCCCCGTATTTTAGCCATTCGTCTTGAGACTGCGCCGGAGGCTGGAGTTTGGTGATAGTTCCTGTTTGGCTGTTGATCTCTGCCACTGTAGTCTCTTTAGATGCGGTTTCGGTAAATTCTTGTTCTGGCATTTTCACTCCTATTAATTTGACAGTTGAGTTTTTCTAATCTGGATAATTACAACCAAAAGGTTGTTGATTAGGTAATGTACTTGCGAATCAGTACAATTTGGTGAAAGGCACAAAAAGATTTTAGTGTCCTATAACCATACTTGCCCCATACTATCTACTGCATCAACTACAAGGTAGACAGTCAGTAGGAGGATAGAACTCAGAAGGTAGCAGGATGTATTATAATCAACTTCCTGAGTTCTATTTTTGGAATCAACTGGAATCCTCAGGTTGTGATTATCCCATTTCGTGTCATTTGCTCATAATCGTACTAAATCTAAGTACAAATCATGCAAAAATTACTCCACTTCTCATTTATATAAGCCTAGAAGCCGATTTTATCCGATATTAAAGCTATCTTAAGCCGCGTTCGTCAATTCACGCATTCGTATTGATATTAATACGTAATAAAAATTTTTGTGTGTTCATATAGACTAGACTTTTACTCTACTTTATGATATGAGTGCGTGGGATGAAGGAGACGAAAGGATTAGACCTCTTGCAAAAATCGTTGAATCACCCCTCCCCAACCCTCCCCTTCACAAGGGGAGGGAGCAAAATTTCAAGTTCCCCCTTTATAAGGCAGGGGTGTTTCATTCCCTAAAAGACTCTGATTTACAAGCGTTTCAAGCAAAAAAGTCAGGTAACTAAAAAATCTAATTGGGCAATAAAATCGCGATGCCTTCGGCAAGGCTTTGCCAACGCACTTAAATTTACTCGTTGAGGTGGTAGCTTTTCTTTTTCCAAATCAAGCAAATTTCTGACTTATACTCTTGACAAAATCTTTAAGAGATCGAATGAAACAGCCCTGCCTTTATAAGGAGGATTAAGGGGGGTCGATTCGACTTATGCAAGAGGTCTATTAAGGAAGCAAGGAGATAAACAAAACTCAGCGCTCTTTTACCCAATCCCTAAGCCCAAGAAGTATCAAACCTTTTGTTTTTCTCCTGATTGTATTAATTTTATAAGGAAGCAATAAGGTAGAGTAATGGCGTAGGAGATCGCAAGAACTCATTGCTTGCTATCAACCGCATATTGTGGAAAGTAGTGTAGTAGGGAAAAGACGCTCTCAGGAGGGTCTTTAGTGCAGGAAACTATATCGTTGCTCCTAAAAAAAATAAATTCTATTAGATTTAGTAATTATACTTAGCAAGAAAGTTGTAAAATTTACTTATATAGTCTAAGGTGATGCTAATTATCTAGCAAGCAATGATTTGCTCTTGCGATAAAAGAAGATAATGTAGATGTTAATGACTAATTAAGGTATTTTGACAATCTAGACTAATTTGATTATTTTTGCGGGAAGGCAAGGAGGTTTGAGAAATGCCAACTCAAAAGCCAACCCCTATCTACAGCAGTTCAGAAAGCAAAAAAGTGTCAGCCGAAGAGCCATCGACAGACGAACTCCCAACTATAGAATTTCCTTCACGAGGGAAACTCAAAGCTAGTTCTTGGCGTATCCATCAAAAAATTGGCTATGGGTATTTTGTAGCTATTGGAATTGGCTTTTTTGGCTCACTGACTGGGTTAGTGATTGCTAATTACTACCGGGGAAGGGAAGTTAGACAATTCAATCAAGCTTATGAACAAGGACAACTACTGAGTAATTATAAAGATGCAGTAGTAGGGGCGCAATTACATAGTTCTAACCTAGTCGCTGTATTAGAAAATTCACAACAACTGCAAAACAAAAAAGCTGATTTTCTGAAGAATGTTGAAAAAGCCAAGCAACTAGAGTCAAAAATTGGCGGATTTCTCGATAGTAAACCTAAAAGACTAGCAGCAACAAGTTCGACTTTACAGACGTTATTGCTGGATTACAAGAATAATTTAAAAGCCTACGTTGACCAAATTGAGGTTATCTTACAGCAAATTGACTCCCCAAAAGTGCAGCCTCAGAAGATTTCCTCTGCCCGATCGCAGTTATTAACAATAATGCGTGGTGAAACAGCCATGCGACTAGATCAGCTTTCTCAAAGCTTGACTAACATCTTGCAAACTGCTGAAGATCAAGAGCAAGAAAGGCAAAGAGCCGTTGAGCAGGCGAGAATAGTTGAACGATTCATCGTGATCGCGAGTATGCTGGTTTCGGTAGCGATCGCAGCTATTGTGGCTTGGCGTACCAGTCGAGCGATCGCTGAACCAGTCATCACTGTAACCCAAGTAGCTGAACAAGTTGCCAGGAAACATAATTTCGACTTGCGAGCGCCCGTCACCACCGAAGATGAAATTGGCCTACTCGCCAAATCTCTAAATCATCTAATTGAGCGAGTATCTCAGCGAACAAAAGAATTACAACAAGCTAAAGAATTAGCCGAAGCTGCTAGCAAGGCAAAAAGCGTATTTTTGGCCAATGTCAGCCACGAATTACGCACACCATTAAATGCTGTCATTGGCTTAAGCCAACTACTAGAAGACGACGCTACCGATCTTGGTTTATCGCCAGACTTTATCACCGACTTAGAAACAATTAACGCTGCTGGTAAGCATCTACTGCACTTGATTAACGAAATCCTCGACTTGTCAAAAATCGAAGCGGGGAAAATGACCCTGTATCCTGAGACATTTGAGATTGCAACGCTGATTCATAACGTTGTTCTCACAGTCAAACCAGCTATAGAAAAAAATGCCAATGTTTTAGAAGTAAATTTTGATCGGCAACTTGGCACTATGTACGCCGATCAAACTAGGATGCGACAGGTATTGTTAAACTTACTCAGTAACGCCAGTAAATTTACTACAAACGGCAAGATAACGCTGACAGTCAACAGAGAAAAGGATGAATTCCGACCGGAAGCTCCTTTGGGCAGCATTATTTTCACCGTTACCGACACAGGTATCGGTATGTCTAACCGTCAACAGCAGCAGTTATTTCAACCTTTTACACAAGGTGATACTTCCACCACGAAAAAGTATGGAGGTACAGGATTGGGGTTGGCAATTAGCCGCCACTTTTGCCAGATGATGGGTGGTGAAATTATTGTCAAAAGTCAGCCAGGAATTGGTTCTACTTTCACTATTCGTCTGCCAATGACTGTGCAAGATTGAATGGAAGATTGAGCATTGGGCATTGGGCATTGGGCATGGGGCATGGGGCATTGGGCATTGGGCATTAGTTACTTCTTCCCTGCCCCTCTGCTCCTCTGCCCCTTTGCTCCTCTGCCCCTCTGCTCCCCCTCATCTGGGAATCCTCTGCCGAATTAAGTAATAATAGTCACCCTACCTGTATCTAAATCGTAACGACCCCCAACAATTTTCAATTTGCCTGACTCCACCTGCTTAGTTAAAAGCTTTGAGCGCTTCAATCGCTCAATTTGATATTGCACATTTGCCACCACAGCGTTTTCAACTGCATCACCAGGCTGATCCTTGGCCTTTTTCAGGGCTGGCTTAATTGCCTTAACAAAAGTACTAATATCACCGGGTAATGATTCTTTTTTAACAGCTGCGGTTACTGCGCCACAACGCTCATGACCCATCACCATCAGCAGTGGAGAACCTAATAAGACAACTGCATATTCAATACTACCGATCGCTTCATGTGTGGCAATATTTCCGGCAATCCGAACATCAAAAATGTCTCCAATGCCTTGATCGAAAACAATTTCTGCGGGAACTCGTGAATCCGCACAACTAAGAATAGTTGCAAATGGATGTTGAGCTTGAGCAACTTCGTGCAACCGCAGTTCAGATTGATCGGGGTATTGGGGATGATGATCGACAAATCGCTGATTTCCCTCGATCAGCTTTTGCAAAGCGGCATCGGGAGTGAGCGATTCAGGGGAAGTTGAGGGGATTTCGGCAGCTTTAGCCTGTTCAATCCGCCAGAGTAAATCGCTGGCAGATAGCATCATCCCAAATGCCCCGGTCATTCCTAACTTCAAAAAGTCACGACGTTCCATGAAATGCTTCATTGAATTTATAACTCTCTTACATTGACGCGATACATCTGACAGAGCGAATTTCCATCACATCGGAAACGTAACAAGTACCTCCGAATTTATTTAGGAGTGGTCTGATATTTTCGACAACACGCTTGAGTTCTTCTGGCATACAAAACGCGAGGATGTAAACATTATCAAGCATCGTCATGTCTAAATCTTCTGTCGTTCCTCGTAATCCTTTACCTACAACATTTCTGATGACGGCGTGGTTATGTACACCTGACTTGTCTAAATTATCTAAAATTTTGGCAAGCTCAAAGGAGTTGGCGATAATTTCTATCTTTTTAACTACGTGCATATTATTACCTCCAGAATAGGTTAATTCCGTAGAGATATAGCGGAATTCCCACAATAATATTGAACGGAAATGTGACTGCTAGAGCGGTAGAAACATATAGGCTGGGATTTGCTTCGGGAACAGTCATCCGCATCGCTGCTGGCACAGCAATGTAAGAAGCGCTGGCACACAATACAGCGAATAACAGCGAATTTCCCTGAGGCATACCGATGAATTTGGCGATCGCTAACCCAATGCCTGCATTGAGTATAGGAATTAGTATGGCAAATAAAATTAGGAAAACTCCGGTTTTTTGCAAGTCTTTAATTCTTCTGGCAGCCACCAGTCCCATATCCAATAAAAAGAAGGTGAGAATGCCATAAAACAACCCTTGAGTAAAGGGTTCTAATACGTGCCAACCACGTTCTCCTGTCAAGACACCGATTAAGAGGCTACCGACTAGTAGAAAAACTGAACTATTAAGAAATGCTTCTTGCAAAACTTCCGACCAAGCAAACTCTCGCTTTTCATCGGCGGTGAATATACTCACCAAAATCAGACCAACAATGATCGCCGGAGATTCCATCAGGGCAAGAGCTGCTACCATGTAACCATCATACTGAATACCAAGCTCAGTTAAAAAAGCGCCGGCAGTGATGAAAGTGACGGCACTGATAGAACCGTAGGTTGCTGCGATCGCCGCAGCATCGTAAGTATCCAGTTTCCACTTTAAGATAAAAAAGGTGTAAATTGGAACAAAACAAGCCATCAACATTGCTGCCAGGAGTGTTAAAATTACTTCCTGATTCAGTCCGCTTTTGATTAGTTCTACTCCTCCTTTAAAACCAATTGCAAACAGCAAATACAACGAAAGGAGTTTGGGTACTGGTGGGGGAATTTCCAAATCAGACTTGACAAAAACAGCAGTCATGCCTAAAAAGAAAAACAAGATTGGCGGATTCAAAATGTTGGATACAATTAAGCTAAAATCCATATCCACCCCTCTTTATACTGGTAAAACCTGCAATTAAAGAAATTTTTCATCTTTAAAAATTTAACGGTTCAATGATGATGTATCGTGTATTGTTACCTAATGTCAATTGGGTACTCAAGGAGTGAATAGTCCGATTGATGACTATACTCTCAGTTAGGTATGTACAGCGTTTTGCAAGCAAATAAACCACAGACTAGGGAACATTGTCATGTCCCCATGAAAACCTTTAGGGGCAATTAATAAATTGCCCCTACTGTTGACAACAGAACAAGTTAGAGCTTGCCTACCATCTTTTGATGTTTGATTCCCCGTGGCTGATTTTACGACACAACGCGCCGGAATAACTAGTGGCTAACTTATGTACGTAGAAAAGTTAACGTATTGTCATGGCAATTATGAATTGCCACAACACAAACTTTGTCTAAATCCCAGTATTTTTTGATTTACAACTGTTTTGTAAATCCTGCTTGCTCAAAATGCTGGTCAGATGTAAAGGCTTGAGTAATACCCTCCTGTGTCATCACCGCAAAGCTAATACAGTCAGTTAGTCCCCAATCTTTATCAGGACGCTGGCTGTATAACATCCAACCTTCATCCAGCAATTTTTGGTCGAAAGGGATAATTTGCACACTTTTTAAAACTCTCAAACTGTTGATGAAAGCAACTGTCTGAATACGGCTAACTGGTGTATACAGAGCATCTGCAACCTCCAATAGTACAAACTCTGTTGTCACCAAAGGCGTTTATAAGCGCAGAAGTCTATCAATTACCTCATTTGCCTGGTGATGAAGATTATCCCTAACATTAAGAAGAGCAATCCAGGCAGCTGTGTCTACAAAAACTTTCGTCAAGGTTATTATTCTCGCTTTGGCATTCCATAGAGATAATGGTCATGCTGCTGTGCCAAATCGCTAATATCTGTATCAACTGCACAGTTTTTAATCAACTGCCTCAGCTTATCCCAATCTGAGTCTTCTGGCGTTGCTGGCTGAGGTGTGCGGTTTTCTTCGACAAACACGATTATAACTGACTGCCCCTCATGCCCTTCAATTGGTTCGTTAGGATGGACTACACCGTTTTAGAATGTGCCTTTGACTGACAGCATAGCTTTTTCTTACTTCTACATAAATCATGATACAGTACCATTCTGGTTAAGAAGATTGCCACACAATCTTTATTGACCAAGTTTCGTTAGGATGTTGTAACCTGGGCAATAGCAACTCTCTATTGATGTGATGCCAGGCGTAGGCGTAGCCCGCACTTCGGCTGCGCTCAGTGACCGTCAGAGACATCGCTTTTTCACATCTATGACAACAACCATCGACTTTCTCAGTCATCTTAACCCTAGCCAACGTCAAGCTGTCGAACATTACTGCGGCCCGTTGTTAGTTGTTGCTGGCGCAGGTTCCGGTAAAACACGAGCGCTGACTTATCGTATTGCAAATCTGATTCTGAAACACCGTGTCGATCCAGAAAATATCCTGGCGGTTACTTTTACCAATAAAGCCGCGCGAGAAATGAAAGAACGGATTCAACGGCTATTTGCAGAACAACTGGCGATGAAGCAACACGGCCAGCGGTTGGATTTATTGACAGAATACCAACAAACGCTACTGCGATCGCAAGTTTACAAAAACACGATCAAAGATTTGTGGTGTGGCACTTTCCACAGTCTATTTTCTCGCATTCTCCGTTTTGATATTGAAAAATACGTAGACGAAAAAGGACGCAAGTGGAATCGTAATTTCTCTATTTTTGATGAATCAGATGTTATCAGTCTGATCAAAGAAATCGTTAATAAAGAGCTAAATTTAGACGATAAGAAATTTGATGCCCGCTCTGTTCGCTACGCTATTAGTAATGCGAAAAACCAAGGTTTATCGCCCCAAGAATTTGAGCAAGATCAACCAAATTATCGCGGACGGGTAATTGCCCAAGTTTACAATTTATATCAAGATAAGTTAGCACAAAATAACGCTCTTGACTTTGACGATCTTATTCTTGTACCTACGAGATTATTTCAACAAAACGAGCAGGTATTGGGTTACTGGCATCGCAAGTTTCGTCATATCCTTGTAGATGAATATCAGGATACTAATCGCACTCAGTATCAACTGATTAATTTATTAGTTACTAATGGCGAAACCAAAAAGAGCGAATGGCAATGGGAAAATCGCTCAGTTTTTGTTGTCGGTGATGCAGACCAATCAATTTACAGCTTTCGGATGGCAGATTTCACCATCTTGCTAGGATTTCAGGAAGACTTTGGCGATGGTTTGGTAGATGATGACACCCGAACGATGGTTAAGCTGGAAGAAAACTATCGTTCTTGTGAAAACATTCTGCAAGCGGCGAATGAACTGATTGAAAATAATACTCAACGGATTGATAAAGTCCTGAAAGCGACGCGGGGATCGGGCGAACAGATTACTTGTCACAAAGCCGATGAAGAACTTGCAGAAGCAGCATTTGTAATTAATCAAATTAGTACTTTAGAACAGCAAAATCCAGAGTTAAACTGGGGTAGTTTTGCCATACTTTATCGGACGAATGCCCAATCTCGTCCCTTTGAAGAATTGTTGGTGAAATATCAAATTCCTTACACAGTTGTGGGGGGAATGAGATTTTACGATCGCAAAGAAATTAAAGATGTCGTTGCTTATTTAAGAGCGATAAATAACCCAGCTGATACAGTCAGTTTATTACGAGTTATTAATACTCCCCGGCGGGGAATTGGCAAAACCACTATTGACGCTTTGATGAACGCATCTCAGCAATTAGGGACAACTTTGTGGGAAATCCTCAGCGACGAAACATCAGTTAATACATTAGCTGGACGGGCGACAAAAGCTGTAAATAACTTTGCCGCAACGATTAGCCGTTGGCAAGCACAAGTCGCTACGCTGCCGGTGACAGAGGTTTTGCAAGGAATACTAGAAGATTCTGGTTACGTTCAAGACTTGATGAATCAAGGCACAGATGAAGCCACAGATCGGGTACAAAACGTCCAGGAACTTTATAACGCTGCACTGCAATTTCAAGAAGAAAACGAAGAGATTTCCCTGCGAGACTTTCTAAGTAGCGCCGCCCTCAGTTCCGATTTGGATAACTTAAAAGAAGGACAGACAGCTGTTTCTTTAATGACTTTGCACGCTTCCAAAGGTTTGGAATTTCCCGTAGTATTTTTGGTGGGATTAGAACAGGGGCTATTTCCCGGCTACCGTTCTTTAAGCGATCCTGCATCTTTGGAAGAAGAACGCCGCCTGTGTTATGTGGGGATTACTCGCGCTCAAGAGCGGTTATTTTTATCACACGCGCGGGAACGTCGTTTGTATGGTTCTCGTGAACCTGCGATGCGATCGCAATTTCTCGACGAATTACCAGAAGAATTATTATCTACCAAACGCGCGAGTCGTCAAAGTTATACCAAAAGTGCCTCTACTTCTAATGGTAAACAAGACACATCACAGAATTGGCAAGTAGGAGATAGAGTATTACACAAAACCTTTGGTCTTGGTGAAATTACTCATGTTTTCGGAACAGGTAATAAGATGTCTGTGGCAATTAAATTTGCTAGTTTGGGACAAAAAATTGTTGACCCAAGAGTAGCACAGTTGCAAAAAGTTTGAAAACAAAGCCACAAGCCATAGAACCCCGATTTTCAAGAAGTCGGGGTTCTTGTTTTTTATATTTTAATTTCTTCAAAGTGTTCAACAGTGGGAAATGGCTCATAAAAATGATGCAGAAGTTTTTTCCACTCTTGATACTCAGCAGAACTTTTAAATCCTACAGTATGAGATTCTAAAGTTTTCCATCTGACAAGTAATAAATATTTACCTTGGACTTCTATACATTTATGCAATTCATGGGATAAATATCCGTCCATTGAGGAAATAATTTTAGAAGCTTTTTTGAAAGTAGCTTCAAAATCGGATTCTAAACCGGGTTTAACATGAAGCATTACAGCCTCAAGAATCATATATTATTTAGTAAGAATTAAATTGATGTTATTAAGTATAGTGTGAATGTGATATCTACAATGATATTGCTATCAGCATCTTTGATTATATTACCCATTTTTTTAATTACAACTCGCGTCAAGCGATCGCGTTATTATATAAACAACAAATTTTTCAGCTAGTGCAAAATTGTAATTAAAATGAACTATTTAGCACATCTATTTCTTTCTCAATACACACCAGAATTTTTAATAGGAGGTCTTTTAGGGGACTTTGTAAAAGGCAATGTAGAAAGCATTTATACTGGCGATATTCAAAAAGGCATTTATTTCCACAGAAAAATAGATGTATATACAGATACTCACAATATATTTTGCTCCAGCAAAAGGCTTATTAGTCCAAAGAGACGCAGATTTGCTGGGATTCTGATTGATTTATTTTATGATCATTTTTTAGCTAAAAATTGGTCTGAATATTCAAACACTGAATTATTCATTTTTTCACAACATGTTTATAAAGTATTACAAAGTAATCAAGATTTATTGCCTGAATCATTAAAGCTTATTCTTCCTAATATGATTTCTCAAGACTGGCTTACATCATATAGGGAAGTTGCCGCAGTTGAAAATGCTCTAAAGAGAATATCAGCTAGAGTCAAGAGAGAAAATGACATAAAATCTGGAATAGAGGATTTGTTATCTAATTATCAACAATTAGAATCAAACTTTTTAGATTTTTTCTGCGATTTAATGAGCTATACCAATAATTTGTATTCTCAGCTAGACTCAGCTAATAAAAAGCAGATTTGACATAATCAACTGTAAGAGGTGTAATTTTTTCGACAAGATTATTAATCACCTCTCGTTCATATTCAGTCCAAATTCTGGGATGACCAAAAATGCATGGTTGTAAAATTCCCCAGAGTTGGCCATCCTGACGGATATGGGCATGAATCAGGGCGCGATGTCCAAAGTACTTCTGTTCAAATTCCCGATTTAAAACTTGAGGTTCAGCTGTTTCTACATCTTCGACAAAGATTGAAGGTTCAGCACGTAGCGCAGCCGCAAACATCGGATCTTCTTCTACTAAAGTTGGGGGTTGTGCTGCCCATTCTTCATTGTAGACAGTAGGTACATCTGGAGTACGAACCCAACAAAAGGCAACTCTACCAAGGTCATTTTGTGGATTATGCAGGTATAGAAAACATCTGTCGGACTGCAAAAAATCGCCTACAGCTGGCAACAGTGCAGAAAATATAGTATCTGGTGTTTGAGATAATTCTACAAGATTTTTGAGTGCAGAAGGAAGTTCTTGCTGAGTCATATAACTAAGCTGATTCTAATTGAATAATCCCTTTATCAAAAACGCGATTATTAGTAGCGATCGCACTTATTTCTATTCTATCTTTATACACTTCATAACAGGCAAAGCTTAAGTCACTGGTAGAATACCCTGTCCACTCAGAACGCCCTACAGGACGATTCCCAGCACCTGCACCACAAATTAAGTAAGTTGTACCATCAATAGCACGAGTGCGTTCATAATTATGTTCGTGACCATTGATGTAAAGTTGAACGCCGTATTTTTTAAATAGGGGAGTAAAAGTTTTAATAAAATCTGGATTACTCCCATACTGACCCGATGAATAAATCGGATGATGACCAAACACTACTTTCCAAGGAGCATTACTAAGACTTAATTCTTTTTCTAACCAAGTTAGTTGGTTTTTCCAATCAGCATTACTATTAGTATCTAAAGCGAAAAATTGTACTTGATTACGTTTAAATGTATAATAACGTCCCTTCATATTAAAGCCAGCATACTTGACTTGTGGAACGCCATTAGCAGTACGAATATCGTGATTACCTAAACAAGCATGAAATTTCACACCTTGCTTGAGCAAACCTTGATAAGGACGCTCAAAAACTGCATTAATTTTCTCAATTTCGCCGTTATTGTAAATGTTGTCCCCAGCTAAAACGACTAAATCATAAGGATTTTTCTTGTGATACGCATTCATTGCTCCAGCCACAGCATACTGTCCTTTCGCGCCAGTTCCCGTATCTGCTACAGACACAAAACGTAATAACAAGTCTTTTTTGGCTGGGTTGGCGGCTATAGCTGTTGTTGAATCGCTAATATCAGCACTTTGATGATTTTGATGAGCAAACATCCAGCTTAAAAATCCTGTACCAATGGCGCTGACACTACTTAAAAATAAAAATTGACGGCGTTTCAGTTTCATAAGTCACCAAATTTAATAAATAGTCAGTTTAGCGGAAACAATGAGCAATGAAGTGATACATTAATGCAAAAGAAGGCAGCACCAGTAATAATGTACGTTGTTTGTCTTTGATTCGCTGCTTTTGGTGAAAGTTCCATGTCACAAGACAATCAGTCAAAACCGACGGATGAGCAAGTAACTCAACCTCCCCAAAAACCTTACCAGAGAGTTCAGCCATTTTGGAAGGCTAAAATTATCCAACTTCTGCAAGGAACGATTGGGGTTTTAGAAGTAACGGTGGAAAAACTGGAGACAGCACCTCCACCTGGTAGTGAGGAAAAACCAGGTTTTTTTCAGCAGCTTCAGTTGCGGTGGGGTGGACTATTAAGGACAATCCGCTTGTTTTTACCATCAAATTTGTCAACAAAGTTATCAGATACAGCTTTGACGGGAATTGTGACTGGAATTGCTGTAATTCTCGTTTGGACAACTACAACTATCTTTACTGGGAAACCTACGGAAGTAGCAACTGTTCCCCCAGTTGAAGAGGTTCCTACACCAACACCAAAGATAACTACTCCACCGGAGTCAGTCGTACCAGAACCACAGCCACCAGAGGAAATTACGCCGCCGCCAGAAGTACAAACCACCCCACCAACGCCGGAACCGGAACCAGAACCAGAACCAGAACCAATACCTACGCCAACGCCAACGCCAATCCCAACACCAACGCCCACACCAATCATAGAATTGACACCTGAACAAGCTTTGATTGCGGCTATTGAAAATCAGGTAGCCGAAATTAGCGATCGCGTTGCCTCTGGTCTGATAAAGTCAATTCAAGCCAACTTCCGCACAAGTAACTTGACTGTCAAAATTAGTGATGATTGGTACACTCTCAAGGAATCTCAGCAAGACAAACTAGCTGCGGAGATATTACAACGCTCTCAAGAACTTGATTTTACTCATTTAGAAATTATCGATTCCCAAAATACGCTGATAGCTCGTAACCCAGTTGTTGGGACTGAGGTAGTAATTTTTAAACGGCAAACAGCAAGTTAAAATAATTCGTAATTCGTAATTCGTAATTTTGAGTTTAACTTTAAGTATTTATGTTAGACAATGTTTCGCTATTGCTGAAAGCTTGTGAAAACTTAAACATCAGCTATGAAATTCTTCATCCTTCGGAAAACTTAATCAAAATAAAATTGAATAGTAAACAGCATTATTTTTGCAACTATAGCACTCCCTTACTTAATCAAGCAGTAGCACACCTGCTCAAAGACAAAGAATATACTTATCATGTTTTAAATAAAAAAGTTAAACTTCCTCGGACAGTGGGTTTTCTTTCCCCTTTTTGTGACACCAAATATAAGATTTACTTAAAATTTCCAACTATTCAAGATATCGTATTAGAAATAAAAGAAAACTTTGAAACACCAGTAATTATTAAAAGAAACTCTGGTGCGAGCGGACATAATGTCTTTTTATGTGAGAATATAAATGAAATTGAAACTGCTTTAAAAGAAATTTTTAACATAAATAATAAGTATGATTACGTCGCTCTTGCTCAAGAATTTATTCATATCAAATCTGAATATAGAGCCGTTTTCTTAAATAAAGAGTTAGTTTTGCTCTATGAAAAAGATATAACTGATGCCAAATTTGTCGGTAATCTCAGCCCTTTACACTGGGATGGTGCGAAAGCTAAGTATATCAACGAGCCACAAATACTGTCAGAGATTGCTAATTTTGCTCAACCAGTTTTTGAAGAGTTAGACCTTGATTATGGTGGTTTTGATATTGTATTAGATCGAGATAATCAATATTGGTTAATTGAAATCAACTCTCACCCGAATTTTGGCATTTTTATTAGAGACAATGGAGAGGAGCATGTGTTGAAAATTTTTGAGAAAATGCTCGTTAGCCTAGCCTCAAATTGAAGAAATAAAAAAGAGGGGTAAAGGTTAAAGGTTAAAGGGGAAAGGGGAAAGGGTAAAGGTATGAATTAGGTTGCTCACAAAGGACAAGATTTTTACCAAACTTTCTTCATAAGGATTATTTCGCCCACAATTACACTCGCTTTTTACCCTTCCCCTTCCCCTTTACCCCTTCCCCTTTACCCCTTCCCCTTTTTCATAAATCATCGCGTCTCTTGCTTAACTCCTAACTCACCACTCTCATTGCCTGAGTTGGTATCCATACAGTAAAAATCGAGCCGATACTTACAGTTGATTCTACTTCAATTCGACCTCGATGGAGTTCCACGAGTTGTTTAGTTAAAGCTAGTCCAAGTCCAGTGCCTTCGTAGCGGCGGCGATAGGGTGTATCGAGTTGCTGAAATTTCTCAAACAGTAATGGTAATTGTTCTTCAGGAATGCCAATCCCGGTATCTTCCACTTGAAAAATAGCGGTATTATCTTCTACCCAAAGACGTAAGGTAACGCTACCACTTTCAGGGGTAAATTTAATCGCGTTAGTTAATAGATTCCAAAGAATTTGTTCTACTCGTTCGGCATCGGCGGTAAAGCGATCGCGCCTGGGATCGATTTGCAAATCAAGTATAAGATTAATATGTTCGCTTGTTGCTTTTTTTCGCAGTGACTTCACAGCATTTTCGGCAACATTCACCAAAGAAAATTCCGAAATATTTAAAGCTGTCTTACCAGCCTCGATTTGCGATAAATCGAGGATATCATTAATCATTTCTAATAAATGTTCTCCACTGTCGTGGATTGTTTGCAGATAACCCCGTTGTCGTTGACTCAATTCGCCCAAAGGCCAGCGTAATAATGTCGAAGACATCCCAATTACATAAGTTAAAGGCGTAAGCAATTCATGACTGATAGTAGCGAGAAACTCACTTCTGAGACGGTTAGCAACTTCGGCGGCGAGGAGAGCATCACGCAGCGCCATTGTGCGCTCAATAACTCGTTGTTCGAGAGTTTGTTTTTCTTGGGTGAGGGTTTGCATTAACTCAGCTTGGTGAATCGCGATCGCTAATTGTTCTGCGATCGCAACTAGCAAGGTTTTTTCGCTATCATTCCACTGGTGAGGTTCATCGCACTGATGAGCAATCAGCAATCCCCACAGTTTGTCCTCAAACATAATCGGTGCAGCCAACTTAGCCCTAACTTGGCATTCCCTTAAAAAATTCAGCAAACACTCTTCCAGAGCATAAGTTTTTTCGACATCATCCACAGCTAAGGTAAAACCTTGCCGATACTTCTCCCAACACTGAGAGGTTCGGACAAAGCAATTTTTTTCCGTGTAATTCAATACTGATGTAATCGCATCTGTAGCACGAGCTTCATAGACAATATAACCTCCATACTGTTGGTAATCTTCTAATAATGTTTGATTATTAACTGATACAGAAGGCGAGTGTTCACCCTGGTTCTCATGTATAGAAAAATAGATTTCGGCAGGTTCACAAATTGATAGTTCCATACCTGTTGTCACTGCCGTTTCATTGAAGGGAATAGTGTCAGACTGGTATGTTTGAGTATTTACTTGAGAAGCTGCAAATTTATAAATTACTAATCTGTCTAATTTTAGAAACTCACGCACCTGTGTAATTGCCGTTGCCATAATGACAGGCAAATCCAGGCTTTTGCGGATCTGTGTTGTTACCTGATTTAACAACCGCTCTTGGGAAATCTGTTTTTTTAAAGCATCTTCCACCGGCTGACAGATATAAACTGCTGGCCCAATTGGGCTTGGAGATGCTATTATTTCTTGGTTTGGCTGAGTTAGAAGATATTCTAATAACAACAGCGTGAATTGACTTTGGAGTGTGGCGTCATTAGGTTTAATAATTTGCTGATAGCGTTCGAGATTTTGGTGAGTATAAGAATCGCACTCAAACAAGTCTTTCAATTCGTAGACAAAAGAAGCGATCGCCTCCAAATTAAACGTCAACTGAGCGTTGAGTGCCGAGTAAATTCCCTGCTCCCCTGCTCCCCTGCCCCTCTGCTCCCCTGCCCCTCTGCTCCCCCGGTTACTGAGCGAAGTCGAAGTATGCCCCTCCTCAAAGGTTCCTACCAAAAGCGCACTAAACTGCTCAGAAACCACTAGCGTAAACCTTTGCCTTTGCCACTCCACAGGTATACCAATTCGTACTAACACAGCTTCTGTCAACACCAGAGTGGCACTTCCCACCGTTTGAGCCATCTGTTCTAACAATTCCCCAAGCTGATTAAATACAACAATAGGCAAGGTTCGAGAAAAGCTCAAATCAGCATAACTAAGCATTTTCAGTCGTTTTGGTAAGAGAGGGCTGAATCCAGGGAAAAAAGTTTGTTTTGATTATGTACTAACCAACAACTTAAAACGGTAACACAGGATTATGCATCGTATAAGTAGCACATCGGGTGGATGGAATCAGTCAGAAGGTATAATTTTTGTAGAACAAACTCCCGCGCCTTTCGTCTTGATTACGGCTGCTGATACTGACATTCAAACCTTGGCAGCTGCGGTAACAAAATTACCCACAAGCTTTCCTGCATTAAGAGTCGCCAACCTGTTACAGTTGCAGCAACAATTAAGTATAGATACTTATGGAGAGCAAGTTTTAGAACATGCCCAAGTAATTATTTTGCGCCTATTAGGAGGACGCTCTTACTGGGGTTATGGATTAGAAGTAGTGCAAGAAATTGTGCAACGAAATGGTAGAACCCTCATTGTAATGCCAGGGGATGACGCTTTCGATCCCGATTTAATTTCCCAGTCTACCGTGCCCTTGAGTATTGTTAACCAGGTATGGCAGTATTTTAGCGAAGGCGGCGTGGAAAATTTCGTTAATGCTCTGCAATTTATATCCGATAGTTGCTTATTAACTGCATATAATCCTCCACCACCTCAGCCGATTCCGCGCGTGGGATTGTATGAGTGGGGAGTGGAGAGGCAAGGGGGCAGGGGAGCAGAGGGGCAGGGGGGCAGGGGAGAGTTAGAACTCCGTTCATCCACCTTTGAACTGGATGAATCCACCTCAGAACTCCGTTCATCCACCTTTGAACTGGATGAATCCACCTCAGAACTCCGTTCATCCACCTTTGAACTGGATGAATCCACCTCAGAACTCCGTTCATTCACCTTTGAACCGGATGAATCCACCTCAGAACTCCGTTCATCCACCTTTGAACTGGATGAATCCATATCAGAACTCCGTTCATCCACCTTTGAACTGGATGAATCCACCTCAGAACTCCGTTTATCCATCTTTGAACCTCAAATTTCCCAATCCCCAATCCCCAAAATCGGCATCCTTTTCTACCGCGCTCATTATTTAGCGGGAAATACTAAAGTAATTGATGCTTTATGCGAAGCTTTGGTACAGAAAAATTTACAACCAGTGCCAGTATTTGTTTCTTCATTGCGTGAACCAGATGTGCAAGTTGAGTTGAGTGAATTTTTCCAACCTAAAGAAGCCGAATCAATCGCTGTACTGCTAAATACCACCAGTTTTTCTCTAGCACGCTTGGAAAGCGAAACACCCCAAACCGAACTTTGGCAAAAATTAGATGTGCCTGTGTTGCAGGTAATCCTCAGTGGCGGATCGATTGAGCAGTGGGAGTCACAGTTTCAAGGGCTTTCTCCCCGCGATATTGGGATGAATGTGGCGCTACCAGAAGTAGATGGGCGGATTATTACTCGTGCTGTGTCTTTTAAAGCCTTGCAAACTCGTAATCCTCATTTAGAGACAGATGTGGTAATTTATGAACCAGTGAGCGATCGCATCGAGTTCGTTGCTAAACTAGCAGCAAATTGGGCGCGTCTCCGTTCCAAACCACCCCAAGAACGGCGAATTGCCCTGATTCTGGCAAACTACCCCAACCGCAATGGCCGCCTCGCCAATGGTGTGGGACTCGACACCCCAGCGAGTTGTGTAGAAATCCTGCAAGCTTTACATCAAGCTGGGTATGAAGTAGAAAATCCACCTGCTCAAGGAGACGAGTTGATTCAACGGCTGACAGATGGCGTAACCAACGATCCAGAAGGTAGAGAATCGCTTCCGGTACACCAAAGTGTTTCTTGGGAAGAATATCAAGAATATTTCGCTTCATTACCGCCAGCAGTGCAGCAAGGTATTAGTGAACGGTGGGGAGTAGGAGAACAGGTGAGCAATCAAGAATTCTTCTCCTCTGCCCCCCTGCCCCCCTGCCCCTCTGCCTCTTTCCCCGTTCCCGGAATTAAACTCGGCAACATTTTCGTGGGAATTCAGCCAGCAAGAGGTTATGATAATGACCCCAGTTTGAATTATCATGCGCCGGATTTAGAACCAACCCATGCTTATTTAGCTTTCTACTATTGGGTTAGAGAAACTTTTGGCGCTGATGCTGTAGTTCATGTAGGGAAACACGGAAATCTAGAATGGCTACCGGGTAAAAGTGTGGCTTTATCGAGTAATTGTTATCCAGAAGTAGCCTTCGGCGCACTTCCCCACCTGTACCCGTTCATTGTCAACGATCCTGGTGAAGGTTCCCAAGCCAAACGTCGCGCTCAAGCGGTGATTATAGATCACCTAACGCCGCCGATGACTCGCGCGGAACTCTACGGTTCTTTGCAACAGTTAGAAAATTTAATTGATGAGTATTATGAAGCCGACAGTTTAGATCCTTCGCGTTTGCCAGTAATTCGCGATCGCATCCACGAACTGGTGATCAAAGAAAATCTCCATTTAGATTTAGGAATCCAAAATGAAACAGAAATTTTTAAGTCTGAATCTCTGGTTTTGAATTCTATCGGTGGCTATCTTTGTGAATTAAAAGAAGCCCAAATCCGCGATGGCTTGCATATTTTTGGGCAATGTCCCCAAGGAAGGCAGCTGCGGGATTTAATAGTAGCGATCGCTCGCATCCCCAATCGCCATTCTCCAGGTATTACCCGTGCGATCGCTCAAGATTGGGGGCTAGACTTCGACCCCCTCACAGCCGATTTGTCAATGCCTAGCGGTGAATATTCAGTAGTCAATGGCAAAGAATGCCGTACCCTCGGTGATATCGTCGAAGTCCTAGAAGAACACGCCGCCCTTCTAGTAGAACAACTCATAACTCCTAACTCCTCACTCCTAACTCCTAACTCCCCACTCAGCACTACCCTTAACTGGATACGCGATCGCCTCCTTCCCGCCTTACAAAAAACCCACGAAGAAATCACCCATTTATTACACGGACTCGATGGCGGATATGTCCCCAGCGCTCCATCTGGCGCACCCACGCGCGGCCGCCCAGAAGTTCTACCAACAGGGAAAAACTTTTATTCTGTAGATATTCGCGCCATTCCCACAGAGACAGCTTGGGATATCGGTAGAAAAGCTGCTGAAACCCTCGTAGAATATTACACTCAAGAGCATGGCGAGTATCCCAAAACACTAGGCTTATCAATGTGGGGAACAGCCACCATGAGAACAGGCGGTGATGATATTGCCGAAGCCTTGGCTCTACTTGGAGTTCAACCTGTATGGGATGGTGCAGCACGGCGAGTAGTAGATTTTGAAATTTTGCCCTTAGCAATTTTGGGGCGTCCCCGTGTAGATGTCACCTTGCGAATTTCAGGATTCTTCCGCGATGCTTTTCCCAACTTAATTGACTTATTCGATCAAGCAGTATCAGCAGTAGCAGATTTGGATGAACCGCCAGAACAAAATCCCCTAGCGGATGCAGTTCGCCAAGAAACGGATTTATGGACAAGCCAAGGATTAACTTTAGAAGAAGCCGTGGTGCGATCGCGCTATCGCATCTTTGGTTCTCGTCCAGGTGCTTACGGCGCAGGACTCCAAGGTTTAATCGAATCGCAAAACTGGACAGATGACGAAGATTTAGCCCGCGCTTACATTAACTGGAGTTCTTACGCTTATTCTTCGGGAAACTTGGCAGGGGAGCAGAGGGGCAGGGGAGCAGAGGGGCAGGGGAGCAGGGGAGCAGGGGAGCAGGGGAGCAGAGGGGGAGAAATTCTTCCTAATTTCCAAGGCCCAATCCCTACTCCTAACTCCTCACTCCTAACTCCTAACTCCCCACTCCCCTCTCCCGAAGCCTTCGAGCAACGCTTGTCTCAAATGCAAATAGTCCTGCACAATCAAGACAACCGCGAACACGATCTACTCGATTCTGATGATTATTACCAATTTCAGGGTGGCTTAACAGCGGCGGTGCGTTCTCTACAGGGAAAAAATCCTCAAACTTATTTTGGAGATAATTCCATACCCGCACAACCACGCGTTCGTCAACTGAAAGAAGAAATTGCACGAGTGTATCGTTCTCGCGTAGTTAATCCGAAATGGATTGCAGGAGTAATGCGCCACGGATACAAGGGAGCCTTTGAAATGGCGGCGACGGTAGATTATCTATTCGCCTACGATGCAACCGCAAAATGTGCTGAAGATTACATGTATCAAGGCATAGTAGATGCTTATTTACTCGATCCAGTTGTTGTAGAATTTATTCAGCAAAACAACCCTTACGCACTGCGTGATATTGCTGAAAAATTATTAGAAGCACACAAGCGCAATTTATGGGAGGATGTAAATATAGGAACATTAGAAGCTTTGAGGAACCTAGTACATCAAGCTGAAGCAGTTATCGAAGAAAAATCAATGGTGTAGGAAACAAATATGGAAAATCTTGCGTATTTGCACCTAGCTTTCGCCTACGAAGACAGCACACCCAGTGAATTGGTCTCCCTCAGTTCCTTGTTTAAGGACGCAGCTGCACCAGACTGGAAAAGGCTTTCGGGTAGGGCTTGGAAGTATATGTTGCCCCTTGCTCTGTCTTTATCTATTCTTGGCGCTGTTAGCAGCGTCATGGCACTAGAAAAAGGCGATCGAGGCCCTTCTGTCAGAAATCTACAACAAAATTTGAAAACAGCAGGTTTTTACCAATCTTCTGTTACCCAAGTATATGACGCACCCACACAAGAAGCTGTACGGCGCTTCCAAAAGGCCGCTGGCTTACCAGTGGACGGCATTGTTGGAACAAGCACCCTGCAAAAATTAGAAAGTTGGCAAGCGAAAAAGCCCACAACTAGGGCTACACAAGCTCAAAGAACCGCTGCTGTAGGCGCACAAGCCAAAAAGTCTAGCACTACTAGTTCAGCAACTAGCCAGCGCCGCAATTCCAACTATCTTGCTAAGGGGGATGAAGGTGAAGATGTCAGAGCTTTGCAAGAACGGTTAAGAGTCGCAGGCTTTTATTACGGAAACGCCACAGGTATATTTGGCCCAATTACCGAAGAAGCTGTCAAGCGGTTCCAAGATTCTTACAAACTAAGCGTTGATGGAATTGCTGGCCCAGCAACATTGAATAAATTGCCCGGAGTTGGCATCGGTGATGGAGAAGAGGCTCCTAAAAAGGTAGTCAATCGAGACAAACTTCGTGTAGGCGATCGCGGTGAGCCAGTTAGAATTGTTCAAGAACAATTGATCCAGGCAGGATATTTAGAGGGAGAGCCAAATGGCTACTATGGCCCATATACTGCCGATGCTGTACGCCGATTTCAGGCAGCTAACTTCTTGAAAGCAAGTGGTGTTGCTGGCCCAACTACGCGAGCTAAGTTATATAGCTCAGTTAATACTGCTAGCAAAAGCGAATTTAATACCTTAGAAATTCAAACCCGACTACGGGAGCGGGGTTTTTATAAAGGCAAGCTGAATGGTGTGATGGCAGATGACACCAAAAAAGCGATTAAACAAGCCCAAGAATTCTACGGCATTAGCCTCAAGGATCTTAAGAGCGGACGCTTTTAACATCCGCTTTGGTGTCGTTAGTATCAGTTCCCAACTAGTTGCTTGCCTCCAGTAACAGCAAATTACGAACTGCTCAGATTCCATTTATTTGGTTAATTTGAGTAGTTTCGTCTTATTTATCCAAGTACTAAAGCGGCATCAGCGCGCGTTGGCACTTGGGGCACACTGCATGGATGGTCATTTGACAATCTAAGAGGTGAAAACCTTCTTTTTGAGCGGTTTTTGACCCAATTTTTAAAATTGAATCATTTTTAAACTCAATAGTTGAGTTGCATCGAACACAAATTAAGTGATGGTGATGGTGCGGATAGGGCTGGTTGATCTCATAATGCTTATGTCCCTCGCCCAATTCTAGCTCCCGTAAAATTCCCATCCTTGCCATCAACTTCAAAGTCCGATAAATAGTTGACAGACTGATCCCTTCACCATCAGTTTCGAGCCGATGATAAAGATCCTCTGCACTTAGATGTTCACCTTGCGGAAGTTCTTGAAAAATGTGTAAAATTGTTTCGCGCTGGGGAGTTAATCGCCAGCCTCGTTCATTCAGTTCTGCCTTGAGTGAAGTAGTTGTGTAGACAGTCATACTAATAGTTCTCAACAAAGCTTGTTAGTTGAGAATATAACAAATCTTGGGAGCAATTTGCAACAATCATTGCCTATTGAGAATTCTTACTAAATATTTAAGAACAATTCATCAAATTTTGAGCAAAATTCAAGTAATAAGCTGTAGTGCATTTAATTTGCATACAGCTAATAGTTAGGATACTTGTAACGATTGCATCCCTTGACGTTGAATTTTCCCTAAGTTAAATTTGAATTGTTTAGTTGCTCCCCACTTTCAAGATATCTGAGCAAAGATTGGGGAAAACTTTTATACAGCTTAATGCTAATTATTTGCTCTAAGCCTAAAAAAGGCTTTCGACCTGGGAATAAAATCACCCTTTTGTCCCTAGTCATTTGTCAAGTGTAGTTTTCTAATGACAAATGACTAATGACAAATGACTAACTTAGAGATTCTAAATAGTCGCGGATGAGGTTGCGGCGCTTGGGTTGACGTAGCTTTTGCAAAGCCTTGGATTCAATTTGGCGGACTCGTTCGCGCGACAAGTCAAGAGCGCGGCCAATTTCTGCTAAAGAATAAGGATGACCATCTGCCAAACCAAACCGCATCAGAATTACATCGCGTTCCCGGCTAGTCAAATCTGACAGCAGATGATGCAAATCTCTTTGTAAAGATTCTCGCATTAACATCTCTTCTGGAGTTACACTGTCGGTTTCGAGTAATTCGCCTAACTCAGTGTCTTTATCTTTGCCTACCTTGGTTTCCAAAGAAACGGAGCGAGGAACCCGCAACAAAACTTCTCTTACTTGGGTTGGTGTCATCTCTAACTCAGTTGCTAAATCCTCTAAAGTCGGAGTGCGACCTTTTTCTTGAGCAATTTTGCGTTGAGCCTTTTTAATTTTGTTTAACTTTTCGGTGATGTGAACCGGTAGGCGAATCGTGCGACTAGAAGTAGCGATCGCCCGTGTAATACCCTGACGAATCCACCAGTAAGCATAAGTACTGAAGCGATAACCCTTAGTTGGGTCAAATTTTTCTACAGCCCGCTCCAAACCTAATGTACCTTCTTGGACTAAATCCAACAATTCCAAACCACGATTTTGATACTTCTTAGCAACAGACACAACTAAGCGAAGATTCGCCTTAATCATGTGTTCTTTTGCTTGGAGTCCTTGGGACTGAACTTGCTCCAACTCTTCTACAGTTAACTTGGCAATTTCTGCCCAGCGACGTTTACCATTTGCCAAAGTTGGCCTAAGATCGGATAAAACTATATCAGCAGTAGCAGCCCATCTTTCCAAAGACGGCCGATGTCCTAGTTCCGAGGTTAGACGTTCTTGAACTTCAACTAACCGAAGATAAGGCGTAATCACTTCATCCCCTTCCTTGGCGGCCTTAGCAAGTACTATCCGCATCCGCAAGTAGCGTTGGACTTTTTGAGCTTCTGAAACCTCTTCATCGCGCCCCAACAAGCGAACCCGACCAATTTCTTGAAGATATAGACGTACTAGGTCTGTACTGCGACGGTTGGTGCTAGCAGCAAAGTTAGCATTGTCAACAGAAGCCAGTTCTAGCTCCTGTAGGTCATCTACCGATAACTCACTGTCATCAACCGTGAGATCCGAGTCCAAAGCCTGGCTAGACTTTTTGGTGTTGTAGGGGGCGTCTGCATAAAAAGATGTTGCTGGCATAAAGATCGTCTCAATGGCTCCAGGTAACAATAGATTTCGGTCAGCTTAGATTACGGTCAGCTATTCAACTGTTGCTATTGTTCCCGCGATTAACGATGAACTAACATGGTTGAACGTTCCCTTACAATTTTTTTAGAAATTAACTGTAAGGGTTTTATTGGATACAGGATTACTGAACTTAATCGGCTGCTAAACTTTTGATTAAACCAATAGCTATTTAAATCCACAGCTAGGCTTTCAATATTTCAACTACTTAGTTAATATTTCAACCTTGATGGTTTTTTGATAGTAACTTTTGTAACACAGTATAAACATCCTTTAGTGAATGTCATCTTTATAATTGGCATAGTCACATTTACATGGCTGCAAAAGTAATATCCTGACGATTTAGCAATTTTTTCTCAGGATTATTCAGGTATAAGTAGAACTAATAGATATCGGGGAAGTGATTAGCATTAACAGCAAAAATTCTCTCGACACGGAGATAGAAGATGCAGATAAGTTATCAAACACCCTCTCCGTGTATCTGCAATACTTTTCGGTTAAGGGGGAAAGGGGAAAGGGAAAAGGTTTGAATTTACCTTTACCCGCAAACCCATTAACCTTTCCCCCAGACCAAAAAAGAGATTGTTGGGTTTATCCAAAAAGTATTGCGTGTACCTGCGTCGTCTTGTATGTCAGTCTTAAAGTGCCAATTTCAACTTGACAGACTACTACAGCAAAGTGCTGAGTGCTGAGTAACCAGTTGTTTCAAAACTTTGAGCAATCAACACTGTTTTAACCTATGTGACTACAGCTATAACTAGTAGTTGTACTCTGGCTTGATATCTCGCAACATCAGTTCATCAAGTGCTTGTCTGGGTGTGATTTCGCCTTGAAGTAACCGATAAACTTGCTCGGTAATTGGGACTGCGATGTTTTGTTGCTTGGCTCGTTGCATCAAAACTCGGCAAGTATTCACTCCTTCAGCTGTTCCTTGTAAATTTGCGAGAGTTTCTATAAGTGACTTACCACCAGCTAGCTGATAGCCGACTTGGTAATTGCGACTTAAGGGACTATTGCACGTTGCTAACAGATCCCCTAGACCCGATAAACCATAAAATGTTTCCGTCTTCGCACCCCAGTTGTTGCCGATGCGAACCATTTCTGTAAGTCCACGGGTGACTAAAGCAGCTTTGGCATTAGTTCCCAGTTGTAAACCATCGCACACACCAGCTGCGATCGCAATCACATTTTTCAGTGTTCCCCCCAGTTCTACCCCCAAGGGGTCAGGATTCGTATATACCCGGAAACGATGAGAAGAAAATACTAACTGCACTACTTCCGCAGCCGTGGGGATGTTACTGGCTACCACCGTAGCTGCTGGTAATTCCATTTGAATTTCTTTTGATAAATTAGGCCCAGATAAAACAACTACTGGATGGTTAGGGAATATTGTTTGCCAAATTTGTGACGGCGTACAGGTAGTTTGAGGATCTAAGCCTTTCGTCGCCGTCACAAAAATTGTCTCTGGAGAAAGGGGGAAAGACTGGACTTGGGAAGCAACATCTCTCACACCAATCATTGAGATAGCAGACAGGACTATTTGGACATCTTTTAAAACTACTTGAAGACTTTGGGAACCTTGACGCGACCACACGCGCACTTGATGACCATTTGCAGCGGCGAGATTTGCTAGAGATGCACCCCAAGCACCTGCACCCAGAATTGCAACGGAAAGTTTTGTGTTGGAGTACATCTGCTCACTCATAATTCCTAATTTCTAACTCCTAACTTTTGAGCGTGGGTAACGTTCCATCAATTCCCTGACTTGTTCAGCATGATATGAACTTCTTGTCAATGGTGAAGAAACAACTTGTAAAAATCCGATTTCTTCACCGAATGCCTTCCAGTCAGCAAATTGTTCTGGATTGACAAATTCGTTTACCTGCAAGTGTTTTTGACTGGGTTGGAGATATTGCCCAATGGTCAAAATGTCGCAATCGACAGTTCGCAAGTCTTGCATAACTTGGCGAATTTCGGCATCAGTTTCACCGAGTCCAACCATGATGCCGGATTTAGTGTATGTGCTAGGAGAAAGTTGGCGAGTGCGCTGCAATAATTCTAATGTGCGATCGTAATTTCCTTGGGGACGCACCCGGCGATATAGGCGTGGAACAGTTTCGGTATTGTGGTTTAATACCTCTGGTGCAGCTTGTAGAATTAACTCCAGAGCGTTCCAATTACCGCATAAGTCAGGAATTAACACTTCAATTGTGGTGTTGGGTGAAACAGAGTTAACTGCATCAATACACGCCATAAACTGAGATGCACCACCATCAAGCAAGTCATCTCGGTTTACAGAAGTGATGACTACATGATTAAGGTTCAGGCGGCGAACAGCTTCCGCCAGTCGTGTATGTTCCGTGGGGTCTAGTGGTTTGGGTTTTTTCTCAAAATCAATATCGCAGTAGGGACAAGCGCGTGTACAAGCGGGACCCATAATCAAAAACGTGGCAGTCCCAGCGTTGAAGCATTCACCAATATTCGGACAGGACGCTTCCTCGCAAACTGTATTGAGGGCTAAATCCCGCAAAATATCTTTAACGTTACCGATGCGCTCAAGCTGAGGTGCTTTCACCCGCAACCAGTCTGGTTTTACAGTCACAATCCGCTTTTACCACTAGAGTTATACAAATTTAATCCTAGCAAGCAAAGCCTTTGATGAAGCGATCATCATATATAGATGTAATTCTGCTATTTGGCACAGGTTGTGATATTCTTGATTTATAATGCCATTGTTATGGCGGGATGTGGCGCAGCTTGGTAGCGCACTTCGTTCGGGACGAAGGGGCCGCTGGTTCGAATCCAGTCATCCCGATTGTACATTCGCAAATTATATGTCGCAATTCGCAAATTAATGTCGTTTTTTGCAAATTAGTGTCGCTTTGACTGTTTTTTAAAGTTAATTTAATTATACTGAGTTCTCGCAAATTAATGTCGCGATTGTGATGTGGTGGAGTTGATTCCACTACACTTGTAGAATATGCTAAAAAGTTCAGAATATTCCCGAACGAAGTGCGCCTTTCAACCCTCCTAATTGAAACAAATATCTCACCTAGTAACAACAAAAATTTCCTTTCAACCCATCCCTAGCCGGAATGGTGGTTGAAACCCAAGATTGGAGTTCAGCTAGGGCAGTATTTTTAAAACTTTCAACCCACCCCTAGCCGGAATGGTGGTTGAAACCAGTTGCCGTCGATTATCGCTGAATTGGAGGCGGCTTTCAACCCACCCCTAGCCGGAATGGTGGTTGAAACCCTTGCCGTCTAGACCCCTTGCAAATAAAGCTTTTCAGATACAAATTTGGCATATCCCTTAAAAAGCTTCTTTCGTCTCGCATCAAAAAACTAAATCAATTGGCAGATTAGTCTCTGAAATTAAGACATCACAAGGGTTTTAAAGTTTTGGCGGGACTCCAGGGATTTTGCCCCCGCTTTGACACGCCAAAAAATATTTGGAGGGTTCCCCCGACGAAGGGGGTGATTCAGTAGCCACCACTGTGGTAATCCACACCGTTATGAATAACGACTATGGCTAAAAGCCTTACTTCTTATTGCTGGGAGCGCACCTATCCTGTCTTGCGACAGCAGCATCAGAAGCGGGCAGCTACCAGGGTCAGAAAGCATGACGGTCTTCCAACCGCCAAACTAACCCAGATTTTTCACAGTACATTGGCTCAGAAGAGCATGAACTGCGGCGCTGTTATAAAAATATTATATTTTCTAGGTTCGGATTAGTGAATTAAATTTAAGCGGCTTGACGTTCTTGGTAAGCAAAGACGGCTAAATTTCCCGCTTTTTCTTGTGGACTACCTTTGATTGGCTGTGTACCAATTTCAGTAGAAATTCCGACTTTTGCAGCTTGGGATTTAATACTTTCAATTAATCGACCGTAACTCCAGCGATGAATGCTTATACGATATTCTTTGGCATATTTTTGTTGAGCCTCCTTGTAACCAGGACATTTCTTCTCTGCTCTGGATTGGATTTCGCTACTGATTTGCTCACGCATATCGCGGAGTTTTGGGATAACTATGCTGTCTGCTTGATAGGTTTTGGCGTTAGCGAAGCTCGCCGAAGGCATCGCAATAATTGCATCTGCTAATAATCTATCTATATATTGCCCTAACTCTGATTCACCAAAGGAGTTTGGCGCATTCTGTTTCTGAGCTTTGTGCCGTTCGTGAGATAGGCGTTGCTGTTGTTGTCGCTGACGATTGAGAAGATTGTAGTTTTCACCAAGTAGTTGTTTTACACTGCGATAAGCTAGAACTTCATTTTTAACAACATCTACCACCGCTACTGTGACTGGCTTTTTTAGACCAAAACTAACGCCAACTAGGATTGAGGGTTGACCTTGATAATTAGGCTTGCTGGGGCGAGGGAAAGGGTTATTAATTCGATCTAGCGTTGATTGCTGACGAGTGATAAAAGCTTGCTGTTTATCTTTGAGGTCAGCTTTCTGTTTTACCTTCGTTAAAGTTTTGGTAATTGTGGTGACTTTCTCTTCAACTACCTGTTGAATTCCTTCAGTAGTCCACATCCGAGTATCTAAAGAGCAGTAAAGATACAGCTGATTTACTTTCCATACTTTACCTTTTCCCTCACCTGGGAACCAAGCAAGCCTCCCTGAACGTAGAGTAAACAAACTGCTTGAATGTTGGTTTTTACTATTGCGTTTAATTTCTTGATCTTCTAGGAAGCGTTGGAAGTAGTGCAAATGACGCTTATCACAGTAAATCTCAAAGGTGAGTTTTCCCAAACCATTGAACCGAACAAAGAGACGACCTTTGTCATTTTTTAACCATGTCATATCTTCGTTAGATTCGTAAGCTACAGGAAAGGGGACATTAGCGGTTTTTCTTAAAAGTGATGCTTGCCAAGCTTTTGCCTCTTTTTCATTTTGAGCTACATTAGCTGTAACAATTTCTAAAGTTTCTAACCACTCTTCTCTTGTCAAATCTCTACCTTTCGGTATGCGACTTTGAAGTTGGTCTTTTAATCGCTCAATTTCTATTTCCTTTTTACGTCTACTTCTAGTAAATTCTTCTGGGTCTTCGTCAAGTTCACTGATTTTACACTTATTTTTGAGCAGATATGCGAGAGCGCAACGAGTAAGAGGGTCTTCTGTTTCTCCGTAAGTGTTTAAGAGAATTTGGAAAAGTGAAGATTTTTTGGACTTTGTAGATTTTTTAGTCTTTTTGCCCTTTTTCTGGTTGCTATTCTGCTCGGACTGGGTGGAAAGCGATCGCCTTTTACTTGTGTAAGTTTTAGCTAAGAACTTGGCTGTAATTGTTGAACAGCAGAGGCGATGTTTACGACGGCTACGCCTACGCATTTTTTTCTTAAAGCGATCGCTTTTTAAAATGCTGTGTGTTGCGTCAGCACAAGCGTAAATTGAATTTGCTCCCAAGAAACCCAGCAATTAAAATTTGGTTTTTGGAAAATTACCATGAACAGGATGTGGAACGGTTTGTGTTGTCAGCAAATCGCCTATCTTGTTCGTTAACCAAGAAAAAACAGGGTTGGCTACTATCCACAATTCCTAATTTTCTCCAGCCTGCACTGGGGGATAAGCCGCGCTTGCTCACCTTTACAACCCCTGCACCAGAAGGGGTGGAATATGTAGGACGGAATCACCCTTTGGTAGAAGGTTTAGCGCGTCACATTATTGAAGATGCACTCTCCAATAGTCAAGACCCCATAGCAGCGCGGTGTGGTTTTACTACGACGGATACTGTCACCAAGCGCACGACTTTGCTGTTATTGCGGCTACGGCATTTGTTAAACAGTCCCAAACACCAAAGTTTGCTGGCGGAGGAGTGTGCAGTAGTTGGATTTACTGGCCCTCCATCTAATCCCATCTGGCTGACACCGGAGGATGCAAAATCTTTGCTGGAACAAGCTAACCCTGTGGGTGATGCGCCTCTAGGCATCAAACAGGCGGAAATTGAAGACTTACTCAGCAAAATTACAGAGATTAAGTCTGATTTAGAACTATTTGCTAGAGAGCGATCGCATTCTCTTTCCCAATCACATCGACGAGTCAGAGCAATCACCCAAGAAGGACAGATTCAGGTTAAACCACAGCTACCAATGGATATTTTGGGGGTTTATATTCTCCAGCCTGGGAAAATTCGTAATACTTCTCTACGAGAGGCTGCGCCAACGACTTCGTGGTAGTTGAGCGTAGTCGAAACTCAGTACAAGTTCGTAATTTGTAATTTTTTAGACAATTTTTAATATTAGGTGCGTCAGAGATGAGTGTAGCAAGAATTACTTTAGCAGGCGTTCAGATTGAAGGGAATTTGCTAGCAGCAGATATTACTGCCGAATTGTTGACAGGTAATATCAAAGGGCAAGCACCAGAGGATTTTGGTTTTACGAAAACTGACAAGCTAGCAGATGAAATTGCGATCGCTTGGGGTGATGCTAAAGCTTATTGGGCAGCATTTCAACGGCAATTAGACAGGTTAGATGCAGATGATACCGCTACCAGCGTCACCTGCGAACTGTGGGTAGTTCCCTTACTACGAAGTCTCGGATATAACCCTGTTTACACTGCTAAAGCCGAAGTCGTGGAGGGACAAACTTATGCGATTTCTCATCGTGCGGAATTAGGCGAAAACAAACCACCTATCCACATTATTGGTTGTCGAATCAAGGTAGATCATCGTCCTCCCAGTGGCACACCCAGGTTATCAGCACACGCACTGGTGCAGGAGTATCTTAACAAGACCGAACATTTGTGGGCGATCGCAACTAACGGTTTTCGCTGGCGGTTACTGCGCGACTCTTCCTTGATGACTCGTCTTACCTACGTTGAATTTGACTTAGAACAGATTCTCAACGGTGAGAACTTTGCCGAATTTGGGCTATTTTATCGGTTGTTTCACCGTTCCCGCTTGCCTGAAGGTATGGATGATGCCGATAAGTGCTTGCTGGAATTTTACCACCAAGAAGCACTGCAACAGGGCGGACGGGTACGCGACAGACTCCGAGATGGGGTAGAAAAAGCACTAATACAGCTAGGCACTGGTTTTCTACAACATCCCAGTAATGAAAACTTGCGGCAGAAGCTTGCTGCTGGTACAGAATTAACAGATATTGGATATTATCGCCAACTGTTGCGGCTGATTTATCGTCTGCTGTTTTTGATGGTGGCAGAGTCTCGTAATTTATTAATTGGTGAGGATGTAGAGAAAGCGCGAATCTACCGAGAATATTACAGCATTGAGCGACTGCGAGAGTTAGCCGAGCGTCCCCATTGGCGGCGGGAAGGCTTTCAAGATTTATGGCAGGGTTTGCGGGTTACATTCTTGCTATTTGATGAAAATTGGCGGGGAAAATATTTAGGATTATCACCATCAAATGGCGATTTATTTGGTTCGTATACTCTACCAGCTTTATACCAATTTAATATGAAGCTGCATAGAATAAAGCTTCCAGGATAAAGTTGTAAGAAGAGACAGAAATTACCTGCTCAAATGTAAGTTGGT
>NZ_JBALDP010000027.1:0-31234 GCF_036917355.1 Nostoc sp.
ACCTGGCAAGACTCTACGATTCTCAAGGACGCTACGACCAAGCCGAACCCCTGTTTCTGCAATCTTTAGAACTTTATAAACGCCTGCTCGGAGATACACATCCCTCTGTTGCCAGCAGCCTGAACAACCTGGCAAGACTCTACGATTCTCAAGGACGCTACGACCAAGCCGAACCCCTGTTTCTGCAATCTTTAGAACTGAGAAAACGCCTGCTGGGAGATGCACATCCCGATGTCGCCACCAGCCTGAACAACCTGGCAGGACTCTACGATTCTCAAGGACGCTACGACCAAGCCGAACCCCTGTATCTGCAAGCTTTAGAAATTCGTCAGCAAGTGTTTGGGGTAAATCATCCCTATACGGTTACTGTTCGGCAAAATCTAGAAAATCTTCAAGCTCAAAAGAGTGCTAACCGTAAAATTAAGAATAATGCTAATAATTACTGGTGGGAGAAGCTTTTAGGGTTATTTCAGTGAAGCGAAAGTTGTGATTATAGCAAGGAACTGGGGACACTTCTCTACGAGACGCTGCGCGAACGACAAGCAGTAGTTGAATCTCGACTTCGCTCGATTTCCGCGCACCGATGCACTGAGCGCAGTCGTTGTGTCGAAACTCAGTGCATCGCTGGGGACTGGGGGAAAAGTCTTTTTGTGTTTCGGTTTTATCCTCCTCAAATTAAAATTGAACAAAAATAATAAACGACTCCCCGAATTCAATAAACGACACCCCGAATTCAATAAACGACACCCCGAATTCAATAAACGACACCCCGAATTCAATAAACAACTCCCCGAATTCAATAAACGACACCCCGAATTCAATAAACAACTCCCCGAATTCAATAAGTAACTACGCAAAATTAATTACAGTCATTGCGAACGAAGCGTTTGCGGAGCGTCTCGTAGAGAAGAGAAGCAATCCCAGCCCTTGCGATTGCTTCATTTCGCTTCGCTGCATTCGCAATGACATTGTGTAATTAATTATGACGATATTTTTGTTTTCATAAGCTAATTCTAGATGCCAAATAACGGCGGCAAAAAAATAATTGTAGCTACAAATAAATACTTTGAACTGTTAATTTATTTTTGATTCAAGCATTTACAAGTATAAAATTATACTGTAATATAAAAATAAGAAAGGCGATCGCCCTCTGCCAAGAATCTGCGATCGCCTTTCTGTAAACCCCCATTCTGGGAGACAATTACAATGATGGCACAAGTACAAAAGTTTGTAAAAAATCAGAAGTTCGCCCAATTAGAATTACAACAGTACTTAGATGGCGAAAACTTAAATACACCCATCCTTAATCAACCTTCTGAAAATCAATTACCGAAAAGAGAACCGATTAAACATCTATTAATAGGTTCTCCAAAAGCAGTTACTAGCACAATTCACTATCTGCAAGTGATTGGCTACGCCAGCATCGGCGATTGGAGTCCGCTACTACCAACCGCCAACCCAGGCGAGGTAATGAGTATTTTAATCCGTCAGATTTTAATGCAATAGGATATATCAAGATGGTGCGTTGTCGTGCAGCGCAACGCACCTACTTGAACTTCTTCTGTCGTAGGGGTTTAGCACATTGCTAAACCCAAAAAGCAGTGATTTTAATCAGAAAATAGCGCCTGACTTTTCACGTTATGTCGAAAAGTCCACCAAAACCTAACCCCCTAACCCCCTTCCCGTGTCGGGAAGGGGGAAAATTCAAAGTCTCTCCTAAAAGGAGAGAGATTTAGAGAGAGGTTTTTCAGATGTCCATTGCGATCGCACTAAACTAGATGTTAAAACTTTGGGTGTATTGACTTATACGCAAATTACCCCACTTGCACTGCGATCGCATACATTTAACCCTATTCAAAATGCACCATAACCACGTTAAGCTGAATTAGAGTGGCAATTTATTGCGCTTTTTAATATGAAAATCTCTGTTCTTGTCAAATTTTAATTTTTTCTGCTTGAGAAACCCGGAATGCTAGACCGAATTTTTGATTACCTCGACTTTCATTTCAGCGTTGAAGCCCCGATAGTTCTGCTGATCCTGGTGCTTTTAGAGGCGCTGTTATCTGCCGATAATGCGATCGCCCTGGCTGCGATCGCTAGGGGGCTGGAAGACAAAGAACTTGAGCGTAAAGCTTTGAACTTTGGTTTAGTCGTTGCCTATGTGCTACGAATCTCCCTGATTCTCACTGCCACTTGGGTACAACAATTCTGGCAATTTGAATTATTGGGCGCTGCTTATCTGCTTTGGTTAGTATTCCAACACTTTACCTCGGAAGAATCTAAGGACGAACACCATCACGGGCCGCGTTTTACTTCGTTGTTGCAAGCCATACCCGTGATTGCATTTACAGATTTGGCATTTTCTTTAGATAGCGTGACAACTGCGATCGCAGTTTCTCAAGAAAAATGGCTAGTGCTAACGGGTGCAACAATTGGTATTATTACGTTGCGATTCATGGCAGGATTGTTCATTCGTTGGCTAGACGAATACGAAAACCTAGAGGATGCAGGCTATGTAACTGTCGCCTTGGTGGGTTTACGCTTGTTGTTGAAAGTACTCAACGATAGTTTAGTTCCACCAGAATGGATCATGATTGCTGCCATATTCCTGATTTTAGGCTGGGGATTCTCCAAGCGCGTTGGTACTGAATCACCCCAAATAGAACCGGAAAAGAGCGAAGTCTCTAAATAAGTTAGGAGTGAGGAGTTAGAAATTTTTAACTCCTAACTTTTAACTCCTAACTTTTAACTCCTAACTTTTAACTCCTAACTTTTAACTCCTAACTCCCCCTTACTCGTGCAACCAAGGCGTTAAGTGTGGTTGCCAACTGACCAATTCTTCATCCTTAAACCACAGGGCAATTTCCTGTTGCGCGGTTTCTGGAGCATCAGAACCGTGGATTAAGTTGCGACCAATATTCAGTCCAAAATCGCCGCGAATCGTTCCCGGCTCTGCTGTTAAAGGGTTTGTAGCCCCAATAATCTTTCTGGCAGATGCAATAACACCATCACCTTCCCATACCATCGCTACCACTGGGCTAGAAGTGATAAATTCCACTAGACCACCAAAAAAGGGACGTTCTCGATGAACACCATAGTGTTGTTCAGCTAATTCCCGGCTGACTTTCAGTAACTTTAAACCAACTAGAGTAAAACCCTTGGTTTCAAAGCGGCGGATAATTTCCCCCACTAATCCCCGTTGGACTCCATCAGGTTTAATTGCTAAAAATGTACGCTCCATTGCGATCTCCCAAAGCTTAATAAAGTTTTTATCTAGTCAATTGTCATTTGTCCTTTGTCCTTTATCGTCCTCTGTCTTGAATCCAAGGGTTTTCCACTAATGACCAATGACCAATGACTAATGACTAATGACATACGACTCTTGACCAATCAGAGTTTATCTCAGAAATTATCTTTAGGTGCATATACGTTCCTAGATGAATGCGCTAAATTGTTAACTCGTGGGTGAAAAACAGAGGTTAGGAAGAAATGGGTGTTGAGTCAACTGCTACATCTGACGAGGTGGTACAAGTACCGTCCAATGGACAAAAAGAAGTGAAAAATCATAAGCACAAAAAACTGTTACCACCGAGTCCTACCACAGGAGATTTACCTCGCTCCTGGAAAATTGAGGATAGCGAAGCCTTGTACCGTATTGAAGGATGGGGACAACCTTATTTTTCCATTAGCGCTGCTGGTCACGTTACCGTGTCACCCAAGGGCGATCGCGGGGGTTCTCTAGACTTGTTTGAATTGGTCAACTCCATGAAACAGCGCAACTTGGGACTTCCCATGTTGATTCGCTTTTCTGATATTTTAGAAGACCGAATTGAGCGGTTGAATGCTTGTTTTGCCAAAGCAATCGCTCGCTATAATTACCCTGGTGTCTACCGTGGCGTGTTTCCCGTCAAATGCAATCAAGAACGGCATTTGATTGAGGATTTAGTGAAATTTGGCAAACCCCATCAATTTGGTTTAGAAGCCGGTTCCAAGCCAGAATTAATGATTGCTCTAGCTGTTTTGGATACACCAGGAGCATTGTTAGTTTGCAACGGTTACAAAGACCGAGAATACATCGAAACAGCGATGTTAGCCCAAAGACTAGGGCAAACACCAATTATCGTCTTAGAACAGATTGAAGAAGTTGATTTGGTAATTGATGCCAATCGCCAATTAGGTATTAAACCGATATTAGGTGTTCGTGCTAAACTCAGTACCCAAGGCATGGGACGTTGGGGAGCCTCTAGTGGCGATCGCGCTAAATTTGGTTTGACAATGCCTGAAGTAATCGAGGCTGTTGACAAGTTACGGGAAGCTAACCTGCTCGATTCTTTGCAGTTGATGCACTTCCACATCGGCTCACAAATCTCTGCCATTAATGTCATTAAAGATGCTATCCAAGAAGCCAGCCGCATTTATGTAGAATTGGCAATGCTGGGAGCAGATATGAAATATCTTGATGTTGGTGGCGGCTTGGGCGTAGATTACGATGGCTCACAAACCAACTTCTATGCATCAAAAAATTACAATATGCAGAACTATGCCAACGACATCGTGGCAGAGTTAAAAGATACCTGTGCAGAGCGGCAAATTCCCGTACCAACACTGATTAGTGAAAGTGGACGAGCGATCGCTTCCCATCAGTCGGTGCTGATTTTCGACGTTCTCAGTACTAGCGATGTCCCTCTCGACAACCCAGAACCTCCACAAGAGGGAGAATCCCCGATTATTAATTATCTTTGGGAAACTTACCAATCCATCAACAAAGAGAATTATCAAGAGTTCTACCACGACGCTGCACAATTCAAAGAAGAAGCCATCAGCCGCTTCAACTTAGGAATTTTACGCCTCAGAGAACGAGCCAAAGCCGAACGCCTCTACTGGGCTTGTTGCCAAAAAATTCTTACCATCACTAGACAGCAAGAATACGTACCCGATGAACTGGAAGACCTAGAAAAAATCATGGCTTCTATCTACTACGTGAATATGTCAGTGTTCCAATCGGCACCAGATTGTTGGGCGATCGATCAACTATTTCCGATTATGCCAATCCACCGCTTAGATCAAGAACCAACGCGGCGAGGAATTTTGGCAGACCTCACCTGCGACAGTGATGGCAAAATCGACCGCTTTATTGACCTGCGTGATGTCAAGTCGGTTTTAGAACTACACACCCATAAGCCCGGAGAACCCTATTATTTGGGAATGTTCTTGAATGGAGCTTACCAAGAAATCATGGGCAATTTGCACAACCTGTTTGGCGACACCAACGCCGTTCACATCCAATTAACCCCCAAAGGCTACCAAATTGAACACGTTGTCAAAGGTGACACCATGAGCGAAGTAGTAAGCTACGTTCAGTATGACTCCGAAGATATGGTGGAAAACATTCGCCAGCGCTGCGAGAAAGCATTAGAAGAAAATCGCATCACCCTAGCAGAATCTCAACGACTACTGCAAACCTACGAGCAGAGTCTTAGAAGATATACGTACTTAAATAGTTAGGAGTTAAGAGTGAAGAGTTAGGAATAAAGTTAAGAGTTAGAAGTAAAGAGTGAAACACAAAATAATAACTCCTAACTCCTAACTCCTAACTTTAATTTACGTTCGTCCCCAACAATTCCTCTATCGCTTGTCGCTCAACAGGGGTATGTGATGGTGGTGTCTGACGAGCATCGGTAATCAGCCAGTCTAAAGCAGCAGCTTGAACATCGATCGCAGCGCCAGTTTTATCTACGCAATAACGTCCAAATACCAGCTTATCGACTAACCGGACTCCAGGACCCAGGCGCGACCATTCAAAAATCACGCTGTTTTCTACTGTTGCGCCACTACAAATCCAACAATTGGGGCCAATCATTGCTGGCCCGACAATTTTAGCTCCGTCTTCGATTCTCGTCATCCCGCCAATGTAAACGGGGCCTGTAATATCCACCTTGTCCCAATTGACAGCGACATTTAAGCCCGTGTAGATGCCGGGGGCGACTTCATGACCAGGAATTTGGACATTTTTGATTTCACCCAGCAGCACGCCGCGAATCGCCCGCCAATAGTCTGGGACTTTACCAATATCTACCCATTCAAAGTCCATAGGAATGGCGTAAAAGGGGGCTTTGATTTCTACCAACTTGGGAAACAATTGGCTACCAATGTCATATTCAACATCAGAGGGAATATAGTTAAAAACCTCTGGCTCAAAGATATAAATACCTGTGTTGATGTTGGTGCTGAGGGCTTCTTCAGTTGAAGGTTTTTCTTGGAAAGCTTTGACACGACCATCTTCGTCAGTCACAACCACACCATAGCTAGAAACTTCTTCCTTGGGGACAGATTTAGTGATAATGGTAGCGATCGAGCCTTTAGCTCTATGCCATTTAACCGCCGCAGTTAAATCTAAATCAATCAAAGCATCACCGCACAAAACCACAAAGGTATCATCAAAAAAGGGTGAGAAGTCTTGGATACGCCGCATTCCTCCAGCAGAACCGATTGCTTCCCCCTCCAGTTTACCGTCGTCATCAATTTTTCCTTCAAAGGAATAGGCAATCTGCACCCCAAATCGCTGACCATCACGGAAATAGTTTTCTATTTCCTCAGCCAAATGACTAACATTGACCATAATTTGGTCAAATCCATGTTGGCGTAACAGTTCCAGCAAGAACTCCATCACTGGCTTTTGCAGGATGGGAATCATTGGTTTGGGAATTGTATAGGTAATCGGACGCACGCGAGTACCCTTGCCAGCCGCGAGAATCATCGCTTTCATAAAAATTTATCCCTCAACCACAAGCCAGTTTACTTTCATCGAGTGATACTTAATCATCAGTTTTTATTTCTTCTCTAAGTCATCCCCCAAAATAGGGATAACAGGAATTTAGTGGTTATTACAACCATCGATATACTTAGATGACAAGCGATCGCTTATCTTTTCAATTTACTCGGATTTTGGGGCTGAATCAAAAATCTATGACAATGTAGGCAGCAGCTATGCTTGAGCCAGGAGGAAAATCCCATAAAATAAATTCCTATTTTTCTCACAAGGAAGCCTGAAATCTTGATGCCAAGGACTCACTTTGCTTCCTGCTTCACTTCGACTCCTTTCAACTCAGCATGGGCTAAACGCCCCGCTTCCGCTAACAGCACTCTTCATGGACTTAGTTCATCGGATTCTCAAAAGGCTTGCCGATATGAGCTGAATCTCTAATTAAGCGAATTTTAATTTCATGATAAAAATCCTCTTGACATAGCTCTACTTTCGATTGAGCCGAGAGTAATAGTAATGCCCAGAAAACGCTAACTAGATTACTGTATTCAGACTCATGTCCAGACCCATTTTGCTTGAAAAGCTTTGTCTTAGTCCACAATTCTACAAGTTGTTCTAAATTCACCCAATTGTGTTCTAAACTTAGCTCTCTTGCCGACAATTCCAACACCTGCTCCAGTTCTCCAGCGACTTCTGTCAGATTTTCCTGGTGAGCTAGCTCCAGCGCCTCCCGCATACTTTGGACGCTAGGTTGACGCCTGGGACGGATAGGTTTGCTGACTTTTTCTACTAGCTTTAGTTGGTTCGCCATAATCTGCAATTGCTCGATTAACTCTTGCAGAGTCACCCGACGCTTTGGTGGCGGCATTGCCGCTGGACGACGACGCAATTGCCGTTCTAATGGTAGACGATGACCCTGATGTAATACACCGTCTTCACCTTCTAAGAGGGCATCATCTTCTATACCATCTTGTCCATCTCCGACTGTTGACAATTGCATTAAGGTATTGGCTTTGAATAATACCAACATTGATGCTGATAAAAATGCCTGTCCAGATTGAGACAAGTCCGCTTCATAGCCTCTTGTTATTGCCCCTGGTGCCATCAGTTCTAAATAGCGGTCAATCACCTCAATCACTTGGACATCCCAAGGATCAATTTCACCCTGCTCGGCTTGGTAAATCAAAAATGTGATTGTTTCTAACAGCTCGGAAGCTTCCATCAACAGGTTCTAAGTTAATTAATGAGAATCAAAAGACTGTAAATTCAACACTAAACTAATTGACTATTGGCAAAACGTGTATTGTATACATTCGCTTGCGCTTCTTTTATTCAGAAATTGCCTGCTAGCAGTATCCTCTAAAATTTGTAATCGATCACCATTGTGAATTGTGATATTGGATTGTGCAACTTTTGAGTTAGGCATTGGGCGGGGACAAGGAGAATTAGGGACAAGGGGAAAGACTTGTTCAAGAATTCCCCCTTGTCCCCTTGTCTCCCCTGTCCTTCTGCTACCTTAATCAGGAGGCGGATCGCGACCAATAGTGACAGTTGAGACAAAATCACTCGGCTTACCGCTCTTAATAGCATCGAAAGTGCCTTTAATCGTACCAGCAATGGGAACAGCAACAAGTGTCCCCAACAACCCAGCAATCTCAAATCCCATCAAAATAGCCACAAAAATCCAGATGGGATTCAGTCCGATAAAATTGCCGAGTAACCTGGGAGCCAACAAGTTATCTTTAAGCTGCTGCATGAGAATTGCTGCGATCGCAACTTGAACTGCCAACCACCAATTTTGCAGTAGTACTAAAATTGTCACCAGACCAATACCCAGAGATGCCCCAATAAAGGGAATGAGTTCTGAGATACCGATTAATATGGCAAATAACAGAGCAAAGGGCACCTTCATCACTAAGAAAATTGGTGTCAGGGTTAGCACCATGAACAATCCTAGTAACAACTGGCTGAGAAAGAAGTTCTGGAAGTTTAAGCGCAAGGATGCGGTGAGAGGATCTCCAATGTTAGAGGGCAAAAGATTGATCAAACCATACCAGACGCGATCGCCATATAAAAGCATATAAAATGCAAGCACAATGACTAACACTACGTCAAGTAATCCTGACAGCAGTGTTCCAGCAAATCCCACTGCACCAGAAGCTAGCTGTTGCACTAAATTCTGAATGTTGGCATTGATTTGACTACTCACAACACTCAAATCAATTCGCAAATGTCGTTTCTCTGCCAGCATCTCAAATTGTTTTAGGTTTGTTTGACTGGCTGCTAACCAATCAGGGATCTTATTTAACAGTTGGATTGTTTGGTCAACGATCAACGGTACTAGGGTGACGCCCAAAATCCCAAGCAGGGTTAATGTTGCCAGTAAAACTACGATCACCGCCTGAGTGCGGGTGATCTGGGCACGTTCAAAGAACTTAACCGGGTAATTTAGGAGAAAAGCCAGAATCGCTGCAATGAGCAAGACGGTAATAGGATGCTGGAAATAGCGAAAAAGCACAGACAGCAGCCAGACATTGAGAGCGATAATCGGACCGCTCAGACCATAAATTAACAAGCGTTGAAGGGAGGCTGAACGGCGCATCTGACGCAACCTATTTTAGATATTTATTCAGAGAATTTGTAAAATTCTTGATGGCACTGATTATCATCATAGATATTTTTGACAAAGATATATATAAGCGTATCTGATAGCAAGGAAACAAATCACAATGGACAAAACGGTAGCTGACCTTCGCAAAGACTACACCTTGGAAGGTTTAAGCGAACTCGAAGTAGAACTCAATCCTTTTATCCAATTTAAAAAATGGTTCGATCAGGCTCTAGCAGCACAACTCCCCGAACCCAATGCCATGACTATTGCCACAGCCACACCAGACGGTAAGCCCTCAGCCAGAATGGTGCTGCTCAAGGATTTTGATGAACGGGGCTTTGCCTTCTTCACAAACTACAACAGCCACAAAGCACAACAACTGGCTGAAAATCCCCAGGCGGCTTTAGTCTTTTGGTGGGCAGAACTGGAACGTCAAGTCCGAATTTCGGGGTATGTGGAGAAAGTTTCCGAAACTGAATCTGACCAGTATTTTGAAAGTCGCCCTGCCAAAAGTCGCTTGGGTGCGTGGGTATCTAATCAAAGCGAGGTGATAGAAAGCCGAGAAGTTCTTGAGCGACGCGTGCAGGAATTTCAGAGCAAATATGATAATCAGGAGATTCCTCGACCGCCTCATTGGGGAGGTTTACGAGTGATCCCTACAGAAATTGAGTTTTGGCAAGGACGCCCTAGCCGTCTGCACGATCGCTTACTCTATAGCCGTTTAGATAATAGCACTTGGAAAATTGAGCGATTGTCACCCTGAAGAGGGGGGAGGGGGCAGGGGAGAAATTGCAGTAAGTTTTTCTCCTCTGCCCTTGTTACCACTGGGCGATCGCATCTTGAATTGCTTGCCTTGCTTCTGATAGAGATTGGGTACGGGCATCACCTTCATTCAGGCTATTAGCGTTAATAAATTGAATGTCTGTAAGCCCAATAAAGCCGAAAATTGCCCGTAGGTAGGGTTCTTGGAAGTCATAGGCAACGAAAGGAGATGTCGGGCTAAAGTCACCGCCGCGAGCAGTAATAATAACCGCTTTTTTGCCTTGGACTAACCCTTTAAAACCTTGAGCTTCTATTGCAACAGTCCGGTTAATGCGAACAATTTGGTCGATGTAAGCCTTAAAAGTGGAAGGTATATTGAAGTTGTACATTGGCACTCCAAAGACGTAGCGATCGGCTGCCAAAAACTCATCTACTAACTCGTCAGAAATCCTAAGTGCCTCAGTTAATTCTGGGGTATGGGTTTCTGGTGGTGAAAATGCAGCCGCAATCCAAGCTTCATCAACGTGAGGAACTGGGTGACGCCCTATATCTCGATAGGCGATCGCATCTTCAGGATGCGCTGCCTTCCAAGCACTGACAAATTCCTTAGATAATTCTCTAGAGTGCGATCGTTCACCACGGGGGCTGGAATCAATATGTAGAATGTTTATCACCAAATATCTCCTGATTAACTAGATTTACTGCTTTTACTTTTCTTTGAGTCTTTATTTCAAAGCATTACATCAGATACTAAAAGTAACTAGTTACTAAAGTAAAGTAGTTACCATAAAGTAACTATTGGATAATTTTGGCTAACTTATCGATGTCTGCTTCTAAAAATCCTGATGCTTGCCCAATAAGTATTTTGATGTCCTTATTATCAGGGCCCTGGACAATGTACATACTATGGGTGTTGTGTAATCGCGGGTCTACTCGCTTTGGTGCATTGAAGCGCCAAGTAGAAGGCATATCAACCAAAGTGCTGACAGAAAGACTGAGGATGCTTGAGGCAGCAGAAATTATTTATCGCCAGTATGAACCAACTATCCCACCCCAAGTCACTTACGGTCTTACAGAACGCGGACAGGAACTCATTGAAATCCTTCATCAACTCAATGGACTTGCTGAACGTTGGTATGGCAGCGAACAACGAGAACATAGCAATAGTAATGTTTAAGCTTAAATTACACAAGTTTTATCTCAAACCTAAGTATTTTTAGGGTTATTGTCCAAGATATTTTGATTGTGGGCTTCAAGACAGTTCCATCCACACCGAAAGATCCTCCATACCAAATAGAGGAAGTTTTTGAATACCAGCTTTTTCGAGGCTATTGTCTTGTGTACTTCCGCGCCAGATTACGCACAGTACGAAGTCCACGATCGCTCCCTCATTACGCAACGCTTCGGTACTTTTTACAACCTGACCACCTGTTGTAATCACGTCTTCAATGATACACAATTTTTTCCCTTGGATATCAATTCCTTCTGCTAGCTTCTCAGTACCGTATTCTTTTTTTGTCTTCCTAACAAAGACAACTGGTAATTCAACTTCTAATGAAATTGCTGTTGCTAAAGGAACTCCTCCTAATTCCAGTCCGGCTAAAATTTCCGTGTCTAGTGGAATCTTTTTTACCATTTCTTTAGCTAACTGCTTCAGTAACAAAGGATTAGATTCAAACTGATATTTATCAAAGTAATGGTCAGATATCTGACCAGAACGTAACCGAAACTCGCCTTTCAAATAGGAAACACGAACAATTTCTTTGGCTAATTCGCTATGACTCATTTTTACAAAAAGCTGGGGAAAAGGTAGAAAAGCCGATGGAAAATGCATCGGCTTCGCTAGTAATATTCAACAAATGAATAGTCTACTGTTCCTGGATTGCTGCTGCTTTGGGAGGAAACTGAACTCTAGGATCTGGCATAAAATTGTATCTCAAGTACAATCCTCCCGAAACAAACAGGATAATTAACAACCCACCAATTCCAAGAGGGCTAGGAAGCCAAAAAACAGCTTCTATGTGATTTAGCTCACCAGGCTGAAGTTTCCACACTAGTTGATTGCCATTTTTTTCTGGCTCAATTGCAGTTTCAGTTAGTTGAATATTTTTGGCTCCCCAAGGAGTCTTTAAACTAAATTCCAAATCGAGAATTGAACCAGCATTCGCCAGAACATTACCTTTGCTGGCAATTAGAGAGAGCGATCGCAAATCCAAATCATAAATTAACCGATTTCGGACTAAAAGTAAAAAATTATTCTGCTCCAAGAGGACGTTTGATTCAATTTTCGGCAGTTCTGAGTCAGATTCGCTCTGCACAGACTCAGAGGCTTGATTCGCACGGGAGTTAAAAAATTCGTTGAACTTCTCTTGCAATTCCGTACCACTGCTAAAAGGAATTGTGACGATAATTTCTTCTTGGGAAACTCGCTGTGCTTTACCCTCAAGTTGACGGGCGCGGCGTTCTATGCTATTTAACCATTCGTACACCGAATCGCCGCTAAAACTCGTTAGCCGTTCTCCCAACTTAATATGCTGTACTAGTTCGCCACTATTTGAGTTGTCAAAATTAAGCCCGACATCGTACTTCACACAGCCAGTAAGTAGTAGAGATGTTAACAGCACGAGCCACAGAATAGGATTTCGCATGGGAAAGACCCGATTCATTCGCTTTCGACCATTCACTGGTGAGAGCAATTTCATCTTTGCCAACACAAAACTAAATGGTCTGACTAACCCCAAGAAAATCTTTCCGAAAATTGAAGAATTCATAACTATAAATCTCCCCAAAAGTCAAACTTTTTAACCAATCTTGACTTCTTAGTATTGTTTGAGACTCCTGAAATACCATTTTGATTTCTCTGGGACTGGGTAAGAAAATATGAGTAAGACTTGGATCTGAATCTTCATTCAAATCTTCCCAGTCCCCAATCCAAAATTGTTATCAGCCAGGAGTTCCTGAAAAATTCAACCAAACCAAGTACGAGATGGTTAAACCAATGGCGATTAGTGCCACCCAGATAAAGCGATTATCTCTGGTATTGACCTGACTGAGGTCAACAAATTCTGGCTCGGCAGGTTTTGGCTTTTGCTGGACAGAAGATTTTGGAGACTTAGCAGGTACAGAAATTTTGAGTTCATTATCGGCTAATGAACCCAAATCTGGGATTTCGGTCATCCATTCGCTGGGTCTTTTCAGCTTTGGTGCTTTTAAGATATAAAGCATCTGCCGCGCTTGTTTGCTAATTTCAAAATGGGCGTGGCGTTTGAGTCTTTCGCAAAGAGCGATCGCATCATCCGTGCGTCCAGCCGCTTCATAAGCTGTAACTAGATGAATTTCTACTTCGCCCCCAAGACGAGAATTACGAGCTAACAGAGCGCTGGCCTTTTCTAAATTTTCTACGGCTTCACGGTATTGCCCATTCTCAAAGGCAACTTTCCCAGCCTGATAGCGGGTTTTAGCAATTTCTAAACTTTCTGTACTCACGTCTTATACAAAAATTAGCACTATTTTCATTTTGCCAATGCCAGCAATCTTTTTGGAATCTTTTCAAAAGCTGGCAATCTGAAAGTGGATAAACTTCTAAAATTTTAAGTAAGTAGCTGCGACTATTTTCTGATTAAAAATTCCGGTATCAAATGCAGGTGAGCAAAATTATGTTGAAAATCAAGCATTCGCAACTGAATTGGCTCTTGGCAGGTATGACTTTAGCAGTGATGGGTGTAAGCATTGCTCCAGCTTCCGCCCAGCGCTCGTTCGGGATTGATGGTGGTTATGGAGTCAGGCGATCGTCGCCTTCTGTGGGTTCCTTTATTTATGGTAGTCCGATTCCCATGCCTATGCCTGTAGACCCAACAACGGGACTAATGATACAACGCAATCATTACCGTGATTATTCCTATCCCCAATTCAGGCAAAATATTAGAAACTCCACCCCGATCAATCCCATAATTCGAGACTCAACCCTAGTTAATCCGGTGATTATCAATAATTCATGGCGTCGTACACCATTTAGCGGCGGGCGATCGCGGGTTATTATTACCTATCCCCGTTAGCAAGCAGAGGGGCAGGGGAGCAGAGGGGCAGGGGAGGTGAACATCAAAGACTCGTCCACAAGTAAAAAACGAGGTTTAATTTACCCAAAATTACAGTTACAAATTATTTTCCCAGCCTCCTCTGCCTCTACGACGTAAATTGCGAACCGAGAATCATTGTCCCAATCCCAACATCAGTAAAGATTTCTAGTAATAGGGCGTGGGGAATGCGACCATCAATGATGTGTGCTGCACGAACTCCTTGAGCAAGCGATCGCACACAACAACTTACTTTGGGAATCATCCCACCGCTGACTATACCATTAGCAATCAACTCGCGGGCTTCGCGAATATCTACTTTCGGAATCAAAGTAGATTGGTCTTTATAATCTTTTAAAATTCCACTAGTGTCGGTCAGTAAAATTAACTTTTCTGCTCCTAATGCTGCGGCAATTTCTCCAGCTACAGTATCAGCGTTAATATTATAAGCTTGCCCTGTCTCGTCTGCGGCGACGCTAGATACTACCGGAATATAGCCATTGCTAGCGAGGGTGTCCAAAATCTTGATATTCACATTGCTGACTTCCCCCACAAAACCGATGCCTTCTTGACCTTGGGAACGGGCTGTAAATAGATTACCGTCTTTACCGCAAAGTCCGACAGCCAATCCACCAGCTTGGTTAATCAGGGAGACAATTTCTTTATTAACTCGACCAACTAAAACCATTTCCACAACATCCATTGTAGCGGCATCAGTGACTCGCAGACCATTCTTAAATTGTGGTTCGATGCCCAGCTTATCTAACCAACTGTTAATTTCTGGGCCACCACCGTGTACTACAATCGGACGCAAGCCCACGCAGGACAAGAATACAATGTCGCGGATAACTTTGTCTTTGAGTGTGCTATCTTTCATCGCTGCGCCGCCATATTTGACAACAACAGTACGACCGGCGAATTGTTGAATATAAGGTAGTGCTTCGCTTAGTACACGCACACGAGTGGCTTCAGCTTGCCTGATGTATTCAGAATCGTTGTCCGTCATGAGGAGCCTAACAGAGAGAGTTAAAACCTATGCAGTCAGTGTAGAAGACTTTGTAACTCCTCACAATCTCTGCTACCAAAGTTGAGTATGTTTGTACTTATAAGCCATAGCTGTTTAGTTCGTCTCAGAAATGTGAAAATCTATAAAAGAAGGACTAGCAACCAAAATCGAAAATCATCAGGAGAAATATAGATACACCGATTCTCCATCAGCTAATTGAAGAATTAAAAGTTATGCCTGAAGACTTGCAATATCGAGTGCTGGAGTTTGCCCGAATTTTAATAGGTTCGCAAATTCATGGTATTCCAGGTAAAGAATTATTAAATTTTGCAGGTAAAATATCGCCAAACGATATTCAGTTGATGCGCGAAGCAATTGAAGAAGGTTGCGAACAGGTAGATATAGATGAGTGGTAGATACCTGCTTGACACTAATATTAGAGTTGTCGGGAAATAAAAGATGAGTTAATGGATGCGTTCCCCTGATGCTTCTTGGATTGAACTGGAGCGCTGGAATGCCTTAACATATGCACAAAAAGCTTCATTTGCACCAATTTGTTCCAGCTTTGTGATTGAGTTACGCTCCTTGAGCGTAGGCGTAGCCCGTCGTAGACATCGCTTGATAAAATTACAAGAGAAAATGCAGGAGTAGATCGATAACGGTGCATCGCTAGGCTGGTTAATCGATCGGCAGAATCGAAAAGTCTACATTTACCGTCCTAATCGAGAAGTTGAAATTTTGGAAAATCCCGAAGCAGTTATCGGTAATCCAGAATTACCAGGATTTATCCTACAGATGGGCAAAATTTGGTAATTTGAGTCTTCTTAATGAGAAACTTGTGTTTTGATAACGTTAGGAATTGTTCAAGTATTCGCTGAGAGTAAAGCGATGTTCGTTGTTCGAGGAGCGATCGCATTACGCTACGCCATAATCTGTATACTGACGCTTGTAAGGAGCTTGCAAACCCAAGACAATATCCTCTCGTGGTACTCCCATCATCACTAATTTATCGGCTGGATTGCGATCGGTTAAATTCTGTTGCAGCCAGATTTTGCCATCTTTAATATCAAAATGCATCACGCATCGATAAATACGATTAAATCCTTCCCAACCAACATTCATCCATTGATAATGATTGCGTTCTGTATCTAAAATCAGTTGGACTTCGACATCGTTATCCGAGACATCATCACTGGTATACTTCGTCAACAATGTTTTAACATATTCTTGGTATTTTGCTAGTTTATCCACTCTACAATCACCTCATCTACTGAATTGTAAACAATTAAACTGATTCATGAAAAACATCTTTTGCAGACACAGTTAGATCAATATTCCCCATTAATGAGAAACAGCTTTTTTCAGGATGCCAGGAATTCCCTCAAGTACTCGCTTTGCAACGTCTTCAGGTGTATCTCCCTCTCGCTCGGTGATATGTAAATCGGCTTGAGAGTAAAGTGGTGTTCGTTGTTCGAGGAGCGATCGCAACTTAGCTTTAGGATCGGCATCTTGCAGCAGTGGTCTTGTGTTATCCTCGGCTAAACGGCTATAAATTATCTCCACTGGCGTATCTAGCCACACTATCAAACCGTGGTGCAAGTAACCCCAATTTTCTCGCCGCAATACAATGCCCCCACCGGTTGCGATAGTCAACTTTGTAAAAGCACAAACTTGTGAAAGTACGTCGCTTTCTAACTGGCGAAACCCTGCTTCACCTTGTTGGGAAAATAACTGATTGATAGATTTACCTGTTGCTTGGGCAATGACATCATCGGTATCTACAAACCCATAACCCAGTTCTTTTGCTAGTAAGCGCCCTACTGTCGTCTTACCAACGCCCATAATACCAATTAAGTACAGGTTGACTCCTTGTAATAAGCTGCTCACCAGTTGCTTCGCTCCAATTATAAGTTTTGAGTGCTGAGTCACAGTTTTAAATTATAAACTCAACGATTCAATCTAGGACTTAAAAATACGGAGTTTTATACATATCGCGCAAACTCTCATAGTTTACTACTACGACTTGATGCCGATATTAGTAATTTCCGCAGGCATACAAAAACAAAATAAACCTCCAAGAAATTTATTTTCAACAGATATCAAAGTTTTTCACTTTATGTATCTCAAATTTACTTATAACTTTTCTAACTTTCAATTATTTTTAAAACCTTTAAATCCATCTTCTCTTTAAAAGAAATTAACTGCCATCATTACTGTTATTAATGTATTTAAAGTAACTTAGGCAATACATTAAGGATTATTCTGTGAAATTACTATCAGTAATAACCGACGAATTTCTTAGAAATGTAGTGATTTTTCTGAAGTAACTAGGTAATTGCTGCATAGCGATCGCTATACTTAACCAAAAAATTAACGTAGCTTGTTTGAAACTTTATCCAACCAATATCTGTCTATCTAAATAATCAGGGTTTTTACTCTGATGGTTAATTTTAAGTATACACAATACTGTGTTTCTAACAGCACAGGGTCGTTATTCTAAAAGTTCAGTTATAACAAGACCCGCTCAATTAAATGTTTCTAATAAAGGTGTAAATAATGACTGATTTACCGCGATCGCCCAAAAAAGCTTGCAAAGAAATTGAAGTTTCGACACAAAGACTACTGCATATTCCACCCCGATAAGCCTGAATGAATAAATATAGAATGAATGAGGTGTCAACCATGACTCGAATTCGTGACGTTGTAGAAAGAGCTTTAGCAACTGGTTATTTGACAGTTGAAGCTGAAGATCAACTACGACAACTGTTGACTACCCGATATGACTTGGAAGATTTTAATGCTTTCATGACTTTGCAGGAAGCTGCCATGACTGGTAAGGTCAAGCAGGAGTCTAGAGAGCGGTGTGGCATTAAATAGAGATGTCGCCTGCTACATCTCACCGACGGGGGCGTTTACCATCATCTTCAAAATCATCATCATCTTCAAAAAATTCCCAATCATCATCATCTGCTTGATTGGTAGTTGGCGGCTGGTAAGGGGGGATAATTACTCGGTAATCAGCATCGTAAATTGATTCAGTTTTTCCCGCAGCCGTATTTTTTGGCTCGCGGTAGCTGTAGGAGTAAACTGAACCAGACCGAGAACTGCTTTTGGCTTCTGATTGACGTTCGTAAGTTGTTGAGTCTCTAGGTTGTTGAGCTTGAGAATTAGGAATAGGCGCTTCCTCTGACTTTTCATCAAAGTTCCAATCATCATCTCTACTGCTATTTGTGTCCCAATCATCAAATTCCTCACTGCTAGGCTCTTCATTTTTACTAGCTGGTGGTGGAGGACTGGCAGGGCGAGATTTCGGTTCTTCTCTTCGGGTTGCCTTCGCGCGAGTTGAAGGGGCGGTTGCTCTGTTAGGAGTTTGGCGTTGTCCTGCCACAAAATAATTGGACAAATTAAATAAGGTAGCAATCAATATCGATGTGAAAGCACCAGTGGCAGTACTGAACAAAATCCATATCGCTAGTGGTAATGGTTGAGTTCGCACGCCCAAAAATACTAACGATAGGGCAGGTGAGAAATTTTGGACTAATAACAGCGTTAGTCCTCCCAGTACTGCCACCAATAGAATTAAGCGAATTACAGCCATAGCAATTTTGTCAGTTGTCAATTATCAGTGGTCAGTTATCAATAGTCAGCGATCAGTCTGGTTATTCTTCACTAATTACTGTTCGCTGACTACTGACACTATCAGCCATCTCTATCATTACCTTTTTAGGACTATTGTGAAATTTACAATAAATCCACTCAGGGTGTTAGCGACGACCTTGCCACCGCTGAATTGGAATACAGTCAATATCTAGTTGATCTAAAGCACGGGCAACTACAAAATCAACTAAATCCTCGATGGTTTGGGGATTGTGATACCAGGCAGGAATAGCGGGGACAACTCTCACTCCAACTTCTGCTAAAGAGGTTAAGTTACGCAGGTGGATGAGACTAAAAGGGGTTTCACGTGGGACAATAACCAGCTTTCGCCCTTCTTTGAGTTGGACATCCGCTGCCCGTTCTAGTAAATCGGAACTCAAGCCAACCGCTAGCTTTGCTACTGTACTCATGCTGCATGGAATAATCATCATCCCCAGAGTGGCAAAGGAACCACTGGCAATCCCGGCTCCAACATCGCTCCAAGGATGACAGCGGAGTTTTCCCGAAAGTGCAACTCCAGCTTGCTCTCGCCAGAATTGTTCTTGCCCGGTTGGTTCTGGTGGCATCCGAATTTCCTGTTCTGACTGCCAAACCATGTAAGTTGATTTAGAGGCAACCAATTCAATGCTATACTCCGCTTCTAGCAAAAATTTGATCGCGCGAACAGCGTAAATCAGACCAGATGCGCCCGATACGCCTAAAATTAAAGGTTTGGTGTTATTTGACACGTAAGTTGTAGTGGATTTTACTCGTCCTCAGAGTAAGGATCTAGGTCATCAGGCTCCATATCATTTGGTAAGTAGAGGTCTGAAAGGTCTTCACGAGAATCATTGCCAGTTAAACCTTTGGCGACGCCATCGCTGCCTACTGTCACCAAATCAATTTGCTGACGGTAGTAATCGACACTCTTAACTTGGACGGCGACGCGATCGCCTAGTCGATAAGAAGCGCGATTTTTGCGCCCAAATAGTGCCTGTTGTCTGGCGCGATATTCATACCAATCATCTTTGAGAGAACTGACGTGTACCAATCCCTCTACCCGCAAAGGCACACCAGAATTACTGCTGGACTCTACCTCGGCGGCTGGGACTTCAATTTCCACAAAGAAACCGTAGGATTGAACACCAGTAATTACGCCTTGAAATACCTGGCCGATGCGTTGCTTCATCAGTTGGGCTTTTTGCAGTCCAGCTAAATCGGCTTCGGCTTCTTGGACTTCTTTTTCTCGGTCGTTGATTTGGACAATTACCCTAGTCAAATCGCTTTGCAGTTCTTGTTGCAATTCTGGGGGTAAAACGTTCCAGTTAATTTCCTCGTGGCTGGAGGAGTGGCGTAGGTTAACCCGCTCTCTGACACGGGTATTGCGGCGATCGCGTCCGTTTTCGAGTAGCGTGTAATACACTCTCTGCATCAGCAAATCTGGAAAACGCCGCAAGGGAGCGCTAAAGTGGACATATTGCGGTAGTGCCAGACCAAAGTGAGATCCTTTGGTGGTGCTGTATGCAGACTGCTTAAGTGTATCTTGTAATAAGTAAGTAAGAACTTGCTCAGAAGGAGATTCAGCAAAAGCTGTGGTCAAATGTTGGTAATCTAAGGGTTGGATATCGACTTCTGGATCTAATGTGAGGTCAACGCCTAAATTGACTGCCAATTTCAGCATTTCCTGGACATCTTCAACATCAGGAGTACCTTGAACTCGCCAGATAGCGGGAACACCAAGAGCATTTAAGTGAGTTGCGAACAGTTGATTAACTAACAGTACCAACTCCGTGAGTAGCGATCGCACTGGTAAATCATTCACCACCACAGCGCCGAGAATCCCCTCATCATAATAGGCGTTTTGGCTAGGTGGCAGATTCAACTGGAGGCTACCACGAGTTAAGCGTACCTGTTTCACAGCTGTTTGCAAGGCTTGGAGGTCTTGCAGTATTTGGGAAACCTGTGATGATTTATCTTGAGCTTCACCTGTGAGAATTGCTTGGGCTTGTTCAGTAGTCAGTGCAGTCTCGACATTGATGACACTGGGTTGAATTTCCCATTCCAGCACTTCTCCCGATTGGGGATCGATGGTAATTAAAAAAGAGATGGTTAAGCGATCGCTCCCAGGTACTAAAGAACAGCGTTCTGCTACAGCTGGGGGCAAGATTGGCAACACCAATTCTCCTAGATACACTGATTTGCCTCGTTTGAGTGCTTCTCTATCTAAGGCTTCGTCAGGTTGGACATAGTGAGAAACATCGGTGATATGAACGCCCAAAAGCCAATTTCCGGCTAAGTTTTTTTCTAAACTAAAAGCGTTTTCGATAATTTTAGTATCGCTATTTACCCCTTCAATGGTGAGAGTAAATAAATTACGCAAATCTAGCCGATTTTTCAGGTCTGCTTTGAGGAGCTTTTTGGGCAACTTGGCAGCTGCTTCTAGAACATTATCTGGAAAAGTCCGGGAAAGGTCGTGTTTGCACGTAACTAAATCTATATCAGCAGCGGCTTCGGCATCACTGCCGAGGATTTGCACCACTCGACCAAGGGGAGGATATTGTGCCAATGGGTAACGCAAAACTTCCACATGAACCAGATGATCGATCGCTTCTTCTAACTTTGCCTCGTTAGGTTGAATCTTGAGTTCAAACAGCAATCGATCGTCTAAAGGCACAGCCCGAAAACCAGTTTCTACTTGCTTAATTCGTGCCAGTAAAGTGTGGTTAGAACGTTCCAGAATCAGCTTCACCTCCCCTTCAGGAGAGCGACGGCGACTGCCTTCTTTCAGAACTCTCACCAAAACGCGATCGCCATTCCAAGCATTACTCAGATGACTTTCGCGGATGTAAATATCCTCGGCTCCTTCCACATCTTGAATAGCAAAGCAAAAGCCTTTACTAGAACAACGGAGTTTTGCCTCGATTATTCCCTCTTCTGAGACACGGCGGTACTTGCCCCGTTCCTTCACTAAAATACCGATTTTTTCAAGAACATCTAAGGCAATGTGAAGTTTTTGTAAACTTTTTTCATCTTCACAGCCAAGTTTCTTTTCTAAAACCTTCCGAGCTACCAATTTATCATCGGTGAAATTGGCAAGGAGTGTAGCGATTGAAAATTCCATGCAGTGAACCGACCTTTGGTCAAAACATCATTTGTTGTTTAATCTGGTTCTTTTCTGTATACCCTCACGGCTTACAGAAACAAGCTGGAAACTAATTGCCCTGAAGCAAGCTTCCTAAGTTCTAAGGAAAGGAAACCCGACCCAGTAAGAGTGGGAAACTACTCCCACAGTTCCTTGGCAAAGAAGCCGACCCACGGACAACTCTGGGTGTTTACGAACTTCTCACTGCACGATGCTCTCAGAATTCGCCTGCGTTCAACTCCCTTCACCTAACCAAACTTAAGATTGCACGCCTGATTACAATTTAGCCCCGCTAGGTAATTACGCGACGGGTTTTTGAGAAGCTGGGTTTAGAGAATCCATACTGCCCAAAAGCGCTATGCAGGGGAGCCACTGCGGTGAGGCAGCCCCCGTCTTGGCGGTTCCCGTCGATGGGGGACTGCCGAACCCGAACGGGTCTTGGGGTCTCCCCAAGTGGAGGAGGCAGTGCGGTCTTGGGGTCTCCCCAAGTGGAGCAACTGCCGTCAAGTGGCGTGGAAACTACAGGTGTTTGATTGTCTAGAGAGAAGGTAATTTTACGCCATTAGACTCTGATTTTTAACTAGGAGGAACTGCTGGTGAACCCAATTTTCCCACATGTAGAATCGGTAACAATTAGGTAAGCAGCTTAATAAGCAGCGAGGGCGAACCTTATCTCCATTATTGTAGATTTAGAGCGCACTTCCAGAAAATAGTTCTAGATATCGAGTTGGGTAATCAGTATAGCATTGCAAACAAGACTACCCAGATAAGTTAGCACTCGCTAAAAATTTCGTCAAAAAAGAGCTACTGCTACAATTGGGACACCAGGCAAAGCAAGAATATCACCTTGACGGCTCAGAGCAGAGAATTATACCTACTCATCGCCTGCCAAGAAACTGATGATACATAGTAAGCAATTAAAAATGAATAAATGCAATATTGGCAGGCATCCTGAGTATCGAGTGGATGTAAATTAAAGTAAGGGCAACCATCTCGCTTGAATATACAGGCAGTATCAACCCCGTTATTAAAAATATTTAGATTGGTAGCAGTATTATGTTGGCTCAATTCCAGAGCTTGTATCCCCAGGGCAGTTTGATTTCTGAATTAGTGCAAATTTTTCAAGGAAAATATATTGTTCGGGCAAGCGTGCAAATTGAAGGCGTAACCCGTGCTACGGGTATGGCAGCAGCAGAAACAGTAGAAGCCGCAGAAGACCAAGCCAGAACCAGGGCGCTGATAGTTTTGGGTATTACAAACGCGCCACCAGAATCAGTGGCGTTGACCTCAAATCCAGTTTCACCAGTACAGGTAAATCCTTCCTTGAATACTAAAGGTGGATTGAGTGAGCCTGCTGCTTATTCCTCTCCAAAAGCTGAGGATTTTGTTAGTAGTCAGTGGCCAGCAGTCAGCGACAAAGAAATCTCTATACCGCCTTCCAAAGAACGGAACATCAAACCAGAAGTAGTAACAAGTAGTAACGAACAATACGGGTACAGCAATGCTGCGCCTCTAAACGATACCTATAGCCAGGATTTAGGTCAAAACTTTCCTGTGACTGCCAAGCAGGAGCTAGAATTCGATCCGCCAGTTGAAAACTTGGAAATAAACTTTGATAACCAGCCAGAAAATCAAACCTTTCCGGCAATTTCTGCCAATAATGTCACACCATTTACACCCCGGAGTTACAGCCCTCAAGAAAATGCTACTACCCCGTCAGTGACAGGAAAGAGAAAGAAGAAAACTGAACCCGTGGATTTATCGGATGTAATTGCTAAAACAGATGTCGAACTTCAGCGTTTAGGCTGGACACCAGAACAGGGACGGGAGCATCTGATTGAAACCTACGGTAAGCGCGGGCGGACTTTGCTCACTGAAGAAGAATTACACGGATTCCTCAAATACTTACAATCTCAGCCAGACCCAATAGCGGGATTTTGATTAGTCATTTGTCATTGGTCATTAGTCATTTGTAAAGACTAATGACTAATAACGTAGGCTCTTGAAACTGTAACCAAGCTATGGAACCTGTGAATTTTTCTGAGGTAATTGCTCAAACAGACGTTGAAATGCAGCGACTAGGGTGGACAATAGACCAGGGACGGGAACATCTCATAAAAAATTATGGGAAGCGATCGCGTACTTTGCTGACAGAAGTACAATTACTAGACTTCCTCCAATACCTTGCATCTCAACCGACACCACCATTAGAAGAAGTTCTGATTGCCAAAACTAATGTAGAAATGCAGCGATTAGGCTGGACAACAGAGCAAGGACGAGAACATCTCAAAAAAACTTATGGGAAGCGATCGCGTACTTTACTGACGCAAGTAGAATTACTAGACTTCCTTCAATACCTTGAATTTCAACCATTAGATGAAGTTGTGACTGCCAAAATTAATGTTGACATTGAGCAGTTATGTTGGACACAACAGCAGAGGCAAATTAATACTGAAATCGAACGGTTATGTTGGATGAAAGAGGAAGAACAGAAGTATGTTATAAAAACTTCTAGCAAGCAAAGTAAGAATTTGCCTAACGGTTACAGCAATGCTGCGCCCCTACCAAGCGATACCTATAGTCAGAATTTAGGTCAAAACTTTCCTGTGACTGCCAAGCAGGAGCTAGAATTCGATCCGCCAGTTGAAAACTTGGAAATAACCTTTGATAACCAGCCAGAAAATCAAACCTTTCCGGCAATTTCTGCCAATAATGTCACACCATTTACACCCCGGAGTTACAGCCCTCAAGAAAATGCTACTACCCCGTCAGTGACAGGAAAGAGAAAGAAGAAAGCTAAACCCGTAGATTTATCAGATGTAATTGCTAAAACAGATGTCGAACTTCAGCGTTTAGGCTGGACACCAGAACAGGGACGGGAACATCTGATTGAAACCTACGGTAAGCGCGGGCGGACTTTGCTAACTGAAGAAGAATTACACGGATTCCTCAAATACTTACAATCTCAGCCAGACCCAATAGTGGGATTTTGATTAGTCATTTGTCATTTGTAATTAAGACTTACGCACACTCTACGAATTCTCGGCGCTCTTCTCTTCGATACGCTGCGCGTTGGCGAAAGCCTCTCGCAGAAAAGGCGGTTCGATAAATTAAGCTTTTTAGCAATTCTTGCATAACTTCTAGTAATAACTAATATGAAGTTGCCAAAGATAGTATTTGAGCGGAAATAAAAACTGTCATTGACTATGCCTAGTGTGCGAATTGAAATTATGCCGCACCTGGGCTATCCAGAATTGACTCGTCTAGAACTTATGCATTGACAAAGTAGACAATTAGTGGGTTAGGGTTAACGAGGGAAAAATACCCTCCTGAGTCGAGAATCAAAAGCGCGATCGCGCTTTTGAACGGCAAGTTTACAGGATTGACTACACCCGTGCATCTACACTGACTTGATACTGAACTTTGTTTGAGCTAAACTGTCTGCTCCGGATAATGACGAAGTAATCTCCTGCGGCTAGATTCTGGCGTGTAATTTGGTGGGAAAATGAATCGCGACTTTGGCCAATCACTTCGCCTTGATTGCGATCGATTTGACCATTGTTGTTTGAATCCCTAACTAATAACAAATCTGTCCGTCCTCCGTTCGGGGCAACGCCTTCCAGTCTTAAACGTAAGTTAGACCGCCCCGTGAGTAGCACTTTTCTAAAGTCCTCTAAGTCATCGGTGGTGGTCACATCGCCTTTGATCTGAAGAAATCCTTGACCACTATTCAAATTCCCCTCGAAATCCGCTGCAAAAATGCTATTGTCGTTATCGGGTGTTGCAAAAGCTGGGGAAACCAATCCACAAGTCAATAAAGTTAACAAGGTTAGCTTAAGACTTGATTTTAAGCAATTCATGATGTTTCTTCCTGAAAATAAATGATTGATTTTTGTTATTACACACTGTACAAAATGACTTAGTGTCTTTGTAACCTAAATCTAAATTAAGCTTTTAATAAAAAAAATACAGTCTGAAAAAGACTTTAATAGTATGAAGTTGAAAATAAAATTCAAATTGCTTGGTATTATTTAGTCACAAAAAGTTTGTTTTGATAACATTGCTCTACTCCAGCAAACTACTTTTGAGGCTATTGTAGAGCGATAAATTATGGTTATTCCCAACTTTTGACGATCCTATGTCAGGATTGAAATGTGTATCTTCAGACGATTAAAAGTTGGAATTTCTTCAATATCTGCTACCGGATCGAGACTACCTTCATCTCGAAATATAGGATCTTGACCCTTTAAAATCGAGTTTTTAAGTCAAATAACCCCTCTTCACTGATGAAAAGGGGCTATTTTTGGGGTTTAAGGGAATTAAAAGTGGTAAATCACTATTTACCAATCGTGACTATTAATTAACAGCAGCAACGGCTGGGCGGCTACCAGCGGCGTGACGGTCAATCACTTGGTCAATCAAACCGTAGTCCCTGGCTTCCTCTGGTGACATGAAAAAGTCACGTTCAGTATCTTCAGCAATGCGCTCAATTGGTTGACCTGTATGTTCAGCTAAATAGTCGTTTAGCCGCCGCTTGTGGTACAGAATTTCCCGCGCCTGAATTTCAATATCAGTCGCCTGTCCTTGAGCGCCGCCTAAAGGTTGATGAATCATAATCCGAGAATGGGGTAGACTCATCCGCTTACCCTTAGCACCCGCGCTGAGGAGAAAAGCACCCATACTCGCCGCCAATCCGGTACAAATTGTACAGACATCAGGGCGAATATGCTTCATAGTGTCAAAAATGCCCATACCAGCCGTCACCGAACCACCGGGAGAATTGATGTACATATAAATGTCTTTCTCCGGGTCTTCAGCATCCAAATACAGCAGTTGGGCAACAATCAAGTTGGCAATATTGTTATCAACTTGTTGTCCCAAAAAGATGATGCGCTCACGTAACAGCCGTGAGTAGATGTCAAAGGCGCGTTCACCTCGACCCGATTGTTCAATAACGATAGGAATCATGGAAGCGTGTTTGTGGCTACTTTAAATACATTTTATCGGTGACAGCACGAAACTGGGGCTGATCTCTACTATTGCCAGGTAGATATAAGTAAATCTTGGCTATTCTGTCTAATTCAACAAAGGGGCAAAATGTGCTTTTGCAATAGATTCAACCTCCAAGGGCACTTTTTAGCAACAAAAGTTGTCTAAGAAAATATCCCGGTTTAGGGAAGAATAAATCAAAAAACTTCAATTGTCGCCAATTTTATATCTCGGACTTTGCTGTACAACCTTGGCGATATATTGACTAGACCGATAACCGAGATCCGATTTGCTTAGGGAATTATGTTAACTAGCAGTAACATTTTAAACATTTTTTTAGGATTTCCTTCGGCATTTATCAAGTTATTTTTGTTAGATTCGGTAAATCGGGAGTACGAGGTGTATTTAGAATAACCAATCGTAGTTGAAATGCTATCCATTCACAAGAGACGTGCCATGCTGGAAAAACTTATACAAGCTGCCATCATCACCTTCTTGCTCCATCTGATAGCAGGACTTAGCCCTAATACTTTAATGCAAACAAAGACAGCATCACCTATGCAAGAAACGCCACCAAATATTGTTAGCTTGCTATTGCGATCTTTTCAATAAGAATGTTTCATAAGTTGCATAGGTATAAGTAAGTAGGCGTAAATAAACCCAATTATATAGATGCTTCCCTTGTAGTTAGCGCTGACTACAAAACTGCATTTTTTACACCAACTTACTTAGGCGAGATTAAAAACAAAGGGATAATTCGCTCGTTGAGTTTCTTACTTAATGTATATAGCTGTCTAGGCTCACACTCCTGAGAACAGGGTAGACTGAGCAAAGAAGGCAACTACTTGCGTTTGATTATGACTAATCGCCTTGCTGAAGCTAAGAGCCTCTATCTCCGCAAACACGCCGAAAACCCAATTGATTGGTGGCCCTGGTGTGATGAAGCACTTGCAACTGCAAGGGGGCAAAATAAACCGATTTTTCTTTCCATTGGCTATTCTAGTTGCCACTGGTGTACTGTGATGGAAGGCGAGGCTTTTTCTGATATTGCGATCGCTGACTACATGAATACCAATTATCTTCCCATCAAAGTAGACAGGGAAGAAAGACCAGACCTCGATAGCATCTATATGCAAGCTTTGCAGATGATGAGCGGTCAAGGAGGTTGGCCTTTAAATATTTTTCTTTCCCCAGAAGATTTAGTGCCGTTTTACGCTGGTACTTATTTCCCTGTAGACCCGCGCTATGGTCGTCCGGGATTTTTGCAGGTGTTGCAAGCGCTTCGCCGTTATTACGATACAGAAAAACAAGAATTACAACAACGTAAAGCCTTAATTATTGAGTCTCTGCTCACGTCTGCGGTGTTGCAAGACGGTACAACAACCGAGCTTGAAGACCATGAATTACTCCGCCAAGGTTGGGAAACTAGTACAGGTGTAATTACTCCTAATCAATCTGGTAACAGTTTTCCGATGATTCCCTATACAGAATTAGCTCTGCGAGGAACTCGATTTAATTTTGAATCTCGCTATGATGGCAGGCAAGTTTGCACCCAACGGGGACTAGACTTAGCGCTGGGCGGCATTTATGACCATGTAGCCGGTGGTTTTCATCGCTACACTGTTGACCCGACTTGGACAGTACCCCACTTTGAAAAGATGCTTTACGACAATGGACAAATTGTCGAGTATCTGGCTTGTTTATGGAGTGCAGGAGTAGAAGAGCCAGCCTTTGAGAGGGCAATTGCTGGAACGGTACAATGGCTGAAACGAGAGATGACCGCCTCTGAAGGTTACTTCTATGCTGCTCAAGATGCCGATAGCTTCACTGAACCAACGGCGGTAGAACCAGAAGAAGGAGCCTTTTACGTCTGGAGTTACAGCGAATTACAACAACTGTTAACGCCTGAAGAATTAACGGAATTACAACAACAGTTTACGGTGACGCCTAACGGCAACTTTGAAAGACATAATGTTTTGCAAAGACGGAATTCAGGTCAACTGAGTGCAACGCTAGAAACCGCACTGAGTAAGCTTTTTACCGCTCGTTATGGCGTTAATCCTGAGTTGTTAGAAACTTTTCCCCCGGCTCGTAACAATCAGGAAGCAAAAACTACTAACTGGCCAGGTCGCATTCCCTCGGTGACAGATACAAAGATGATTGTCGCCTGGAATAGCTTGATGATTTCTGGGCTAGCTAGGGCTGCTGGAGTTTTCCAACAACCTTTGTATTTGGAATTAGCAGCACGAGCGGCGAATTTTATTTTGGAAAATCAGTTTGTCGATGGGCGTTTCCAGAGACTCAACTATCAAGGAGAACCAACTGTTTTAGCTCAGTCTGAAGATTATGCTTTGTTTGTTAAAGCTCTCTTGGATTTACAAGCTTGCAACCCTGAGCATAAGGAATGGTTAGAAAATGCGATCGCTATCCAAGATGAATTTAACGAATTTCTCTGGAGTGTAGAATTAGGTGGTTACTATAACACATCAAGCGACTCTAGTCAAGATTTAATTGTCAGAGAGCGTAGTTACGCAGATAATGCGACACCATCAGCTAATGGAATTGCGATCGCTAATCTTGTCCGTCTCACCTTACTCACCGATAATCTCGATTATTTGGATTTAGCGGAACTTGGTTTGAAAGCTTTTAAGAGTGTAATGGAGCGCGCTCCTCAAGCTTGTCCCAGCTTATTTACAGCCTTGGATTGGTATCGTAATTCTACCTTGATTCGTAGCACAACTGAGCAAATCAACGCTTTGATTCCCAAATATTTACCAGTGGCTGTGTTTGCCATAACATCTGATTTGCCAGAGGGAAGTGTTGGTTTAGTTTGCCAAGGCTTGAAGTGTCTTGCACCAGCCGAAAATGTAGAGCATTTATTGCAGCAAGTGGAGAAAAGTCAGAATAGAGGATGACGACCAGAAGCGAATTAACAGCAATTGTATTAGCAGGCGGTAAAAGTTCTCGGATGGGTCAAGATAAAGCCTTGATTCCCATTCAAGGAGTGCCGTTATTACAGCGAGTTTGTGGGATTGCTCAAAGCTGTGCTGATGTTGTTTATGTAGTCACTCCCTGGCCAGAACGTTATCAAGACTTGCTTTTACCTGGTTGTCAGTTTATCCGAGAAGTACCTTTATCTGGAGAATCTTTAGCCCACGGGCCTTTAGTTGGATTTGCTCAAGGACTAGCCGAAGTAGAGACAGAATGGGTGCTGTTGCTAGCTTGCGATTTGCCGAGGTTGCGGGTTGAGGTGTTGCAAGATTGGATAACTAGACTTGATAGCGTGGGAGATAATGTGATCGCAGCTTTAGCCGATCATCCCAAAGGTTGGGAACCTCTGTGTGGCTTCTATCGCCGTCGCTGTTTGCCCCAACTTTTAGAGTTTATCAACCAAGGGGGGCGATCGTTTCAGCAATGGCTGCGGCAATATCCTGTAGAAGTTTTGCCTTTAGCAAAACCCGAAATGCTGTTTAACTGTAATACACCAGAAGACTTGGCTTTAAGTTAACATCAGTCTCCAACAGAGGCGCACGTTAAAAATTTAATTGCGTAGCTTGCTTCTCGCCAAAGGCGAGTATTGCGAATTGCGAATTGCGAATTGGTTTCATTTTTGCCTGCCAATACCGTCGCACAAGTGCCTGTCGCTCTTGCTGACATTAGGATTATTCTCTAAATAACCGTGTACCCAATCACAACTACGCTCTATTAGAGGCTCTAACTCTTGATTCCTGGAATCTGGATTCCAGAGCTTGATTGTGTTGTCATAACTGCCAGAAGCCAAAGTCTTGCCGTCAGGGCTAAAACTCACGCTATAGATATAGTTATCATGCCCCTTGAGGGTGAGGATTTCTTGTCCTGTCTCTACATTCCACAGTTTGATCGTCTTGTCACCACTACCAGAAGCCAAAGTCTTGCCGTCAGGGCTAAAACTCACGCTATTGACAAAGTTATTATGCCCCTTGAGGGTAAGAATGTCCTCCCCTGTCTCTACTTTCCAGAGTTTGATTGTGGTGTTTTCACTACCAGAAGCCAAAATCTTGCCATCGGGGCTAAAACTCACGCTCCTGACAGAGTTATTATGCCCCTTGAGGGTGCGAATTTCGTTGCCTGTCTCTACATTCCACAGTTTGATCGTCTTGTCGCCACTGCCAGAAGCTAAAATCTTGCCATCGGGGCTAAAACTCACGCTCCTGACAGAGTTATTATGCCCCTTGAGGGTGCGAATTTCGTTGCCTGTCTCTACATTCCACAG
>NZ_JBALDP010000028.1:0-50187 GCF_036917355.1 Nostoc sp.
TCTGTGAGGCTGCTAGAGTATGGCATTACTACTTTATACAACTTTTGCGCTCACTTTACTTCAACACAGTAAAAGATGTCAAATGGGTTCTATAGGCAGTCTTTTAGTCCGAGGCAGAGCGTTTCCGGTTCCACTCAGTCTTCGTCATCCGCCTACCTATCAGGGCGCGGCGCTTTGTAATTGAATATTCATGTATGTGTCAATACTCATAAGCGACCAATCATGAGAAGCTAACTTTACCTAAATTTCATGAAGTACCTGTATTCTCATCGTTTTCTAGTCATTTTATGTAACTATTACTCAGTATAAATAACTACAAAAAATTAAAAATTTATCTACAAAGACTGCTTGAATCAAACCTAACTGATGCACTTAGAGATTGGAATCTTTTTTTTAACAAGTTTTTGAGTTTAGCATCCTGTTATATATCAATATCATTAAGCAAAAGTTCAAATGCATATATTTTTCTTTGTAATTTTTTTATAAAGGATGAAAAATAGCTTAGTTAGTGTCTAAATGAAGATTATTTAAAGTGCGTAAATAATAGCTATAATAAACACACTGCCGAAAAAATTAAAATATACGATTCTTTTTATAGGTGTACTTACCAGATAAAAAAGTAGTTGTAATCAAAATTTTATTGGCAGTAATTTATCTCTTGGCTTAGATATGAGGAAAAGATTTTATGTCAAACTTCTAGCGCCCTGCTTGGCTAAAAATGATTTATATAACATCCAGATAGATGAACACTAAAAATCGCAAAAAATTGCTGATTTTAAGGCAAGCTAAATCTCTAAAATGAAGATAAAAAATATGCAAAATTTCATTGCATTCTGACGATAATTTATTGTAAAAGTATGAAACAAAACTAAAATATTATTATCGGCAACAGTCAAGTAACATCACATAGATTCTGGATTAATTTGTCTGTGTGAAATTACAGGTATTGCTGTCAAAATTTACTAAGATACTTGGCAATTTACACTCAGTAGACTGAGCGTTATCCCCTTTTTCTGGCTACTATATTGGCACTGAAAAGCAATCAGCTTGATCGAGGTAAGCCAAAATTCATAACTGTTCAAGTAGCTCTTAACTTCTTGGTTACAGTATGGTTACAGATAAGTGTTTGTCGCTTATTTGCCTACTAACAAGAGTGACTATTCACGCTCTATACACACCACTCTAACCCGCCTGTAAGCCAGAATTTCAGCATGATAATGATTCTGAAGCTTTATTTTTTGGGGTTCTAGCAGATGCTCTCTCTAAGCAGGTTTGGTGAACTTAGTTAAGAGAGAAGGTCAAATGCTTTCAACAGAGAATAACTTTGGAAATCTTCATTGAGTCAATGGTAGGTGTCTCGAATTCCTTTATAAAAATTCATTGTCAGGCTTTACTCATGCTGTTAGTAGGGTTATTATCTTCAAAAGCAACTATGTGCTATTTATGCTGTCACAATAGTAACAAATAAAGTGTAGTATTTTGATTTTTTTAGAAAATGATCAATCCTTTGACAAAACAAACATTTTTAATATTAATGGTATTACTTGTTTCCTGAGACAAACTCTGATAACCTTATCGGTTCCCTCTTTAATTTAGACTCTTTCGACCAGTTAAATATACAGCAAATAGCATGATAATGACAAATAAAAAATGGGCCGTTAAACGCATAACAGTTAATCTCGCAACGCAGGAAGCGGAAAAACTAGAAAAATATTGCCAACAAACAGGTAGACCTGCAACTGATGTGATTCGTGAACTGATTAGAAGTTTGCCTGTCTCTGACGACAACAAAGATGCAAACAACTAAGAAGTTAATTTCACAACATTATCCAGAAAACAGCTTTGCCAACAAAAAAATATCTCTGATACTTTTGAGACTCCGTCGCTATGGACAAAAGTTTGTCTAGATGATACAGACGCGTTTTTATCGCGTCTGGTCATTTACCGGGATTAATAAAAAGTAATCAAAGAAGTTTTAGTATCGATATTGGCAAGCCTTAATATGCTGCTAGAGTTGATATTAAGTAGCAAATTCCGACACCAACCCAGTTACAATCTGTAAAGAAACTGAAAAGGAACGACGGAATGCGTGTTGCAATCGTAGGTGCGGGACTGGCTGGGCTAGCAACCGCAGTAGATTTAGCTGATGCTGGTTGTGAAATAGAGATTTTTGAGTCTCGTCCGTTTGTCGGCGGTAAAGTTGGCAGTTGGGTTGATGGAGATGGCAACCATCTAGAAATGGGGTTGCATGTATTTTTCGGGTGCTACTACCAACTATTTGACTTAATGAAAAAAGTGGGGGTGTTAGAAAACTTACGCCTCAAGGAACATACCCACACTTTTATTAATAAAGGGGGGCGCACTGGTGCTTTAGATTTTCGTTTTATTACAGGTGCGCCTTTCAATGGCTTAAAGGCATTTTTCACAACTTCCCAACTATCGTTGCAGGATAAATTGCAAAATGCGATCGCTTTGGGTACTAGTCCGATAGTTCGCGGATTGGTAGACTTTAATGGGGCGATGAAAACTATCCGCAATTTAGATAAAGTTAGTTTTGCCGATTGGTTTCGCAGTCATGGTGGGAGTAATGGCAGCATCAAGCGGATGTGGAACCCCATTGCTTACGCATTGGGATTTATTGATTGCGAAAATATGTCTGCCCGTTGTATGTTAACCATATTCCAGCTATTTGCAGTTAGAACTGAAGCTTCAGTTTTGCGAATGCTAGAAGGTTCTCCATCTGAATATTTACACAAGCCGATTCTGGAATATCTGGAAGCTAGAGGCACCAAAATTTACACGCGTCGGCAAGTTCGGGAAATTCAGTTTACTGAGTCAGCCGAACAAACCCGTGTCACTGGTATAGTAGTTGCCCAAGGTGATGCAGTAGAAACGATCGCTGCTGATGCTTACGTTTTTGCCTGTGATGTTCCAGGAATTCAACGCATCCTACCCCAGGAGTGGCGTAAGTGGTCAGAATTTGACAATATTTACAAACTGGATGCAGTGCCAGTGGCTACAGTGCAGTTACGCTTTGATGGTTGGGTAACAGAACTGAATGATGGAGAACAACGTAAACAGCTAAACCATGCGGCTGGAATCGATAATTTACTTTACACAGCCGATGCTGACTTTTCTTGTTTTGCCGATTTAGCGTTGACTAGCCCTGCTGATTATTATCGCCCAGGACAGGGATCTTTGTTACAGCTAGTGCTGACACCGGGAGATCCGTTTATTGCCCAAAGTAATGAAGCGATCGCACAGCATGTTCTCAAGCAAGTCCATGAACTTTTTCCCTCGTCGCGGGAGCTAAATATGACTTGGTACAGTGTTGTAAAGCTTGCTCAGTCTCTCTACCGAGAAGCGCCAGGGATGGATGCGTACCGTCCCAACCAAAAAACACCAGTAGATAATTTCTTCCTTGCCGGCAGTTATACTCAGCAAGACTACATCGATAGCATGGAAGGTGCTACTATTTCTGGACGACGTGCGGCAAAAGTGATTTTGGAAAGTTTCAAGAAATAACGAACTCCAAAGAGTGCCAAGAACGCGATCGCAAAGCATCTCGTAGAGAAGGAAAAAGAGAAATGCCAGACTGGTTAGAGCATACTGTGCAGGTAGAAGTAGAGGCTCCCATAGATTTAGTATGGAGCCTCTGGTCTGATTTAGAGCAAATGCCCCGGTGGATGAAGTGGATTGATTCAGTGAAAATTCCGCCAGATAATCCAGATATATCTCTTTGGAAATTAAAAACTGGCAGTCTAGAATTTAATTGGCAATCCCGAATTCTCAAAGTTATTCCCAACCAAATTATCCAATGGGAATCCGTTGATGGTTTGCCAAATCAGGGAGCGATTCGCTTTTACGATCGCCACAATAGTAGCATTGTGAAAATGACTATTTCCTATGCTATCCCCGGCATTCTTGGCAAAATTATGGATAACTTGTTTTTGGGGCGAATAGTTGAATCGACAATTCAAGCTGATTTGGAAAGGTTTAAAGAATACGCGCTGAATGTTAAAGCTAATTGATATTAGATATCGAAAATAGGCAGTAGGAATATTTAATATTTTATTTCTTACTGCCTAAGAAGAGTTAGGAGTTATCAGTCCAAGGTCTTTCAACACTAATACCTTCTTTTACTGAGATTAATCCGTCATTTACATCAAGTAAATTCTTGATACTAAGTGATTTATTATCAACTATAAAAGGTATACTAATTACGGTAAAAATTGAGGATAATATTCTTGCTTCTTCAGTTAGGTTTCTAAAATCATCAAGTTTATTGATAAAAGTTTTAGCTATAAAACCATCTTTATGTTTGTGCAGTTTTAATCTTTCAGCAGTTGCATAATCATTTATCTCTGAATGATTAGAACCAATAAACCATGTACCATGTATAATATCATTTCGTTTGTCTATTAATTTTTGAAACCTCTCTAAAATATTTGTAATAATTCCTAATTCTTCTTGATCAAAAAATCCTGATATATAGATTAAATCTTTAAATTTCTCTTTAAGATGACCAGCTGTTTCTTTATATAGAAAAAGTCGTGCAATATTTTGATTGTTTAAACCATTTTTCTGAAGTAAAAATATAGAAGTTGTTTGAACTGCAAAACATATATGTTCAAATTCAACAACGAATTCTCCTATCGCATGATAAATTTCATTAATTTGATTTTGCTTTTTTTCGTTTGTTTCTACTGTTGGTTCTGGAAGTGGATCACCTACAGCTTCGTAAGCAATAATTAGAGACTCTAAAGCTTCAATTCCATTTGCCACAGCTAACTCGTAAGTATCCCCATGAGTCCGCCAGCGTTGTCCTGGAAAATCAGGGAATCCTACTAAGAAGCAATCATCTTCGTCAGACCATTGAATAATCATTTGGTACTTAAGCTTACTCATCTTTTTCTTTCCCTTCTACTTCTTCAATTGCCTGTTTGACTTCCTTCTCTTGGTAGCGTTTAGCATCTGCTCCGTCTTTGCCTGAAATCGTGATTTTTCCACTATAGAGGGGATGCACCCAGTTAGTATGACTTCCTTTTCCTGGGACTTCTGTAAAACCTACTTGGGAAAGCATTTGCTTCAGTTCCCGGATTTTCTTTGGCATCAATTTTCTTAAAAAATGCGATTGCCACAGTAAAAAACAATGGTTTAAATATTCCTTGCTGTCTATCCAAAAGCATCTAATCATTGATTAGATTTTTGTTTATGCATTGAGTTGTTTTACTATACTAGTCCTTGTCAATAACAGGACTGAGATTACCAAGTTGGATCGCTAAATAAATTAATCGTCAATTCCTCGCGTGGCGGTACTCCGGTAATACAAGCGCGAACAATCTCTCCATCCTCTAATTCGACGGTGCAAGCGTGACAAGACCCCATGAGACAACCGGTGGGAATAAAAACCCCAGCCCGGTCTGCTACATCTAAGAGGGCTTCTCCCACTTCGGCATCTACTGTGACATCATCTGGTAAAAAACGGACACGAACAATCATCAATATTACGCTTTTAATAGAGTTGTCATTTGTCAGTTGTCCTTTGTCCTTTGCAAATGACTAATGACATTTCAACGCATTTTAGCTTAAGACAAAAACAGGCTTAAGTCTAAATGGCTTTCAACTTCAATGGCTAGAGAGTCCAAAATCTGCTCTCGCTGTTCTCGATAGTTAGCAACACCGGTAGGCAAAGATTTTAAACCCCGCTGTTGACGGAGGCGATTTAACCAAGCCCGTCGCCAAGGGCCATTGTCAAAAAGCCCGTGCAGGTAACTTCCCCAAACTGATTGACAGCTATCTACTAACCCTAAATTAATATCATCAAATAGGGCATGGTACGATTGGGGATCTATGCCTTGCTGTTCGATACGCGATCGCCCTTGGTGGATTTCAAAGCCATTAACTGGTAAACCTTGTTGGGGATAATTTGAGCTAACTTGGCGCTGACGGGCAATTTTTTGTCCTGTAATTACAGTTCTGATTGGTAAAAGATTTAACCCTTGAAATCTGCCCGCTTGTCCCTCTATCCCCTCTGGGTCGGCGATGATTTGACCGAGCATTTGATAGCCACCGCAGATACCTAAAACCGTTCCCCCAGAAGCAGCGTAGTTTTGGATAGCTTCTGCCATACCGCTTTTTTGCAGCAGTAGCAAGTCAGCAATTGTGGTCTTTGTACCTGGGATAATCACGGCATCGGGATGTCCCAAATCTTGCTTAGGACTTAAGTACTTAATTGAAACTGTACTTTCTGATTCCAGTGGGTCAAAGTCGGTGAAATTGGCAATTCTTGGTAAGCGGATGACGGCAATGTTGAGGTCAGTTTGGGCTTTATTCGTGGACGATTGACGTTCTAGCAGGTCAAGAGAATCTTCTGCTGGAAACATTTCTTGTAAGTAGGGTATAACACCGATAACAGGGATACCTGTGCGTTCTTCTAACCATTTTATCCCCGGATCTAAGAGCGATCGCTGCCCTCGAAACTTATTAATTACTATACCTTTAATTAAGGCACGTTCATCTGGTTCCAATAACTCTAAGGTTCCAACGACATGAGCAAAAGCACCACCCCGATCAATATCAACTACTAACATGGTTGGTGCATTTAAATGTTTTGCTACCCGCATATTAGTTAAGTCACGGTGCTTGAGGTTAATTTCTGCTGGACTACCAGCACCTTCACAAACCACTAAGTCAAATTCTGTTCCTAAATGCTGTAGCGATTCTTCAATTGTCCGCCACCCCAATTCAAAATATTGCTCGTAGTAATCTGAGGCACTCACTTTACCTACAGACCTACCTTTAATAATTACTTGGGAAGTCATATCCCCTTGAGGTTTGAGTAGAATTGGGTTCATTTCTACCCAAGGCACTACTCCCGCTGCCCAAGCTTGTACTGCTTGAGCATAGCCAATTTCTCCACCACTGGCGGTGACATAAGCATTTAAAGCCATATTTTGACCTTTAAAGGGAGCCACTCGCCAACCACGCCGCGACAGAATGCGACAAATAGCTGTAGTTAAAAGTGATTTCCCTGCATGGGATGTTGTCCCCACTACCATAATTGATTTCATAGTTGCTATCACTTAGTTTTTCAAGATACAGAGTTAATTTTTAGGAGCGAGCAACAGGGGAGCAGCACTTCGGCTACGCTCAGTGACCGAGGTAGCAGTAAGTTTTTCCCCTCTGCCCCTCCGCTCCTCTGCACCTCTGCCTCTTGTGCCCAATGCCCACTATAACCATCACAAATTCTACTTGGATGATTATGGTAAAGACTTCATGAATAGATATGATGTTTCCGTGTATATTGTTCCCTTTGATTCCCTAATCCTAACTCTTGGATTTTTTATTCTAAAAAGGTATCCGTAACCAACGAATCACAGCATCATAGAAACGATCGCGCCATGAAGGAGTACGCCAATTTTTACCCTGGTACTGTTCCACTAACTGGCGTCCCAAGGGAGTGAGACGAAAACTATCTGTAATTCCCTGACCATCGACCTCTCGGCGCAATACACCTACTTGAATCAACCAGCCCAAAGCGTTATCACAGGCTAATTCTGATAAAGGGCGTTTAGTATAGCCCTGCTTGAGTCCATTTTCCAGAGCGATCGCAGTTACTGATACACTCTGATGGCCCATCACTTCAAATAAAGATACATTAAAAGGCGAACACACTAGCGATCGCTCGGCTCTTTCTACTGTGCTTTGAGGATAGACAAAAATATTTGGGTTTTGGGAATCAACAGCAGGCATCGTGTATGGGTATAAATTTTTCTTCTAATAAAGATTAATTTAATAATATATTTTTTCTCGTACTAAATACCCCATTAAACCAAAATTAGTTACCTAAAGTATATTTATCCTATTTTTTAGTAATTATATTTAAACATTATAAATTAATGTAAAATTTCAAGTGCATCAACAATCTGAAACAGGAAAGGTTAATTATGCCTCTAGCAGTTGGTACGGATGCACCTGCATTTACCGCCAAAGATACAAACGGCAACACAGTCTCGCTATCTGATTTTGCCGGGAAGACAGTTGTTTTGTATTTTTACCCCAAAGATGACACGCCAGGCTGCACCAAACAAGCCTGTAGTTTTCGGGATGCCCAGTCTCAATATCAAGGTAAAGATATTGTCATCTTGGGCGTCAGTGCAGATGATGAAGTCTCCCATCAAGCATTCACCCAAAAATATAATTTGAATTTTCCCCTACTGGCTGACAGCGACAAATCCCTCATCAAAGCTTTCGATGTGGATGGTGGTGGTTATGCCAAGCGCGTCACCTACGTAATTGACCCCAGCGGCAAAATTACCCATGTTGACAGTGCTGTAAATACCACCACCCATGCTAGCGATGTTTTAGCTGCACTTGGGCTGATCTGATAATTCAGGATTTTTTAAATGGTCTTAGCCCCAAGCCTTTAGAGGCTTGGGGTTCTTTGTTTGATTCAGTTACCTGATGGTGGTGTCACCAATGGCGGCGTAACTGATGGTTGTGTAACCGTTGGCAAACTGAGGGTTGGTTGCTGTTGTTGACCTTGAATTAGTTTTTGTTGCCTTGCTTTAAAGGCTGCTGCTGCTGAGTTTAGTTCTTCGTTCTGTTGGTTAGAATCCCAGTTGAGAGTCCCGAAATTTGCCCGATGAATCAGATCAAACATATTGAAATTGTCTGAGTTGGAACGGGCGAAAGGATCGGTATTTTGGTCTGTTGTACTATTGCTGGGGAAAGCATCGGCTGGGCTGCTGACTTGAGCCGAACTTGGTTGAGCCACAAGCAAGGAAGCAAAGCTAATTCCTGCTACTGTAGCTACAAAAAGTCTAGTAATTTGTAAAAATGGTTTTTTCATGGGTTTTGACCCTACCTAAAATTTATCTATTCTATCTTTTTAAGCCAGAGTCCGCCGCAGTTGGGGTTGAATACTCAGCAAGGCGACTAGGGCAAAGCCAAACAACACCAGTAATGCTCCCCCAAAGGTAACATCGCCCCAAGGAGCCTGCATCACTACACTACCTAGTTCCCAATTACTGTGGAAATAGAGATAGCGAATGGGTTCGATCGCATAACTGAGAGGATTTAGAGTAGCTACAATTTGCAACCACTTAGGCATGAAAGATAGAGGTGCTAAAGCAGTACTAGCAAACAATAACGGTAGGTTAGTGACAAAAATCACTGCAATCAATTCAATGTGTCCGGGTAGAGCGAAAGCTAAACCGAGGGAGATGGCTGTTACACCCAAAGCTAAAAGTAAGACAATTAGAGCGATCGCACTTAAACCCGCTACATCGGGTAGTCCAGCCCCTAAGAATGCAGCTGCTGCTACAATCACCGCAGCTTGCAGCAAACTTTGGCTGATGATAAAGATGGCTGAGGCAAAAACAATGGAAAATCGCGAGGCTAACGGTGCTACGAGCAAACGATTCAAAAAGCCGAATTCGCGGTCAAACATTACAGGTAAACCAGCATTTAGCGCCCCGGCAAAGGCTGTAAACACAATGATGCCAGCAGCCAAAAATTGACCGTAATTTGTTGTATTGCCAAATATACCCTTGGGAGCATTTTGGAACAAAGCACCAAATAGCACTAACCACATTACTGGTTGAATAATTCCAGCAACTAAAGACGAGGGACGGCGTTGCAACTGAATAAACAAGCGACGAGTTAAAGCCAACGTCTCTTGTACCAATTCACCGAAAAAGTTAGGTGCAGTATTAGCATCTGCTTGTGGCGATGCTAATGGTTGCCAATTGATATCAGACTTAGGAGTAACACTCATAGCAATTTTGGATTTTAGATTTTGGATTTTAGATTGGGCACAAGAGGCAGAGGTACGGAGGGGAAAAACTTACTGCTACTTCTCCCCTGCTCCTCTGCTCCCCTGCTCCCCTGCTCCCTAGCTATCTCATATTCTGCTTCTTTTCAGCTTTGGGATCGCGGGTGGCGACAGCTGCGAGTTCTGCATCCAATAAGGTGCGTCCTGTGGCAGCGAGATAAACGTCATCGAGGCTGGGGCGAGATTGGGCGATGCCAAATATGGGCAAGCCAGCGGTGTTCAGCGCTTGCTGTATGTTAATGAGAACATCATTTTGAGGTGTCACTACCAAGTTGAGTGAATTACCTTGAGCGCTGTTGATGATGACTTCTTGGACAAAAGGCAAAGGTTTCAGGAGGTTTTTAGCTTTTTCAGCTTCCTCAACGGGGGAAAACTCGCGGATTCGCAAGGTGATGCGATCGCCCCCTACTTGATCTTTCAATTGCGAAGGTGTACCACTTGCAATTACAACGCCGCGATCTATAATTGCCACGCGATCGGCTAAAGCGTCAATTTCTTCTAAATAATGGCTGGTAATTACTACCGTCGTCCCAGAGGCACGTAATTTTCTTAGGAAATCCCATACCACAAAACGGGTTTCTATGTCAAGTCCTACAGTTGGCTCGTCCAATACCAGAACATCCGGTGCATGGAGCAATCCAGCAGCCAAGTCTAGGCGCTTGCGTAAACCGCCTGAGTAGGTTCCTGTCTTTTTGTTGGCGTATTCTTGCAAACCGAGTAAATCTAATACCGTTTCAATACGCTGTTTGGCTACTGCGCCTGGAAGGTGATAAAGTGCTGCTTGCAATTGCAGCAGTTCTTTTCCAGTCAACACCTTATCTATAGCGACTTCCTGAGCTACATAGCCTAGTCGTTGTCTTGCGACTCTGGGATTATCTAACACAGAGATGCCAGATACTTCAATTTTGCCAGCATCCGGTGTGGTCAGCGTACACAAAGCACGCAAGGTAGTAGTTTTCCCAGCACCATTGGGGCCAAGTAAACCAAAAATTTCTCCTGGTTCTACCTGAAAGGAAACATCCTGGACGGCAACCACTGTACCGTAATGTTTTTGCAGATTTTGAATTAAAACGGCGGGAGCCATGACAGCCGATCCCCAACTATACAAATCTCAATAAAGTCTATCTTTATTCTAGAAGGTAGAGAGCAAGGAAATAGCGCATAGAGCGAAAATCTGTCAAAAGTTCGCTTCATGCGCTATGCTGCCAAAAATTTTTAATTATTCTAAACAAGTTGTTTGATTGCGTTTGTAGCGAAACAAACCAAATACTACAGCAATTAATCCTAAACCTGGAAGAGTTGCAGGCTCTGGAACCTGAATACGAGTGGGAGGCTTAGGCGGATTGTAGTACCTCGTTGGGACATCTGGCAGATCCCCATTAAATAGATAGTTGTGAGACTCACCATTTCCTGTCAAAGAAGCTACCACTACATTGCCGTTAACTTGACCGTTATTGAAATTTAAATTAGCCAAAGGTGCAAGAATACTACCTTGGATGCCAATTCCACTAGCAGTTATATTTGTCGCTTCATAAAAGTTGTAGATTACCTTTTGTTTATCTGCGCCAATGATATTAAACCCAAAGTTTTGTAGTGACACATCCTTACCGCTGATATTGACAACGATAGTTGAATTTGCGTCCCCTTTAATTTCAAAATAGTTTGTCTTAGAGACAGATGAGCCTGCAAGATTAAAAACATTGAAAGCAGTACCACTACCACTAAGGTTAATAGCACCCCAAGGTTGAACTGTTGTGTTACCAGTAGGAGTCAAGGTTGCCAAATATTCAGATAGTCCTCGCAGTTGTTTCCCTGCTTCATTGAAGTCGATGGGATTACCTTGGCTGAGAGTTCCTTGGGGAAATCCCACATTGCTGGATACATTGGCGCTGCCTCCATAGACAGCATTACCGTGGTAGACTTGACCGTTACTTAAAGTTAAATTCTGTCCAGCGACTACTACGTTGCCGCTATTGCCAGAAAGTCTGCTTCCAAGTCCGCCGACGAAATTGATATTACCGCCAGCAGCAACTTTTCCTTCGATATCTGTATATTTTTGAGAGATATCTCCCAAAACAAATACATTGTAATCAGAGGCAGCGCCTAACTCAACTGCATTCGCTCTTGCTGAGAAACCCAGCGCTAGAGTGAATACAATCGGAGCTGTTACTTGCCCCCAAATATAATAGGTTTTTGATTTCATCTTATAGTTTAGGAATCATCAAGATGATCCTATGGTTATCAATCAAAGATTGCACTAGTCTACTAGCTATTTTTATTGAAGTTTCACATTAGTATAAATACTGTATATTTTCCCCTAACTCATTTTAAAAACCGCACATTTACTATTGACTTTATCAATTAGACTTTTATGAAGAATAATCCAGTAGTTATAAGGTTATTTCACAACTTTCAAACTTTTGAGGCTAATGTCATTGCAACCGCTGATAAATCCACCCATAGCCTGAATTTGTTGTAGGTATTCAAGGACTGATTTGGTGATGACTTCTCCCGGCATTAACACAGGAATCCCTGGAGGATAGGGACAAACAATTTCAGCACAGATGCGTTTATTGGTTTGTGTCAAAGGTAGTATTTCACTGACAGCAAAAAAAGCTTGACGGGGAGAAAGTTGTAAAGCATAATCTAATGTTCTGTCTAGATTTAGCCAAACCTGGTTTTTAACAGTCAAGTTGCTTCGTCGATATTCTTTGGCGAGGGTGGTGAAACCTTGCACTAATTGTTCAATATCGGCTGGGATGTTGCCCAAACTAATGATAAAGGTGAGATGTTGCAGTGAGGCAAATTCAGCAGTAACGGCAAATTTTTCATCGAGAATTTCATCTGCTTCAAATCCGGTTAAACCTAAACCAGAAACAGTGACAGTTAGTCGCGTTTTGTCTAAAGTTACAAAGCCGGGAGATCCCGCCAACTGAGGCATTTCCAAAACTGATAATCCAGGAATTTGACTGATTCTGGTTCTAGCTTCCTCAGCAAGTTGCAAAGTGCGAGACATCAGCATTTTTCCGTGGAGTGCCATTTGTTGACGTGCTGCATCTAAAGAAGCTAAAAGTAAATAACTAGGACTGGTAGACTGTACGAGCTGCAAAGCTTTACTGATGCGATCGCAATCAATCCTGTTACCTTGAATGTGCAGCATCGATGCCTGTGTCATTGCACCAAGTACTTTGTGGATAGATTGTACAGTTAAATCTGCACCTGCGGCTAAAGCTGGAGTGGGTAATTCGGGATGAAAGGCAAAGTGTGCGCCGTGTGCCTCATCTACAAGTAGAGGGATATTATATTGATGTGTGATGTTGGCGATCGCACTCAAATCTCCACAAACACCGTAATATGTTGGATAAACTACCAACACTGCTTTGGCATAAGGATGCTGTTGGAGTGCAGATTGTATAGCATTGGGCGTGATGCTATGGGCAATATCTAAAACTGGATCGTATTCAGGATGGATAAAAATTGGTATTGCACCAGAGAGAATTAAACCTGCGATCGCCGAAGAATGCACATTGCGAGGCAGAATAATTTTATCGCCTGTGTCACAGGTAGCGAGAATTGCCGCTTCAATCCCACAGGTAGAACCATTGACAAGGAACCATGTTTGCAAAGCACCAAATGCTTCAGATGCAAGTTGTTGTGCTTCTTGAATAACGCCTTGGGGTGCAAAGAGATTATCTAAATCTGCTAATTCAGTTAAATCAGCGCGAAAGACGGCTTTGCCAAGTAAATCAGCCAAGGGTTGAGAAACTCCCTCACCTAGCTTATGTCCTGGAGTGTAAAAAGGCGCATGAGGTCTTGCTGCATTGGCTTTTAAGGCATCTAATAAAGGTGTTTTGTTTTGATTGAGCATTTAATAATTCGTAATTGGAGGTACAAGAAAGTTAAATTTATTAATATACATAAATAAATTACGAATTAAGAATTACGAATTATCGCATGAGACCTTATCATCAAATCCCAATTTTTGAGTGTGGTGAACCGCTAATAGCAATTCCTTTAGAATTGTTTGCGGTGGAATCTCCTCATCCTTATGAAAAATTAGGTGCGCCTTATGGCGATCGCTCCCCCTATTATCTCCGTCAAAGCGTTATTGAAAATTTGATCCAAGCGCAAAATTATCTTAATCTTCTGCATCCTAACTGGCGTATCCAAATTTTTGATGCCTATCGCCCGATCGCAGTCCAGCAGTTTATGGTAGATTACAGCTTCGCTCAAGCAGTGCAGCATAGGGGATTAACTGATGTGGAATTATCCCCAAACCAACGCCAAGAGGTTTGGGAAGCGGTTTATGCAATTTGGGCTGCACCAAGTTTAGATGAAAAAACTCCGCCTCCTCATAGTACTGGTGCAGCAGTAGATGTAACGCTAGTAGATGATGCAGGACAAATAGTAAATATGGGTTCGCCCATTGATGAAATGTCAGAGCGATCGCATCCAGATTATTATGCAAATAGCGATCGCTCTGAAACGCAAAAGTATCATACTCATCGTCAACTATTGCGAGATGTAATGTTAAAAGCCGGCTTTCAACGCAATCCTAGAGAATGGTGGCATTTCTCTGTCGGCGATCAAATGTGGGCTTGGCTGAATAATCAATCTAATCCAGCCAATCCTGTCACAGCACGTTATGGACGGCTTGTATAGATGCGTTATGCATCTTGAGGATTCAGTTCTTTTAATTCGTCGGTAGTGTAAGTACCAATGGGAGTCCAAACTAGATAGGGAAGGAGTAACAGCGCCGCCATTAAAGAAATCGGTAAAACGCAGATTGCGAGAACAACACCTGAAATCAAACCGATTAGCCCAAGAATTTCCCCAACTTTGAGACTGCGAAACCTGAGCATTATAGGTATGTAGGCGACGGTGATAATTTCCACCAAAAGATACAAAGCCATTAATAGCCAAGTAATTAGGCTTCCGGGATTTTTTTCCCAGACAATATAAGCTGAAGCTGCACCACTGATAAAAATCACAGTCCAGATGAACGGAATCAGCGGTTCAAAAACTAGCCAGCGAGGGCGACTTAAATTTGCAAACCATTTAACATCACGCGGCGTAATCAAGAAACTCCCAAGGGCGATGAAGAAAGTTACAGCCCCAATTATTATCCAAGATGGAATCATAATGCACTCAAGTTTTGTGTATTTTGTCAAGTCATACACTGCAAGTTTGACAATTTAGGCTATATCTTTAATCATTCTCTGGGGCGATTCTTAGGCATCTTGAGGATTGAGACGGATCATCTGCCAAGTGGTATAAGTACCAATAGGACTCCAGAGCAAATAAGGAACTAGTAATAGGGCTGCCCAACCAGAAAAACCTAAGACTGCAAGTATCAATAAAGCACTAATAATCAAACCTGTACCACCGAGAATTGTGCCCACTTTCAGACTGCGAAGCTTAAACATTACAGGTGTATAGGCAATGGTAACAATTTCTAATAGCAGATATAAACCCATGATTAACCAGGTTGAGGTGCTTCCTGGGTCTTTTTCCCAGACAATATAAGCTGACCAAGCACCGCAAATAAATATTACAGTCCAAATAATCGGAATTGCGCCCTCAAAAGTTAGCCATCTCGGTCGTTGTAAACGCTTGAACCATTGGCGATCGCTAGGCGTAATCACGTTCGCGGCTAAAGCAACCAAGAAAGCCACGCCCCCAATCACCATCCAAGATTTAATCATGCCCGTTAGTCCTTTACAAGCGCTATCTATCGCTTAATATCACTCTTTATAGTGTGATTTTGTCAATTTAATTGCTAATTACTCATCATCCCTGAGTTTGAACCCTTCACATCGTTTGGTAGGATTTTAAATTATGGGCATTGGAAATAGCACAAAAAGTAGAAAGGACATGATTCGTGTGACTTTTTTAGTGACACGCGATTTGAATGCTATTTTTCCAGATGCGATCGCCAGAGCGCGTCCTGGTTGGGATAATGTAGCAATGTTTGGATGTGCAGCAAATGCAGGTTGAAGGTAGTTTACAGCGCTGCATTCGGTTCTTAATCCACGCCTATCTGCCAGCCTCCGCCTCAATTCATCATATCTATTTACGCAACGTCGCTAGCTTGCGTCCTGACTGGACTTTGCCCAGCTTTTACAAGCATCACAGCCAGTAGTGAAGTCAAAAGTGTAAAATACTCATATTAATAAATAAAAGCGAACTGCTAAGAACTCCAAGAAAACTAATCGTCATCATTTATAGAGAATTCGTATTAGAGCGATGTAGATTTTATGACTCAACGCTTAGATTTCAGAGTAGATATTGAAGAAGCCATAAAAACGCTAAACCTTTCTTGCAATGATTTCAGGTTAGTTAGCCTTCATGAATACGAACAGATATTGGTGTCAATTCTTGAGCGATTCACAAGCTTGGGTAAAAAAGGACTAAATTATTCCTATTGGTGGAGTTCATTCAAAGAACCGTCTTGCTCAATTCATCTCGAATATGCACCTGACGTTTTGAAAGAACTTGTACCTTTAGAAGAAACAGTGTGGTTTGTGGCTGAAGACTGGAAAAGAACTAAAAAGCATGGTAATTTTTGGCTCTATGAGGGCGAGATCGCGGTAATTGCCGATCTAATAGGAGAAATGTATGGGTTTGAATATTACATAGTCTCGAAAAAGTTTGAGTGGCTACTGGGCGAAGATCGTCACAGAGTATTAATTGGTGTTGGGCAGTCTATGACTGAAAAGATACAATACTTAAAATCAAATTGTGAAAACGTCAAATAGGTTCAGCATTTTAAAATTTTATTCTAAGGTCATTGGTTAGGCGATCGCGCCCAAAATCAAGATGTTGATTTGTGAAGGGAGTTTGCAATGAATCATCAAAAACAACTCAGTGCAATGCTTGTTCCATTCTATTTAGGGCACCAACAAGATTCAAAAGGTCGGACAATTCAAGAGATGTGGACTTGGGATTTTGAAGAATTGGAGTGTACCCATGATTACATTCAGTGGTTGTTCCCTTTAGCTGAGAGAAGTGCATTCAATTCTGATGCACCCATCGTTGATGAGGAAGTAATTCAAGCATTTCAAAGCAACCCACAGCTACGTCAGAATTTGCTGCGTTCCTTCACAGTAATGCTTAAATTTTATGGGTTGCAACGCCACCAGAGTAATGACGGAAAAATACTTGTTAGCCAGTCAGAAGACTATTTGAATCGTAAACGCGAATGGGTCTGTATATTTCACCACAATTATCTTCGTATCACCCGTATATTAAAGTGCTTGATAACATTTGGATTGGAGAATGAAGCCCAAGCATTTTATGAATGCTTGCGGGAAATCTACCGTGAGAATAGCGATCGGGTTGGAGGTGAAACATTTCAGTATTGGACAATTGCAGTCAAACCAAATGCGACAATGTAACAGCAAGCCTTAAATCGACCAATCACACTTCCCCATACTACAAGCCAATGTCCAATTCCTCATGATTTTTTGAGTACTACCTCAAAAAAACCTTTATTTAAAAGTTGCGCGATGACACAGACAACTAGAGAGCATCTGTATTCTTTTGAAGAATATCTCGCTTATAACAATAGTACTGATAGCCGTTATGAACTGGCGGATGGGAAACTAGAACGCATGAATCCGCCAACTTTTAGACATTTACTACTTGCTAAATTCCTTGAACAGACATTTGACACAGAAATCAATCGCTTGAGTTTACCTTGGCTATGCTTTAGAGAGGCAGGGGTAAGAACGGGATGGCGAAAGTCAAGATTGCCTGATGTTTATGTTGTAAAAGCTGAACAGGTAATGGAATTCCTTGATGAGTCTGCTGTTTGTCAGTCTGCGCCGATATTAGTAGTGGAAGTTGTCAGTCCTGATTCCGTAAAACGCGATTATCGATATAAACGTTCTGAATATGCAGCGTTAGAGATTCCTGAATATTGGATTGTAGATCCAATAGAGTCAAAAATTACGATTTTATTGTTTTCAGAAGGATTGTACGAGGAACAAGAGTTTAGCGGGAGTCAGCAAATTGTGTCTGCAACTTTCCCAGAAATTGCACTTACAGTTGAACAAGTGTTGTCTGCGGGTAATGTTGGTTAAAAAATAGACCAGTTTTTAGATCATTTTCCTAGTGTCAGCCGTGAGCAAGCGATCTTATGCAATAACTTTATTCTTTTTGGTGAGAATCAATTCCAGCCGACGGATTTTACAAACATCACAGCCAGCAGTTAAGTAAAAAGCATAAAATAATTACGTAAATTTTAGGTAATAATAATTACATAATTTCTGATTGCAGTGGTAAAGTTCAATTTAGGCGATCGCAACTTATTACAGTCGCTTATAACTGTGTGAAAAAATTTTAAACCAGTCCGAAGATGAAAGATTCTCCTATAGAAGAAGTTAATCCAGACATCGAAAGTATTGTGAAGGGAAACACTGCTTTCGCTCTTGATTTATATGAAAGACTTAAGCCAACGGAAAACAACCTATTCTTTTCCCCATACAGTATATCTTTAGCATTAGCTATGGCTTACGCTGGTGCTCGTAAAGATACAGAAAGGCAAATAGCTCAAGTTCTCCATTTCACATCGGGGCAGCAACAACTTCACCAAACATTTGCTTGCCTAGAAATGGAATTAAAAGCAGTACAAGATTGGTCAGGAATTCTGTTGCGAACTGCCAATTCACTATGGCCCCAAACAGGATACCCTTTGCTTAAAGAGTTTTTAAACCTCGTAAACAATTATTATGGGGTGGTAGTTACTGCCGTCGATTATCAGAAAGATCCAGAAGCAGCAGAAAACATTATTAATGCTTGGGTTGCAGAAAAAACTCAGGATAAGATTCAGAATCTGATTCCATCAAATTCTCTCAATGAATTGACACGTCTGGTCTTAGTCAATGCTATTTATTTCCAAGGAGACTGGAAAAATAAGTTTGACAATACCCTTACAGAAACAGCTCCATTTTGGATAACATCTGCCAAAAAGATTCAAGTGCCTATGATGGAGCAGCAGGAGACATTTGGGTACAAAGAAACCGAGGACTTACAGGTTCTTCAGTTGCCCTACGTTGGCAACGATCTATCAATGCTTGTTCTCTTACCCAAACAGATTAACGGACTAAGGGAACTTGAAGACAACTTAACCCTGAAAAATCTGGCGAATTGGATAGAGGGACTTCAGGAAAGAGAGGTTCGTGTATTTCTGCCACGTTTCAGAGTCAGTTCTCAGTTTCAATTAAATGAAACTCTGATTGCGATGGGGATGAGAGATAGTTTTGATGAAAATAAAGCTAATTTCTCTGGTATGGATGGCAGAGAAAATGGGTTTTGCATTGGAGCAGTTGTCCATCAGGCTTTTGTTGACGTAAATGAAGAGGGTACTGAAGCCGCAGCCGCAACAGCTGTGGGGATGGTAAATTTATGCTTGTCTGAGCCACCTTTACCAGTACCAGTTTTCAAAGTCGATCGTCCATTCATCTTTCTTATTCGTGAGAAGATAACAGGAAGTGTCCTTTTTCTTGGGAAAATAGTCAATCCTGAGGAGAGTTTGTAACCTTTTATTTATAAGTCCCTAAATTAACCATCTATCTTAGCGATCGCACTCAGTTGACAATGAAGGCTAGCCTTGCTCACGATAGACTTTATACTTTTATCAACTTCCCAGTGCTAGCCATTCCTTTGAGTAGGTGCAGCCCATCGTAAGCATCGCTCTATGCAAAAACTCTATTCTTTTTGATGATGAAATCTAATCCCTAAAAAGATGTCGTAAACAAACTCAAAAAAGTCCTTTTTCTGCAACAATCCTGAAGTTTGATAACATCCTTTTTCATCTAACAGAGGCTTTATCACATAGTATACAGGCTGATAATTATACCAAGGAATAGAAGGCCACAAATGATGAATTAAGTGGTAATTCTGTCCCATAATCAGGATATTGAGAACTTGGTTCGGGTAGACACGAGCATTTTTCCAGCGATCGCGCTCTGCAAAAGGACGATGGGGTAAATAGTCGAAAAATAATCCTAGTGCTATGCCCACCACAAAAGCTGGTATAAACCAAAAATTGAGAATGTAACCTAAAAAGTGGTATTGCACTGAGATATAAACAATTACCCCGATAATTAAGCGGCTGATGAACCATTCTAATAGCTCATATTTACGCCACAGTCGCCGTTGAAAGAAAAACACCTCGTGGTACAAAAACCGCACTGCAATCAGCCACAGTGGCCCACCCGTAGAGACATAATGATCTGGGTCGTCTTTAGGATGATTAACATGTCCATGATGCTGTAAATGCACCCGCGTAAAGACTGGAAAAGCAAAAGCTAGCATCAACGCACTGCCATGCCCTAACATCGCATTCATCACCCGGTTGCGATGAGCAGATTGGTGACAGGCATCATGAATTACTGTTCCAGCACAATGCAAAGCCATAGTATTAACGCAAAAGCATAGCCAGTGCGGCCATTCCCAAAGCCAGTAACCAAAGTTGGATAACACCAGCATGGATACAGCTACAGAAAACAACAGCAGCGTCGGATTGAAATCACCAGGAGGCGCTAAAAATTCCTTGGGTGGGATTGTCAGTGGCTTTTGTGCCTCCGATGCGATCATCTCTAACATTGACTCCTTCTTAAGCAGACATTACGAATATACGATAAATATTATTGAATAATAAAGTTTTGCAAATTTTTGTATAGCAAGATTTATCCACAGCTTTGCATATCAGCAGATGAATAACGCTATGATTCCAGACGAAGCCTAGTCTTTACTGATAAGTAGGGTATGACAATCGGCAAGAAGTTAATGGAATAAACTCCTTCGTTCGGAGGATGGATACAAGATTGATGTACTATATCTAGTCTATCCCACAGCCCCCACTCTCCCATAAACCCTCATCTAACTGCTTATATCTTATTGGTATAGCAGTGACTGAAAAGGAGATGCCACTTAAGTTACGATGACTTCCCAGATAGCTCCCTAACTTCAGCCCCTATGCAATTACGAGATTCTCTGCGCCGGACAAAAATTGTCGCTACTATTGGCCCCGCCACTAGCAGTCCTGAAATGCTCAAGGCGATTATTGAAGCGGGAGCCACGACGCTGCGGCTAAACTTCTCCCACGGAACTCATGCCGACCATCAGCGTAGTATTCGCTTAATTCGGCAAACCGCTTTTGAATTAAATCAGCCAGTGGCTATTCTCCAAGACTTGCAGGGCCCAAAAATTCGCTTGGGGAAGTTTGACAATGGGTCTATAGTTTTAGCAAAAGGCGATCGCTTCACCTTGACAAATCGTCCGGTGGTAGGTACGCAAGAAATTAGCTGTGTCACCTACGATTATTTAGCCGAAGAAGTTCCAGTCGGGGCAAAAATCCTCCTTGATGATGGACGAGTAGAAATGCTGGTGGAGGAAATTAACCGAGATAAAGGTGATTTGCATTGTCGTATCACCGTGCCTGGTAAACTTTCTAACAACAAAGGCGTAAACTTTCCTGGCGTTTACCTGTCAATTAAGGCAATGACCGACAAAGACCGAGAGGATCTAATGTTTGGTCTAGATCAGGGTGTCGATTGGGTGGCACTTTCCTTTGTCCGCAATCCCCAGGACATGATTGAAATTAAAGAACTAATTTCTAGTACAGGCAAGCAAGTGCCAGTGGTTGCCAAAATTGAAAAGCACGAAGCCATTGAACAAATGGAGGCGATTCTGGCTTTGTGTGATGGCGTGATGGTTGCCAGAGGCGATTTAGGGGTGGAATTGCCAGCGGAAGATGTTCCGGTACTCCAAAAGCGGCTAATTGCGACAGCAAATCGCTTGGGGATTCCGATCATCACTGCCACTCAGATGTTAGACAGTATGGTGAGCAATCCCCGTCCTACTCGTGCTGAAGTATCGGATGTGGCAAATGCGATTTTAGACGGCACAGACGCGGTGATGCTCTCCAACGAAACCGCCGTGGGTAGCTTCCCTGTAGAAGCAGTGGCGACGATGGCGCGAATTGCCGAACGTATGGAGCAGGAAGAAGCCCAACACCTAAACCTACGTTCTGTCAGAGATGCTCGACGCTCCATTCCTAATGCGATTAGTCAAGCTGTCGGTCAAATTGCCGAACAACTAGGTGCAGCAGCAATTATGACCCTAACGCAAACGGGAGCAACAGCTCGCAATGTCTCTAAATTCCGTCCTCACACACCGATTTTGGCAGTGACACCCCATGTAAATGTGGCGCGGCAGTTACAGATGGTGTGGGGAGTCAAACCGTTGTTGGTGCTAGGATTACCTTCCACTGGTCAGACATTTCAAGCTGCGATTAACGTGGCTCAGGAACTTAAGTTACTGTCTCAGGGTGATTTAGTAGTGATGACGGCTGGTACACTCCAGGGTATTTCTGGCTCTACAGATTTGATTAAGGTAGAGGTGGTGACGGCAGTACTAGGTCACGGAATTGGACTGGGACAAGGTTCAGTAAGTGGTCGCGCACGGGTGGCTAATACAGGGATGGATGTGAGTAACTTTAATCCCGGAGACATATTGGTTGCATCCCGCACTAGTGCCGATTTTGTTGAAGCAATTCGGAAAGCTGCCGGGATTATTACTGAAGAAGAAAGTCTCACAAGTCACGCGGCAGTAATTGGCTTGCGTCTTGGTGTACCAGTAATTGTCGGCGTGAAGCAGGCAACGCAGGTGATTCGAGATGGGGCGATTATAACGCTGGATCTGCAACGGGGTTTGATTTACTCTGGGGCGGTGAGAACGGCTTAGAAGTGGGGATTGGGGACAGAAGAAGGGAATAGGGTACAGGTTACAGGGTACAAATTATTCCCTGTCACCTGTAACCTCTTACCTAACCCCACATCCCACTCCCTTTATGAAACAGTTGCGATCGCAGCCCCAAGCCATCCAGCAAAGTTTTGTTGCTGTTTGGAGTTAGGATGCTCAACAGGCTTTACTTGATATCTAGTTGGACGTGGGGATGTGAGGGTGATGGAATAAATACGCAGTTCGTCTTGGTGGAAAACTGCGACTTGGATGGTATCGTTTGGTTGATAATCTTTCAGGCGATCGCTTAAGCCACCCGCCGTTATCTTAATCCCATCAATTGCTAACAACTCATCACCTGCATCAATTCCTGCTATTTGTGCAGGTGAACCAGTCTCCACAAACTTAATAATCTCGCGCCCATTTTCTGTATTTATTCTCACACCCAGGTAAGGTTCTTCCTGCTGTTCGGCTACCAACTGTAAGCCAAAGGGTTCTAAATACTGATTGAAAGGCAAATCATCAGTACTATCAACGTAGCGTTTAAAGAAATCAGTCAAATCGATTCCGGCAACAGATTCGATAACTTCTTGCAACTGTTCTGGGGTATAGCCAATTTCATCTTGCCCAAATTGCTGCCACATTTTCAGCATCACGTCATCAAGGGAGCGCTGATTGTTGTGAGTAGAGCGAATCAGCAAATCCAGGAGCAACGATACCATTTCTCCTTTTAAATAGTAAGAAATTTGGGAATTACCGCTATTGGCATCTGGACGATAGAGTTTTATCCAGGCATCAAAACTTGACTCGGAAACTGGTTGTACCTTTCGCCCCGGTGTCATTTCATATCTGGTAATTTCCTTACCTAAGTTATTCAAATACGACTTAACATCATAAATTCCCGCCCGCAAAGGAATTAACAAGTCATAGTAACTAGTAGTACCTTCACAAAACCACAATGATGGTGTGTAATTTTCTTGGTCGTAATCAAAAACCTCTAATGCTTTTGGGCGAATTCGCTTGACATTCCACAAGTGAAAGAACTCGTGTGCAACTAATTGCAGAAAGCGATCGTATTTTTCCTGAGCGCGAAATCCGAAACGTTGGTAAATTAAGGAGCAAGAGTCTTTATGCTCCAAACCGCCAAAAGCTTGGCTAAATAAATGTAGCAGAAACACATATCGTTTATATGGCAAACCGCCAAACATCTGCGCTTCTACCTGAATAATTTTTTGGATATCAGCAATCAACTGCTGGGCTTGGTAATTACCTTGTCCCCAGATTGCCAATTCATGGGGTTTTCCTAATACCTCAAATTTATACAATTGGTGGGAACCAATCTCAAAGGGAGTATCCACCAGAGTATCAAAATCGTTAGCCAAGAAAGTATTCGTTTTCTCTGCAACGGGTGGTAAGGCAGTAGTTACATGCCATTCCAGCTGTGGTGGTACGATAGTGACGCGAATGGGTTGCTTATCCCAGCCAGGTATTCTAAAAAATAGTGCCGCACCATTAAAATAACCGTGGGTGCTATCTAAGTGATTTGTTCGTACCGATAGCTCATTGGCAAAAATGCGGTAACGTACAGTTAATTCTGAAATACCTATTTTTTCTATCTGCCAGTGATTTTTACCGAGCTTCCGCCAAGTTAAAGGCTTATTCTCTGCAAAAGCCTCAAAATCCTGTAAACTCTTTGCGTATTCCCGGACTAAATAGGAACCGGGTGTCCACACTGGCAGTTTTAAATCGAGAATCGGTGAGGAATAATCGACAAGGTGTAAAGTAACCTCAAACAGATGGGTTTCTGGTTGGGACATTGCCACCAGGTAATGAATCGTTGGCTCAGTTTCTTGGGCGTAGGTGTTGGGGCGAGTTGCTGTTGCTTCAGTCATTTTGCGTGCTGAGTTAATAATCAATGGGTAATTTTCCCATCATGACAAATTTGTTTTTAACATCGCACACAAACCGTCTTTCATTCGTCATCATTCCAAATCTCTAGCGTTAAACTTACCAAGAAACAGGTTACGCAGACTATCTTATAGAGAATCGGATAAAAAAATCACACTTTGCCAGCCAAGTTCATCAACTGTTTGAAGTTCACAAGATAAGTAATGTTGTTGGCACTATCAATCTTTATCCACCCTTTTTCATGCAGCTTTTCCATGATTTTGGTGGTTTCTTCAACGCCGATTTCTGTCACCTCTGCTAAATCTTTGAAGGGAATGTTAAAAATTTCTCTTCCTAAGTCTGATTCTTGACCATAGCTTTCACCCAAAGTCACTAGAGTATGAGCGAGTTTAACTGCTGGTGGTGAAGACCGCATTTGCAAGCGCACGTTAATTTGCCGCAATCGCCTTACCATCAGTTGCAACATGCGGTGATGTAACTGCGGGTCTTTGAACAATATTTGAATAAACCGCTCTCTGGAAATACTCAGCAACTTCACGGGTGAAAGGGCAATGACATCAGTTGAGCGTGGAGATTCATCCAAAATTGCCATTTCTCCAAAAAAATCTCCACGCCCAAAAATTGCCAGAGCTACTGAATCTTCCCCGACGGTACGCCGGACTTTGACCCAACCAGAAACCACGAAGTAAACGGCGTTACCCCAAGCATCTTCCATCACAACGGCTCGCCCAGATGGGTATTCATGTTCAATTGCAACGTTGAGTAGCCATTCCAATGTCTGTGGATTGGCTGTACTCATTAAGGGGAAAAGTTCACTAAAAACCTCAGTTAACATGAAATATTTGCAACAATAGGATTTAAGAGGGGGAAACGAACTTTGCTACTATTAAGTTTGTTTAAACCGTAATCTTACTCAGAATACGATCGCAAAATTTGTATTTATTTGGAGATGAATCTCTAAGCTTTATCAGTCTAGGATTCCATTACAACATAACAATTATGTATGCTAACGAAATCAGCGTTTTCACCTACTGACTGATGATTTACTCTTTGTTGGTATATTGCTATCTAGTGCCAGTATTTTGATCTGTTGGTCTAAATTTTTCACTAATTGATTCAGGGTAACTAAAGCCTCTAATTGCTGAGAATCAAGGCTAGGATTCAGTAAAAGTCGTTCTTGTAGTTCATGTAACTTAATGCTTAGTTGCTGAGAAATTCCTAAAGCATCGCGGCCTATACGCGTCAATTGTTGTTGTTGATAGAATTTTAATGCTGCTCCCCGCAATACTTGCAGTGTTGCCTCTTCGCCGTAGATTCCCGGCATGACTCGCAAGCGTAATAATAAGCGATTTTTTTGATATATGTATTCCTTTTCTACTTGTTTTGGTTCTGCAATCGTGGTTACAGGCAGGAAAGCAAACCGCTTTAATTCATTCAATACTCCTTGAAAAACTGAGAGCGGCAGTTTGTCTAATACAGACTGTAAAACTCCATTGTCACTCCACAGTATTCTGCCTTCGTAAGCTTGTCTTTCTAAGTACAGCCGACCAATTCCCCCAGCCAGGATTCGCCCTAGTAATTCTTCTAGTAATTTTTTCGGTGGTAGTGTTGTTAGCAACTCAATCGGACTCAGTAGTTCGGAAGTTTGTGTGAGAAAAATAGGTAAATTGTTTGATGATGTGGCTTCAGAATCCTCTCCTAGTTGAGTTGTGGAAATAGGGGTGAAGAACATCGTAGTTTGAGATGATTGGTCTAACTCTGGGATAGGAGGCAAGTCTACCCGCTGCCCAGAATTTTGACGCTTTTGTGTCTGAAACACCATCAATACTGGTTGTTGATTTGATTCCTCGGCATCTAAGGAAGGACTAGGTATGTCAGCAATCGTAGCTGGGCTATTTGTTGTGGGAAAGTCCACTGTTGGCTGATGCACTTGTTGGGCATCTAGCTGAGATATATTCTTATGGTTGAGGTAGGCTGATAGTATTCTGCGGTGAGCATCGGCTGCGATTGCCTCAATCACCATTGTGCAATTGATAGAAGACAAAATGCGACCAACGTAATCTAGGGCTTCGCTCTCTTGTGGATGAACCATGCCTAACAAGAGGTTTTTGTCTTGTAATCCAAAGGGCAAAATTTGGTGGTAGAGGCAAGCTTCAAAGGACAAAAGATGATCGATTAGGTGGAATATTTGTTCGCGATCGCCTTCTTGCTCCCACTTAGTTTGAGTGGCAGTTAGCATTTGCTGTCTATTTGCTGCTGTATCATTTAGTTCGCCCTTTGAAGACAACATAGATTTGATTCGTTGGTGTTTACTTATATTTTGCCTCTAATTCAATAGGTAGTTAATAAAGATACTTTGTTAGATTGTTAAAATTTCAATTATATATACTTAAGTAAATGTAAGTAGAAGATGAATTTTAGATTAGAGACTGGGGATAATACTGAGGATTGGGCAAAAGAGTGCTGTTAGCGGATAGCTAGGGTTGAGCCAGTGCTGAGTTTTATTTATCTCCTTGTCCCCTTGTCTCCCCTGCTCCTCCGTTACAGAGCGTAGCCTTACCACTTGCCTACGGCACGCTCCGCGAACGTGGAAGCAAGCTACGCGCAGCGTCTCGTAGAGAAGTGCTACTTCCCACTCCCCCATGCTCCATTTCCCACTACAGGCTACTCTTGGGTTCTTAAAGCTTGGGCTGTCAGATAGACTTTCGTCCATTCGCCTAGCACTTGATGGGTTTTGAGTTTTAACTGTTCGGCTATGGCTTCTATTGAATTACCCTCTTTCCGCAAAGCTAAAATCTGCCGACCCAGAGGAGTCAATTTTTCATCAAGTTGCTCCCATTGGTTTTGTGTTAATCCCAAGTTGTGTTCTTGCAAAGAAATTGAGAGCCAACTTTCCACGAGTTCTGGTTTACCTTTGAGGGCAAAAACACGCACAGCATGATAACTAATTTTTTCTCGTAGTCGATATACCTCTTTAGTCTGCTTATTCAGTTTCTGGGCGATGTCTTCCTGGGACTTACCTTGCAGATAAAGTCGTAGCCATTCCACTGCATCTGTTCCCAGATTTTCTTGTAAATAATCTTCAAATTCTTTTTGTACTGACTGGCGCAGCCCTTGTTGTTCCTCTAATTGTTGTGCTTCTTGATATTCTGCGATCGCCTGACTATCGACTAAGTTCACTCGATTGTCACTGTCGTCTGTAAGAACTTCTTCTGAGACTAGGCGAACCAAATCACGTCCTGGCACTTGGGTTAAACCACCGCGCTGAGTGCGACGCAAATAATTCACAAATCGGTAAGCTAATAGGGGTTGATTCCTTACTGGCCGCAAACAATATTCTTCTAAACTGGCAAATAGCAGAGCATCTCCCAATCTTCTATCGGTTGTATATTTGGCAATATCAGCCATTTGTTGTTGCATCTGGCTGTCGTTTTGGAGTAACTCTTGGAGTACTTCTTGTAATACATCCATTACACTACGCTGGCGATCGCGGCTGAGGGAAACCCAAGTCTGAATCTTATTCCGTAATGTTACTAAACTCCCCAATCGGGTTATCAAGTTGCGATAAGCACGTTCTCGCCCCAGCCCCAAGTAGCGTTGACGTAAAATCCTCCAGCGATATTCCATCGCTTGCTTGGCGATATCTAGTTCTTTAGGATTGTACAAATCGAACCGTTTTGAGTCAGATCCCAACAGCCAGAGAATAATGCTTTGCCTTGCGGCTTCATTTTGGTCTGGACATTCCACAACCAAGCGCTTTTGCCAATCTAGAGCCAGTTTTTCCACATCTATTGTCATAGTGAGATTGCATTCCTCGAAACTCAATTTTGAAGTTTGCATTACAACCCCCATTCGTCCCACCTAATTGTTTAACTGGCAGCTGCCCCAGATTTCACGAATTTCATGAATTTCATGAAAATAGCTCAGTGATTCTACTTTTATTACGTCTGAATTCATTAGAATTATGCAGAAATTTCTATATTGATGTTTTGCTTTTACTTTAAAAAGCCCAAAACCAATATATATCAAGCATTTGGGGTATTATGCCCACTTCAACTTTTTGTAAAGTTATGTGTTTTAGTTGAGAACAGAAATCTGCTTAAAGTGGGGAGGATACACTTTTTACAAAATGGATCGGGTAAATCTGACATTTTGTATGTAACAGAGCCGAGGAACGAATATAATTTAACTCAAATTTGGACGTTATTCCACCAGTATAAGTTTCATCCCTGTACAGACCCTTACGTAGTAGGAATATTTAGTTGAATCTCAATATCCTTAGTGTTAATGAGATTTGGCCCTGGAAAATTCCCTAAGTGCTCTGATAAATTGGCTTAATTCTCTGCTTTTCAAGGAGGATTGGGCTTTAGCTGAATCGTGTTCAGTCAATTTTTGCGATCTTTTATGATTTTATTAAGTACATATACGGTAATTAGAGTTTTAAGAGGTTGTTTGGTAAGTCGTTGTATAAAATCTTGGATAAATACTATCGCCATAGTGTGGAATTAGCGCTCTTCTATGACTTTGGAGAGAGAATAATCCAAGCGATTAGAAATCGCGGCTACACAAACAAAGTCCGCCTCCACGGACTAACGCCAAAATAAGGTTTCAAATTTAATCTGACGAGAGTAATAAAAGAGCGTGAGTCTCAGTATCTTATGTAGCGATGTCTACGATGGTCACGTCACTTTGTGGAAGCAAGCGTCTCCTAGAGAAGTGCGGGCTACGCCTACGCTATTCTAAATAGTAGGAATTGATAGGCAAATTTCTCTTTTTTAAACTAGCTTCAGTCACAACTACACCTTTCATATTGGTAAGTTATTCTTAAAAGTTTTATATTTCTACAAATGAACAGTCAACAGTCAATATTGGTTTTGACTATTGACTCTGACTGTTGCTTTCGCTCTGCTTCAAAATTCAACTTATGCAAAATCTAAAAACAGAAGGAATGTAATCCTCTAAAGTTTTGATAGTCAGAAGCCTGACAAAAAACTTCTTTTTAAATTCATTTATGGGAAGTTTTTGTTTTGAATTCCCCCGCAGGAAGTTAAATCTATCGATTGTTCGATCTAACAATGGGATTTTCTACAGATTCTCGATAACCTTGGACTTGTTCTGTATAAGCAATTGGTAGAACAGCTTCAACGTTTTCATGGGGACGAGGAATAATCACCCAAGATTCAAGTGTACCGCCATAAACATTTTCTGCGGCTTCAACACCGGCAGCCATAGCGGCTTTTACTTCAGAAACATCACCACGAATATTAACTGTAAAACGAGCGCTACCTACTCTGATATAACCAACAAGGGTAACTCGACCAGCTTTTACCATAGCATCTGCTGCTGCTAGCACCGCAGGAAAACCTTTAGTTTCAAGTGCTCCAACTGCCTGTAATGACATTATTAATCTCCTGTATGAACAAACTGGGGGCTACAAGTTAATTGTACGAAGCTTCGCTACAGATTTTGATAGCAAAATTGCTTAGAAGATGCGGAAAGGTTCTGATTCTTCAGTGAAATGGATTGGTAATATGGTTTCCACATTTTCTGGGGGATTGGGAACGATGTAGTGGGTAATTACTGTACCAACCTTTACTTCCTCTCCAGCGGCGATTCCGGCTTCAACAGCTCTATTTACTTCAGAAACGTGTCCCCGGACGGCGACTAGCAAGCGAGCACTTTCCGCTTGACCATAATACACAATTGTGACTGCGGCAGCTTTGACCATTGCATCTGCTGCTGCTAAGACACTCGGAAAACCTAAAGTTTCAATTACGCCAACCGCCATTGGCATGGCATTAGCTCCTGGATTAAGGGATAAGCGATTTTAATTGTACGTGGCTTTAGTCCCCATTTTGACATTTTGGAAAACTTTCTTTGATGCCATATTTTTTTTGGAGAGTAGAGAAGCGATTAATTGTGTCTGTCCTGTAAGCGATTAATCGCGTCTGTTGGGAGTTAGAATATTTTGATATTCCCTTACTTATGTTTTATATATATATTACAAATAATACTTTAGCATCTTAGGTTGTGTAACTTTATTGTTTAACAAAATCAATTATGGGTGGAAGCAAGCTAGTACGATAAACTGAAATTTATGTTTCCGAATTTTCTTCCTACGGCAGTTGAGCAACTCACAGAACCTACTTCGATCGCACTAGCTCAGAGTATTCAAACAACTGCGATCGCTACTCCTTTAACTAATCAAGCAGTTACCACAACATTTGTCAAGCAAGGGTGTGGTGGAACTCCAATTTTATTAATTCACGGCTTTGACAGTTCTGTATTAGAATTTCGGCGGCTTTTGCCACTACTTTCTGAAGATAATGAAACTTGGGCAGTAGATTTATTGGGTTTTGGATTTACAGATAGACTTTCAGGAATTGCCTATAGCCCAACTGCAATTAAAACCCATCTTTATTATTTCTGGAAAAGCCTAATTAACCAACCTGTAATTTTAGTAGGTGCTTCGATGGGGGGTGCAACGGCGATTGATTTTACCTTAGCTTATCCAGAAGCAGTCAAAAAGCTGGTGTTAATTGATAGTGCGGGATTAGCGGGTGGTTCGCCATTGAGCAAATTCATGTTTCCACCATTAGATTATTTAGCAACTCAGTTTTTGAGTAATATGAAAGTGCGCGATCGCGTTTCCCGCATTGGATATAAAAATCAAACTCTTGCCTCTATCGATGCGTTATGTTGTGGAGCATTACATTTACAAATGCCGAGTTGGCATCAAGCTGTGATTTCTTTCACTAAAAGTGGTGGTTACAGTGGTTTTAGATTCACAGCTATATCAAAAATTGCGCAACAAACGCTAATTTTGTGGGGCGATTCTGATAGAATTTTGGGTACTAAGGATGCTATGAGATTTAAAAGGGCAATTCCACACAGTACTCTCACGTGGATTAAAGATTGTGGTCATCTCCCACACTTGGAACAACCACAAATCACCGCGCAGCATATTTTAGACTTTCGAGTTGAAAGATAGCTCAAGTCTCAATAATTTTTCTGTAACGGCGTGGAAAGCTTTTCAACTGTTGCTAATGGCTTCTGTCATAGCTACTATTTTTTCTTGAATCGTGTTACTTTCACCTAATTTTAGGGAATGTAGCTAGAGCGATACCTTCGGTGAGCTTCTCTACGAGACGCTTCGCGAACGCTAACGCAAACCTGTATTGTATTAAGGTGGGCATTATAATGCACACCTTACAAGCTCAAAAGATTTACACTTGCACTTGGTAATTTAGGTTTAATTCATCTCCTGTTGTTCCCCGAATACCCCAGTTGTGTTTTGGGGTTTCTGTAATCGTGATTTCTATATCTATAGGTGCAATTGCAACTTGTTCAGATAAGCGAGAAAACAACAACATAATTAGTTTCTTTTTCGTTTCAATAGTGCGTCCCTCAAACATACTAATCTCAATGATGATGTATTTCTCTGAACGTCCTAAAGGGTAGATGAAATCATCGGGTTCGAGAGGAAAGAACCGATGGATACGCTTGTCTTGAGGATATACTAGAGCTTCAACAACACAAGAATGAATTGCGTCAGAAATGGCACTGCGAGAATGACGGATAAATGAAGCAGTGCCATAGATTTTGATTTGTACCATTAATCTTTAACTGACTGATGAACTGATTCTAGTCGAGTAACCACATCTCATTAGAACTATCAGGATACTCATTCGGCTGATTTTGTGGTTGATTTTGAGCTAGTGTTTCCGATGAGCGATGTGATTTTTTGTAGTTAAGTGGATTGTAGTGGTCTTTTACCGGTTTGATCGCGTTAGTTTCTTTGACAACAAGTTTAGATTTCTCTTCTACTTTTTGTACTGCTTTTTGTTCTGCTTTTTGTTTTAAAGAATTAATTTCTTCTATAAGCTGGGAATTTGCTTCTGCAAGTTGCAGTGCTGTTTTTTTTGTCTCATCAAGTTCTTTTGTTAGCTGTTCTAGTAATGATTTTTGTTCTGATACAAATGTTTTTTGTTTAGATAATTTTGATTGCAAATCAGCAACTTCTTGTCCAAGAGATGCTTCCTTTTTATGGCTTGTTTCTAGATTACTTGTCAATTCTTTGACAGTTACTTCTAAATCAGCTTTAGTAGGACTGCGTTTAGTAGAAGTTGGCTCAAGTGGTTGTCCTAACGATTCCTCATCAGATGAAGCTTGTTCTTCGACAATTTTTTCTGCTGTAACTTCGATCGCAGATTCACCTTCTGGGGGTGTAAATTTTTGCGCCTCTTCTTGTAGTAAGTCAGAGAGACTTTGTTTCCTAGCCATTATTATTTTCTCCAATCACGCTGTAATTCATCAGCTGCACGGCGGTAGTCTAATTCCGCCTCCCGTGCGTTTCCTCCTCGCCACTGAGTAATCGCTACACCTTCCAGTGCTGCTCGTTCATGAGCTTTATAGGCACGGATGAAGGTATTACAAGTAGGAATACCTAAGCGAGTCAGAGTGTTTTTTGCTTCTTGTGCTTCCCCCAGACTGCGCGTATCGACTTTGGTGAGCAATACCCGATGGGGAGTTCCCACAGGGATGACGGCTTCCTTAACTGTTTCCACGAGGATTGCTAAATCCATTGCAGATGGGGGTGTCGGCAAAACTAGATAATCTGCGATCGCAACTACCGCCACTAATGCTTCAGAGCGCAGGGCGGGAGGTGTATCCACCACTACTAAATCGTAACCTGTTATCTTTGCTAAATCACTTAAAAGTGCGGGATCTGTTTCTTGAGATAAATCAAATCCCATTCCCTGCTGACTGCGCCCAAACCACCAACTGGCAGAACCTTGAATATCTGCATCAATCAGCAGCACCTTTTTTTTCTTCGCAAAGTTTGCAGCCAGATTGACTGCGGTAGTCGTTTTACCGACTCCTCCTTTACCGTTGAGAATAGCGATGATTTTTGGCACTGCTTACTTCCGATGCTGCCTCTTGAGTGCTGAGTTAGGAGTGCTGAGTGCTGAGTTAGGAGAGACGCGATTAATCGCGTCTGTACAAGAGTTATTATTATCCTCTTTGTCTTCTTTTCAGTTCCCAGTTTCCAGTCTCTAGTCCCCAATCATGAATATACCGCTTTCTGTAACCTTAAGTAACATGAAAAGTCGTAACAATAAAATTCAGAAGCCATCAACTCCACAAAATTCTATGACAACTACTTACAATTTGCCCGATGGGCCTCAAATGCCGCGCTGGCTGCGGATGATCAAGTTTATTAGTCAGCCAGTGAAATATGTGGATGATTTTGCCCAAATCTACGGTGACACTTTCACGATCGGGAGTAATCGCTCTGATAACCATCTAGTATATTTTAGTCAACCCCAAGCACTTGAGCAGATTTTTACTGCTGACTCCAGGCATTTTGAGGTTGGGAGGGGGAATACAGGGCTAAAATTTTTACTTGGCGATCGCTCCTTTATGTTAGCGGATGGCGATCGCCACCAGCACCAGCGGCAACTATTAGCTCCTCCCTTTCATGGCGAAAGAATGCGGGCTTACGGTGAGGAAATTAGGGAAATCACCCGACAGGTGACTAATGAATGGCAAATTGGCAAGCCTTTTAAGATCCGTGAGTCGATGCAAGAAATTACCTTGCGTGTTATTTTACGGGTTGTATTTGGTTTGAATGATGGACAGCTGTTTGAGGAGCTGAGGCGATCGCTAAGTGACTTACTAGACTTCATCACTTCGCCTGTAATGTCCAGCGCCTTCTTTTTCCAGTTCATGCAAAAAGATTTCGGTGCGTGGAGTCCGTGGGGCTGGGTTCTGCAACAACGGCAAAAAATCGATCGACTGATTTATGCTTTACTTCGAGAACGTCGGGCTGAACTCGATCGAAATCGCCAAGATATCCTAAGTTTGATGATGGCGGCTCGTTACGACGATGGTCAAGGGATGTCAGATGAAGAACTACACGACGAATTAATGACGCTGCTAGTTGCGGGACATGAAACTACCGCTTCAGCATTGACATGGGCTTTTTACTGGATCGATCGTTTACCAGAGGTGCGTGAGAAGTTGTTACAGGAACTCAACACCATTGGAGTTAACGCTGATTTGAGTAGTGTAGCTAAATTGCCTTATTTAACAGCAGTTTACCAAGAGACATTGCGACTTTACCCAATTGTCATGACTGCTTTCCCGCGGATTGTGAAAACCCCAATTACAATTATGGGCTACGAACTGCGAGAGGGAACGGTAATAATCCCTAGTATTTATTTAGCGCATCATCGGGAAGAAGTTTACCCACAATCCAAGCAGTTCAAACCAGAACGCTTTTTAGAAAGACAATATTCACTTTATGAATATTTACCCTTTGGTGGCGGTAATCGTCGCTGTATTGGGATGGCATTTGCCCAGTATGAAATGAAAATTGTCTTGGCAACTGTTTTGTCGGAATTTCAAGTTTCGCTAGTGAATAAACGTCCCGTGCGTCCTGTGCGCCGTGGGTTAACTTTAGCTGCACCAGCCGGAATGCGGATGGTTGCTACACCTCAAGTTAAGCGTGCGAATACAATTGCTGCCTCTAGTTTAAGTTGATTTACTTAAGTGAAGCTATGCTGAAGGCAATAACTTTTATTCTCTAACAAGATGAGCAGATCAAATAATAGCTGGGATGACTATTGTGTACGCTACCTAGCAGCGCTGGGAACTGATTTAGGTGATGAAACTCTAAAAAGTTTATGGTCTGAGACTAGGCAGCATTTTTTAAGTGCATCTGAAGAAGATATCAATTGGTTTATACAAGCACTTGGAGATGAACAACGTAAATTGTTTGTTGTCTTCATGTTCAACAAAGTAACTAAATCTGTTCCTCAGTACCTTAAAAAAGTGCTGTTTTCTCCTCTAATTCGCGCTGCTGTCTATGAAAGAAATCCCAGCTTTAATCGTTCATTCGTAGAGCCATGTGTTATTGCTTTCGGTCATCGTCTCGTCAATGAAGCTTTGCTAGAGTTTGTTGAGCATGGATCAAATTTTGAGAAAGCAGGGGCGGTAAACGCCCTATATTGGGCACAGGTTCCCTTACGCTTTGATAGAGAAGTTCCCAACTTTAGCAAAGAGTACGCAACACCAGAGTCACAGGCCGCTTATGACGCCGTAGCTGATATTCAGCTACGCAAGCGTTGCCTATTTCTTAGAGAGTTCGTTAAAAATTCTAGCGTCGAAGTACGGCGCAGTATTATTCCTAGTCTTGTACTAGATCCGTTACTTTATCCTGATGAACTTAGACATTTTATACCAGAAGCGATTGCGATCGCTAAAACTCATTCTGATAGTTATATTCGTCATCGTATCGAGGTACAGTTAGGGACAGAAAATTTACTCCAGCCATTACCCCCGCGAAATTCCAACCATTAAACCTGAAAACTTACCTGGAATTACTCTGAAAGAGGGTGATTCTCTTGCTTGTTGGCAAGTTATTTATAATAGTAAAAATGACTCCTGGAACACCTGTTATTAAAACGTATATTGAATTACTCAAATCTTTTCCTCCTCGTCCCGTAACTTCCGAGGAAGAATTAGTGGCTACGCAAGAAGTCATTGATTCCTTGATTGATAAAAGTGAATTAACACCAGATGAACAAGACTATCTCAATGTTTTAGGTACTCTGGTTTATGAGTATGAACAAAAACATCATTCTATACTTGATATTCATGGCGTAGAATTACTTCAAGCAATGATTGCCGAATTTGGTTTGCGACAGAAAGACTTAATTCCTATCTTTAAAACCGAGTCTATTGTATCTGAAGTCTTGAGTGGACAAAGGAAGCTAACAGTTAACCATATTCGCAAACTTGCGGAGTTTTTTCATATTTCGCCTGCTGCTTTTTTTGAGTCATAAGAGGGAAAACTTTACAGATCCTTATCGCGTATGGACTTGACAGAAAGCTAACTGATGTAGCAAGATTCATTTAAGTCCCTTTCGTCCCACATCTCGCAGTGGGTAGGAGGCAATGCATGATTGGCAGTATTTCTTTAACCACGATCGCAGCAATTTAAATCAAGGCACTTACCGCATCTTTGAGCCGGAGTGGAAAGCAGAGATTCTCCACTGGTTCAGCCAAAAGGATGTAGATAAGCAGCAGAAAGAAGATTTTATTCAAGCTTTAATAGATTTTGATGACGGTTGCGGCGATTTTTATCGGTATCGCGCCTATTTTTTGGCGGCTGAGGCTTTATCCCAGTTCCCAGAATCTAGTTTGGGTGATGCAATTGTAGAACAACTGCTCAAATGGAGTTACGCCTATTTTCGGCAAGATAAGCGAGATTGGCAGATACTACCAAAATCATTGGTGCAGACAGCTAGAAAAACGCTGGAATTAACTGACAGAAAACGGGTAATTGCTGCTTTTGTCCATTTGGTTCATACTACAGAAAGTCGTTCGATTCTTAGAGTTGCAGCCGAGAAGTTAGGAACATTCGATCCGGGTAATAAAAGTGCGACCGCAGCTTTATTACTTCTAATGAAGCAAGATAAATATGACTATTGGTGGTTTGGAATTGGTAGCTCAGGGAAAATTGGCTATGGCAATGAAACTGCAATCGCTTCTTTAATCCAATTTATTAAGATGAAGCCTGATGAAATTACAAATGAGTGGTTGACTTTAGAAGACATATATCAGAGTGCGATTACAGCTTTAGGAAAAATAGCTTATGGCAATGAAACTGCGATCGCTACCCTAATTGATTTTATCCAAAAATACAAAGATGACGTGGTTTCTTCATCTGCGGCTGCGGCTTTGTGGGATATTGATCCAGGTAATCCAATAGCATTAAATACTTTAGTCCAGATTCTCGAAACTACCGAGAATACATATTTGCTTGATATGTCTGTTAGATATTTGATGGTAATTGATCCAGGTAACAAAGCTGCAATTACTATTTTAACTGAGAGAATTAAAACCACTGAAAATGAATTTTTCCGTTGTAAAGCTGCTTTATGTCTAGGAAAATTTGATTTAGGTAATAGAGTAGCAATCACCACTTTATCCAAAATACTTGAAACTTCTGAGGAGAAATGGGTGTATTTTCATGCAGCAGATATACTAGCACCAATTAATGACTATCAGCAGCAAATAATTAACGCCATGTGGAAAATGGTTAATTTAAAAGATGAACGTACATCTCTAAATGCGCTCTTTATCTTGCTGAAAATAGATTCTAATAATCAACAGGCGTTTGATAGTCTAATTCGGCTATTGAACACTACAAAGCATGAATCAATTTTGACAAGTGCTGCTTATAGCCTACAACAATTTAACCTAAGTAGAAAATTAGAAGCAGAGAAGCTAAATGAACTAATTGCCGTCTTTATAAGATTCATTCAAACCCATCATTATCTTGAAGTTGAGGAAGATGAAAATGAAGATTTATTTCCTTTGGAGTGGCTATCCTATGAATCCTGTCTTTTAGATATAGCTGATGATTTGATAAGCATCATCCAAAGCGAACATTTACCACAAGTAGTCATAACCCTAAAAGACTATCTAAGTAAACAGTTCTACAAAAGCAATTCATATCGCTACGAAGCCGTGTTTAACATCATCTGGCATTGTGCCGAAAATCTAACTTACCCAGATTTTCACAAAGCAATCAACTAAACAAAAAGCGCAGAGTTCTTATCTTCCTCCGCGTACCTCTGCGCTTCCCTCCGCGTCCCTTTGCGTTAAAAAACAATCTCCTCCCTCATCCTCTCTTCCAGTACATCCAACAACCCATCCACATCCTTCCCAACTTCCTCAAAACAAATCGGTGGCGCTGGTTCCGGTGCAAACTGAATTAACTTAATTTCCCCCTTCCCAATCCCAATCATCACAACTTCCACATCCGGCTTGTGATTCTCCACAATTCCCAAAATTTCCTGAAGCCGATTCTCAACTCTAATATTTAAATTCTCTATCTGTTCTTTCGGACAATAAACAAAATGCGGCGTTGGTTGCAAATCAATACCAACAGTACCCTGACTGTCACCATTTGCTAACCACAATCCCCAAAACAGCGCCGCCAACTCTTGCTGATTTGCTTTGACAAACTTATCCAACTGGCGACGCCACTTAGTATCACCTGATTCTGGTTGACTATTACCAAAAAACATAAATCATTCGTAATGAAGACACAGACAATAGGCGAAACTTATCTCAAACCTGACTGTACACGCCAGAGGCCGGAATAAATCCCGTCTTTCTCCAGCAATTGCTCATGGGTTCCCGACTCTACTAATTTCCCATGTTCCATGACATAAATGCAATCGGCATTGCGGATGGTGGAAAGACGATGAGCGATCGCAATTGTAGTTCTATCTACTGTAATCCGTTCTAGCGATCGCTGGATTGCCGCTTCTGTCTCATTATCCACTGCCGAGGTTGCTTCATCTAAAATCAGAATTGGCGGATTCTTTAAGACGGCACGGGCGATCGCAATCCGTTGTCTTTGTCCACCAGATAACTTTTGTCCTCTTTCCCCCACAATTGTCTCATAACCTTCGGGCAATTCAATAATAAATTCGTGTGCCTCGGCTATCTTCGCCGCCGTGATGATTTCTTGCTCTGTAGTCTCAAAGCTACCATAAGCAATATTCTCCGCTACAGTGCCATGAAATAGAAACACATCCTGACTCACCAAACCAATGCAGCGCCGTAAATCTTTTAAATTCAAAGTTTGCAAGTCAATACCATCGACAGTAATATTTCCAGCTTGCACTTCGTATAACCGTAACAATAGTTTGACTAAAGTGCTTTTACCAGAACCGGTAGAACCGACAATTGCAATAGTTTTCCCCGCCGGAATATCCAAAGACAGATTTTTAATCACTGGAAATCTATCTTTATAGGCAAAATAAACATTGTTAAATTGCACTTCCCCGCGTACTTCATCCACAGGTAAAGCTACATCACCTGTATGAATGGCGATAGGAGTATCCAATAAATTCATGACTCGATTAGTAGAAGCCATTGCCCTTTGATATTGATCAAAGGTTTCGCCTAATCTAGTTAAAGGCCACAGCAATCGCTGGATTAAAAACACTAATACGCTGTAAGTACCTACAGACATGGCTCCAGAAACCGCTGCCATCCCGCCATACAAAAGTAATGCCGTGAACCCCACCAAAATCAGCATCCGAATTAACGGGACAAAAGCAGCAGAAAGAGTAATTGCCTTAGAGTTACTGTGACGATAAGCGTCACTATCTAATTCCAAACGATAGGCTTCATAAGCTTCAGATGTGAAGCTTTTAATAGTAGTAATTCCGCTAATATTGTTTGACAACCGCGAATTGAGAAAACCTACTTTTTCGCGGACATCAGCATAGCGAGGCGCGAGTAGTCGTTGATAGGCAAAAGAACCCCAAAGAATGAATGGCATCGGTGACAAAGCCATCCACGCTACACTAGGAGCCAGAATAAAGAAAGCAGCGCCAATAATTAGAACCGTTGCAGAAACTTGGATAATATCATTCGCTCCTCCATCCAAAAACCGCTCTAATTGGTTAATATCATCACTGAGGATAGACATTAAACCGCCAGTGCTGCGTTCTTCAAAATAAGCCAATTCCAACTCTTGCAAATGTTTGTATGCATCCAAACGCAAGTCATGCTGAATATTCTGAGCCAAATTCCGCCAAAGTCGAGCGTAGGCGTACTCAAAAACCGATTCTAATATCCAAATGACAACAGTCAGGAAGGAAATAATCAAAAATTGTTGAAAGACATCCCGTACCCCTAACTGTGCAATTATGGAATCCTGTTGCTTGACTACCACATCCACCGCCACGCCAATTAAGCCGGGTGGTGCTAAATCGAAAAATTTATTGAGGGTAGAATAAGTAGTCGCCAGCCAAATTTGTTTACGATACTGGTGTCCATACTCAAGCAAACGCTGGAGAGGATGCGCCGAATGTTTACGCTTTCTTGATGCCCGATGAGATTTTAATGCAGTAGCCACGGCTTTTTGCGATTTCGTGTCACTGATATTAACACGGAACAAAGTCTTGAGTCCTAAGTCCTGAGTCTGAAGATTGATTCAGACAGACTAGTGAGAAACTAGTAACTGAGCAATACTGCTCGGTTAAAGGGAAAAGGTAAAGGGGAAAAGGAGTAGAAGGCTCGATATATAAGGTTTTTTCCCTTTTAACCTTTTCCCTTTCCCCCTTAACCGATAAGTATTGAGTAACTGAGTTTATTCAAGGACTGGCGGCAGGGGAGCAGGGGAGCAGGGGGAGAATAAAAAATGACCAATGACCAATGACAAATGACTAACTAAATATTGGAGAAAGGAATTTGAAAAATCAGCAATTTGGTAATTGGCAAACCACAGTTTTCGGAATTGTGTTAGCAATACTAGTGATTATTGGGCTAAATTCCTTTATCATTATTAACCCAGGACAAGCAGGAGTAATCAGTATCTTGGGTAAAGCCAGAGATGGCGCTTTATTGGAAGGTATTCACCTAAAACCGCCTTTTATCACTGTGATAGATGTGTATGATTTAACAGTGCAAAAATTTGAAGTACCAGCAGAGAGTTCCACTAAAGATTTGCAAAATTTATCTGCGAGATTTGCAATTAACTTTCGTCTCGATCCGATAAAGGTAGTTGAAGTTAGAAGAAAACAAGGAACATTAGAGAATATTGTATCAAAAATCATTGCTCCTCAAACACAAGAAGCATTTAAAATTGCCGCAGCTAGAAGAACAGTAGAAGAAGCGATTACTAAACGAAGTGAATTGAAAGAAGACTTCGATCAAGCGTTAGGCGATCGCTTAGACAAATATGGGATAATTGTATTAGATACTAGCGTCGTTGATTTAGCATTCTCACCAGAATTTGCCAGAGCAGTTGAAGAAAAACAAATTGCTGAACAACGGGCGCAAAGAGCCGTTTACGTAGCACGTGAAGCTGAACAAGAAGCACAAGCAGACATTAATCGTGCCAAAGGTAGGGCAGAAGCTCAAAGACTCTTAGCAGAGACACTCAAAGCCCAAGGAGGGCAGTTGGTTCTGCAAAAAGAAGCAATTGAAGCTTGGAAGACTGGCGGCGCTCAGATGCCGAAAGTCCTGGTTATGGGTAATGACTCAAAAAATGGCGTACCCTTTATATTCAACCTTGGGAATGTCCAAAATCAACCGTAAAAGGGAAGTGGGCATGAGGTAACAAGGTCTAAAATTATGGAATTTGCTCTGACCTCAGACAAATTTTACAATACATTGGACTATTTCCAATTCAAAACCTAAAATCCAAAATGGTATAAGTTGGGCTAGTCCCAACTCAAACCCCACAGAAAAACCAACCAGATAATAGTCAAAGTTTATGTCAACCCCCAATCCTCAGAATCTCACTGCCGAAGAAGCTAAAAAATTGCTGAACAAATTCAACTGTCTAGACATTGCCCCTATCCTCAACTCATCAGAAAAAGTTGTAGTTCGTAATGCCTTGATTTTGCTCGCCAAGCTTACTGATTACCAAATATTAGGAATTTGTGCTGATACGGCAGAAGAAGGAATATTGGCAATGAAAACCTATTCTCTGGCTTTGGGTTATGAACCACCAAATAATTTACTGACACCCGAAGGCCCAGTTTATATCAAATTAAATGGTAAAAATGGCTTGTGTTATCTTGATTCCTATGATGGACATCATCGTGGTGTATTAGTATCTTGCCAGTCTTATGACGAAGATGGAATCAACGAAATGTATGGACACCTTCCCTTGGACTTATTTGTATAGAAGTTTGCGAATGTAGGTAAGGCAAATACCTTACCTACTCACTAATGAAAAATAATTAATGACTTCAATCTTATGAGTATTATTACACTACAATCAGTAAAAAAAGACTTTGGCATCAAGGAAATTTTAAAAGATGCGAGCTTTAGCCTTGATGCTACCGATAAAGTTGGATTAATTGGTACTAATGGTTCTGGTAAATCAACCTTGTTAAAAATGATCGCCGGATTAGAATCGATAGATAGCGGTCAAATTTTAATTAACTCCGGTTCTAAAATCATCTATTTACCGCAGCAGCCAGATTTAGATGAAAATCATACAGTTTTAGAGCAAGTTTTCGCTGACAGTGGCGAACACATGGCTTTAGTACGCGAGTATGAAGAACTTTCTGATAAATTGGTTCACTATCCAGATGATAGTCAACTGATGTCTCGCCTTTCTGTGGTGATGCAACGGATGGATACGAGTGGTGCTTGGGAACTAGAAACTAATGCCAAAATCATCCTGACAAAATTAGGAATTTCTGATTTTGATGCCAAGATAAGTACTTTATCTGGAGGCTATCGCAAGCGCATTGCTTTAGCATCAGCTTTGCTATCAGAACCAGATGCTTTGCTCATGGATGAGCCAACAAACCATCTAGATGCTCTTTCTGTAGAATGGTTACAAAGTTATTTAAATCGCTATCGCGGCGCATTGTTTCTGATTACTCACGATCGCTATTTTCTAGATCGCGTTACCAACCGGATTGTGGAAATCGACCGAGGCGACATTTACACCTATACAGGTAACTACTCATATTACCTCGAAAAGAAAGCTTTAGCTGAAGAATCTGCTGTAAGTAGTCAACGCAAACACCAAGGCTTGTTGCGGCGCGAGTTGGAATGGCTCAAAAAAGGGCCAAAAGCCAGAAGTACCAAGCAAAAAGCTAGAATTGATCGCGCTCACGCTCTGCGAGATACTGAATTTAAACAAGTTCAGGGTAAAGTTGATATTTCGACAGTTGGTCGTCGCATTGGGAAAAAAGTTATTGAATTAGATAACGTTTCTAAGGCATACAATGGACGCACTCTGATTAATAATTTCACCTACGAATTTAGTCCAGAAGACCGCATCGGCATTATTGGCGCTAACGGTGCTGGTAAATCGACTTTAATGGATATCATTACTGGACGGGTTAAGCCAGATTCCGGCATTGCAGAAATTGGTACTACAGTTCACATCGGTTATTTTGACCAGCATTCGGAAGAATTGCTCACAGCCTTAAACGAAAATCAGCGCGTGATTGACTACATCAAAGAAGAAGGAGAATTTGTCAAAATTACCGATGGTACTCAAATTACCGCTTCGCAAATGTTGGAGCGGTTTTTGTTTCCTGGTAATCAGCAGTATGCCCCAATTAGTAAACTTTCCGGTGGGGAAAAACGCCGTTTATTTCTGTTGCGGGTTTTGATGGGTGCGCCCAATGTCTTAATTTTAGATGAACCGACAAACGATTTAGATGTTCAGACATTGGCAGTATTAGAAGATTATTTAGAAGACTTTGCCGGGTGTGTAATTGTAGTTTCTCACGATCGCTACTTTCTGGATCGCACCATCGACACAGTATTTTCCTTTGAGGAAGGCGGTAATCTGCGGCAATATCCAGGTAATTACTCGATTTATCTGGACTATAAGAAGGCTGAAGAGGCACAGCAACAGGCTGCGAATGCTAAGGAGAAGCCGAAAAATGCCGAAGTCCAAAATGGTGCAGCTTCAGCTAAGGATGGAGAGAATACCAAGCGGCGGAGATTATCTAATTGGGAGAAAAAGGAATTTGAGCAGCTGGAAGGTAAAATTGCCGAGTTAGAGGCTGAGAAGGCGGAAACCGAGAAAACGCTGGCAAATGTTTCACCGGGGAATTATAGTCAGGTGCAGAAATTGTACGATCATGTAGAAAAGCTCAAGCACGCGATCGATGTGGCGACTGAACGCTGGTTAGAATTGGCAGAGATGGAATCTTGAAATTACTAGCTAGTAAGCCACGGCGTAAATAAATTACTCATTCAAAATGAATGAAATGCTTACACTGTATTCATTTTTAATTTTTAATTCCGCTTTGGGGTACTAGGGGGGTGGCAGGGTAAGCTCATCTAATTTGGTATGATATGAACTTGATAAATTAAAGAAGATAAGGATAAAAAACGCACTTGACAACTGAGCAAGAGAGATCGCTATAACTCATAGAGGAGATATTAGCGTCACCAGTGAAATCGTTGTTGGTAGCTGCTTTCAGGTACGTTTGCCATTAGCTTCTTAGTTTAATTATTAGGGTTTTGCCGAGTTTTTTTACCAAATAAACCAGACATATTTAATCCTGTCACCAACAATCCCAAAACTCCTAATCCATTCAAAATTGGGTAGATTCCTTGCAGATGAAAGATTTCGCCTGTATGGATACTTAAGAGGAAGCTAGCTGGAACTCCTATACTCACAGACCACTCGCGGACAAAGGTTGTTAATATCCCAGTCAGCACGGTTAACATAAGTGGCACAGATAGGATGATGCCAAGGATACGATGATACTTACGAAATGAACGTTTCATGGTATTTTTCCTGTCAGTAGAAACTTTTTCCCAATACAATGTAGGCTCAATATCACCTGAAATGCAAATGAGATGAGAAAAATCGAGTCTTGTCAGACAAGACTCGAAGTCAGTAATTGGTGTGAGGAGTCTTGATAGACTCTGTTCTTAAGGTAAAGCACAGCAAGTAAAGAACTCGGAAAGAGAAGATATTGGTTCTTTCCGAGTTTTTTACCTTGATAGCATTAATATTTTTGTTCATAGTCAGCGTAAAATATGAACGCTAGTACAAGTCGGCGGAAACAAACCTACTATTTCATTACCGCTATAAATCCCAAAATTAAAGCATGAGTGACTTTTAAATTTTGATTTCCCTCTTGCGGTACTAGTCTACACAAACGAGTTTTGATGAGGAGTTTAAAATGAATCGTTTTAATCCAGTACTGATAGTTGCTGCAATCAGCCTAATGACTTTGGTTGGCTGCAATAAGAGTGACGAACCTACTGCACAGACGCCACCTGCTGGGAGTTCTATCTCTGATACAGCAGCCACTCCCGCTGCGACAACCACCCCTAGTGCAGCAGCCACTCCCGCTAAAACAACCGAATTTCAAGGTCTACAAGGTGTTGTTACCAATACTAAGGCCGCAGTTGAGGCGGGAGATTTTACCAAAGCGAAAGGGGAATTTGATAAATTTGAAGATTCCTGGTCAAAGGTTGAGGATGGAGTCAAAGCTAAATCTCCCACTACCTACAAAGAAATTGAAGACAAAGCCGATGAGATTAAGGCAGGACTGAAAGCCTCTGCACCAAATAAACCGAAATTGTCAACAGCTTTAGGGGTTCTTAACAAGGATGTCACTAGTGTTGCCAAGCCTTAAGAGCTAAATAGATAGACTGAGTATTTGTTGGCTAGTGTGCTAGTAGTACGTCAAGTTGAAATTGATGGATAAGCAAGTTTGTAGTAAGGATTTTAGTCCTGATTATTTTAAGCACTAAAGTGCTTACTACAAACCTTCAAGATTAACTTAGACACTGTGCAGAACTGGAAAAGCATCAGTTTTCTACCACTACTAAACTCAATGGTGAAGCGATTTTTGCAGTAGCAGGTGTTGTGTCAGGAGATAATGCCAGGGGAGACAAAATCAATCGAAATCCTATTTTAGGCGATCGCACTTCCACAACACGCTACTATATCTGATAAACTGCGTAGTTTACCGCACTTCGGCAAGCTCAGTGACCACCGTAGGTATCGCCTCTGCTTAACACACCCTACCATTTCATCTTTTACTTTTGAGCTTTGGAGAATCATTTTTCTCCTTTTTATCCTGCAAGCTGCGAATTTTAACCAGCACTGAAATATATTGTTGAGTCATCCAAATCAACGCCTCAATGGATGATTTACCTTGGTCAATCTGGCTTTTAGCTTGTAAACCAATCAAGAATAGTTGCATTGCCAGCAACAAAGCAATGGTTTTACCGAGAATTTGACGGACTTGCATTTGGTTATGCCCCAAAGAGTTGATAGATATAGGTTCTCTTTGGGGCTGTGTCCCTAAGCAAATACCCCAATGTCGCTGAAAATGCCTTAGAATCTGGATTACATGACTTTGGGGTGGTAGTTTCAATCTGGGGTAGCCCCAAACTTCTTACTCAATTTTTTGGATGTAATGCCACGAATTACCTATGGGCTTCAGATTCAAAAGCGAGTCAAGCGTCTGCTAGAGGCGTTGCTTTGTTTTGTCGATGGGGAATTTGAGGATGGTAACTTTAAAATTGAGTCCGACTGGAAAGAAGCAGACAGCGCTAACCCCAAGCTGACTGTACAGACTACGTTAGTCGTGTTGGAGTTGCTGACGCAAAAAGATAAATGTGCTGGCAAGTTAACTAAAACGCAAATTCGAGAAGCGCTGAATTTGCTGAAGGATTTTTTGAAGATTCTGGAAGATAACCGTCTCCAAACTCAAGGTTCTGATGACTGGCGCTTTACTTTAAAGCTATGGTCAAAGGATAGAGAGAAGAACCTGAAAGGGTTTGATGAAGCGTGGGAAAAGAAAAGACCAAAGAAATCGAAAAAATTAGCAGCCAATTCCACCCAAGATGAGGGTGTTGCTACTGTACCCCAAATTAAACTTACTCTATTTCAAGCGCCACCTTTACCCACATACTTTGTAGAACGCCCAGAGTACAGCGATGATTTAAAGGCTCGTCTTTTAAATGGTTCATCGTCTGATAGTCGCACTTTAGTAATTACTGCAATTCACGGTTTGGGTTCGGTGGGCAAATCTACTTTAGCGGCGGCTTTAGCCCATAATGCAGAAATACAATCTCGTTTTTGTGATGGCATTCTTTGGGCAACATTAGGTCAACAACCCAATGTCCTTTCTTTACTTAGTGGCTGGGTGCAAGCATTAGGAGACTATAGCTTTAAGCCTACCAGTGTTGAAGCAACTTCCTCGCATTTGCGGACTCTGCTTTATGACAAGGCTGTGTTGCTGGTGGTGGATGATGCTTGGAATACCGAAGATGCACAAGCGTTTAATTTTGGTGGTGCGCGTTGTCAAGTTTTAGTAACTACTCGTGAAGGTCATATTGCCGATGCCTTAGCAGCCAACACCTACAGCCTGGATATAATGAAACCAGACCAGGCAATGGAATTGCTGACGAAGAAATTAAGACGCGAGATTACTGGCACAGAACGTCACTCAGCAGAAAATTTAGCCAAAGGTGTTGGTTATCTTCCCCTAGCATTGGAACTCGCAGCCGCCGAAGTTGCCTGTGGTACGACTTGGAATGAACTATTGGTGGATATTCGGCAAGAAATAGCCAGATTAACAAGTTTTGACCGACCGGAAGCCGAAGAAATTACCGATGAGGCTAGTTTAAAACGCCTGAGTTTAACCGCATCATTAAATTTGAGTGTCAAGAGAATGCCACCAGAAAAGCAGCAGCATTTCTCTTGGTTAGGGGTATTGCCGGAGGATGTCAACATTAATAAGATGATGGCGGCAACGCTGTGGCAGATGGATAAGCGTGATGCTGCCAAGATGTTGCAATATTTACGGAATAAAGCATTGCTATTAACAGGAGTACCGCTTGCTGATGGTATGCCTACCTATCGCTTACATGACTTATTCCACGATTTAGCGTGTAATTTGTTAACTGCTCCCTCTGAGCCAAAGCGCCCAGGAGATTTGGCTGGGTTGGGTTTAAACCTTGCTGATGTTCACGCTGCTTTTTTAAAGAAGTATCGGCAGAAAACCCAGAATGGTTTATGGCATACTTTACTCGATGATCGTTACATTCATCAGTATTTAGTTTGGCATTTGGAAAAGGCTGGACAGTTAGAAGAGATTCACCAGTTATTGCGGGAAGAGTCTGCAACTGGAAGCAATGGCTGGTATGAAGTGCGAGAACAATTGGGACAAACTGCGGGTTACATAACGGATATTTCTCGTGCCTGGGAGTTAATAGAAGCCAATTGGACTGAATCAACCCTGTCTCAAGTTGTAAGTTTGCAGTGTGCCTATGCTCTAATTACTGCATCCATTAATAGTCTGGCAGCTAGTATAGCAGTAAAACTACTTATCGCATTGGTCAAAAACAATGTGTGGGTTCCTGAACAAGGACTAGCTTACATCCTACAAAACCCAAATCTATTTCAGAAAGTGAGTTTGCTTACAGAGCTACTCAAATATTTGCCCCCAAATCTCAAAAAACTGGCATTGCAAAAAGCACTGGCTGCTGCCAAGGCTATTCAAGATGAGCGGTATCGTGCTTCGGCCCTGAGTATCTTAGGTGACAAACTACCACCCGATTTGTTGCTAGAAGCACTGACTGTTGCAAGGGCGATTCAGTCTGAACAGTATCGCTCTTATGCTCTGAGTGCTTTAGGCGACAAACTACCACCCGAGTTGTTGCTAGAAGCACTGACTGTTGCAAGGGCGATTCAATCTGAGCAGTATCGTGCTTTTGCCCCAAGTGCCTTAGCTAATAAACTCCCACCTCATTTGTTGCCAGAAGCCCTAGCTACTGCAAAGACAATTCAGGATGAGTCTAATCGTGCCTCTGTCCTGAGTGCCTTAGCTAACAAACTGCCACCTGATTTGTTACAAGAAGCCCTGGCTGCTGCAAAGACAATTCAGGATGAGTCTAATCGTGCCTCTGTCCTGAGTGCCTTAGCTAACAAAATACCACCCGATTTGTTGCCAGAAGCCCTGGCTGCTGCAAGGACGATTCAGGATGAGCGGTATCGTGCTTCTGCTTTGAGTGCCTTAGCTGATAAAGAGCCATTGGTATTGCCAAAAGCACTAGCTGCTGCTAAGGCGATTCAGGATGAGCGGTATCGTGCCTCTGCTTTAAATGCCTTAGCTGACAAAGACTCATCAGTATTGCCAGAAGCATTGGCTACTGCCAAAGCGATTCAGGATGAGCGGTATCGTGCCTCCGCTTTGAGTGCCTTAGCTGACAAACTACCGCCTGAGTTGTTATCAGAAGCACTGGCTGCTGCCAAGGCGATTCAGGATGAGCAGTATCGTACCTCTGCTTTAAGTGCCTTGGCTGACAAAGACTCATCAGTATTGCCAGAAGCACTGGCGGCTGCCAAGGCGATTCAGGATGAGCGGGATCGTGCCTCCGCTTTGACTACCTTAGCTAACAAATTGCCACCTGAGTTGTTGTCAGAAGCACTGGCTGCTGCCAAGGCGATTCAGGATGAGCGGGATCGTGCCTCCGCTTTGACTGCCTTAGCTAACAAATTGCCACCTGAGTTGTTGTCAGAAGCGCTGGCTGCTGCAAAGGCGATTCAGGATGAGAAGTATCGTGCCATTGCCCTAATTACCTTAGCGGACAAAGAGCTATCAGTGTTGCCGGAAGCGCTGGCTACTGCCAAGGCAATTCAGGATGAGAAATATCGCGCCATTGTCTTAAGTGCCTTAGCTAACAAAGAGCTATCGGTATTAGCAGAAGCGTTGGCTGCTGCAAAGGCAATTCAGGATGAGAAATATCGCGCCATTGTCTTAAGTGCCTTAGCTAACAAATTGCCACCTGATTTGTTACAAGAAGCGCTGGTTGCTGCCAGAGCGATTGAGTCTGAATCTTCTCGCGCTCATGCCTTAAGTGCCTTAGCTGACAAACTGCCACAAATTTTACCAGAAGCGCTAGCTGCTGCCAGGTCGATTGAGTCTGAATCTTCTCGCGCCCATGCCTTAAGTGCCTTAGCTGACAAACTGCCACAAATTTTGCCAGAAGCACTAGCTGCTGTCAGAGCGATTGACAATGACGAGTATCGCACCAATGCTTTGAGTGCCTTATACCAATTTAATATGAAGCTGCATAGAATAAAGCTTCCAGGATAAAGTTGTAAGAAGAGACAGAAATTACCTGCTCAAATGTAAGTTGGT
>NZ_JBALDP010000029.1:0-4527 GCF_036917355.1 Nostoc sp.
TTACAACTCATATCTCAAGTATGAAGTATATCTTGTCCTAAGTGCTTCTGAAGTATTTCGTGACCGTTTGGCTAAATTATCGTTCAAATCACAATTCAGATTTGACACTTTTCTTAAGTTTTACATTGTAGTTAAACAATGCAGTTATTTAAATTGCCAAATATGTATAATGCTATCCTCATTGCTACTAGCAAAGGTTTTACCATCCCGGCTCAAAGCAAGCCCTAAAACAGAACTGGAACCATCTCTCCATGTGTGCAACAGTTTCCCTTGCTCTAAACTCCACAGTTTAATAGTGCCATCGTAATTGCCGCAAATCAGAATTTTTCCATCGGGACTGATGGCAAGAGATTCAACTGAATTAAAATTATCAGTAAACTCATGCAGCAGTTTTCCAGTTTGAAGATTCCATAATTTCAGAGTACTAATTGCACGATTTCGAGAAACTAGCTGACCAAAACTACCAGTAACAAGCTTTTTACTATCTGGAGTAATGGCAATAGCATCAATTCCGGTTTTGTGCCCTTTGAGAATATGGCGTGTTTTTTTAGTTTGTAAATCAATCAGCCTAATTGTATTATCATCGCCACCCCCAGCACTTACAAGGGTTTGCATATCAGGGCTAAATGCAACTTTACTCACAAATCCTGAATGTGTAGGAATGGTATCAAGCAGCTTAAGCGTGTGTAAATCCCAAAGCTTGATTGTGCCATCGTCACTGCCACTAGCAATCAATCTACCATCTGAACTAATCGCAACGGTTTCTACTGGTTGGGTATGCCCACTTTCGCCCTTTAGCATAAGGAAAGTGCGTAAATCCCAAACCTTCATTGTTGGGGTGCTTATCCCACCAGTTACAATCCGCTTGCCATCTGGACTAATCGCAATTGAAGTAACACCATCTGAGTAAGCGTCTAAACTACGCAACAATTTCCCAGTACGTAAATTCCAGATTTTAATTGTATCATCTCTACCTCCACTAACCAGGGTTTCCCCTGAAGAGCTAATCGCAACTGCTCGAACACCAAAAGTCACTTTTTTATGCCCAGTCAGTGTGTGAACAAGTTGAATCTGTGGTTGGGGCTGAGTAATTGTACTCTTGCTTATAGGAAGCTTTGAACTAGAAGAATGTATATCAATGACAGTGATGTTTACTGCAATCGCTAAAACTATAATCACTGCTTTGGATTTGAGAAAATTCAATAATTTCATGTTGCCCAGGAACGCAATTACATAACATGGTTCCCATTTGATGGAGGGCGATACCAAAGGCTAGCGGGTACACCATCGCACCTAATTTGATAGACCATTAATTCAAATGCTCAGTTCAAGATGGATTTTGGGAATTGAGCTTCGCTTGACTAATTGCATCCAATAAAAACAAACCCACATCTTTATGCAATGGTTCATTATGCTGTGGACAAGCCGTTGAATGTAGGCATCTTGGACAACCAGCTTCACAATCACATTCAGCTGCTAAAGCGTAAGATGCAGCAGCAAATTTTGTGAAGTCAGAGAAAATAGCTTCTGCTGCCCCATTCCCTCCTTCACAGGTGTCAAAAAAATAACCAATGTTCCTGCTTTCTTTTTGTATGGCCAATTCATCTACATCCAAACTGGAGGATAAAACTACCAAAGGCACAGCTTTAACTATCTGGTGCTGGATACTATGCAGTGCCGTCACTTCAGCACTGCTACTCCACAAGGATTGATAAAGTTCTGGAACCTCACCTCCATTGTTGGTCATAATTTCTTGTTTGTATTTATTGACAGTTATTTGCAGCGCTTTCTGTAACGGCTCATTTAACTCTACTAGTACGCAAGGCGCTTGGTATTTTGTAACGTATGGCTCTGAAAATGCGATTTCTTTTTGAAGTTTTGTCACTTCTGCTGCACTCAGCGCCTGCTTACACAATGAACAACTTTTTCCTTCAAGTGGTTTTTTATAATTAGCACAACGTTGGTTTTTGCAGGTCATTCCGTAGGTACGCTTCATCAATCTATAACCAATTACAGAATTCGTAATTTCTCCCCAGACAAGAGTTAAACGTAAACGTGCATCTTTAATATTAGTAGGGATAATTTTCGATTCCGCCAAGGTAGAAAGTGGTTGAATATCTAATTCTGACTCCGCTTCAGTAAATAAATCTGTATCTTTTCCTAAAAATGTTAGTATTGCTTCTCCTTTGTCAGAATTTAGGCTTTCGCTACGGTATGCTATTAATTGCCCACTTTCATCTTGCACCATATATATGGCTTCGGGAAATACTTCTCGATGGGCTAACGGGAGCGACATACTTTCTAAAATTTCGCCCGTATGTTTATTAATTAGAGAAATTGACCTTTGAGTGCTGCTTCTAATATTAATTTCTTTATGAGGATAACCTCTTCCCCAAAGTTTACCATTGCCACTTAAGAAAATTTTATTTTGTTGTAAAAGAGAATCTGCAACTGCACCGGCTGTTTTTCCAAAACGAGTATTGAGTTCTCCTAAAGTTAAACTACTTTCAATGCAACCACATTCTAAATGTTTACCTAGAATGGTTGGATAGTCAGGGTTAAATGCAGCAGATTCAACTTCTCCTGATAGTAACTTTTGGTTATGTCGAGCGTAGTATACATCAATCGGGTTTTGTCCTAATGGCAGATAAATCACTAGCCCGTGCTGTTTGCGTCCGGCTCTCCCTACTCGTTGCCAAAATGACATCAAGCTACCTGGAAACCCCCGAATTAGACAGCAGTCTAGTTCGGGTAAATCAATTCCTGCTTCTAGAGAAGAAGTTGAAATAATTACCTTGATTTGTCCACCTTGGAGTTTTTGAATAATCTCGCTACGGCGATCGCCCGTTAAGGAACTGTAGAAAACTGCTACCTTGCTGGTTAAATAACCTAATCCAATACGTTGTGTTTCTCGTTGGATTAACCCAAGTAGACCTTTGACAGCTGCACGAGAGTTACAAAAGACAATCCCACTCAAGTTATGCTGCAACCAGGAAATCACTATTTTAGTAGCTTCAACATTAGCTGCATTGTTTGGAGCAAGAGATAATAAGGTACGTCCTTGATGTGGAGCGCCACTATCCTCAATCAGGTGTAATCTTTGGGGTTGATGGGTTCTGCCGCTAAACCGCAATGCCATATCTTCAGGATTTCCAATGGTGGCACTAGAACAAATAAATTGCAGCCTTTGGGAATTACCACCAACTGCATCAACTGCTAACCTTAGTCGCCGCATAAGATTCGCAAAGTGTGCCCCAAAAGCCCCAGTGTAGGTATGGCTTTCATCAATTACACAGTAGCGCAACTGTCTTAAAAACTGTCGCCACCCTTCTCCATCATCCCGACGGCGCACATTATAAAGATAGTAATGCAATAAGTCGGGGCTGACTGCCAAGATGTTTGGAGGGTTGGGGATGAAAAAACGCTGCCGCTCAGTAGCTGGTGTATCTCCCGTCATCAATGCGAGTTTGAGACGAGTATTATGCATTGCCTTGACAAGCGATTGTAACTTTCGCATTTGATCTAGGGCTAACGCTTTAAGCGGGAAAATATATAATGCTGTTGTTTGTGGTTGCTTAATACACGATTCCAGGATACCCAGGTTGTAGCACAGCGTCTTTCCGCTTGCTGTGGGCGTAGTGATACTCAAGTCAAACCCAGCACGTAACTTTGTTAGAGCTTCTAATTGGTGAGAATAAATTTGAGTGATACCGTTATTCTGTAACGCTAAACGTAAAGCAGGTGGTAAATCGCCCGGTAGAGGGTGAGTTATCCCTTGGTTAGCATTTTTAATATCTATCGCTCTAATGCTTGCAATCAGTTCTTGTGCTACAGACTGAAATCCTACCTGGGGGATTTGTTGAATCTGCTCAATAATTGTTGTGGCTGCGGCGTTGTTATCTTCGAGAAATGATGTGGAAGAAACTAAGTTGGCGTTACTTGCTTTAATTGATCCCAAAGCTAGAGCTTGCTCCCAATCTCCAAATTGAGTTGGCTTAACCTCTTCAACAAACTTGACAATCAACCGTCTGCCCAATAATGCCATTACCTCCCCAACTCCATACTCCGGTGAGTAAACATATCTACCTGCACTTAGCCATTCAGGAGGTTCTGGAATAGTTTGGTTGGCGGCACGGATAATTGCGGCGTAATCGGTTGGTTTGTTATCAGTCACAAATTTATGTTTCTGCTAGCAGTAAATTATTTGTTACTGACTCTCAGTATAAACGTAATAAGTTTACTCTGGCATTTTTGCTATATTGCTATTAACGACAAAAAGACGCAATCTGTAGTCAAGTTTAAGTTACGATATTTATAGTATTAATTAAATCAATAATCTTGTGTTTACTAAGGGATAATAAAATATTCGTATCCCAAAGCTTAAGAAAAAGTAACCGAAGAAGCAAAATTGGCTAATTTATTTTATACATAACAATACCTTCGCCAAAAAAAGAGTATGAAGAGATAGGGCTGCCGTAGTAGAGTTATTGTCTCTCACAACGACAACTCAGAACCCACACACAGCCC
>NZ_JBALDP010000030.1:0-218644 GCF_036917355.1 Nostoc sp.
CGATTTCAATCTCAAAAGGACGGCTCATGAGTATTCAAATTTATCAAGTTTGCTTCCCTCTATTATATGCAGCTTCATATTAAATTGGTATAACATATATCTAGGATTCCTATTTAATTTTTTAATCAACTAAGCTGCTTAAAAGCTTGCCAGACAAAGATTTACTTTTCAGTATTCTGAGCAGGATTCAAGTAGGATTACTATATGTATATGAATATAATAATTACATAAATGAAAGTTGGCATTCAAAATACAGTAGAAATTCTAGAGCAAGTTCACCAATTAGAGTCCACATTAGGTCTTAAAAATGAAGCCTGCCGTTCTAAATTTTTGATTCATCCTGACTTCACATCAAAAGTTTTTTTGTTTTTGCATGGTTTTACAGCAGGCCCTTACCAGTTCGAGCCGCTTGGTAAAGCCTTCTTTAACAAGGGATATAACGTTTTGATTCCTTTACAACCCGGTCATGGACGCTCAGGTGACTGGAAGTCGCAAAATCCTCCACCGCTGCCAACAGATATTGAGATTTATCAACAATTTGTCATCAAATGGTTGCAGATTGCCAAAACGCTAGGTCAACAAGTTGTGATTGGTGGATTATCAACAGGTGGAACTTTAGCTGCTTGGTTAGCTTTAGAGTATCCTCAAGAGATTGACCGCACTTTATTGTTCACGCCTTATTTAGGTAGCCGCTATTTACTATTCGATCAACTCATCAAAATTCTGCCAATTTACTTTGAATGGTTCAACAAAAATGCACCTGGGAATTTTGGTTATAAAGGTTTTCGTCTCAAGGCCTTACGGATATTTCTAGAATTGGGATCTCAGGTTTTAGACAAGGCTCAAGGCTGTGTTTCTGCTCCAATCTTAATGGTATCTAGTGAGGCAGATCGTGCTGTTAGTCGCTCGAAACAGCAAGATTTTTTCCGAAGAGTACTTAAGCAGCAACCAAAATCCTGGTATTACTGTTTCGATGATTCGCTTCATATTGAACACCGAATGATGACAAAATTGGAAGACAATGATTATGAAGAACTGGTAATTACTCTTGCTAAAGCATTTGTTGAGAGTGATTTAACTTGGGTAGAGTTTCAGGAAATGGCAAAGCGGATAGCGCAGGGACAAGCCTATGACCAAATTATGCGAGAACTCAACTTTGATGAACAAGTTTTTCAACAGCTATCTGCAATGATGACTCAAGGTTTTGGCTGTGAGCATCTTAAATGTATCAATCCAGATTCTTAATGAGTATGTCAATTTTGCAAAAACGTCTTTCAAGACGTGATTTATCGCGTCTCTACATCAGGGTTAGGGTGGGGGAAAACCAGATTCATAAACTACTTCAGACTTGTGTGTACACCGTAGCCTTATTCTTGGGGAGGGAATTAAGGGATGGGGTGTTAGGGATTTTTGCAAGATACCTAATGATTAACTGTTGTTTTGATAGCTCACAAGAAGCTTATCCACTTGTACTGTTAGCCATACGAGAAGGTAGAAAGCCAGGGTAACATTCCTTTCGGCGTTTATTGTTTTGTTCGATGAGTTTTTCTAAACCTTGGAGCCGATATTGCAAGCCTTTTAGAACATTAATAGCTCGAAAGTCTTGAAAACTATTCACGCCGAAATCTGTAAATGCCTTGGGATCTTGCTTAGTGCCAATCACTGCCATAACGTTAACCTGAGCGAAGGTTGCCTCAACGCCAGGTAAAAAACTAGTGAGGCTCTCGTCCCGAACGATTCCTTTGATGGTTGGAATAGGCCGATAGATGGCTCCTGGCATATTCGGAATAAAAGCCATGTATTGGTATTGAATCCAGGCAATAGCTGAGTGTTGTGGGCCAGCAGTAAAAATGACTTGTGTGAGTAGATCGATCAACTGGTCGCGGTTGGTCAGACGGGATGGTAAAGAAACTATACCAAAACCTTGCTCGCTAATGGGTCTTTGTAAAACTTGTATCCAATTTTGTAGTTCAAAATCCTCACGGATATCTCGGTTGGATTTGTAGTAAATTGCTACATATTGACTAACATATTCTTCTAAGGCTTTCCACACTAGCAAGCCGTCATCACGATAGGGAAAATCTCGCAATACAGAACGGTCATCGACACCGCGCTGGCGTAAATTAGTAGGAAGAGCAAATTTGCTGAAATTGTTAAAAACCTCACTAACACCTTGATTTGCAAGGTTAAGTGAGCTTTCAAGAGTGCCTCCTAAAATGATATCTACCAATCCTCCAGGATTGATTAGTACCCGATCCGCAAGGGCATTGATTGCCATTGTGAACTCAAAATGGGGTTTTAGCAGCACATTCACGGGATGGCGAGCTGCTAGTTCGCGAACAGTAGCTAGTGCAATTGGTTCTAAAACAAGATGGGTCTGCCCCAAGTGACGTACTAACTCATGGACATAAAAATCAGCCATCTGAGCGATCAGTTTAGCTAAAGTCCAGTCAACCCCATCCATTGGTGTACAAAGCAGGCTGATTCCGGGAACTTGTCCTAGTTGGATGGCAATAGGGATTAAGCGTGAATCTCTGCGACTGCGATCGCAATAATAAAGTGTAAGTGGGGCAGTAAGAAATTGATTCTTTTTCGGAGTAACGGTATCACTATCAAGTAATGCATAATCGGTGACAAACAGATTGCCATTTTGAGTAGCACTTTTGAGAGTTTCTCTAACGTAGCCTCTTCTATATACACTTCTAAGCACAGTTTGAAAAATCTCATCCGTTATTCCAAGTTTTTGAGTCAGGCTGTAATTGAGTGTCAAGACATTGGTTAGTTCCATTGGGTTGGGGCCAGAAAGCCGCTGTTGCGCGAATGTGGCATCGCTTTGGAAGTTGTTCTTCTTGGCTACATCTGGTAAGGGCAGAATAGGAAAAACCGCAGCGTAGTCTTCTAACTTGAGAAATAATTGAGGATTCTTGAAAAACGCCTGTTGATTCGCTGCTACTTTCTCTGCCAAAATTCCCCGATTATTGTTATACCCTTCAGAAAAAATCTCTTGGGCAGGTAAAGTTGCCACACGGACAGAAGCTGGTAGCCGCGATGCAATCTGATATTCTTGACGTATTTGTTGTAACTGCTGTTGACGCTCTTGCTGGCATTTGAGCGGATCGTGTTGCGGTAAAGTTGGGATGTGCGGATTGACAGGAGGACTTGGCTTTGAAGGGTGAGTATCGCCTCTGACCAAGTTTTCCAAGCCAGGGGTACAGGCTAGACCTAATAGAGCTAGCATAGTACGGCGCGATAGGATGTATTTCTCTATTAATTGTTGGTGTCGTTGCTGTCGAGTCGGTAAGCGCATCACATTACCCTCCCCAAAAAACATACTTTTCAACCAATAAAAATCATACGGTATCTATCGTTTTTTGTGTAAAACATGATACTTATCTTCAAATTACTAAAAAAGGAAAAAACTCTTGGGGAGCGTCAGAAAGAATGCGTGCAAGTTGATTTATACCGTAATTACTTTAGGATGTGTAAGACTAAATTAGTATCGCTCAAAGAAACATTGCATTTGACTTTGGCAACTATCCTCTACCCCACGCATCAGTGAGGAGCCTACCGAAATTTTACCTTGAAGTGTCCAGACAACTGCGTAAGCGTAGCCCGTCGTAGACATCGCCATACCTAGCGGTAAAAATCTGCGCAAGTTTCTTTTGCAGCCCTCAATATTATGTCTGCTTGATTACTTATTAAACTAGTGAAATTTTATATAAGGATATCTAAGTTTCCCGGCTTAGATATCCACTAGCAACATAACCTACATTTAATAGATTGTTAATTCTATTCTAATTACTAATGTTTGTTTTTAAATGGTTCCTTGGGACAGTTATAAATTCATCCTTAAGTTAGATGTCAAAATGATATATTTTTTTAACTCGATACATTTTGCAAATTTAATTAAGATTTTTGTTGTATAATAGAATATTATTTGTTAATAATACCTTCTTAAAAAGTCATTAATTAAATAAATTTTTTGATTTTTACCTTAAGCTTTTATATTGAGACTAACTTCTCAAGCTGATTATCGATCGCAAGCATAAACATAAGCGGGAGCATCCACTTTTGGTGGATCGCCCTGCGCTAAGGCGCATGCTACGCGAACAGACTAGAAGTCTGGCGCTATACAAACTAAACCCGCCTGCGCGAGTTTCAGAGAGTCCGCGTAGGCGGACTTATCTGCGAGATGCACTCGCGTTCGTTTGTGTAGCCGCGATTTCCAATCGCTCGGTGTTTCATTCCAGTGAATGCTCCCAACATAAGCTATGTGCAGGTGCGTTACACTAGTTAACGCACCCCACCTTCTAAGACAAGTTAGGAATACTAGAATTTTCTAAACTCGCTACTAATTTCACTCCAAACTCTTCCTCAAACACTCCTTTTTTATAATTTAAGCTCCAAAGTTCTAAATCACAATCATCATCCAATTGAGTTGGGAAAATTAGTAGGTTGACCTGATTAAGTTGTGGATAATACTCACATTGCACTTGAGCGACTGCACCAATTTGTCGCCTATCTAATGCTACTGCTAATCTTAAAATCGCACTTAATTGACTAACAATTTGTCGCTGTTGTTTAGTCAGCAAACTCTGGTAGTTTTCATGTTTTTTCTTGGGCGGCGATTTGCGATGATAACGCGCTAAATTGGCAATAATTTCAATCTCGGTTTCTGTATAACCGAGTAATTCACCATTGCGAATTAAATAGTAAGAGTGCTTGTGATGAGACGAATGGCTGATATAATGACCGCAATTGTGTAATATGGCGGCTGCCCAGAGCATTTGTCGTTCATCAGTTCCCCAATGATGTAGAGTACCTTGAGTTTGGTCAAATAAACTCTCCGCAAATTTTGCGACGCGATCGCTGTATTCTAAATTGATATGGTATTTATCTGCGAGTTTGAGAACATTCCGTTCCCGAACTGAACTTTGGTAGCGCAGCTTATCTTCAATTAAACCGTGGGTTAGCATCCAGTCTACGATTACGCCTTCTCTCAGAGAACGCTCACAAACTGTAATCGATTCACTACCCAAAAGGGTCATTGCTTCCTGTAATATGACTGCGCCAGCGAGGATAACTTCAGGGCGCTTCTCTGGCATACCAGGAATCTCAGCTCTTTCGGAATTACTCAGTTTCCGCAAGCGATTTACCAACTCTTGCAAGTCTTTAAAACTAAATTGGTAGCCGTTGAGAGTGGAAGGAATAACACCCGACTTTTCTCGTGCATGAATCATCGCCAGGGTTTCAATTGTACCCGCCGTACCCACCAAACGCGGAGATTCCCCTAACTCTAGGTTTGCTAAGATTTCTTCTACAGAACGTTCCAACATCCCACGTGCATAAGCTTGCAGATACTGGAACTCAGTGTTGCTGATGGGATCAGTGGTGATTAACTCACTAGTAAGTCGCACTGCACCAACTTTGGTACTGGTGAGAGTACGGGCTTGGTGACTATCGCCTAAAATCAATTCTGTGGAACCACCGCCAATATCAATAATCATGTGGGGCTGGTTATTAAATTCCATCCCCGATAGCACACCAAGATAAATTCGCCGCGCTTCTTCTTGACCAGAAATCAAGTTAACGCTTAAACCCAACTCCGTTTCTATTGTGTGCAAAAAATCTTTACCATTGGGGGCTTCTCGCACAGCACTAGTTGCCACAGCGATAATTGTTTCAGCGTTGATAGTTTTGGCAACTTCTTGGAAGCGTCTTAAAGCCGCGATCGCCTTTTCAATTATCTCTGGTTTGAGTTCTCCAGTGGTAAGATTGCGATCGCCAAGCCTCACGGTTTCCTTTTCTCTAGCAATAATGCTGAAAGCTGGTAGTGTGGGGTCAATCTTGACTACTACCATGTGTAGAGAATTTGTTCCCAGGTCAATGGCAGCAATAATCCGATGTTGCTTAGATGGTTGAGTAGGAATACTCTCCCAGCTAGAAACTAAATTCAGCATCTAGTTTTCTCTCTTTATTAAGAAATGATGGCAAACGGTGATACGTCGGGGTAGCTAGCACTGATATTTATGACAACACACTTGCTCAGATTGAGTGCTGTTAGCGGTAGCAGAGCGTTGAGCCAGTGCTGAATATTGAGTAAATTAAAAAATACTCAGCATTCGCAACTCAGCTTGATCGAGGGTAACTGAGCTATGTATATTCACCCTACTATTTATAACCGCAGTGACTATTTAAAGTTGCCACTGGGGGTTATGTTTTTACAAATAACAAATAACGTTATTCTATAGATGTAAAGAAGTGTGAATTCATCTCTCTAAAGCTATTTGTTGATTTCTATGTTAACGACGCCAGAACGCCCCCAGTCACCAATTTGGCTTGTAATTATCCGGCTTTTACGCTGGCATAAACCAGAAGGGCGGTTAATTTTAATGATTCCTGCCCTTTGGGCTGTGTTTTTGGCAGCTTCAGGAAAACCGCCTTTACCTCTGGTTGGTGTGATTATATTGGGTACTCTGGCCACGAGTGCGGCTGGGTGTGTTATCAACGATTTGTGGGATCGGGATATCGATCCAGAAGTGGAGAGAACACGCGATCGCCCCCTCGCTTCTCGCGCCTTATCTGTGAAAGTTGGGATTGTAGTTGCGATCGTCTCTTTAGCGTGTGCAGCAGTCTTGGCCTTTTATCTTAACCCCCTGAGTTTCTGGTTATGCGTAGCAGCAGTGCCTGTAATTTTGCTTTATCCAGGTGCAAAGCGGGTGTTTCCCGTACCGCAACTGGTGCTTTCCATCGCTTGGGGTTTTGGGGTCTTGATTAGCTGGAGTGCAGTAACGCAAAGCATTTCTCAACCAACTTGGTTGCTTTGGGGTGCGACAGTACTGTGGACATTGGGATTTGATACAGTTTACGCCATGAGCGACAAAGAAGACGATCGCCGCATTGGTGTTAATTCTAGCGCCCTATTTTTTGGTAATTATGCCCCTCTAGCCATTGGAATTTTCTTTGCTGGCACAATCTTATTATTGTCTTGGTTAGGCGTAGTTATACATCTGCACTTAGCTTTCTGGATTGGCCTTGCAGTTGCTACTATCGGATGGGTTTGGCAGTCTCTACGATTAACAGACCGACACTTACCCAATTCTGCTTACGGTGAGATGTTCCGGCAAAATGTGTGGATTGGTTTTATTTTACTTGCTGGAATGATTGCTGGATCTTTCTAAGGAGTAAATTGGATTTACCCCCTTAATCCCCCCTTTCCAAGGCAGGTCTGTTTCATTCCACAAGGATAAGGAGTTTGTCAACATCATGAGAGATAAATCTGTGGGCAATAGCCAAGTCTGTGTATTTAGGTAAAATCCTCCAATGGTCGGTAGCCCCAATACCCAGTCATTGCTGCCAGCAATATGAGCAATAACACTAACCATAACTCATGTCTTCGTCCCCGGATGTGCCGATAATCTGGGACTTCCTGCAATTGTTCAATGAGATTCATACCCTTTATCTACCCATTTTTCTCCACCCTCCATAAATCATTATTATTTTTCTCTGCTTGTATGAAACCACCCTGCAACTTCGTAAAAGTTGTCGGGGATCTTGTTTTTCATGAATTATTTAGAATTGCTGTAGTGATTTTTCTACAAAAGCGTATACCAAATACCGTTATCATTTTGACGTAAAATACGGTATTTTCCCTCAAGAAATTCTAGCATTTTTGGGAAATTTTTGTTGATAGTAGGCTGCTGAATATAATCAATAAAGATATAAGGAGGCTTAGATGAATCTAACTCTTGTAGAAGTTTTGTCCATTGCTCAGGCAGAAAATATTCAAGTGCCCAACCACGTAGTGATGTTGCCTGAATTCGATTGGAGAAGTAGTAAATAGATGGATCGCCAGCTACATAAATATTACCAGGAAGACTTCCTGGTTGGGAGATAAATTCAGCCTCTGAACGAAGAGATGGATATTTTTCTCTAAAAACAGTCTGATATTTAAATCGTGTATCTTCAGTTAAAGCAAAGTTGTTATTAACCAGAACAACGCTCTTTTTTATAAGAGTATTAGATAAAGGCAAGAAAAACAAAAATATTAGCAAGATTGTAGTAAATGGGGAACTCAATTTTTTTAAAGACTCCCATAAAACATCTAATCCTTTAGTAGCTAAAATACCTAAAGGTACAAACAATAGTAAATAATGGTATTCCCAAAATGCGCCACGTTGTAGAACAATCACACCCCAAGCAAAAATACACCAAATCACAAGTAGCAAAGTCAATATATTCTTAGACTTACGCAATGATACATCTACTGCAACAGTAGCTGCTAAAAGTAGAGGGTAAAAATTATTTAAGAACCATTTTATTCCTGCAAAAAGCCCACTTGGGTCAAATTGGGAATTAGCAACAATCCGAGGTGGATATAAAAAGAATGTTTGATACAAAATTGGTAAACTATTAAACCAGGCATAATAGCTAACAATAAATAAAATAGGAAATATAATCCCCATAAAAATTGGAATAAATATTTCTACAAAAACTTTTTGAATTGGCTCCCGTTTGATTAGCACAGAATAGATTAAAAGAGTTAGCCAAAATGAAAGCAATATTAACAGAAGTATTAATTTAAATGTGATGACAATTCCACCAATAAAGCCTGATAGTAAAAGTAGAAAAAATCTTTTTCTACCTTCATATTGAAAAGATTGAGAAGTCAACCAAACACAAGTAAATAAAGGCAAACTAACCAGTGCCTCTACTTGAGTCAGATGCCAAGGCTTTGAAACAGTATAGTAAACGCCAACCGTTAACAAAGGTACTAGACTTGCGATTATCGGATGCCGAAAATAGCTTTTTAGACTCAGCAACAATATTATAGACAGAAACACCATGTAAATAAGTTCAAAGAGATGGATACCAATCTCATTAAAACCAAATAAAGTTCCTGCCAAAAAGTAAAAGCAAAAAATCCCCGGTTGCTTCACATCCCAAAAATCACGATAAAGTAACTTTCCTTGTTGCATCTCCAAAGCACCAAGCCTAAAAAATGCTTGATCTCCATCAAATGGAAAAGGTAAATGTATAAGACCAATAACCACAATTGCAATCAAAACGAGAAAGTCAATTTTATTGAATTTAGTAATATTAATCATCAAACTTTATAATCAAAATTTAACCGACTATCTTATGCTGATTAATATCCTAACAGGGGAAAGAAGAAGGTAATTTTAGGATATGAACTTAAAGTTTAAAGTTTTCGCGATCGCGCCAGCACTTACCTGTTAGTTTATTAATAATTAGCTCAAGTACTAACTAAGTCCCACGTAGTTGCGTGTGGATGGCTCATGTCGTTCGAGAGATTTGCCTTCATCCTTCTGGATGTATTTAATTTAACTAAGTATTAAGAGGTTTTAATCTTTGTGACGGTAGTGGTGTCCGTCGGTAAAGCTGCGGTTATTGGCAATGAGGAGCTATTTCTCTCCTTTCCCCCTGCTAACCGTTTGTAAGGCAATATGCATTTCTTTTGTTCCCCACTCTTTGCTACCGTGTATACACAAGTCGGATGTAAAGAGGTGCATAGGATTTCCAAGAGGCAAAAACTTTGGATAATCCCATCTTAATTCACGCTAAAACGATACCAGGAAAGCCGCAGACTTTCGGTTGATAAAAAAAGAGGCGGTATTATATGAGGCGATTCCCCAACATCAATCGCTAAATCTCTGGCAAATAAGTCGAGTAAATTGCTTAATGAAGGTGGTCTGATTAAGTGGGAGCTAAAAATTAAAAATGAAAGTAATGCAGTTTATTAAATTTAGCAACGTGACAGCTTACCAGAAAATATTACTATTTTGGAAAGGTCTATAGAACTTCCTAGTGATGATTGTGCAATTATATTAATACCTAATAGTCCTTGTCCACCACATGAAGTAGATAGAACAGCAATACCATCTTGCTTTGCAAATCCATTAGAACCGCTAGATGTAAACTTGGTAGTTTTAATGGGAGATATGGCTTGACCAAGAGCACCACCACTAAAGCTATAGGTTCTGCTTAAGCTAGCACCTTTACTCATTGAACTAACTGTAGCACTTCCTTTGTACAGTATCTGTATATCTTTGACGAAGAAACCACTAGGAATAAAAGTCTGAGCACGTAAAATACACCTTTGACGCTGACCCTCGCTTGCACTGATGTTATCCAAGGTGATTGGTAAGGTTCTACGGACAGATCCAGTCGGCTGATTTGCAACACTACATCCAACCGTTGTTATTGCTCCAAAAGAAATACTAGGCAAATCTTGAGCCAAAGCCTTGGTCGCAATAACGTTCATTCCAAAAATTGTAGATATAGACAGTAATACACCAAATTGTTTAAAGTTCATATAGATTGCACTCACGTTATTAAAGTTGTTTAAGGCGGTCAATTCTCAAGATAGTTAATGCAAGACTTGAGCGTCTCAATCTTGATGCTTGATATTAGAAAAAGAATGTAAAGAACTCGTAAATAAATACGGTGCTTATTAAAACTTAAATCTTGTAAACGACATTCCCCAGTTGCAGGGTCAGGTGATGATATTTTAGGGTTTATTCATGTAAGTCCCTAAAAGCTATGTGTAACTTATTCTCTCACAAGAACATCGAACGGGAGCAACGCGATTTGGTGAGGTCGGGTAAAAAGGATGCGTTCAGTTTTGATTCCAAGATAATAACGATATCAGCGAAGAGACAGATGAAATAACTTCTCAATTCGTTTAGTGTCAAGTACTCTACATAAACTGCTCCTAACTTACGTTAATTTGCTGATTGCTTTTTTGCGGACTTTGTGATATTTTCCTGTAAATAACAATTAAATCCATTAAATCCGTAGAGTTGCCGTAGTTAAATAAAAAGCCAGAAATATGAAAATTTCTATGAGGCTGATATTCAACCACACACAGTTAAATTGTAGGAGCACGGCATTAGTAAGATTTTCTGCCAAACCCAAAAATTGCGTAGGACTTCGGCATGGTTCGACTCCGCTCACCAGTCGCTCTGTTACCACCGTAGGTATGGCTATTGGAAATTAATCTGATGTCTGAGAGTAAATCTGTAGAACCTGCTTCAGTCCACAGTCGAATTCTTGTGCCTCAACGGTATAATAGACAACCTGTAATTTCTCGGCTGGTGTCTCGTTATAGTTTAACTGTCAATATCAAAGCTGCATCCCTGACATCCGACAGTGACAGCGATGGCTGGTTTGATTTGGAACTTTCAGGAAATCCTCAAAAACTGACAAATAGCCTATCTTACTTGCAAGGATTGGGAGTGAATTTACTGCAACTAGCGATCGCTAACCAAATTCAACCCAACCAGCACACTCTACCTTTCCCAAATCCAGCTACCAAACTGAGTCCCAAAGACTCTGCACAGCTGACAAATAAATGGCAAGAACAATTCCAGCAATGGATTTCTCTGGGTCAAACCAATCGATTGCGCTTGCAACTGTGCGTCTTAAAATCCTATTACGAAGAACCAGTGATTTCCGAGTTAGTTTCTCGTTATGGTCTAACAGTCAATATCACCAGTGCTATACTTCAACCCGATACGCAAGATGACGGCTGGTTTGACTTGGATTTGTGGGGGAGAACAAAGCAACTCTACTCTAGCTTGAGTTATTTAGAAAAACTGGGACTACCGATTTGGCTGGATTTGTCTAGCGTTTATAGCGATGTCTACGACGGGCTACGCCTACGCTAATTAATAAAATAAAATCATCACTATTTAATGGCAACACTAAATAACCAAAAAAACAATTCCCAAAACAGATTATCACTGGTTTCTTCAGTTTCTGAAAAAAGCCAAGTCACTCAGATTCGTCTGCGGATACATATTCCCAAATGCTATCTGCAAGCGCCCGTGATTTCGCAGTTAATTTCTACTTGTGGCTTGGTAGTTAATATTACCAAGGCTATGCTACAACCAAGTGCAGATGCAGAAGGATGCTTTGACATTGAACTGCGGGGAACAGTGCCACAAATTTCTCGCGGTTTAGCTTACCTAGAATCTTTGAATCTTAGAATTGTGGGTAAGCCGAATGCTGACGGCGATAGCTGGTTTTACTGAAATAATCTAAATTTCGTAGTACCAAATTTCTTCTTCTTTTAGGACAATTCGATGTAGGGAAAGACGATCGATCAAGCCCTCTTGTTCAAACTGCCCAAGAACACGAGTGATCGTAACACGAGTTGAACCGAGCATTTCCGCCAGGTCTTCATGAGTCAGACGCATATCTATTAAACGTCCCTTCTCAACTTCCGAACCAAACTTTTTGGATAACCATGCCAATAGCTTGATGAGCATAGTATCCACTTTTTTATGGCTACGAATAATCATCAATTCTTGAGCCTGTTGGATATGGGCCAGTAGAGTTTCTGTTAGTTCAGTCCACTCCTCTAGAGGTAAAACTGTTGCCTCCACTTTAGTTAGGCATTCCATCTGATAAGGTTCTAATTTTGACAACCTCTTACCAACGACATCTCCAGGCCCCCACAATCCTAAAGCAACAGTTGTACCATCTTCCAGATAGCTAAAAGTTCTCACAAAACCCGTTTCAATCTTCCAAAGGTCGTTATGATGCTCTGGCAGAAATGACCTACGGGCAAAAAGTTGCTTAGTATTGTTACTGCTTGAACTAGATAAGCTTGTGTACAAAGACACCATATTATATAAAACTATTCTCCGATAAATTAACCGTAGTATTACATTTATATCAGGTTATAAGAACCTATGGGTATTTTAAAGAGGGGAGAGATGAGCAGAGGAGCAGCACTTCTCTACGAGAGGCTGCACTTCGACTACGCTCAGTGACCACGCCAACGACTACGCTCAGTGACCGAGGAGAAGTTGCAGTAAGTTTTTCCCCTCTGCCCCTCTGCACCTCTGCCTCTTGTGCCCAATGTCCAATTTCCTAAATTAAATTCCCGCACCATCAAGAAAATCTTCTATCATCCCATCAGAATTATTACTCTTAGGGTTGTCGGTTAATTCGTCGCCAAGCTCAGTTGGGGACAAACTTGATTGTTCCAACTGCTCAAACTGTTTCTCTAGAGACTTGACGCGTTCAAATAAAGCGCGGATGACTTCAGCTTCTACGTCACGTACTTTATCATGATCCAGAACGTTGTTAGACGAGTTGTTCTGACGAGTTACGCGCCCTGGAATCCCAACTACAGTAGTGTTACTGGGGACATCTCGTAGCACCACAGAACCGGCTCCAATACGGACGCGATCGCCAATTTGAATATTTCCCAATACCTTCGCACCTGCTCCCACAACCACATGAGAACCTAAAGTTGGATGGCGTTTGCCGCTTTCTTTCCCAGTTCCGCCAAGGGTGACACCTTGATAAATCAGAGCATAGTCGCCCACGATTGCAGTCTCGCCAATCACTACTCCCATCCCGTGGTCAATAAACACTCCCTGGCCAATTAATGCCCCAGGATGAATTTCAATTCCGGTTAAAAACCTACTAATATGAGATATGAATCTTGGTATGAAGGGAATTCCAATTTTATACAGCCAGTGTGACAATCGATGAAACACTAGAGCTTGCAGTCCAGGGTAACAGAACAATACTTCTAGCCAGTTACGGGCTGCTGGATCACGCTCAAAAATGGTTCGCAAATCAGTTAGTAGCATACTCTGTTGAGATTTTTTTTGGTAGGTGAGGCTCTGAAAACAGAAACTCAGGATGATTCCCAGAAAAAGATCGAGTCCTTATATGGGAATTGTGTAATATCAAAATCTACGGTAATTCGATAGAGTATAGTGTTTTTGTGGGTAATAAGTGGGATGCTATCACATTCCACAGTTGAAAAAAATTAATTTCGCATAAACTGCGATAAGTCCCTCAATTCACCGTAGTATGTTGAGTACAGTGTTGAATAGCCAAAACTACGCTCTCTTGGATCTGTCTTCCAAAGTGGAATATGCGCTGCTGGCACTATTAGAACTGGCAAGCCACCACGGACAAAAACTTCCTTTAACTATGAGCGAGATTACTGCCAAGCAACCTATACCTGAGCGCTATCTGGAACAAATTTTGACCAACCTCCGGCGTGCTGGTGTGGTGCAGAGTCAACGCGGCTCTAAAGGAGGTTTCGTTTTAGTTCGGGAACCTTGGCAGATTACAATACTTGAAATTGTCACTTTGGTTGAAGGCGAGCGGAAAGAGAAAGATACCTCTAACTCTCCGACTCTGGAAAAGACTCTGGTTTATGAAGTTTGGGAGCAAGCTAACGCTGCCTCAATAGAAGTTTTGGGTCGTTATACACTCCAAGACTTGTGCGAGGAAAGAGAAACTCGCGCCCAGCAGAGTCCAATGTATTATATTTAGACACGACGGAGTACCCCCATGCGGATAGCGAAAGATATCACAGAGTTAATCGGCCGAACTCCTTTAGTTCAATTAAACAAGATTCCCCAAGCTTCAGGAGCGGTTGCTCGGATTGTGGTGAAGCTAGAAAGCATGAATCCAGCATCTTCTGTGAAAGACCGGATTGGCGCGAGTATGGTGGAAGCGGCGGAAGAAGCAGGCTTGATTCACCCCGGAAAAACTGTTTTAGTAGAGCCGACTTCTGGAAATACAGGAATTGCGCTAGCGATGGTGGCAGCTGCCAAGGGCTACCATCTCATTCTAACGATGCCTGACACAATGAGCCACGAAAGACGATCCATGCTCAAAGCTTATGGCGCTCAACTAGAGTTAACGCCAGGGGTAGAAGGGATGCGAGGAGCGATCGCTCATGCAGAACAGCTTGTAGCTAAAACGCCCAATGCTTATATGTTGCAGCAGTTCCGCAACCCCGCCAACCCGAAAGTTCACGCTGAAACCACAGCCGAAGAAATTTGGAATGATACCGATGGAGAGGTAGATATTCTCGTGGCGGGAGTGGGTACTGGTGGGACGATTACGGGAGTTTCAGAAGTTATTAAAAAACGGAAGCCGAGTTTCCAAGCGATCGCAGTTGAACCAAGCAACAGCCCGGTATTAGCAGGCGGTAAATCAGGTCCTCACAAAATTCAAGGTATCGGCGCGGGATTTGTCCCAGCAATTTACCGTTCAGAACTGGTAGATGAAGTGATTCAGGTAGCAGATGAGCAAGCGATCGCTTACAGCCGTCGCCTCGCAAAAGAAGAAGGATTGCTATCGGGGATTTCTACTGGCGCTGCTTTATACGCGGCTATTCAAGTGGCACAACGACCAGAAAATGCAGGTCGCCTCATCGTGATGATCCAGCCTAGCTTCGGCGAACGCTACCTCAGCACCTCACTATTCAAAGACCCAGAGGAGAATGAGTGGTTGAGTAAAGTTTGATTCAGGTGGGGTCTCAATCCCCATCAGTTAAGCCCAAAATCCTTGCTAGAGACGCATTAGCACAACAGGACGTTAGCGTAACCCAATCAAATTTCGCGTCTCTACAGGTCTAAAATATGAAACCTCTACTCAGTCTCGCGTCAGCTTGATTGAGCAAGTTATATCTTAGATTCAAGAATCTCAGTGTCTTTAGAACAGAGAGTGTCAAATCTAGCTTTTCGGAAAAATAACTAATGCCTAATCTAATAGTGAAGAATATTTTCACCGAAATTTCTACAACCTTAGCGACAGGTGTAGCGCTCTCTATTGGGATTTCATTTACTGCATTCAGGGCAGATGCTGCTTCCCTTATCCAGGAAAGTTTATTCTTTGGACGCGATATTCCTAGTGGTGGAGAAGTTTCTGATAGAGATTTTCAAACATTTTTAAACAATATCATTACTCCCCGCTTCCCAAATGGATTAACAGTTTTTGATGCCAACGGACAATACTTATACAATACAGGCAATATTATTCAGGAAAAATCTAAATACGTCACTCTCTTTATTGAAGATACCCCGAAAAATCAAGCCTCTATTTACGACATTAGTCAGGCGTATAACCAACAGTTTAATCAAGAAAGCGTTTTGCGAGTCTCAAATAAAGGAGTAAATGTTAGTTTCGGCTTAGGCGATTTATTTCAAAATTCTCCTAGTAACGAATTTATTAAAACAGATTTATATTTTGGGCGCGATATTCCCGGAGATGGGGAAGTTTCTAATAATGATTTTCAAACTTTCTTAAACAATGTCATTACCCCTCGCTTCCCAGATGGATTGACAGTTTTCGATGCTAATGGGCAGTATCTAGACAGCACAGGTACTATTATCAAGGAAAAGTCCAAGGACGTAACGCTCTTTTTTACAGATACCTCCAAAAATCAAGCATCCATCTATGACGTTGTTAGTAAATACACTCAAGAATTTAATCAAGAAAGTGTTTTGCAAGTTGCAGATGAAGATGTGAAAGTGAGTTTTGACCCAAGTGATATATTGAATGATACTCCAACTAACAAATTCATCAGAACAGATTTATACTTTGGGCGCGATATTCCCGGAGGTGGCGAGGTTTCTAATAATGATTTTCAAAGCTTTTTAAATAATGTCGTTACCCCTCTTTTTCCAGATGGATTAACTGTTTTCGATGCTAATGGACAGTATTTAGACAGCACAGGCAATATTATTGAAGAAAAGTCTAAGAGTATTTCCTTGTTTTTTAACGATACTCAGCAAAACAAAAACTCTATCTACAACATTATTAATAAATACACTCAACGATTCAATCAAGAAAGTGTTTTGCAAGTTGTTGATGAAAATGTAAATGTTAGCTTCATCACGGCATCACAACCAGTTACTATTCCTGAATCAAGTTTTGCTTGGGGTTTAGTTGCATTAGGTATTTTAGGTACTGGTTCAGTTCTCAAGAAAAAGATAGTAAAATCTACGACTCAAAGGCAGTATGTAACCGTTGCTGAATGGATGTTGAATACGGAAGCTCAAGTCTGCGTTGATAAGCCAGTAATCGAGGAATTTGCCACTCAAGGTAAACGCATTTAAATTAAAATCTAAAATTAGCTTTGTTATCTACTAGAATTTTCGCCAATTTTATCGTTACTTTCATTATTTTTCACCAAAATCATCAAACAGACACCACTAGCAGCTAGTTTTATTGGACTTAAAGCTTCACTTTTTAATACAATAAAAACCCCTAATCCGATCAGAATAAAAGGCACAAGATTATTAATATAGTGAGTCAATACATCAGCTATAACTCTGTTGTTAATTAATTTGTATGCAACGTAGCACCAAACTCCTAACAAGAGAAAAAATAATCCGATAATTACCAAAAAACTCTCTAAGTTGCAGCTAGCAAATAAAGGCACATAGACACTAATATTATCGCTACCATTAGCAATGGTAACAGCTGCCACACTATAAGCTTGGGGAGATAAAAAGCTAGTAATTGTTGATGCTTCAGCTTCTTCTGTGGCAGCTAGAACTTCTTTTGATGAATCTTCTTCCTGATTCACTAAGCTACTGATACCTATAGACATTGGTAGTAAACCAAGTAATCCAATCCAGTTTTTTGATAAAACTAATCCACCGAATAAACCCGAAAGGCTAAGGATTAACAGAACTGTAAAACCGAGAAACTGGCCAGCAACTATATGCCGGGGGCGAAAGTTAGCATTTATTTGAGAAAAAAACAACAATAGAATGACAATATCATCAATGTTAGTGGCAATGAACGCAATTGCCCCTGTAGTAATTTCAGTAACTAACTCGCTCATATTTAACAGCAGTTTTCAGGTATTTAGACTACGACTGAGATGGAGAATAAGGAGTGGGGAATGGTGTCAATACTGTTCGGTTAAGCATTTTTAACTTGAAATTGGGTTTGGGGAAAAGGTTAAAGGTTTTTCTTTTCCCTTTTCTCCTTCCCCTTTTCCCCTTAACCGAAAGGTATTGGGAGTGGTGTAGTTCAATTACTTGAAAGGTTAATTTGGTATGGTGGTAAATCGTAGATTCTAAAAATCAAGCATGAGTCAGCTAGGGACAGCCTTCAGTGAAGGGATAATTGCCTTCATCGCCACTAACATTGATGACATCATTATCTTGTTAATATTTTTTTCACAAGTAGATGCTAATTTCCGGCGGCGGCATATCTTACTCGGTCAATATCTGGGTTTTACAGCCATTATCATCGCTAGCTTACCAGGATTTTTTGGTGGATTGGTTGTACAGCGAGAATGGATAGGATTGTTAGGACTACTACCAATAGCAATTGGTATTCAACAATTAATATCTAGAAAAGAAGAAACTATAACAGTTCAGACAGTCAGTAGTGATTTTAGAGAGCCTACACCTACTAACCCGGTATTGTCTTTTATTTTGAGTATTTTGCACCCCCAAACCTATAAAGTGGCAGCAGTAACGATCGCTAATGGTGGTGACAATATTAGTATATATATCCCTTTGTTCGCTGGTCATAACCTTGCCAGTTTGGGAGTAATTTTAGGTATATTTTTTATCATGGTAGGGGTTTGGTGTGCGATCGCTTATTTTTTAAGCCGTCAACCTACCATTGCTAATATTTTAAGTCGCTACGGTAAAGCTGCCGTACCTTTTGTGTTAATTGGCTTGGGTCTGTTCATTATGTATGAGCGAGGTACATTCACTCTACTCTTTGGGTAAGAAGTTAATCAATCTTGGATGTTGGATTTGGAATTGAAAATCTCAAATTGGTTACACCTGATGAACTAATTTCCAACTCACCATCATTAAAATGGCGTAAATAATAAATCGTAGTGGCCGTTGCGGAGCTACTTGGCAGATTTTAGCACCTAGTAACACCCCAGGCACAGAGCCTAACCATATAGGCAGTACCAAATTCCAATCAACTGTTCCCAGGCTAAGATGACCAAGGGCTGTAAACAGCAGTAAAATTGCTGCGTGTGAAATATCAGTACCCACTAGCTTCCGTGCATCAAGGCGGAAAAACCCAATCAGCACTAGGGCAAACATTGAACCTGAAGAGACGCTAGTTAGACCGACAAAACAGCCTAAAATTGCTCCCAAAGTAATTGTTATAAATCGACCAAAGTTAGTTTCTAAGTCTAACTTTGGCAGTTCGGGTAAATTAAATTTTGGGAAAAAAGTCAATAACAACAATTGCACTAGTGCTAACACTGTGACTAGCAAAATCATCCCACCTAGCAAACGGAGCAAGATATTATCCAGGCTATACTCACCTGTATGTTTAATGAAGTGCAAAATCCCCACTCCGAACAATGAGCCCGGAACACTTCCAAAGGCCAACCATTTGACAACTTCTGTATCCAGGGTTTTTTGTTCCCAATGCTTGACGCTACCAACAACCTTCATTAATGTGGCAGCTACAACATCAGAACTCACGGCGATGGAAGGTGGAACCTGAAAAACAAAAATCAACATTGGGGTGATGAGAGAGGCTCCGCCAATTCCCGTCAAACCAACTATGATGCCAACGAAGAAGCTTAAGAATGGTAGTAATAAATAGTGCATACTCTTTGGGGGTTTGAGAAAGTCAGCTAGAACTTCACTACTAGAGAGCAATAACTCAGCCGAATCACAGCCCAGTGGTAGATAGAGCTGGTCATGGCAAGTTATTGTGTTTCTCAAAAGATGAGTGACACAAGAAAAGGTTATCCAGCTAAAAGTTAGAGCAGAGGATTACTGGACAACTTAAAACCTGTCTGGAAGTTTTTGGAAGTATGACAACTGGTATTTAGCTGAAACAGACTTTGATAACTGCTTATAGGTCAGTTGTTTGACTAAAATCAACTTCTTACTGGTTTTTTTGCGGTTTTACATACTAAAGCCGGTAAAGCGATGTACTTACCGTATTTTACTTGTAAACGCGATCAAACGTCCAGCGTATTCGCTTTGTATATCGCTATATTCTCTGGATAATAGACCGCAAGTCTAATAACTCATGGAAAATTTTGTTTTTACAACCCAGTCAAAATCCTGTTTAGCAAAGCTCAAATCGCCAATATTGCTGCTGAAATTTCTGTTGATGCCAAAATTTATCATTACCGACAGTAGAGGTAGCATCAAAACTAATAGTATTTATGACCAGGTGAAATCTGCGTTGTCTGAACGTTGTGCCAACTTACTTAACTATATTGTCTTCACTTCAAATGCCATCGTGCAAATCTATGTATACCTTGACTTCATCGAATAGATCTTTGTTCAGAACTCGGCGTTGAAAAATACTTGACCTGCAAGCATATATCATGATATTAATAAAAAGACTGTTCGGTCGGTAATTTTCAATTTACAGTAATTTTTAGTTCAGTAAATTTACAACTCTCTACTCTAATAAATCGCTGTAATGTCCAAAGGCGAAGAAACAAAAAATAGAATTCTCCACCAAGCAGCCGAACTGTTTAACCAACAGGGATATGCAGGCTCATCGATGTCAGACATTATGCGTGTAACTGGATTACAGAAAGGAGGAATTTACAATCACTTCCAAAGCAAAGACGATCTGGCACTACAGGCTTTTGATTTTGCGATCGCTCGCATTAAGCACCATACCAGATTTGCATTACGAAGTAAATACCACGCACTAGAACGTCTGCAAGCAATCATTGGGGTGTTTAGTAGCTTCACAGAAAATCCACCGATCAAGGGAGGGTGTCCACTGCTGAATACTGCTGTGGAAAGTGATGATGCTCATCCGGCGTTGCGAGAACGCGCTCAACAAGCGATGAACTCTTGGCTACATCTAATTTGTCGAATTATTGAAAAAGGAATTGAAAAGGGTGAAATTAGCCCTGAAGTGAGTGCTGATGAAATCGCTACCATCATAATCGCAACGCTGGAAGGAGGCATAATGATGAGCAAGCTTTATGGAGATTCAATTCATATCCATAGGGTAATTAATCACCTAAATCAATACTTGGAAGCTTCACTTTAATTGAACAGACCCAGCAGTATTAAAAAATATCAAGAGAAATAATGCTAGGAAATAACAATTTACACAGACCATTAGAAGTAGTATTAGCAATTCCTGTCAAAACATACGACATTGATTTTATGGGAATTGTGAGTAATATCGTGTATATCAGATGGCTAGAGGATTTACGTCTAAAGTTATTAGATGAACATTGGCAACTCAATCAACAAATTGAGCAAGGATATACACCAATTATCGCTGGGACTGAAATTGAATATAAACGTCCAATAAAGATTATCGATCGAGTGATTGGACGTTTATGGCTGAGTGGTTTAGGACGCTTAAAGTGGACTGTGCAAGCTGAAATTTTATCTAACAATGAGTTAGCAGCAGTGGCTAGCCAGAAGGGTGGTTTTGTCAGTCTGCAAAATAATCGTCTTATTCCCATTCCAGAAGAATTACAAAAAAAATATTTACAGTATCAACAAGGGATTCATAAAATTCAATAATTAGGAATACTTCAATATTTTTTTTAATTTATTACAGACTGTTCGGTTTGTTTGTATGTAAACATAATCTGGACCATAACACCGATTCTTGATGAATACGCGAAATAACCCCAATGCCTACGGCATCTCCTCTTGCTAAAAGCAGATGGGGAGGTGTCCTCTCATTCCCACTTCTTGAAAAAGTGGGGTAAAGGGTAAAGGTATGGAATTTTCCCTATTATTGCCAATATCGTAAATATACGGGAACTTCTTGTTTGGAGTTTTAGTCACTTTATGTCACTTTGAACAGCAAGGCGTTTCTGACTCCAATAGATTAGGTATAGTCCAACTCAGGCATCACAGCCTTATATGTCGTCCAATTTAACTGACCCTAACTCTTCGCTAAACCACTGTACCCATCCAAAGCTATGTACCAATGCTGTTATCCGTTGTCAGCATTTCCTGAATTGTCTTTATATATACAATAATTCCACTTTGTTAGTCAGATTAACGCAGACTTAAAGCACTTTTAAATCGCTAAAATGGATGTTTGCTTATAGAACAATTTCGTCATATCGAACCAAATATTACCATAATTCTTTATATGTTTGCTAAAAGTTTATGAAAGCTATATCAAACGACACTTCAAACACTTTTGCACCCAAAAACCTCTATACTAGACTAGACTTTGATAAATTTGAGAGTTTTGTTAATTGCAACACCAAAAACTATCAATTTTTAGATGAAATACTAGCGTATCTTATAGTCTATAGTTTTTAAGGTTTAGTCAAAACTATATCCAGTATCATCAAAAAACTGCAAACTTCATGTGGTGCAAAAATCAAGTGGGGAGTGAAAACATGAATTTACGTAGAGATGCATTGCAAATCCTCAAAGAAACTAGCCGAACTTTTTATATCCCAATTAGTGTTTTACCGCCAGAATTGCAAGAAGCAGTAGCATCGGCATATTTGTGTATGCGTGCCATTGATGAAATTGAAGATCATCCCGAACTAGATAACGCTACTAAAGCAAAGCTGTTAAGAACCATCAGCCTGACATTGCAGGCAGGAGTTGATGGCTTCGCGGTAGATGCTTTCTTTGCAGGATTTAGTGGGTATGAGAATTCATTAGAAGAAGTCACTTTGAGAATTAGAGAATGGTCACTGCTAGCACCAGACAGCATTGCACCTCGAATTTGGGACGCCACTGCTGCAATGGCAGACCGAATGGCTTATTGGGCAGAAAAAAACTGGAAAATTTACACAGAATCTGATTTAGATCGTTATACCTTTGGAGTTGCAGGTGCAGTGGGACTGTTACTTTCTGACTTGTGGGCTTGGTATGATGGAACACAAACGAACCGTACCCAGGCGATTGGTTTTGGCCGGGGTTTACAAGCAGTTAATATCTTGCGTAACCATACTGAAGATTTGGGGCGTGGGGTAGAATTCTTCCCAGAAGGTTGGAGTGCAGAAAATATGCAAGAGTATGCCCGGCGCAATCTAGCCCTGGCAGAAGCTTATATCAAAGACCTTCCTACCGGGCCAGCCTTAGATTTTTGTCAAATCCCCTTCACCTTGGCAAACGGCACCCTTGACGCCCTTGCTAATGGTAAAGAGAAACTCAGCCGCAGTGATGTTTTTGCACTTATCGAACAGCTGATTAGTGTGAACATGAAAGCTAGCTAATAATCTCTTAACGACTGATGGAGATAATTCTAAATTGCCTCCAAATTTGGGCATCCAAAATTCTACAACGAATATTCTGTAGAGTAGCCAGTGCGGTCTTCTCCCTTCTCTACGAGACGCTCCGCGTTCGCGTAGCGTTCCGAAGGAAAAGCGTTAGCCTCTCCCAAAGGGAGACGCTACGCGTAGCTTGCTTCCACAAAGTGGTACGAGAGGCTTGTCTGCGACACGCACTCGCGTTCGCCAACGGCATGGCTGGCATGGCTTCTCTACGAGAGGCTGCGCCAATGCTTAGAGCGAGTCCGCGAGCGTCTGGGGTTTCCCCAAATTAGTAACTGGCGTTGGACACTGCCCTCCAATACCTTTTAATACCAATTCTCCCATGCAAAAACCAGATTAAAGCTGATTTTCTGAATGTGATAATAGCGCGATAAACGCCACAAACCTTGAGAGAGCGTTATTAGGAATTACGAATTGCTAGAAAATAGCATAAACAGTATTTGCCAATGTAAGTATAATAAATAATCTTGTTTAGCGATCACCTTAGGTAATCTCAGTTAAACTTTAGGAACTCTTCAAAGGATTTCCAGCAAAAATTACCTGGCAAGAGTTGATTAATGTCTAAATAATTGGAAGGGAGTATAACACTCCCCGTGATTATTCGTGCAGCGAGTTGAGAGTGCATGAGCTACTGCTTAAATCCTACCTGTTCCGATCCAGAAAATTTGGTATATAGCCAAAGGTGTCAGTCTTGTGGCTCGCAACTACTGTTGCGCGATCGCTATCAGACGATCAAACCATTAGGTCAGGGTGGCTTTGGAGCGACCTTCCTAGCCAACGATCAAGGCTTACCAGGAGAACCGAGTTGCGTAATCAAACAATTACGCCCATCAGGAAGCGCCCCACACGTTTTACAGATGGCCAGAGAACTCTTTGAACGAGAAGCCAAAACTCTAGGTAAGATTGGCAATCATCCCCAAGTACCAAGATTGTTAGACTATTTTGAAGATCGCGAGCAATTCTACTTAGTTCAAGAATATATCAGTGGTGATACCTTGCAAGAGGAGGTCAAACTTAACGGCATCTTGAGCGAAACTGGAGTTAAGCAATTTTTGAGCGAGATTTTGCCACTGTTGCAATACATCCACGAGCAAAAGGTGATTCACCGTGATATCAAGCCAGCTAACTTAATCCGCCGCACTCAAGATGCTAGAATGGTGCTCATCGATTTTGGTGCCGTCAAAAACCAAATTAGCCAAAGTGCGACAGGCCCATCAGGACAGACAGCATTAACTGCGTATGCTATTGGTACTCCTGGTTTTGCACCTCCAGAGCAAATGGCTATGCGTCCAGTCTACGCCAGTGATATTTATGCATTGGGGGTCACATGCATTTATTTACTGACTAGCAAAACTCCTAAAGATTTAGATTACAATCCCAACACTGGCGAGATGATGTGGGAGCAGCTTGTGCAAGTGAGCGATCACTTGGGCAATGTGTTACGAAAAATGTTAGAGGTGTCTGTACGTAATCGCTATCAGTCTGCGGCAGAAGTTCTCAGAGCATTGGAAATAGAACCATACTTAGATAGTTTAGCAAAAGGTTTGCTGATTAAATCTGATAACGGATCTAAAGAGCGAACACATAACCACCTGGAAAATTCTGCTGTTTTATGTAACAACCCGGCTGCTACCAGCACTGGAGTGGCACAGGTAGCGGCAGCGATTCGTGCTAGACGAGCCAAGGCAGCTGAAGCCGCGGGATCGCACCAAGGTTCTGGGATGGCCAAATCAACAACTTTCAGTAGCAACAGCAATGGTTCACAAGGTCAAAATTCTAAAGTTGGGCGAAAGTTAGATACCCAAGGTTTATTAACAGCTTATCTGAAGGGAAGACGAGATTTTGCCTTACACAATTTAAATTTGCTAAATCTGCAAGGTGCTGATTTATCTCAAACAAATTTCCATTCTGCTCAATTGCAAAAAACCAATCTTCAGGGAGCAAATCTTCACAATAGTGACTTTGGCAGAGCTAGTCTTACTCGAGCAAATCTTAAGGATGCTAATTTGAGCAAAGCATACTTTAACCATGCTGATTTAGAAGGAGCAGACCTGCGAGGCGCAGACCTTAGCAATGCTTATCTCAGCAATGCTAACCTCCGAGGAGCTAATCTGTGTGGTGCTAATCTCACCAGTGCCAAAATTTCTGATGAGCAGCTAGCACTAGCAAAAACAAATTGGATGACCGTGCGCCCCAATGGAAAACGAGGCTTGTTGTGATTTGAAAGTGTGAACTAGCCCAATCTATAAACCGATGGAGTTTCGTAATTCATCGGGAATAGCCTCCTTTTGTCGCCATAGTTAGATGCGAATATTTTCCTATATTAGGTTCTAGATTATCCTGATGGATGAATCCTTTTTATTGAAGTCAATTATTTGAGATTAGCAGAATAGCCTCAACCCCCCTGCTTTTAAGTTTTCCATTTTTATTAAAAATTTTAAAACACTCATTTTATCAGAATCACAAGGTTGAACTTTTCTTATATCTGGGAAAATTAGCCCTGCTTCTTCTCGATAAAAACTTAGATTTATTCAGAATTGACCAAACATATATAATGTTTAGGTTGAGCCATAGCTATCACTCTCATAAATATTAAGAAATATCCAAATATCTAGCAAAAATACGTAGATGTTTGTTAATTCTTCATGAAATCTTTATGATTTTTATCTGTTACAAATAACAAATGATTATTTACAATAAACAATAAAGCATCATAATAATTTTCTAAAGGTATTTACATGCTTTTTATGGCTTATAAATAACAGGGAATCTCACACCTAAAATTTGTAAAATGAATGATCCTAAACCACTAAATTTTTCAAATGGCAGCAAAAAGCAAAAAATCAATTATTCCTGATTGTCGGCTGGAGATGTATATTACAACCGAAATCAGGTAGTATAAGGTTTACGTATAATGACTGACTTTGCACAAACGGAAATAGAACGGCGATTAACTTTATATCAAGTATTTCTCAAGTTGTATGAACACCACAGCAGCCTTCTAGATGAAATACTTCAGCTAGAAAACCTATCTCAACCTTCGTTGAGGAGAGTCAAGACGACGGGTTACGTACATGGCGTAGTGGATAGTGCTGCTGTTTATTTGATGACTAACTTGGGGGACAATCAGACTCAGAGTTTACGACAGCCACAACAAATCTGGACGATAGGTCGTAATCGCACCAGTGGTATTTGCATTGCTGACAATCATCTGTCTCGTCGCCACGCTGCTATTCAGCATATTGACGAGCAAGGCTTTTACTTAATTGATTTCAACAGTACCAATGGCTCGTTTGTGAATGGTAATCGGGCTGTTAGGCCGATTAAGCTCAAAGACGGCGATCGCATCCGTCTAGGAAATATGACTTTTGATTTTTTCGTGACTTCTACCTACCGCGTTCTGCCAACTGTTGCAATGGATTTATTGATGCAGCTTGTGCATCGAAGAAATAATCATACAGTAGACATACTTAGTTATTCCCAGAATAGACAAAAACCTTTAATTGAAAAACCAGATTCTAATTTAGAGGCTTTCAGAAATTTTGGAATAGTTGAGAAGCTTGAAAATTTTTATGACAACTTCAGTTCAGAACAGAAATCAGAAATTTTAGACCGCCTGTTTACCACACAATTACCGTCTAATTCCAACCAACTAAAAAATTGGAATTTCTAGCAGTTCTCAATTGCTTCAAGAGTGCTGTTAGCGGTAGTGTGATATTTAGTCTGTGCTGAGAAGGTAAGGTTTGCTGAGGCAGACAAATAGTGAAAGTTAAAAGGGAACTCGTCAAAATATATAAAAAAAATTAAGAATGTGATTAAATATCATAGCAATCATTTTGGAGTAGCGTCTCTAGCTCACAATAAAAAGAAACCGATTCAGGGATTGAGTGAGTAAGTTATGCTCTATCCTGGCAACAGGAGGATACTCAAGGTCTACCAGTAGTAGCAACAGTGATAGTGATGTACTCCGGTTATGTGGCTCACCGCTGCGCGTCTACGGCAAAAAAAACCCCCAGTGGGTGTTAACCTACTAGGGGAGTTAGTTATCAGGGTGCATCTACCAATTAAATGTTCTCAGGTTGAAGACTATACTCCGGATAAATTTGTACAAAGGTGAGTTATTTTTTAAATAAAAAAACCCCAGTGGGTGTTAGCCTACTAGGGGAGTGAGTTATCAGGGTGCATCTACCAATAATCTTTTCTAGGGCAGCCAGCATCTTCCCGGAAAAATGAACTAAATTAGGGTTGATGGTAATGTCTACGATGTGGTGTGAAGCTCGTACCTCTATGGAGAAGCAAGCTACACGTAGCATCTCTGAGAGAAAAAGACTCGCTAAGATTTCTCTACGAGATGCATTTGCGATCGCTATTGGTAACGCAAGTAGTAGAAAAAACTCCCAGTGGGTGTTAACCTATCAGGGGAGTGAGTTATCAGGGTCATTTATTTTTTTTAATAAAAAAAACCCCCAGTAGGTGTTAGCCTACTAGGGGAGTGAGTTATCAGGGTGCATCTACCAATAATCTTTTCTAGGGGCAGCTAGCATCTTCCGGGAAAAATGGACTAAATTAGAGGCGATGTCTACGATGGCCTGTAAAGCTCGTAGCCTTATGGAGAAGCAAGCTACGCGTAGTGTCTTTGAGAGGAAAAGACTCGCTAACATTTCTCTACTAGACGCATTCGCCTCGTTAGCAGTGACGTAGCTAGAAAAAACCCCCAGTGGGTGTTAACCAACCAGGGGAGTGAGTTATCAGGGTGCATCTACCAATAATCTTTTCTAAAATAAATGGGTCGCTACCGGATAAATTAGCAGAGGTTGAAGTTGTTACTGTTTGTCGATCGGAGAAAAACCTCAGAGGGGTTAGTTATCAGGATAGACCTGCCAATTAAACGATCGGTGCGCTGCTTTACAAAATGGGTGTGTCAAGGTTAATCAATAGGACTCAATTTTCATAAAAAAATCCCCAGTGGGCGTTAGCCTACCAGGGGAGTTAGTTATCAGGGTGCATCTACCACTTAAATGTTCTAGGTTTAACCACCATGCTCCGGATAAATTTATGAGAAAATTGATTGTTATCGTGTGTGAAAAAAACCAAAGCGGATATTAACTCAATTAGGGGAGTTAAAGATCGAGGGACATCCATCTATTAATCAAGTATTCTAGGATTAAGCACTATTTTCTGGTAGAGAATATCTGCGTCAGAAATTGCTGTTGTTTGCCAAAAACAAAAAAAACCCCCAGTGGGTGTTAGCCAACTAGGGGAGTTGAAGATCAAGGTGCATCTACCAATTAAGTGTTCTAGACCCAAGTAATCCGATCCGGATAAAGTTGTAAAGGCAGAAAAACCAAAACGACACCGAATCAGAAACATTCAGGGGCAGGATGCATCTAAATTATCAGAGAAAGCGAAAAATCGACTTGAAACTTTCGCGTTTCAAACCAGATTTAGGAGGCGGACAGGAGAAGTTGTGACCCAGGAATTCCATATTTCCGTAACCCCAGTAGGGCAAAATGACTACTTGGTGCGGACGGAACAAGTCGCGCCTGGGGTACCATTGGCAGAAGAATTGGTGACTTGGCCTATAGCTGATTGGTTGATGGCTGCTGGGCATTTGATGAATGACCCGTTGAATTCGGTGTTGCAAGGAGATCCATTTACCTCTGGTGGGCATGAAAGCGATATCGCCAGAAACTCTGTGAATTTAGTGGCGTTGGGTCAACAATTTTATAACGCCCTATTTCAAGGCACTCTCAGAGATAGTTGGATTACTGCCCAAGGTATTGCCCAGAACCATCAACAAGTACTACGCTTACGCTTGGGGCTAAAAGACACTAGATTAGCTCGTTTGCCTTGGGAAGTGATGCACGCAGGCGATCGCCCTCTGGCTACTGGGCCTTATGTGGCTTTTTCTCGCTTCCAAAGTGGAATTTTGGGGGCTTCTCCTTTGCGATCGCAAAATATGCCCACACCACAAGAACAAGGTGGTGTCAGAGTCTTGATGGTAATTGCTTCCCCCTCAGATCAAGTCCGTCTTGACTTGCAGAAACAAGAAGCAATTAAACTGCAAGCGGAACTTCACCGTCAAACGTCACGGCCTGGTGAAAGTCGCAATCGTTTCCCCGAAATTGAACTCACTGTACTAGATCAACCAGGACGGGAAGAACTGACGCAAGCCCTAGAACAAGGCAGATACCACGTTCTCCACTACTCTGGTCATAGTAACTTAGGCGCAAATGGCGGAGAAATTTATCTTGTTAGTCGCAGAACTGGCTTAACGGAAATCTTGACTGGAGACGATTTGGCAGGTTTGCTCGTCAACAATAATATCCAAATGGCAGTGTTTAATTCCTGCTTGGGCGCTTACACAGCAGCGTCAAATCCCTCTGGAGATACTGGCGAACGAAACTTAGCGGAAAGTCTGGTGAAGCGCGGAATTAGAAGCGTTTTGGCGATGTCAGAACGGATTCCTGATGAAGTGGCGTTGACACTAACACAATTGTTTTACCGCAATTTGAGTCAGGGATATCCAGTAGATTTGTGTGTAAGTCGGGTGCGTCAAGGATTAATCTCTGCCTATGGTTCTCACCAGATGTACTGGGCATTACCGATTTTATATCTCCAGCCAGAATTTGATGGTTTTTTAAGTCAGGAAACTGAGGTATCTGCAAGTGCGGATTCGCTGAATCAGTATAGTTCGCCTTTAGGGGTAACTTCCACGATGTACCCTGGTATACCTGATGATAGCGAGATGCCTTTAGGAATGGAAGACATGATTCCTAGTGGTTTGACGCGGGACTCTTCTGGGTTGGACTGGCTAGGTGAAGATACTTGGGGCGATCTGGTTGATGAAATTGAGTATGATGACCCAAGCTATGAAGAAGATTCTGCGATAGTTTCGGATTTGTTTCGTCAGCTAGATAACCAAAAACCTGGAACTGAAGCGGATCGACAAATTCACGAAAATAGTCTTCACCAAAGCCAGATATCAGAGGAAACGACTTCCTCAGAAGAGTCAGCAGATTTGTGGGGAGAAGTTCCACCACCGCCACCTGCAACTCCTGGAAACCTTGAAGAAAATTGGCAAAAGTCTAATTTTTCGCAATCGCAACCACCCCCACCAAGAAATCGTACCCGTCGCCGCAAACTGTGGCCGATTGTGGGTGTTGCGGGGATCGGTGCGATCGCTGCTGCGATCGGTTTAAATTGGTGGTGGCAAAATCGCCCCCAAGCACTGCCTAAAATACCAGAAATTCCCGCCCAGTCTCTACCTGATTCTCGACCGATTCAAAAGCAGCCGAATATCGATTTAGGGATAGAAGCCACTGGAATTGTCACCGCTACTGCTACGGAAAAATTGAGTCAGGGTGACTTGCAAGGTGGGCTATTGGCTGTAGAAGAACTACTGAATCGGGGCGCACTAGCTGCGGCTGAAACTTCCTTAAAACTAATTCCCAGTAAACAAGCTGACGATCCCTCTGTGAATTTTTACAAGGGACGATTGGCGTGGCAGTCTATCCAAACTGGAGACAATAACTATAGCGTCGATGATGCCCGCCGTTATTGGGAAACTGCTGCCAAAGCTAAACCAGAATCGCTTTTGTATAATAACGCTTTGGGATTTGCCTACTACACAGAAGGCAATTTGAATCGAGCCAATGATGCTTGGTTCAAGGCTTTGAATTTAGCTCTCAAAGAACAAAACACAAATTCAACATCCAGAAATACAGCAGTTCCTCAAGATGCTTTAACTTCCTATGCTGGTTTAGCTCTTGGATTGTATAAATCTGCACTTAGTCAATCTAATGGAAAGCAGACGCAATATTTGAATGAAGCGATTAAGTTGCGGCAAACGGTTCTCAAGTCCGATCCAGGAAATTTCCAGGTAGATAAATTAGCTAAAAATTGGCTGTGGACGGAGAAGGCGATTGAAGATTGGCGATCGCTCCTTCAGCAAAAAGGCGAAGAACAGTAATATATTGTGATGGCGCGATCGCTGTGATGGTTGTCTTCGGATCTGAAATAGAGTTAGTTCGACTTTATTCCTAAATTTTTCGTGATTTAGGATATAGCCAAAAGCTAAACAAGCGGCTAACTCTCGGCATGACAACATAGGTTAAGAGCAAAACCATAGTAATCGTTATAATCAACGAAATAATCAAGGGTGGTAAAGCACGAATTAGGGGTACTAAGAACGTATTCAATAAATTAATCAACACATATACAGCTCCCCAAGTTAGCAAGGCTGTTTTATAGCGCGGTGGAGTTTTTAATGGTTGACCAGGAAGAGAAAACCAAGCTTCTAATCCACTAATTTTTTGAACATAAGGATCGGATTCAACCAAATGCTTACCTTCATTGAGCAAATGTTCGCGATCGCGCGATGTCATCCACACCTCTAAATTTTCATAATTGTCAAATCGGAAGATAATCACATATTCATTTCTTACCCCAAGTTGGGGGCAAATCACATTTGTTCCCATGTGACCTACGTAAGTTCTGGAAACCCTGGTAATCTCCTTCAACCAAGCTTCGTAAGCAGTTTCACATCCAGGTTTGACAAGTTGTGTAATGACCACGGTTACAAATCGATCGTTCTGTTCTATCTCCATTATTTATGCCAATCAATTTTGGATTTTAGATTTTTTCACGTAGTTTACCAATTGCAGAGCAAGTAAAAATTTGCTTGCTGTGAAACATTTATAAATTTGGAATTTTCAATTAAAAATCCCAAATTTAAAATCTAAAATTCGGTCACGCTCAAGCTAAGGGATATCCAGGTTTTCCAACTTCAAGCCGAACAACATTAGCAGGAACGACACCAGTGGGTGGAGGTAAAAACATTCCACCATTGGTAACAACATAAATTGCAGTGCGGTCGCTTTCAGTTTGACCAAAAGCCACGGCTGTGCTGCCAATTACACCTGCCTCGGCTTGAGCAATAATAGTAGTACTGCGATCGCTTGCAATTCGTACCACACTGTTGTATATATGCGTTGCTCCATAAAGATTGCCTTCCACGTCAAAAGCGAAGTCATCAATATTAGTTTGCTCTACAAAAATTTCCGGCTCACCTGGTTGATTTGCGGTATCAACGGGAATGCGCAACAGCAACATTTTTTCCGTATTTGAAACGTAGAGAAAATCATCAAAACGCTTCAAACCATTTGCAGCCGGAATGATATTTTCCGAATTGCTACGAGCAAGCATTGGATGTTCTAGCCAAATTGAGGCACGAGGTTGAGCGATATCAATCAGCCAAATTGCACCCCGATAAGAATCTGCTGCTAAATACTGAGTGTCAGAAAGCGGAGTGATGCCATTGAGAAATATTGCATCTGGCAGTTTCAGCAAGGTTTCCACTGTCCCATCATTGGCAACTAAAGAAATCACTGGTATAGAATCAGCATTCCAGCCTGTTGCCACTAAACCCCCATTGGCAGCGAAAGCAAGACCACTTACTTTACCTTCAACAGTGGCATGAATCTGCTGATTGCCATCTGGACTAATGGCAACAATCTCGCCAACTTCGTGATTAGTTACAAATATTGTGCCATCTGGTGCGTAGGCGTAGCCCGCCGCAGGTATCGCTAGATTTTCCAAAAAAGTATTGACAGGGAAGGAAGCAATAACTTTAGCAGGTGCTAATTCAATGGTTGTATCTACGTAAATAGGCGGTAAAACTGCGGAATTTCCCATCTTAACCTACCACTGTAATTGAATCGGGCCACCAAACTTTCGCATCTCTGCAAAAAATAGTCCTTGCGCTCCTCCATCGGGAAGTGTTGCCAAATAAACAGCTGTTTGCGCTCCTTCTTCTGCCGTGAACGGAGCATCATCTCCTCCCATATCGGTCTCCTGTGACTACAGCAATCCTTTTTTGAGTCGTCATTTTTATGACCTTCAAACTGCTTTTAAGCTTACTGTACTGAGATGTTGTAAATTAAGCAAATTGATTTTAGGAATATATCTTTTAGGTGTTATGTATTGACAATAAACACCAAGTATGAATTGGGTTAAAGATGAATTGCAATCTTGGCGGCCTTTAATATATGAGGCGATATCAACAACGTTTCAATCCCTAATAGGGATTTTGATGAATTGCAATCTTTACAGGGGGTGCAATAGCTCAAAACTTTCCAGGTATCAGTTTCAATCCCTAATAGGGATTTTGATGAATTGCAATCTGAGATTAAGTTGGCAGACTTTCATAAAAGCTTGTTTCAATCCCTAATAGGGATTTTGATGAATTGCAATTTTCAGCACAAGGAATCAGGCAAGAGATTGCAAAAGTTTCAATCCCTAATAGGGATTTTGATGAATTGCAATGGCTAGGATACAATTATTGTCTCAGTGGAGATACGTTTCAATCCCTAATAGGGATTTTGATGAATTGCAATAGCTTTGACGGCGTTTGGCTGGGGACTTGGCAAAGTTTCAATCCCTAATAGGGATTTTGATGAATTGCAATATATTTATCATTGCAAAGTTCCTCCAATCAACAATTCGTTTCAATCCCTAATAGGGATTTTGATGAATTGCAATCTTTTTCTATGCTTAGTAAAGGCATAGTACCGACTGTTTCAATCCCTAATAGGGATTTTGATGAATTGCAATAAGCATCGAAATAAATCTCCATCAACATACGTAATAGTTTCAATCCCTAATAGGGATTTTGATGAATTGCAATAGACAATTATGACTCTGACACTAAAGCACAAGTTTTTGTTTCAATCCCTAATAGGGATTTTGATGAATTGCAATATCATGTATGGGTCTATCTGGGGGAAGTGTTCAAGTTTCAATCCCTAATAGGGATTTTGATGAATTGCAATTTAACGAGATGCCTACGTATCAATAAGCACTAAGTGTTTCAATCCCTAATAGGGATTTTGATGAATTGCAATTGTCTCCAAAAGTTTTACCGCCTTTGGAATTTCGCGTTTCAATCCCTAATAGGGATTTTGATGAATTGCAATTACTTATGGGTATATGGCTGTCCCAAGGTGTCATATGTTTCAATCCCTAATAGGGATTTTGATGAATTGCAATATGATAGGGCCTGTTTCTTGTGGGCTTAGTCGTTGGTTTCAATCCCTAATAGGGATTTTGATGAATTGCAATATGCATCCGTTATTGCTCTAGCTGATTCTGGAGTATGTTTCAATCCCTAATAGGGATTTTGATGAATTGCAATATCTTTTCCACAATTTTAGCCACAAGGTTTCTGTGTTTCAATCCCTAATAGGGATTTTGATGAATTGCAATACCAAAATACATAGCCAGCTACTAAACAAAAAGCGTTTCAATCCCTAATAGGGATTTTGATGAATTGCAATATGAGCTAGAGAAATTCATTGGATACGTTGGCACTATCGTTTCAATCCCTAATAGGGATTTTGATGAATTGCAATTTGTTGCTTTAGTACATCAATTTGGCGTTGAAGTTTGTCGCGTTTCAATCCCTAATAGGGATTTTGATGAATTGCAATAGCGGGAGCCTGAAAGCCAAGCTATATTTAGTTTTCAAGGTGCGGTTGCGCGATTCTGGAGCAATCATAGCATTAGAGAATTCCTTTGGGAAGAGTGCCGGGAAAAGTTAAAGGCTGACATCCTAGTTTTTGTAAGCATTTCAGAGATTGCGCGGATGACAATTGGGTGATGAGTAGGGTGAAATGCTTGCTGGTATTGAGATAGAAGCACTTTTTTATGGCTGTGGAATTTGTACACCTACCCATTCGCGCATTTGACACACAGGAACTCTATGAGAGACGCGATCGCTAAAAATAATCTAATGGTGATGGGGGGCGCGATCGCTGCCTTCGGAGCCAGAAATCTCAGTTTTTAATATGCTTTATAGCCTCCCACATCACACACAACAACATTTGTAATGTTAGTCTTGAGACTCCTCAGAGATAGATTCTGATTCGGTTTCAAGTTCTTCTGTTTGAACTTTGGGGGCTGGAGGTTTAACGGGTTTTGGACCACGTGCTAGTGCAGGATTCACGGGTTGTCTGCCTTCATCCCTATATGACGATCCTTTTTTCCCTTTGTCAGACGAGCGATCGCGGCTCGGTTTTGAGCTTTTGGGTTTGGATTCAATAGGGGTTACAGAATCCGTATTTTCGGAATTGTTGTCAGTGTTTGCTTGAGACTGACGTTCCGATTTCTTAATTGGACGTTCTACCATTGTTGATTTTTGTAAATTTATCTGTATGGTACATCGGTTTGGTGACTGTCAGACTGTTGAGTAGCATTTTTAAATATTTTATTGTTGGAATTTCTGAGTAGCTCTAGAGAGTTGTTTTGACAAAAAAGCAGCCAACAAACTTTATTAATTAACTCACTAAATTAAAAAATGGGTGCGTTATCCATAGCTAAACGCACCCGACAACTATTAAACAAAATCAGGTCGTGCCTGTTGCCTTGATTTGAACTTTTCTTCTAAAACTACCCAATTTTCTTGCTCAATTAAGTTAGTCAACTCATCGAGGTTTTGACGATATTGTTGCAGCGATCGCAGTAATGCTTGACGATTATACCGTGCCATCATCACGCCCAACTCTGGATTCCCACCACCCACACGACTGGTATCCCGGAAGCCTGAACTAGCTAACTTTTGGGCTAATTGCAAAACATCGGGGTCTGTTTCGCTCAAACAAGCAGCAATCAATGAGGAACTGACCATTACCGGTAAATGGGAAATCCAACTTACAGCGCGATCGTGTTGTTCTGGTTGACAATAATAGATGTTAGCTCCGAGCGATCGCACAATTTCTTCCACAACTGTAATTGCATTAGTTGGGGTTGTAGTTATCGGTGTTAAGACATAAGGTTTATCAACAAATAAATCTCGCTGTGCAGCTTCTATCCCACTGTCTGTTCTGCCCGCCATTGGATGACCGCCGATAAAATTATCCCAAAGGGGAGTAATATCCTTGACTATCTGTGCTTTCGCCGAACCTACATCAGTGACGATTGTAGTAACAGGCAAATGAGCGACTAACTGTTCAAATTGGGGCACAATAAGGGCTAGAGGTGTACAAATAAATACAACTTCTGCGGCTGCTAATAGGCTCAGATCGACTGATGCTCGATCAACACTGCCGAGGGTAAGTGCCTTTTGACAGGTTGCTTCACGGCGACTAACTCCTAAGATATGATGTCCTTGCGATCGCAAATCAAAACCCAAAGATCCGCCTATCAGTCCCAATCCTAAAATTCCAATATTCATTTTTGATTTTGACATTCCGTTTTTTATGACTTTACCAACTATTAAAGTTGGCATCCAAGGGGTAGCATCGATGACTGTAGAGGAATTACTGGAACAATACGCAGCAGGAGTCTTAAACTTTAGTGGTGTTGACCTCCCAGAAGCCAACCTGAGTGGAGTAAAACTCAGTGGTGTAAATCTGAGCGATGCTAATTTGAGTATAGTCAACCTGAGTGGCGCGAATCTGAGTGAAGCTAACTTGAGCAATGCCAAGCTGAATGTAGCTAGACTGAGTGGTGCGAATCTATGTAGCGCCATCCTCAATAACGCCAGTCTCAACGTCGCTAATTTGATTCGAGCCGATCTTAGTCGCGCTCAACTTAGAGGAGCCTCATTAATCCGCACCGAGTTAGTTCGCGCTGACCTCAGTCGCGCTGATTTGTCGGAGGCCGATCTCACCGGTGCTGATTTGCGAGAGGCGACACTCCGGCAAGCGAATCTCCGTCACGCTAACTTAAGTGAGGCTATCTTGAGAGGTGCTTCCTTAACTGGAGCCAACTTGGAGATGGCTAACTTAAACGCCAGCGACCTTAGTCGTTCGGATTTGAGCGGTGCAAATTTGCGAGATGCCGAACTCAGACAAGCCAATCTTAGCCATACTAATTTGAGCGGGGCAGATTTGAGTGGTGCAAATCTCCGGTGGGCAGATTTAAGCGGCGCAAATCTCCGGTGGGCAGATTTGAGCGGTGCAAAATTGAGCGGGGCTGATTTAATTGGCGCAGATTTAAGCAATGCCAATTTAACAAATACAAGTTTAGTCCACGCCAATTTAACTCAGGCAAAATTAATTAGGGCAGAATGGATCGGTGCTGACTTAACAGGAGCAACTTTAACGGGAGCCAAGCTTTATGCCACTTCCAGATTTGGTTTAAAAACTGAAGGCATGGTTTGTGAATGGGTCGATCTTAGCCCAAATGGCGATCGCTCCATTGTCCAAAATTTCCATTCTGAAGAGTCACGAGATTTTTTTAACGAAACACCGCCAACAATTCGGATTATTGTTGATGCAGCCTTAGAACACGAAGCTAATTTTGCGATCGCTGGTGCTTACTACCAAATTGCTCAAGAATATCGAGGGCTGAAACAACCTCCAAGCATCGAAAGTGGCCGTCGCCGAACTATTTTTACCTTTCATGTAGATAGCGACGAAGCATTATTTCTCACTGCTTACATCGTCATTCTTCCCTTTCTAGATGCAGCATCTACCCAAAAGAATATTTCTAGCATTGTGGAAATGATTAACAGTGAAGTTGTTGCAAACCAAAACTTAAAATCGCCTCATATAGTGAAACAATTAAATACTCTTTTAGAACAAGCTATGAATCAAGCTAAAACAATTAAACAGATGAAAAAAAATATTGAAGTAGCCGCAAAGTTAAATTTTTGTAAAGCCCCAACCCAAATAGTTTTAACAAATTCCAGCGCCCACACTTTGATTGTTTATGACCATCCCAACTTTGGAAAAAGATTTATTAATCGTTCTGTTCTCAATGCTTCAGCTTATGATATATCCAGTGATTCAACAAAAAATATATTACCTTCATTAGATATAATTATAGATTTTGTCAAAGGATTTCATTATATTAGTCATTAGTTATAGGGCATTGGGGATTGGGCATTGGGTATTGGGTATTGAACTAATGACAAATTACAAATGACAAAAACAAAATTTTGGAGGAAAAAATGAGCAATTTTTTTAATAAAATGATTGGTCGAACTCGCTATGTAGTGTTTCGCCTATTTCTGCACTTAGGGGGAGGCGAAGTAGCGCCAATTTTGGGAGTATTAAATAGTGCTGGACGGGATGCGATCGATGCCGATGGCGACTTAGAAGTTTTAGGAGAAGGATTAGTAGAAATTAGCCAAACCCTGCTGCAATATGATGAATATTGGCTTTCTGCTGCCAACGAAGGTGACGTATTTTTTAATGAGGGCGAAGCGGGGGATTACGTGAATGAATTATTTACTGACTCTGCCGAAAGATATCTCAGCGAACCAAATTACAGTTCTGACTCTGGGTTGAATGAACCTTTATCTATACCTGTAACCCGCAACGTGATTGTGATGATTACAGTCGCTTATGAAGGAGAAGTACCAGATTTGGAAACCGATCTTTCTAACGTTCAGGCGCTCAAGGAAGGATTGAAAGCATTGATAAATTTGCATTATAAACATAGATTAAAGGCAATCCAAGTACATTTCTCACCAGCACAGTTAGGCGATGAACTTACTAGCGATCAACTGTTGCAGTATTACCCAGAATTAATTCCTTTGTAATCTGTTGGGTAGTCCGTACTTACTACTCAGATGATAAATTGTTAAGCTCAGAGATAGGACAATAATCCAATGATCATGACCATAGTACGTAAATTTACAGCCGTTTTTTTAGCTCTGAGTTTGTGTATCACAACTGTTGCTTGTGGTGGCGAGAACCAAAGTACTCCTCCAGCTAAGAACGTTAGCCAAACTTCTACTAATACAAAGTTGAGTGATGGTGAGTATCAAATACAACAAGCGACTTATGACGATGCAACTGGTGAGTACAACCTGTTTTTACTAAACAGTAAGCCCCCAACCTTTGCAACCGAAAATTTGCAAATGGCACGGTTAACTGATGATGAAATCAAGCAGGGTAAAAAAACCTATCTGAAGGTAGAAAAAGGGCAACCGATTTTATATCTGACAGAAGACTTTAAACTTGAGTATGTTCACAACGTTACCGAAAATAAAACCAATCCCCAAACAGGACAACAAGAGACGGTTGTAGTCCGTCGAGAAAATAGCTTCTGGGCACCATTTGCTGGGTCTGTGGCTGGTAGCTTGGCGGGACAGGCAATTGGTAGTATGTTGTTTAGACCCCAGTATTATGTACCCCCTGTTTATCAATCAGGACAAGGATTAAGTGGCTTTGGTGGATATGGTGGAAGCTATGGCCAAGCAGTTCAAAGTTACCAAACTCGGTACAACACGCAACCCGCAGCAGTGAGAAATCGCACTGCGTTCCGTAATACAGGAACAATTAGAAGGTCATATCCTGGAAATACAAATATACGCAATACACCGCGTAGCACTACAGGTAATAACCGTCCTTCTGGTTCTGGTTTTGGTGGCAGCACCTTGCAACCTTCTGGCAGAGCCACCTCACCCAGACGCAATTCTGGCAGTGGTTTTGGTAGTGGACGTAGTTCAGCACCCCGCCGCTCAACTGGTTTTGGCAGCAGACGCCGTTAGAAAATTCCAAATCTAATAAATAGACTGCCTAAGAAGTTAAGGTAGTTGTACACAAAGAAGCCGGAGGGTTATAAGTTAACACTTCGGCTTCTCTTTATATATATGCAATTCCTGAAGATTAATTATGAATTATTCGGTCAAATAATATGAAATACTAAATACAAATATTGCTAACAGAACAGGAATCATTTTACTAAAGTCTATTCGCTTTTGTTGAACCATTTCTAAACAAGACATAGGAATCATCAAAGGCCAGAAGATAGCTGTAACTAAAAACATCACAACCGATAAAAATTTATCATCGGCAGTGGAAGTGGGATGATGTAGGGAAAATATTAACCAATTGGTTAAAAAATAGCATGACATTAACAAGTAACCAATAGTTAAAGTCAGTTGTATCTGATTCACTGTGAGTACTCCTGAAGTTATGTAAGCTTTACTATAGCCTTTCCTGTTCTAGTTAGGTACACGATGAGCCTCAATAGTGGATTTTAAATTAGTGGAAATGAAGGGATACTCACTAAGTCGTTAGATGTAAATCAATTAAAGTTTGTAGTAAGGACTTTAGTCCTGATAATCCTTGTTTTCTGTTTAATAATGCCTATTTATTTAGGAATGTTAACTATCAATACTGCTATGTAAACAAGCATCCAATCAAGAAAAATTATATTAACTATGAACCATATATTGATTTTATACCCTCTTGACTTAAAGTATAATACAATAGCCCTGTCGATTATTCCCACAGTTCCTGATGTATTAATTAAATAATTCGCAAGCATTGCCCAGGCGTAAACAAAACCATTTCCTCGTTGCTCGATTGGCGTTGTTAAGTGATTATAATACTGAGAAATAGCAAAAGTTCCAAAACAAATAGCATAACCTATTAGCCACTTGCTGTTCGGCATAATCTGAGCAATAAAAAAAGGAATAATTGTGGCTAATATAAAAAACAAGAGAAGAGAATCCAACATTTGCAATTCTTTCCTTTTTTATAACATATAGAAACATTGCATACCGAACTACTGCAACTTATATCAAACTTTTCCTTTTGTTTGTAGAGTATAGTTAACCCTTTTTGAAGACATTTTTTAAATTTTGGATGATGAATATTCACTATCACAATCCAAAACTTAAAATTTGGTCAGTTATTAAAGCAATAATCAAGCGGTCTTAAAAAATCGGATAATTTCGCGGACATGATCCAGAAATTGCCCGTCGGTGGAAAGTTGCGCGATCGCATTTCTGGCTTCTCTCCCCAAACGCTCATGTTCCGTTTGATTTGTCGCCCGTAATTCTTCTAAATTAGCCGCAATTCGGGCTAAATCTCTGCGAGTTTCTTCGGCAAAACGTTGTTGAGTTGCGGGTAAGGAATAGGGTTGTTCAGGATTAAGCTGATCTTCCAATGACTGGATTTTTTGTTCCAATATAGAGAAGCGATCGCGCAGTTCAAAAATATCTTCGCGCGGATACTTCCATTCTTGGCGAATCATCGCTAACCGCGCATATAAATACTCATAAGCGCGAATCGCGGGACGCAGAATTGTTAATAACAAAGCTGCACCAGAACTTATATATCCAACCGTACTAATACCAGTGACAGCAAGGGTATAAAGACCAACGGCTGAGAATAAGTGTAAAGCAATAGCAACCCAGAGCGATCGCTTTGCCAACAATGTGACATACTTCACTTGTTTCTCATCAACTGGAATTCCTTTCTCAGTTGATTGTGCTGCTTCTGCTAAGACTTCTTTGGCTTGAAAATGCACATTCCACGGTACGGTAACAATTACCAACAGCCACCAAAAACTTGCACCACCAATCACCCAATCAAGAAAGTTACCTGTAGGTATGTGCAACCATTGCAGTAAGCCAAAAGCCACTAGCACCGGAACCACAATTCCAACAATGGAACTGATGAAAAAGTTGATATACATCTTACCCTGTCTCCGATGAAACTATCACCTCGATTATGGCTAGTGGTTCTCAATTATACAAATAGATTTGTGATGGTTTTTCTAGTTGCACATAATAAAAGAAGGGAGAAATAATGGAATACTACTTTGTAGAGTTTCAAGTAGATGATTCCAAAAGATTCAATGCTCTTTGTGAAGTTTTCAACGAAATTAAAAAAGATAAAGACAACGATTCTTGGCGTAATGAAGAAGATTGGCTAATTTTTTTTGATCGCCAAGCTTTATCACATTTTTGGTGGCCTAGTGAAGAGGAAGAGACTGAACATTTCCGTCGCTGGTTCGCAACTCCTGTGGAACAAAGGTGGACAGATCCTAGCCTCGAAACTCCTTGGGACTTTTATTCTATGTTTGATGCTTTTCAAAATGGTGAATATCAATTAATTGCTTGTAGGATGGTTTCTGCCGACAGAGCTAGACTGGAGTTTGAACCCTTTAGCTATCCCTATGGTGGAACTGGTGCAATACAAGCATTAGTTGAATCCTTCGATTTTGTAATTCTTGCAGAAGATGACGGTATAGAATATACAAAATTTAACCTGTAGTTTGGGAAAAGAATGAGACAATTTAAACCTTTCTCCGTCACTATTGGATGAGATAACTACGCCAAATTGATTGAGTATCCTTACTACCTTTTTCTGGAAGCAGCAATCGCCAAGTTTTACCTTCTTGCTGAATTTGCAGGTAAACATCAAAGGGTTTTTGTGGTTGCGTCAAGCGTCGTTTTGGTAGCTTAACAATCAAGTCGTAGGTTCCCCGCACGTGGAAAGCTGGTAAATTGTCAATCGTCAGGGGTTGTTCCTGGGTAATTGATAGCCGCTTGATTTCAAATCCTTGAAAATCTAAATCCAACTGTTGGCTAAGTTTTTGTTGAGTTTGTTCTAGCCCAAGTGCGATCGCTTTTTGCACTAAATCGCTAGTTGGTAGCAGTCCAATACTGCCACAAGCTGTCACTAGCACCAGCAATATTGCTGTCAAAACTAACCGCACCATGTTATTCCTGAGATTCCACTTATCAGCGATAGTATAACTGTAGATTCTCTCAATTCTCTCATCTACCATGCCAAAACAGTCTATAGGTCTTGATAATCAACTCTACAATTATCTTTTATCCGTTTCGCTACGAGAGCCAGAAATTCTTGAAAAGTTGCGCCAAGAAACCGCCAATCATCCTCGGAGTGGAATGCAGATTTCACCAGAACAAGGGCAGTTTATGAGCCTTCTGGTACAGTTAATTGGAGCGAAGAAAACCCTAGAAGTTGGAGTGTTTACGGGTTATAGCTCACTTTCTGTAGCTTTGGCACTACCGCCTGATGGCAAGATTATCGCTTGTGATGTGAGTGAAGAATTTACTGCGATCGCTCGGCGGTATTGGCAAGAAGCTGGGGTTGCCGATAAAATCGATCTACAATTAGCACCAGCTTTGGAAACTTTAGATCGGTTATTAGCAACTGGGCAAGCCGAAACTTTTGATTTTGCCTTTATTGATGCTGATAAAGAAAATTATGATGGATATTATGAGCGATCGCTGCAATTAGTTCGTCCAGGTGGATTGATTGCGATCGATAATGTTTTATGGTCTGGACAAGTAGCTGATGAGCAAAATCAAGATGAAAGCACCCAAGCAATCCGAGCGCTGAACGAGAAGTTACATCATGACGAACGCATTACCCTCTCCCTTGTCCCCATCGCCGATGGACTTACTTTAGCAATCAAGCGACCTTAACACAGCAAGAGCGCACAACTAACTGTGCGCCCTTATTGTATGTTCTACTTCTATTTACCTGAAGTTATAGCCAATTCCTAATTGCAGTCCGACATCAGTATCATCTACAAAAGCAGCATTGACACCACCTGTTAGCGTAAGTCTAGAACCGAGAGGAATGTCTACACCACCTGTTAACAGTAATCCAATATCAGTATCAGCATTAGCTTCAATTGCTATACCAGCACCGATGTAAGGAGATATACTATAGGTTCTTTCACCCACTGAACCTGCTCTGCGAGGAGAAAAATCTAAAGTTACGGGAACTAGAAATATTGTATCGTCCCCAAAGATTACCGATGGTCGAACTGATAGATAGTTTGTCAGACCAAGTTTGCTGATCACTGTAAAGTTAGTGTCGCTCAGAGCTGTATCATCGCCGCTCAAACCAATGTTACCACCAACTCCGATATAGCTTCTGCCACCACGAGTACTTCTACCTACGTTAACATCAGGTGTTGTACTTCCTGTTGATGGCTGATTTAACTGACTGATGTTAACATCAGGCGGAATCAGGACTTGGTTAATTGCATGGATAACACCATTGCTAGCTTTCACATCCGCCTGGAGAACTCTGGCATTATTCACCGAGACTTGACTGTTAGCGGAATCGATTTTAATATTTACAGGTCTTCCTTCATCGGTTGTCAATTCCCCTGCTGAGAGTTGACTAGCAGTTACCGCACCGGGAACCACATGATATCTCAAAATCTTAACTAACGCTTCTCTGTTTTCTGGTTGCTCTAACTGCTGTAAGGTAGCAGCAGGCAAAGCAGCAAATGCGTCATTGGTGGGAGCGAAGACTGTATAAGGTCCAGGCTGTTGAAGAATATCTGCTAGACCGGCTGTCTTTAATAAAGAGGTCAGAGTTGTAAAAGAACTACTGGATGCCGCTAGGGAGACAATATCAGTACTTGTAGGAGTTCCAGCTACAACATACTGACTAGCTGGAAGATTGCTAGCAATGGGTTGCACCCGTCCCTGTTTAACTAAAGCTTGATATAAAAGTGCTGCTGCTTCAGCACGAGTCAAAGACTGTTGCGGATTGAGTTGTTTTACATCCGGGTAGTTGACAACAAGATTACTTACTGTCGCTGCTGCCACACTGCCAACAGCATACTCTGGGATAGCTGAGGCATCGTTGTAGTAAGTAGTGAGAGTACTTGTATCGCCACCAGTTAAACCTAAGCCACTGCTTAAAGCAACGATCCCCTGTACTCTCGGAATTTCTTGATTTGGTCTAAACACGTTCCCAGGATAGCCTGCCAAAAATCCAGTTTCGTAGGCGTTTTGAATTGCAGCAGCTGCCCAGTAGTTAGCAGGAACATCACTAAATCCACCCGCACTTAATTGCCGGACTCGGTTTTGGTTACTGAAAGCTTTTTGAATCAAGGCAGCAAATTCAGCACGGGTCACAGGCTGATTTGGTCTATAAGTGCCATCAGGAAACCCACTAATCACGTTATTCTCAGCTAGGGCTTGAATGAAGGGACGCGCCCAATAATCTGAGGAAACATCAGACAGGTTAACTGTTGAAGTCGGCGATGGTGTCGCAGGTGATGGTGTCGCAGATGGAACAGGAGTTTGAGATGAAGCTGGGGCAGAAATTATGATGGGGGTTATTGTAGCAGCTGTCATTCCCAGAACTAGCAAAGTAACCTTTGTTGATGACCAACGAAACAAACTAGACATGGAAATATCCTCTTTTCAATTTCTTGGGTTGACTATTGGAAAATATTGGATGCAAGGTTAAGTGAATATAGATATCCAGATGATTACTTGGTTCGCCTTGATATGGAAACCAAAAATGAAACCCATTAACTCTGGAAAGTTCAAATGTGGGACATTATGAGTAGCTGCTCTGATATCTCATAACATTTATCTAAATGTTTACCACATGTAGTATCGGATTCCTATTTGTTTTTTAAAGAACCGCAGATCGCACTAAAGAGAAGCAGGCATACTGTGGTCATCTCTTCTGTTGCAACAATAAAGATAATTAATGCAGGTAGGCGATTTTATCAGTTCTAAAATTGCAGTCAAGCAGTAAAATAATTGGCCTTTAATAGCCATCTCTTTATAATTGCCGACGAGGGTTCATGCCGTCAAACTTAATGTATCATGATCTTTAGCAAGATTTAAGAAATAAAATGCCTCTTGGCGATATGATGTATTATTAATCTTTGATCGAAATTATACAACTAACTCAGGGCTGGATTTTGAAGAAAAACTTTCACTCTTTAGATAGTTGTCCTTGATGGTAAATTTTCAAATACTAGACTGAAAATTCGCGATCGCAATCAAAAATTTAGAGCCTGATTGCGCCAAGATTTTTGGCTAGGAATTATTTTTTTACAAAAGACTATTTTATAAAAGCGAACCCAAAAATAAACTAGGCTTTTTGAAAGCTGGCTAATCTATGCAATTTTGCTCACAACTCCTCTGGAGGTAGGGCAACAAATCCAGTTTTTAGTCCACGCTTGAATCCTGCTTTTTCATAGAAGTACAACGTCTCCTCGTTTTTTGAGCCACTTAGAAGCATCACTTTATAGCACTGTTGCTGCCATGCTAATGCTAAGGCATAATGTAGCACTTTTGTACCAAATCCTTGTTGTCGAAAATCTAGATGGGTGACAACATTTTCAATAATGCCGTATGGACGTGCGGCACGCGTTAAGTTGGGAACAATGGTTAAATTACATGTTGCTACTAGCTGGTTATCAACATCAAGCACAACGTAATACAAACGGGGATCGTGTAAAATCTCATCCCAGATAGATTGTAAAACATCATCAGCAGGTAAAGGTGCATCAACAGGATTTAGATGCTTATATAAAGCCAAAAGTTGGGGAAGTTCGTCGCGTGTAATTAGGCGAACGGTAATTATCGGTTTAGACAAAGCTGTAAATCGACGTAAAAATTTATCGTTGCGATAAGGCAGGAGGCAGCACTTCTCTACGAGAGGCTTCTCTTTCAGAGACGCTAACGCGAACGCCAACGGCTACGCTCAGCGACCGGAGGCAGGAGGAAAGAAAGTTTTAGTCTAGTTTATCTCTGTTCACATAGTTTAGTTTTATTGTGCTAACTTACTTATTAAGGGAATTTTTGACAATTTCAAATGTCAAAATTATGGGAATGCCAATTCAGTGCGAGCAACTCCAGCGCGTTCATGACGGGCTAGCAGTTTAACTGTACTACCTTGAGGCGCACGCACCACCCATTCCACTTTTGCTCGATCCTTGGTAGGATCGCTGTGCCGTCTAATGGGAGTTGAAGGCTTGTAGGCTCGTCCCTCTAATTGACCTAACTCTTCACGGGGTTTACCTGTTACCAAAGTTCCCCCAGAAGGCAGTTCAATTTCACAGATACAGCCCCGCACCAGCTTTTTTTCTAAAGCTTTTTGGGTGACATTAGTGGGCAACCAGCCTGTATTATGCACAACTAATTGCACCCGATAAGTATCATCACCCAAGCTGTGGACACTGGCTTCGTAAATCTCTAAACGAGGAGATATTAATAGATGCCAAACCAGCCATTCTGGGAAGAGGGCTATTTCTTTCTCCAGAAACTCAGGGGGTGGATTTGTCCAAGCGTACATGGTATCCCAGCCGCCTAGTTCAATCTGACCGAGTTGGGGATGCTCGAAGGGATACCAATCTATATAGCCCTTACCTGCAAGTTTTTCATCGCTCCAACGCAGCAACTTCAGGTCATCTTCTATGGGGTGTTCTCGCTGCCAATCGATGTATTTATAATCATTAATTCCAGCTTGGCGCTGCGGACTCCAGACTTCTACTGTCCAGGTAAATAAACCTTGGTATTCATAAGCCCAGTCGTCGAATGTACCTGTAATTACGTCTTTGGGGTCGTAGCGGAAATCATGAAAAGCAGAGATGGCTGGGTATTGAGTAAGTTCAGTGCCTTTAGCGCCAATGCGTTGATAGGTGCGGAGGTCATTGACCGGGAATTCACCATCGCTGAGGTGGGTGTAGGGACGGATGAGAACACCGCTGAAAGTGTGAAATGCGATCGCTCCTGTAATATTAGAATGTGTAGTGATAAATTGAACTAGCGATGTCTACGACGGGCTACGCCTACGCACTTCTGTTTCAGATGTAGGATAAGGGCCAGCCCCCGATTGCTCAGATTCTTGCCGCCACAAAAATGGAAAATTCCGGTTTAAATCTAGCCCTTCCTTAGAAGGCTGAATTTTAATCTGAACTCCATCATAATTTTCTATATTTCCTTCTGGTAGTACGCGATAATACTGTCCACCTGTTTCTGTTGGTTCGCGTCGTACCAGCAAGCGTGGTTCAGTAGAAGAGACCTTCCAAGCCCCATTAGCATCGGGGATTCGCATCAGTAAAATCCGACCATCGTCATCGATATCTTCCATCACTAACCCGTCATTACCTTCCTCATCATGGGGATAGGGACGAGTACCGGAGCGAATAAATTTCGGTTTGTCAGCCAATGCCAACTCAGCACCATCAGGATTAACACGGGGGCAAATGTAGAAGGTGCGGGTATCTAAACAACGGGTAAACTCTGGGTGAGTACCGTAAGCTGTAACTAATGTTTGCAATAGGTATAAACAAACACTTGATAGTGCTAGTTCGGTGGCGTGAATGTTGCCATCAACCCAGAGAGCAGGTTTTTCTTGATGTGCGCCAGTGGCAAAGTTGCTAACTGTCAATAGCCAGATGTCACGTCCTTCGTAACTTTTACCAATGCTTTCTATGCGTACTAGTTGGGGAAATTCCTTCGCATAACTGTGTAGAATGCGCGTTAAGTCTTCATAACGATAGTATTTATCAAACCGAATATCTGGCATAATAAACCCCTCAGTACGAATTATTTTAAACCTATTGCCGTTTTAATTCTTGTATCAATAGCTGACAACGTTTACTAGCTTCTTTAGCTTGTTGTCTGAACTGTTTAGCTTGTTCCCGATCCGTCAAACACACTTCAGTTGCTTTTTTGCTAAATTTTACAGTTTGACTACTGAGTTCTTTAATCCGAGTTTTTAATTCTTCAATTGTTTTCATTTCTACTCCAATTCTGAGATGATGATTTCTAAATTTTCGACTTCTTCATAAAGTCTATCTGCTCGACTAGCCAACAAACTAGCATCGTCAAAATCATTGTTCTCTATTGCTCTATCATGAGCTTCATATAACTCTTCAATTATCTTATGTAGTTCTGCGTAAGCTTTAAGTAATATATTTCTGGTTTCTGATTTCATATTTATTTTTAATCTTCACTCCTGCCATAAACTTTCAGACCACAGTGAATTAATACAATTTTTGTATATAATTAGACCATTTTACTGAGGTTATTGAACTTTTAGAAAAGTGAAGCTAAAAATAAGTATCTAGCTAATTTTATGGCTGGAATAGAAGTTTCAAAAGATTAATTCGGCTTACCCGTAATCGTGAATGCTGCCCAGTAGTAAGGATGGTTATAAAGAATTTTATCTGATGCCATTTTACTATTTCTATATAGTTGTGTCGCTAAATAAGTTTGAATTCTTACTTCTTCTGGATGCAGATTATTCAAAATATCTTCATACCATTTTGTCAGTTCTCCAGCAGTTAGTTCTTTTAGCCATCGTGTTGCTTCGGCTAAAGCAGTAACGGCTGATTTATTGGGCTGTAATCGTCGATAAAACTCGATCATCACCAAGGCACTAGCGGAAGATTCCACACTCCAGAGAGTACTCACTACATGAGGTATACCCTGAGTTACAAAACCACTGACTAAACTCACATATTCGCTGCTGATGGTGTAGTTGTTAGTACTTAAATTTTCACAGGCAGAGAGGGTAATAAGGTTGTAACTATCTAGATGTTGTTGGCAGATTTCATCTAGAGTAAGTCTGTCTTCACCTGCTAATGCTAATTCTGATTTTTTAGGTTCAGCTAAATTATTAGTGGCATGACCCGTAAAATGCAAGATATTATAATTATCAGATAAGGCATTTTCAACAATACTTTTCGTAGCTTCTACCCCCTGAATTCGTTGGATATTATTGAACATCTGACTAACAATTTCAGACTCCAGTTTGGCAAATTTCAGTGTGGGATAACCTGTAGTTTCAGGATGTTCAACACTGAGCAAGAACTTATTTTGCCACTGCCAAATATCCTCGGTTCTGATTGATAAACCTATTTGGGCACTAGGTAGATAGGTGACGCTGAAATTTGATTCTACATTGGGTAACTCTTCTGGTGAGGGCGAAGAAAGATGGAAAAGTGTATGAATGGGCAATCTGTACAAGTCACGGTGAGGAATTAAGACTAGTTGGGTGATGCCTTCGAGTTCCTGTGCAATTGTGGAAATATTTAGGATTTCATACAGTTGCAACAGTTTCTCTTCCATCTCAACTCGCCAAGAATGGTGACTTTTACTTTCTTTGTCATGGGCTGTGCTGCGATATTCTTGGTATTGTTGATGCCAATCTTCTAGCCAAGTTTCAAATTCAATTAGACGTTGTACTGCTTCGGGTAGAGGCAATTCATTGAGACGAATAGCGTCTTCGCCCAAAGGTATTACCCCAGTATCTTGCATGGGTGTAAACAGGAGAATTGGTGATGGCGCTTGGTCTTTGAGAATAAATGTTTGTAGGGCGACTGGACTAATATGCCAGTAAATAATTGCTGTTGTGGGATTGAATAGTTGTTGAATTGCGCCATAATAAGGCGAGTAAATATTATGATTCCAACCAGAAAGCAGCCAGTTTAAACAAGCATTTTTACCTTGTTCGGCAATTTCCCAAGCTTCTACTAAATCACCCGACTCAACAGCTAAGTCAACTGCCAATTGATCGAAGCCGACAAATTTTAAAGCTAGTTGTTTTTTACTTTCATCTGAGCGAGTTTCTTCACTCAGTAATTGTCGCAATAAATCTGTCCCACGTTGCAGCAATTCTTGAACTTGTGTGGTTTGTCCCAAACCCATCAACACTTTGCTTAGAGATTGTAAAACCTCTAAATGCAACTGGGGAAAATACTCTAATGTCAGGGTCAACAGCGCTTGATGGTACTCAGATGCAGCTTTGCGCCAATAATCGCGGGTATTGGTATGTTTTTTACCTTCTTCGTAGTAAGTATTAGCGATCGCAAAATGCAATCTACCCCAACCTTCTGGATGGGTATCTGTCCGCAGATGCTTTAACCCTTCTTCGTAGCTGGCTAATCTTCCTTCGTAGCCGCCCTGTTGTAAGGCAGGATTTGTCGCGATGATACTACTCGACAAATTCAGTAATTCGTCATAATTAACTAAATGACCGATCGCAGTTCCCCGACCAATCCAAGCTTCCCAATAGTCTTGTTTAATTTGCAAAGCGTTGTCATAACAAACGATCGCATCAGCATACTGTTCTAAATGAACCAGTGCTATTGCCTGATTATACCAAGCTAAGTGGAAGTCGGGTTTAATCGCGATCGCTTGCCGATAGGAGGCGATCGCTTCTTCTCTCCGTCCTAAGTTGTCTAATGCTATACCTCGGTTATACCACGCTAAGTAGAAATCAGCTTGAACTGAAAGTGCTTTATCCCAGGAGGCGATCGCTTCTGACCATCTTCCTAAATTAAACAGCACTACACCCCTGTCTATCCAAACTTCATGGTACTCTGGGTTAATTTCTATAGCTCTGTCGTAAGATATAATCGCCTCGGCAAATTGTTCGCTGACAGCTAGGGCTATGCCTCGGTGATACCAGTTTTCCTGGTCTTCTGGTTCGAGTTGCAGCGCTTGGTCATAACTAGCAATAGCTTCTGGTAGCCAACCTAATTTCAGCAGTGCCAAACCCTTGCTAGACCACGCTTCTTGATAGTCTGGCTTGATTTCTATAGCTTTGTCAAAAGAAGCGATCGCTTCTTCAAAGTATCCTAATTCTCCGAGAGTTCCACCCCGGTTGTACCAAGCTTTGTAGAAGTCTGGCTTCAATTCTATGGCTGTTTCATAAGACGCGATCGCTTCATCAAAACGTTCTAAATGGAACAGCGTTAAGCCTCGATTAAACCAATATTCGGAAAATTCGGGTTGCATTTCAATGGCTTGGTCATAAGATGCGATCGCGCCTAGCAAATCGCCTGTTTTCGCTTGCTGAAGACCTTGGTAAAACCACCCTTGAGCGTGGGTAATCGGATTATCACTATGCCGCTCAATAATACCAGGGGAATTACTGCTTTGAACAGCCAAATCAGAAGCAAGTTGCTGGACTAAATTGGTACTTTGATCCAACCTCACCCACAACTCATCTAAAGTATTTGCCACATTCGGCTCTAAATTCGTCAAAGTGTTATCCCAGGTTTCCACCGAGGGAGACGTTGCTAATTCAGTCCTTTGTCTAGTGGAAAGGAGATGTGCTGGTGTCGTAATTTGAACAACTTCTTCGTCGAACCGAAGTTGAGTTAACAAGCTGATTGTATCTTCTGCTGCCGGGAGGGGGATATTTTCTGGTATTGTGGTTTGGGCCTCTTCCCTTTCATATTCTGATACCAGTTCCTCGAAGTTTTCGGGCAATCTCTCCTCAAAAGAGGCAGTTTGAGGTGCTGACGTTATTGGTTCAACATCTGGGTCATCATATTCCCATAATTGTTCGCCAAAGCTAAGGATTAGCTCTTGTCCGGGAGGAGTGGGGAGAATTTCTTCATCGGTTGTAGTTTCTACCACATCTGGCTCATCATACTCCCATAACTGTTCGCCCAAATCGCGGATCAGTTCTTGTCCAGGAGTAGTTTCTATTACATCTGGCTCATCATGCTCCCATAACTGTTCGCCCAAATCGCGGATCAGTTCTTGCCCAGGAGTGATTTCTAGATCATCTTGTGCCTGATTGTCAGGGTAATCTTCTATTTCTGTAGGTAAGTTTTGCATTAGCCGAATGCCAATGTCATAAGCAACTTCTCCAATTCTGCCAACACCAAGTTCCCCCAATTGCACCATTTGTGTTGCTAAAAGAGGATTTGGTGTAGGTGAAGCTAGCAAGCTTTCACCAAACATCACCAACCAGTCTATCCAACGTTCAGCCGGAATGCGACTTTCGATCCGTTGCAGATACCTCAATGCCCACTGTCGTCCTCGTGCTTGATGCACGCCTTCTAACAATTGGATAAACAATTGTTCCAGATCCGCATTGGTTAGTTCTGGTAGTACCCCCACCAGATTGCGTCCTCTCGCACCCTTGAGAGAACTATTCTGTTTACTTGCAATGAGGCGCTTTAAAAACCTTTTAAGCGACTGCGATATCCGCCTGAGCATCTGCCACACTCTTGGATTTTGTTTTTCTAGATTGTAGCCATCGTTGTGTTAAAAAAATCATCAATTACGTAAAAATCCATTAGATTCGGACAGCGCTTCCGTAGCAGGTTAGCAAAAAATATACAAATCTTCAAGAGCATAGCATTACAACGTTACAATTCCCAGGTTTAACTCTTGAATTTGACTCTGGCAAGCAGTTAATTTTCAGTTTGCTCTGTAGTCGATTGACCGTCAGGATATAACTGACTAATTAATGCCTGGACAAGCACTTGTGGATCGTCTGTTTCAACGGCAAGCTGTTGAGCAATTTGCTGACGTAAATTTTCATCCTCCTGTAACATTACAAACAACTGTTCTAGGGTGACAGTTTGGTATTCTCCCTCTGAGAGGTTCTCTGACGCATCTGCCGACTCTGATACTGGGGCAGCTACCTCAGATGGCAAAGGAGTGCTAAAAGCATCTGGCCCTTCATATTCCCAAACTGGTTCGCCTTCATTACGTGTCAACAATTGCATCCCGATATTATAGGCAACATCTCCAATTTCTCCGACTTTTAACTCACCCAATTGCACTAACCGCGCAGCCATTTCATTATTGGGTGTTGGAGATGCGAGCAATCTGTCGCCAAAGCGCCCTAACCACTCAACCCAGTCTTGAGTTGTGATGCGATGTTCGATATTATGCAGCCACTTCTGTGCCCATGCTTCCCCTCGTGCTTGATGTACTCCTTGCAACAGTTCGTTGAAGAGAAATTCCAGATCCGTATCGCTCAAGGGTGGTGCTGGTTCTTTTTCCACATTTCCCCTAGATTTTGAGGTAGTCTGTTTTCCACCAAACAAGCTCTGAAAAAGCTTTTTGAGCCATTGAAATAGCCGCTTGAGCATCTGCTGCACCATCGAGTTTTACTTTATCTATAAAATTGTAGCGATCGCACTGGACTATGGCGTTAGTTCAGTCAATAAAACGTATAGTCATTAGTCATTAGTCATTTGTCATTTGTCAAGAGTTATTCTCCTCTGCTTCCCAGTCTTCTTAAATAGAACAAATGTACTAAATGATATGCTATAATTCCGATACATTGATGTTGAAATCATAGTAAAGGATAAGCTTTGGTTGCTTGCTTTCCTGAATGCCAAAATTTATGGCATTAGTTGAGTGCAAGGGCTATGGCAACATCAATAAATAAAGCCAGGTACGAGAGTTTAAAATTATTGAATCCTAAACTCGACTCGGTGCTACTAATTCACGTTGAAAGGCATTGAAGTCTATTTTTCCATGTCTTACGAACCCCTGCACCACAAATATCGCCCCAAGAGTTTTGCTGAACTGGTGGGTCAAGAGGCGATCGCGACCACCCTCACGAACGCGATCGGCACATCCAAAATCGCCCCTGCCTACTTATTCACTGGGCCAAGAGGTACGGGGAAAACTTCTAGTGCCCGAATTTTGGCTAAATCCCTCAATTGTCTCAAAGGCGATAAGCCCACGGCTGAACCCTGCGGCGTGTGTGAGGTTTGTCAGGGGATCACCAAGGGCTACGCCTTAGACGTAATTGAAATAGACGCCGCTAGTAACACTGGTGTCGATAATATCCGTGAGTTGATTGAAAAAGCCCAGTTTGCTCCTGTGCAGTGTCGCTACAAGGTTTATGTTATTGATGAATGCCACATGCTCAGTACTCAGGCATTCAATGCGCTACTAAAGACCCTAGAGGAACCACCGAGACATGTGGTTTTTGTATTGGCGACAACAGACCCGCAACGGGTGTTACCAACGATTATTTCGCGCTGTCAAAGGTTTGATTTTAGACGCATTCAGTTAGAGGCGATGGTGAAGCATTTAAGTGCGATCGCTTCTTATGAAAACATTCATATTTCACATGATGCTGTCACCCTGGTAGCCCAACTTTCTCAGGGAGGGTTGCGGGATGCCGAAAGTCTACTCGATCAATTGGGTTTATTAGCGGGTGAAGTCACACCAGAGCGAGTTTGGGATTTGGTGGGGACGGTAAGCGAACAGGACTTGTTAGCGCTTTTAAATGCGATCGCTCAAGATAAACCGGAAGCAGTTCTAGACTGTACTCACTACATCCTAGATCGTGGTCGAGAACCCCTAACTATTCTGCAAAATCTCGCTGCTTTTTACCGCGACTTACTGATTGCTAAAACAGCACCTCACCGCCACGATTTAGTTGCTTGTACTCAGCAAACTTGGACAGCGTTGGTTGAGTTTGCTCAATACTTCGATATGAGCGTGATTTTGGCGGGACAGAAACACTTGCGAGAAGCGGAAGTACAAATTAAAAATACCACCCAGCCGCGTTTGTGGTTGGAGGTAACATTACTAGGATTGTTACCCAGTGCGACGACGAATATTCAGCCACAAGCCCCAAGTTTCGCGCCGCGAGTTAATACACCTGCTGTATCTCCAAGCTATCCTCCAGTCGTTGCCCAAAATCACCCAGTCTCTTCTGTACCTTTAGCTGAACCGCAAACAAATCATAATTCTGCATCTGCCAATCATCAAGCCGCTGCCCAAAATCAGCCCGTCACTTCATCTCCCCCAGTTGAACAGCAAACAAATCAAAATTCTGTTGCTAAATCAGTTTCACCACCAACTCCAGAACCTGTTGCTATTCCTGTGCCACCTGCGAACATTGAACCAGTAACTTCAGAAGTTGTTGGGGAAGAAGAATATGACTTAACTCAGATTTGGCAACAGGTGCGTGCTAATTTTCCGATGCCTTCCAGGCAAGCTTTACTGGGGCAAATGTGCCAGCTAATAGAGTTTAACGGTACTGTAGCGCGTATTGCTGTCAAAGGAGCTAAGTGGTATGAAACACTTAAATCCGATCTCCCGATGATGAAGACAGCTTTCCAGAAGACTTTTGGGAGTGAAGTTCAGGTAAATCTGGAACAAATAAGCTCTGTAACTGCTACCTCAGCTAAGAAAGCTCCTCTGCCAAAGGACTCTACTCGCGTTCAGCAACCACCAACTCCCAGTTACAACCAGCAAATTTCGCCTCCATCGCCAGCACCAGCATCCGCACCACCACTAAAAACCGAGCCGACGACAGCAAGAAATGGAAATGGGACAAATGGAAATGGGGCAAATGGAAATGGAGCAAACGGAAATGGGGTGCAAACTTTGCCTCCATCGCCACAGCGAACACCTGCACCCGATTGGGAAGTTGATGAAGTAGCGATCGCAGCTCAACGTGTAGCAGAATTTTTCAATGGGCAAATTATCCGTTTTGCAGATGATTTCCCAGAATTCTCCGATTCCATAACTACACCAGAATGGGTAGAAGAAGCAGACGTGGATGATGAATAAAAAAATGCAAAATTATCAAAAATAATTTTGCATTTTTAATTTTTAATTTTTAATTCCCCAAAGGGGCTATTCCCCATTCCCTGTATGCAAGGTTTTTACCCATTTCAGGCGCTTTGGTCTGACCGACATCCGGGCAGTAGTACTGCTCATGACGACTAACCAGTGCAACATATATAAACTGCCACGCAGGGTTTGCACCAGCATCGTAAGATATGTAGAAAGTGGGAATTTTTGATCTTGACGTACCCGCTTCAGACCTGTAAACATCCCTACCATCGACATAGAAATAGACAAACCAGTGATGGGACTTAACATTGGTGGGCGATGACGAGCGATCGCCATTAATAAATCTGGGACTGCTGCTGTGGGTAAGATATACATAATCAGCATAAAAATCAGCAAATCCCAGCTTTTACGCGTTCCCATCCGGTTTTTGAGAATTAAATCCCAATAATCCAAATAGCGCTGATAACCGCCTTCTGCCCAACGGTTGCGCTGATGCCAGAGTGAAACTGCACTTGTCACTCCTTCTTCTTGCACCGCTGGATGGAAAACACACTCAATATCCCATTTATCCAAATGTAAGCGGATTGTCAAATCCAAATCATCGGTAATGGTTTCTTCATTCCAGCCACCGCAGCTTTCCAAGGCGGAACGCCGGACAAATTGACCATTGCCCCGCAGTTCGCCAATGCCACCAAGGGCAGTTCGCTGTTGCTGGAACCAGGTATCAAGTGCCATTTCTGCCATTTGACCCTTAGTCCAAAAGTTGTCTTTAGCGTTGGCGATCGCTTTTCGCACCTGCACCGCCCCCACGTTTTCTCTTTGAAATAAAGGTATTACCTGTTGCAGCAAGTCTGGTGTTACTTGGGCATCAGCATCAAATACTGCGATAATGTCGCCCTTTGTCAGCGGCAATACCTGATTCAACGCCCCCGATTTGCCACCAGTAGCTTCTGCTGAACGCCTTAGTACTTTCAGTTGGTCGTGTTTCTGTGCGAGTTCCGCTAATAAATGTGGCGTGCTATCACTGCTGCGATCGTCAATTATCCAAATTTCGTACTGCCCACCTGGATATTCCAGATTACAAAGATTTGTGACTAATTTAGCAATTACCGCTTCCTCATTTTTCGCAGCCACTAGTACAGAAACAGAAGGTAAATCTCCCTGTATTTCTTTTGGATAGCGACGGGATTTAGTAAACACTACCACCAAAGCATGAAATCCTAGAATGGTGGTTAGTCCTAGAATAAAAATTGAAGCCCAAGAAACTAAATGTAGAGCGATCGTGCCACTCCAGACGATAGTCAAGACTAGAGCTGCTTTGCCTCTACGACCTTGAAACCGGGATGGTAGAGACATAGAATCTGTCTCTAACACTGACTCCTCATCTACTGATAGGTCAGACAATAAGGAGTTGAGCGGATCGAGCTCTTGATAAGAATCTTCTTCGGGCCAGGAATTCGCTGGCATAGGTTAGGTTGCTTGATTCAAAAACCACTATTTGTCTACAGTTAGTAATTTTACGGACAAATATCCCTAAGCTACTTTTCCCGATATTAATCGGAATGGGCAAACTGCAATACCCGCTATCCCTAAGCCAAAAGCCGCTGGGACTACCTTTGTTGTCACCGTCACTGTGCGTAATTACCTCATATTAACCGCGTTTACTACTCTTAGACAGAAGCTTGATTCCTTTGATAGCCACTTCGGCAGGAAGCTTGTAGAGTCGGACTTTCTCCAATGAGAACTCCGGTTTGGGTAAAGTAATAGCAAGGTAGCAGCAGCTTTTTGTTGGGAAAAACTGCAATAACGGCATCCACCACTTTACAGTAGGCATTTTTAGTGTTGTCGTTCCCAGATTCGATAACAGTTAATGCAGCATCATTGTAACCGAAATTTTAATATTTCTTAGTAGTAACTTCATTTATTAGGAGGCATGGGGCATTGGTATTGGGATTAGGGAGAGGTGACAGGTGATAGGGAATAATCTGTACCCTGTAACCTCTACCCTATTCCCTTCTTCACTAACCACTATGTGCTTTAGACACATCTTTGGGGAATACTACTAACATCCACTAATATCCCCAGTTGCTAATTAACTTGAGGAATATTTAACTATGTCTATTGAGCAACTCCAGCCTGCAACTCAACAACAAGCCAGTGTTTACTTACCTTATGTTCAGGGCGCTAGGCGCAATTTCTTACCCTATGCCATCAGTCTTTATCAAAAAGGGGTCTTGGAGGGACATCGCAAGATAGAAGCCAGCGAACATGTCCCCTTTGTCGCCTCCTGGAATGTTGCTACTTTACCCTCAGACTTAACCCGTTGCCGAATTCAGTTTGATGGCAATGCTGACCTGAGTTATGAACTGATGATGGCTAGTTTCGAGTTTATTAATTTTTTAATTGAACTTATGGACAACTATAAACGTTATCGTATAACCGATTTTTCACAACCGTTTTACCGCAAGCTACTGCGTATAGATGATTGATTAAACTCAGCCAGATTTACAAAAGTCTGGCTTATTTTAAATTGATAGATAAATAAGTTCGTAGTAAGGACTTTAGTGCTTATTATCTAAGATTATTTGCTCACAAGGCACTGATTCTTACAATTCAGCTTAAACCTTGTGAGCTTTTTTATAACAGGCTTTCAGTTTTAAAACGTCTTCCTAAGTCCGCTGTCTTTTCTTCTTTTCAGAACGATACCAAAACTTGCTACCATCAGAGTTCCAAAAAGGCTAGCGGGTTCTGGAATAGAAGTTTCATTTATAGGTACTATGATTCTTAGATTTGCCAAACTAGCATTAGTTATGGTCAAGGATGTTACACCTGGCAAACCTGGGATATCAGACTGGAAATCAAAGACCGTGGGAGTTAAATTACCATTGGGATTACTATATCGCTCCCCATATCCACTCACTTCAAAAGTACCTTGATACTTCTTTCCGGTGTCTGGGTCGGTGACAGTACCAGTATAGAAAGCTTTTGTGAGATTAAATTCGTCTTGAACTACTCCTTGAAATGTAGTTCCTGGCAATTGTCCCTGGTAGAGGAAGGCAGTCAACTGACCACCAGAAAGCACCGGCGATGTCAGAACACCATTAAACGAGACAATCGGAATACCTTTAAAGTCAACAAAGTAATGCAGACTTCCATCGGAGCGTGTTTCTACCTTTAAATAGTCTGACTGGTATACAGGAACATAATTAGGATTATTATTAGTACCTAAGTTCCGGTAATAAGTTCCAGTATCATCCGTATCAATACGAGTAATACTGTTATTGAAATTGGGATTATTTCTGGGAAGTTCGATAGTTCCTGATAATGTACCAGTGCTTTCAATTGTGATGAATTGAGCAGCAATTGCACTTGCTCCACTCATAGCGATCGCTACTGCTGCGAGACAACTGCTGCTAATAGCTGCAAAACCTAGCTTAATCCCTGATGAAGTCACTTTCATTAACAAATTGTTCCTTTAATTGCCGATAGTAAACACACCTAATCTGCTGAGATTTATTACAAATATTTCTCAAGCATGATTTATTATTCCCAAGGTGGTGATGGAAGTTTCATCGACAACAAAAAGTTTTGTCAATCCCTATTTTTATTCTTGCACTTGCAGAATATCTTGAAGAAAATCGCCTGATTAATCAATTTCAATTTCTTTATTTAATTCTAATTTTTAGATTAAACTACAACGCGATCGCGTCCTTTTCTTTTGGCTTGATAGAGTGCTTCTTCAGCAGCATTAACTAAAGTATTAGGTTCAATTCCTATTAGCGGAATCACGCTTGCCACCCCTACACTCACAGTTAAAACAGCAGCAGGTAAACCACCAATGTTAGGATACTCGCATTTAATCCCTAAAGCTTTTACTTGCTCTCGAATATGTTCGGCAATATCCATTGCAGCAGTAACATCTATTTGAGCAAGAATGGCAAATTCTTCACCACCATAACGAGCCACTAACATTTTACTGCTTTCGTCTCGAATTTGGGAACTCACAAAAGCACTGCCAGTTGAATGATTCATATTCTCACTGGATGATAAACTGCTATTACTTAGTGAGTGCCTTACACAGTTACAGATAGTATTAGCGATTTGTCGTAAACACTCATCTCCCGCCGATCTACCATAAGTTTTATTGTAAATTTTAAAATAGTCGATATCGCACAAAATCAGTGATATTGGAGTGTTTTGACTAGCGAAATTTTGCCACTCAATTTGTAGGTAGCTTTCAAAGTAGTGGCGATTAACTAATTGAGTTAGTTCATCTAAACTAGAGAGGAAGAGAAACTGTTGATTTTCTTGCCTCAACCGTTCAACATGAGTATTGTTGAAATGCTCACTTTTTTTGAGATATTGTTGGAAATATAACCGATATAATTCACACGCAGGAGTACTGCGATCGCCTTCTAAATTAATTAGCCCTATACTTTGTAATTTATATGCCAATCTTGGCTCTAATTTAACATAAGTAGTATTAATCACTTCATAAAAAGCATCTCCCAATTCTGGCTCATCTCGAAGTGCTAATAAATACTGCCTTAGAGACTGGTTATAGATTCCGGCTTCTGTGGGTGCTTGTTGCAATAATTGCCCTAAATCCCCTTTTAATCCGCCTTTACCTACAAGCTGATACAATGCCAATCGCACCAAATAAGGATTTCCTCCCACCATTGCCATCAAACTATCGGCATCTTTACCATCTGTCCAATCCAAGCCATGACGTTGTGCTAAATCCTGCACCTGCTCTTTCGTAAAGGGAGGTAAATTAATTGTCAAACCAATATTAAATGGCGATTGAGTTAGTTTTATGGGAACAAGAATTTCCGTCGAATAAACCAGAACCAGACGCAATTTTTGCCAAATTTCTACCCTTTTGGCTTGTTCATGCCACGATCGCACCAATGGTAACAATTCTCCAGTAATTTCCTGATACTCAAATACCCAATCCACCTCATTTAATACTAAAATTAGAGGACTTGAGAGCGCAGACAGTAAATATTTTTGGAAATAGATAGAGCAGCTGACTTTGCTACCCATATCTTCATCCCAATAATCATTGAGTTTTGTTTCTAGCTGTAACTCCCGACTAACATTGGCACAGAACCAGCGCAAAAATTTATCCAAACTGGCAAATACTGCTTTGTCTGCTTGCTGAAAGTCCAAAGTTACGGTGCGAAAGCCTTGCTTGTTAGCGTGTGCAAGCAACCGGAGAATCAAAGAGCTTTTCCCCATCTTTTTGGGTGATTTGATGCAAATTACACTCCCAGGTTCAGCCATTTCTGCGTAAGCGAGTTCTTCAATTGGCGGGCGAGGGATGTAAAATCTGGAATTAAGAGATACTGGGCCAGTAGGGAATTCTAAGGATATCGCTGTGGCGGCTCGGTTGAATTCCTTAATTAACTGCTGATGCGCTTCGCTAAAAGGGTGATTTTCTAGAGTCTGGCGAAAGTTGGATTTATGTATTGGTTCTTTGCAAAAATTACTCAGTACTTGCCATAAATGAGCAGCGACTTTCTTGACACGTTCCTCGCCGTAGTGCGCTTCACTAGCTATATTGGTGTAGGTTTTTCCTTGCCACGAAGAACGCAATATCAATTCTTGGAGCGTCGTTAAACCGGTTGCTTGACTGGCTTTTAGTAGCAATACTAGTTCATCTATAGTCATTACTCACTGACTCTAATTCAGTATGATATTTTTTCACACCATTCAGCTTTGGAAGTCAATATCGGCTGCCTTGTATGCATAGCAGCCAGCCCTGACTAAAAAAGCTACAAAAAAGCCTTGACAATTTTTTGCATCCTTAAATTATTTGGCGTGATTTAATCATAGAATTTTTTTTACAAATTTTTCGGGGTTTTTAGGTAATTATATGTGACTTGAACTACTTTTTTTAGACATATCTTAGAATGTAGATGCACACAATGTAGCGATTGTTTTCTAAAAGATTGCTATTGCGATCGCAACTGAGGTTATATTTGTCCGTTTACTTTTTTCTAAATTCCATCCCAATTTCTGATATGGGCTGATATATCCCTGACTTAAGTTACAGCCTAATAAACCAACTAGGCGATTTGCCCATAACTGAATCTTCAGGGTGCTAAAACAGCGTAGAGAGAAAGCTACAGAATATCTTCCTCATCGTACCAGCAGCTATGCATATCCAAAAACCCGCTACCCATGAATCGGAAGCTCCACTTTCAGTACAAGATTCTCAAAGTTTCCCAGAGGCCAAAGACTTATCTCTAGAAAATTTAGATCCTTGCCAATGCTCACAAACCGCCATACAAATGGCATTAATCGCTAGTGGCTTGGGGTTGTGGGATTGGAATCTGGTAACTGACAAAACCTATTACGATCCCCAGTGGAAAAGCATCCTGGGATATAAAGTAGACGAAATCGACAACGATTATAAATCCTTTGAACAACTGGTACATCCACAGGATTTACCAAGAATTCGCCAGGTATTGCACGATTATCTCCAAGGATGCATACCTGTGTTTGAAGTCGAATTGCGAATGTTGACTAAATCTGGGGAGTGGAAGTGGATTTTGACTTGTGGCAAAGTATTTCAGTGGGATAAATTCGGTAAACCAGTGCGGATGGTGGGAACCCACAAGGATATTAATCAGGATAAAGCGATGTCTACGACGGTCACTGAGCCTGTCCTGAGCGTAGCCGTTGGCGCAGCCTCTCATAGAGAAGGGCGCAGCCAAAGTGCGGGCTGCGCCTACGCTACCCAACAATACCAACTATTTGAACAACTCCAAACTGAAATTGCTCAACGCCAGTCTACCGAAGAACAAGTTAGGGAAAAATCAGAGCAGCTAGAAACTACCCTCGAAGAACTCAAATATACCCAAAAGCAGTTATTGCAGAACCAGAAAATGGCTAATCTCGGTCAACTGGTGGCGGATATGGCTAACGAAATTAACAATTCTGTTAGCTTTATCTCCGGTAATCTCCATCCTGCTAGTAAATACGCTGAAGATTTAATCAGAATTATTGAACTTTACCAATATTACTATCCCACCCCTACCCCAGTAATTGCCTTACATTTGCAACACCTTGACTTTGGTTTCGTGAAGACAGAATTTTTAAAATTACTGTGGTCAATGCGAGCTGGTTCTGAACGCGTCAAAGATATTGTTTTCGCTTTGCAGAATTTTTCTACTTCTGACGAAAGTCAAATGAAAAAGGTTGATTTACATGAAGGATTTGATAGTGTTCTGAGGATTTTGCAGCATCGTCTCAAAGAAAAACCTGATAGAGCAGAGATTAAAGTAATTAAAACCTTTGGTGAATTACCCTTAATCGAATGTTACCCTGGTGAACTGAATCAGGTATTCATGAACATCTTAACTAATGCCATTGATACTTTAGAAGATAGGATGAAACATGATTATTCTTTTACTCCAAAAATTTTGATTCATACAGAAGTTGTTAGCAGTCATTTATCATTGGTCAATAATCATGAACCTTGGGTAAAGGACAAACCACTAGGGAAAAAACACAAAGTTATCATTCGCATTTTTGACAATGGCAAAGGTATACTTCCCCATATCCAAAAACATATATTTGAACCGTTTTTTACAACCAAACCAATAGGCAAAAGTCAAGGGCTAGGACTATCAATTAGTCGGCAAATTATAGTTGAAAAACATCAAGGTAAACTTAAGTGTAATTCTCAATTAGGTCAAGGGACAGAGTTGGTGATTGAGATGAATACAACAGCAAGACACTATGCCGCGATTAGAAAACACGCCAGCTTTTAGTTCAGGCAAAAGATGAGATGAATCGCCGTCAAGACAAAACGACTGATTATTGTAGAGACGGCGATTTATCGCGTCTTTGTGATGATTTATCGCATCTTTGCGATCTAGAATTTTCAATCAAAAAACCTTAACCGAATCGTATTGGCATAAGTCCTAATTAAGCAATTTGCTGCGATCCATTAAGAGGTAGATCGAGAATCACTCCTGAATTTGGAGAATAACCGATATCTAGAGAAACACTAGCTTTTATCGTCTGAGAACCACCAATTATAGGAGTTGTAGAAACCCTATCTGTTATTAGATTAGACACGAACGGAGATAGTATAGGATTGTCATTTGAGTTAATATCAATGTCAATAATCTGTCCGGGAGTTAACTGCAAGGTACTAAAAACAGCCTGAGCCTGAGCTTTGGCATCTTTAACAGCTTCGCTCAGAACTTGCAGGCGTGCCTGCTGCAATACTTCGTCTGAGGCAGTGAAGCTGATATTCTGTATGACATTTGCGCCTGCTTGGATAGCTTTGTCAATTGCTGCCCCAGATTGATTTTTTGGTAACTCAAACTGAAGTGTGTTGAGACCTTCAAAGCCGGTTAGAGTTTGAGTACCATTTTCATAGCTATAGACAGGATTTAGTTGAATAGATATAGTTTGAAGTTCTTTCGCTCCAAGCTTGCGCAGTACACCAACTACCGCTGTTGAACGTTGAGCAACTTGTTCTTGAACTGCGGTTGCAGTTTTTGCCTGGACTTTAATTCCCAATTGCACCTCAGTCAAAGTGGTAGCAACACTGACCTCTCCTTTACCAGTAACTTCCAATATCTGAGCAGTGCTACCAATGAGGGGATCGGCGATCGCAAGACCCGGATTTCTCACACCGATGAGATTATCAGTAGCCAAAGCAAGAGTCCCTGCTGAATTTGGAGAATAACCGATATCTAAAGAAACACTAGCTTCTATCGTCTGAGAACCACCAATTATAGGAGTTGTACTAGCTGCTGCCGAAACCCTGTCTGCTGTTAGATTAGACACCAAGGGAGATGGTCTAGGATTATCATCTGAGTTAATATCAATGTCAATAATCTGTCCGGGAGTTAACTGCAAGGTACTAAAAACAGCCTGAGCCTGAGCTTTGGCATCTTTAACAGCTTCGCTCAGAACTTGCAGGCGTGCCTGCTGCAATACTTCGTCTGAGGCAGTGAAGCTGATATTCTGTATGACATTTGCGCCTGCTTGGATAGCTTTGTCAATTGCTGCCCCAGATTGATTTGTTGGTAACTCAAACTGAAGTGTGTTGAGACCTTCAAAGCCGGTGAGGGTTTGAGTACCATTTTCATAGCTATAGACAGGATTTAGTTGAATAGATATAGTTTGAAGTTCTTTCGCTCCAAGCTTGCGCAGTACATCAACTACCGCTGTTGAACGTTGAGCAACTTGTTCTTGAACTGCGGTTGCAGTTTTTGCCTGTACTTTAATTCCCAATTGCACCTCAGTCAAAGTGGTAGCAACACTGACCTCTCCTTTACCAGTAACTTCCAATATCTGAGCAGTGTTTGAGGCAGTGCTACCAATGAAGGGATCGGCGATCGCAAGACCCAAATTTCTCACACCTATGAGATTATCTGTGTTAGCCATCTTATTCTCCTTGCTTAAATCATGTTTGATACCTGTTGATGTCTTAATCTTAATCGTATCGGAACACTCATTTGTGACAACCAGCATTCTCAACATTCTCATGCTTTGAAGCGTTTTATTAGTCGTGTTCGTCAGCGTGTTGAAGGTGTTTTTCATGAAATTCAAAACACTGGAGTCTCAACCTATTTAATTCACATTAGGCGTCATTTAGCTGAGAACAACCCTAGCCATACCTAAACTGACAGCTAAAACAGCAGATGTAGACCATTAATGTCAGAATACTGAATCTAATGATGAGAAAATAAAGGTAAGCAATGCCCACCTCCAAACTTGCTGGGCTATTTACCCAAGACAGATAAACAGCAAATTTTATCAGTCAAAATTTATGACTTACACCGTTCCCTCTCCAACTCGAAAGCGACCCACTCAAGCAATAGGAGCCAAAATTTTCCACTGGTGTAACATCATTAGTCTATTTATCATGCTCACCAGTGGACTACAAATTTACAACGCCAACCCTGTTTTTGGTGGACGCGCAGGTTTGCACATTCCTCCGATATTTACTTTAGGAGGTTGGCTTGCAGGAGGTAGACACTGGCATTTTGCAGCAATGTGGCTATTCTCGCTGAATCTGTTGTGGTATGGAATTTACATTTTAATTACCCGACGCTGGCGACATCGCTTTGTCGGTGCTAATGACTTCAAAGCATTACAAAAAACTCAAAATTCCCAACGCCTAATTTATGCTTGGCATCGGATTGCTTATACCGCAATTATTCCTATTTTGCTGCTGGCATTATTTACAGGGATAGGAATGTATAAACCTGCTCAATTTCCCTGGATTGTGGATTGCTTTGGCGATTGGCAAGCATTGCGAATTGTTCACTTTGCCTCAGTGCCGATGGTTATCTTATTTGTAGTAATTCACTATCAATTAGGGCATAAGGCTGGTGGTACTGAATTAACAGAATCAATGTTTTGATCGACAATCCTTTTTTAAACAAAAAAAATGAACTTTTTTGATAAATTGAATGGAAATATCTTACAAAATCAAAGCTTACTATTTGTAGGACTCGATCCAAATCCAGAGATGATGCCTGAGCGTTATGAATCTGAAGAACTCATCGCTGGTTTGGAGAAGTGGTTAAAATTCATTATTGCGGAAACTTCTGATTACGTTTGTGCTTATAAACCGACACTTGGCTTTTACGAAGCTTTAGGTATTCCTGGTTTAGAACTGCTGTACAAAACTTTAGCAGCTATTCCAGCCCATATCCCAGTGATTTTAGATGCCAAACACAGTGACTTAAATACTAGTACCATCTTTGCCCAGACTGTGTTTACACAATGGCAAGTGGACGCAATCACTCTCAGCCCCTATACAGGACAAGATCACGTAGCACCTTTTTTAGTCTATCCTGATAAAGCGGTGTTTATTTTATGCTGTACTTCTAATCCAGGTGCAGAAGCTCTACAGCAATATCCTACAAAGGAATCACCCCTTTATTTACAGGTAGTAAAAGAATCAAAAACTTGGGGAACTCCAGAACAATTGGGTTTGGAAGTGGGAACTACAAATCCTGAAGTTTTAGCACTTATTCGAGCAGTTGCACCTGAACGAATTATTATGGCGCGTAGCATCTGGGCGGAGGGTCAAAACCTGAAACAAATTTTAGAAGCTGGCTTGAATAGTAATGGTGATGGTTTACTGATTCCTGTTCCTCAAGATATGTTGGGAAATACTCAATTATCACAAGAAGTCCAGTCTCTACGTGCAGAAATTAATCAAATCAAAACTGAAATTATTCACGAAAATTCTACTTGTTCTGTGTGGTTTCCTGATGTTTGTTTTCTAAATCAGCACCCCCACCAAGATTTGATTTTACAACTTTACGATCTTGACTGCATTATGTTTGGCAGCTTTGTTCAAGCATCAGGAGCGATATTTCCTTATTACATCGACTTACGCAAAATTATTTCCAACCCCCAAGTTTTTAATCAAGTTCTCACAGCTTATGAGGATATTTTGAAGAACCTGAATTTTGATAGATTAGCAGGTATTCCCTATGGTTCATTACCTACTGCGACTGGTTTAGCTTTGCGCCTTCACTGTCCGATGATTTTCCCGCGTAAAGAGGTGAAAGCACACGGAACTCGGAGAGTAATTGAGGGTAACTTTCATACTGGTGAAACAGTTGTAGTGGTTGATGATATTCTCATTAGTGGTAAAAGTGTTATGGAAGGAGCAGGAAAGTTGGAATCAGCCGGATTAAAGGTTAATGATATTGTGGTATTTATCGACCACGAACAGGGGGTGAAAGATAGGTTACAGCAAAATGGTTATTGCAGTCATGCGGTTTTAACTATTTCGGAAATTACTAATACTCTCTATCAAGCAGGGCGAATAAATGAAGAACAATTTTCAGCTTTTGCTGAAAGTTAGTAATTGGAATAATTGGGAGTAGGGAATGGGGAATTGCGAGAGACACGATTAATGCGTCTGTAATCGAGGAAGATTTTTATTGTCTACTTCTTCTGGAGCAGATTTCATTACTCGGTTCAATCTAGTAACTAGAATAATTTTCGCTTTGAAATTAATTATGAATTTTTCACTGAATCAACTACTTAGATGGTTAATTTTTACGTTGTTATTTCCTCTAGTATTTCTCAATGCTTGGCTAGCATCCTTGCTGGTTAGAAACTTTCAACCTGTCGTCACAATTCTTGTTTTGGCTACTTTGCTTGCATTCGTTTTAAACTATCCTGTTTCGATTCTCCAACAGCGGAGAGTTAAACGCGGCTATGCAGTAGCATTAGTTTTTATATTAGCATTGATAATTGTTGTGGCTTTGGGTATCACTTTACTGCCCATTGTTTTAGAGCAATTTAATGAAATGGTTAAAGTCTTTCCCCAATGGATTGATTCTAGCGAAGAAAAACTTCAGAGTGTCAATAATTGGTTTTTGAAACATAAAATAAATGTTAATTTAAGTCAGCTATTAGCACAAGTTACTGACCAATTACCTAATGAATTAGAGTTTGTTTCCGATAAACTTTTAAGTATTATTATAGATACAATTGATAGTATTTCTGAGGCGTTAATCACAGTAGTGCTAACTTTTTACTTATTGTTAGATGGCCCAAGAATTTGGGAGGCGATATTTAAGAAGTTACCTGGAAATCTTGCCCAGCAAATAAGCCAGTCTATTCAGCAAAACTTCCAAAATTACTTGATTGGTCAGGGAACTTTGGCTTTGCTGATGGGTGTTTCAATAACATTATTGTTTTTAGCTTTTCAAGTCCAGTTTGCTTTGCTCTTTGGTTTGGGAGTTGGACTTTTGAGCTTAATTCCCTTTGGTGATGTCGTCAGTCTGGTTTTAATAACTTTAATCATAGCGTCACATGACTTTTGGCTAGCAGCTAAGGTGTTTGCAGTAGCTGTTGTTATCGATCAGTTAATCGATCAGGCGATCGCACCCCGTCTTTTGGGCAAATTTACTGGTATTAGACCAATATGGGTATTAATTGCTTTGCTTGTAGGAACCAATGTTGGCGGAGTCTTGGGTTTACTAGTTGCGGTACCTGTAGCTGGCTTTATCAAAGATGTAGCAGATGGTTTTTCTAAATCTGTTAATTCTGATAACCTGGGTGAGGGTGAAGCAGCATCAGAATTGTTGGTAGAAAAATCAATATCGCAATGAGTTTTGAATAAAAATTGCTATCTCTAGCGTTAAAAGTAAGTAGCAACGGTGTAATTTAGGTCGTAATTCACTCAAGTCAACTTTATTCCCAAACCTTGTAAATTGGCTAAGGAATTAATATGGACAAATTGCCCCTAAAACAGTTAGTCAAAAACATTTATCAGGAACTACTGCCTAGATTACAGATTGAAAGTATCAATCCCTGCGATCCAGTTAAGGTAAGCCATCTTCCACAACCTTGGCGGCTGCTTGGCAGAGGAAATTACGCCGCAGTATTTTATCACCCCGATTCCCCTAACTATGTAGTTAAAATTTATGCCCCAGGACGGACAGGTTTTGAAGAGGAAGTAGAAGTTTACCGTCGTCTAGGTTATCATCCAGCCTTTTCTGAGTGTTTGTACGCCAAGGATGGATTTTTAGTCTTGAAACGGCTTTATGGAACAACCCTCTACGATTGTATGCACTTTGGTTTACTAATTCCCAAGCAGGTAATAAAGGACATTGATGAAGCTCTTGACTATGCGCGAAGTCGTGGACTCCACCCTCATGATGTCCACGGGCGTAATGTCATGATGTACCAAGGCAGAGGATTAGTTGTAGATATATCAGATTTCCTGCATCAAGAAGCTTGCTCTAAGTGGAATAACCTAAAAAAGGCTTACTACTGGTTATATCTGCCCGTGTTTTACCCACTTCGACTGCGCATACCATACTTTGTCTTAAATATCGTCCGCAAATGTTATCGCTTGGGAACTTCTGTTAAAAATTTTTGTTACCTACTATCTCTAAGATTAACTAATATTAAGTATTTAAATAAGTATTTAAAACGTTAAGAGCGATCGCCAGAAATTTTGTGTTATCCAATTTTTGCCTATTTTGGCACTTTCGTCATCAACACTTCGTTGATAGATTTTATTGTTGCTTGCGATCGCTGAATGTATCGAAGACAATTGCGTAGACAGCCAGAGGCGATCGCTCCTTATCTTTCAATATTTAATTAAAAAGCGATCGCACTCTAAATCTTCGATTTCAGGTAATTTATGAAAGACGTACATGAAAGTAAAAAGAACTTTGCATCAGCAATAGTTAGATCAGGCTCAGTCAACATAGCATGTCTGATACCTCCCTCATCACTTGTATATCCATACAAAATTAAGAATGAATTTTTTAAAGCGGGATGTAAATTGTGAGAAACTTCCAGAACCTTCAGAGCATCTGCTAAAGTTGTCTTTGGTTTTCCAGTAATAGCTTTTGCAAGACTTTCAACTGCGGAAATAGATTCTTTTATAGAGTTTCTGTAGTCAGGATTTTCTTTGTCGCTCATCAAAGCAAGGGAGCGCTTCAAATGACTGGACACAGCAGGAAAATTTTTATCATCTACTGCTTGCTCAAGCATTTCAATTTCTTGCTCATTGGTGATATCTGTGAATACACCTCCAACAAATCTGTAACCTGCCAGTTCTCTTTCTAATACAAAGTTTATCTCTTCTACAAGTTTCGGAGATTTGAAATAATTCATAGTGATTTCAATAAAATCGTAAACTTCATACCATTGGCATTTTTGAAAATATGTGGATAACCACTTTACAGATGCTCTTGAGCTTCCAGGCAAGTTATCCAAAGGATACTTAAAATATTTTACCCAAAGATATTCAATAAAAACGTCTATAAGTTTGCCCGAATATCTGATAATACCTTTATATATGGAATTTGAGTATTTTAAAAATAAATTTCCACTTAATACATTCCAAAGAGAATTGCGTAGAGCATCATTCATACTATCAATCTGGATAATTTCAGATATTGGCTTTAAACCTCGTCGCTGACTAAATGTATTGCCTGAAAACTCGACTTTAAACATCTTAGGTAATTGTTGTCTTACCTCACTTTCAGAAAATCTCTCAGGCTCATGTATATGACAGTACCCAGAAGAATTAGCTTTGAGCTTACATTTTTCTCCAGATTTAGTTGTTGCTTTGCAATTAGCTGATGCCATACAAGATTACTTCGAGGATATCTTTATTAAGATAGCAGTCTTACCAATGAAACCTAGTATTAATTAAAACGCTGACAGTGGTCTAATAGCTTTTATCAATATAAGCACTTAAAAATATCACTTGGTTTACCATCTCCTCAGCCGAACGAGTAGCAACCAACTTGAGCAACCCTTGTAACTGTTGCCCTACTGAATAGCGTTGTTACTGCAACAAGATAATGCCAGCATGATTTCTTTCTGTGGCTAGAAACTCGTTATGTAAGCAGCAAAAGTCTTTTCGGTTGTAGCTATAGATAACACGCCCTTGTTCTGTTGCCCAAATTAGCTGCTCATCATCAGAATAGCTCTGCCTGCTCACATCGGCCACTGTCACAACATTCAAGTTTGCATTACAGAAAGCTTTGATTAGGGACTTCTCAACACTGTCCTCATCTAAATACAAACGAATTTGGCTCACTGTCTCTTCGCCGTGTACTCAGCTTCCAAACGGTCGTATTCTTCAATTTCTGCGGCAATCTCCGTGTCAATTACTTCCTGGTTAGCATAGTAGTAAGCTAGCGCTGCATAAACTTGTGCCAACATTAGCTGTGGTCTTTGGACAACTATCTCTTCCGGTTTCATGCCTGCGTTGAAATCGATCGCAATATTATGTACCGTAATCCGGTGTCCCGCAATCCGAGGGCGACCACCACAGGTTCCGGGTGTGCTGACAATCAGCGTGCCAATGTCGGTAATTGTTTGCATAGCTTGTTTACTAAATTTTGCTCTCATAGACAACTGAGCAATTTTAAACTTCTTCTAATTTAGAAATATAAATATCCAGTTGTTTATTTAGCTACCTACAGCAAAATAAAACATTTATCCCTAATAATTAGGAGTCTACCATTAATCCCAGAATACCAAACATCCTGCTTGCATTGAAGACGATAGACTTTTTATAAGAGTAATTTTTACAAAAACTCGAATTTTCTAACATTTCAAAGCAGGTATAGGGCAATGGTGCGATTAAAACTGTGGCAGTGGGTAGTCTTAGCAATCCCGATCGCGTTTATCATTATTTTCTTACTGGTATCCGCCGGTTCACAAATTCATGCGTGGGGCATTAATTGGATTTGGGGTGTATTCACCGTTTTATTTGTTGGTTGGCGTTGGCTGCTAGTCAAATGGACTCAACCAGCTGTTAACCAAGTGGAAGCTGTATTAACTCAAGTCCGTGAAGAACTGGAATCGACAGCAGAAGATACAGTAGAGCAACCAGTGGGAAGCGACACCACAAAGCTTGCAGAAGCCGCCCTTCAAGAAATTCTCCAAGCAGCACAAAGCGATCGCCCGATTTGGGAAGACTGGCAAACTTTTTGGACGCGATGTCAGGATTTAGTCGTAGCGATCGCTCGTATCTATAATCCTCAGATTCAATATCCCCTGCTGAATATTTACGTTCCCCAAGCTTACGGGCTGATTCGGGGAACGGTAGATGATATGGATCGGTGGATGCAAAATTTATCCCCGATCCTCAATCAGGTAACGGTTGGACAAGCATACCAAGGATATGAGGTCTACCGGAAGTTGGAACCATCGGCTCGGAAATTCTGGAAAGTTTGGAACTGGGCACAGTGGATCTTAAATCCGGTGGCGGCAGTGGCAAAACAAGCCAGTCAGGGTTCTAGTAACCAAGCAACTCAGCAATTATTGGGAAATTTGAGCCAGTTATTTCGGGAAGCTGCCCTGAGAAACTTATGCCTACAAGCGATCGCACTTTACGGAGGTAGCACATTACCAGTTCCAGCAACCGTAGTTTCCCCACCAACTTTACCCAAGGCAAAAACCCAAACACTCCGAGAAATCCTGACTCAAGCTCAACCAGCTGAGGCGGTTGAGCAAAAACCCGTGAATATTCTGCTGGTAGGGCGCACGGGATCGGGAAAAAGTAGCCTGATTAATACGCTATTTCAGGCGGATCTCGCAGCCGTTGACGTTTTACCCAGTACCGATCGCATTCATAATTATCAATGGCAAACTGAAAGTGGCGAAACTCTAACGCTTTTAGATACACCTGGTTACGAACAAGTCAACCGTGCCGAACTCCGAAACTTGGTGCTTGATTATGCGATCAACTCAGATTTGCTGCTGTTAGCTACTCCTGCCCTCGATCCTGCCCTGCAAATGGATGTGGACTTTTTGCAAGCTATCAAAGCAGAAATTGCAGATTTACCTGCGATCGCGATTGTCACCCAGGTAGATCGGCTGCGTCCGATCCGCGAATGGCAACCACCTTATGATTGGGAATCGGGCGATCGCCCCAAAGAAATTGCGATTCGCGAAGCCACTGAGTATCGTGCCAAACAGCTAGGAAACTTCTGTAATCTAGTTTTACCCGTGGTTACAGGTGACAGCAAAACAAATCGAGTTGCCTGGGGAGTAGAAGCGCTATCGTTGGGATTAGTGGATGCGATCGCACCTACCAAGCAACTCCGTCTCGCCCGCTTTTTGCGTAACCTAGAAACTCGCATCGTCGCCGCCGCCAAAATCATCGACCACTACACCTTCCAAATGACGACAACACAAGGATTAACGGCATTGCTCAAAAGTCCCGTCCTTCAGTTTGTTTCTACGTTCTCAACCGGATCTCCAGCCTTAGCGTATATGCTGGCGGAGCAAATTCCTGTGGAACAGTTGCCGATTGTGATTGGTAAACTACAAATGGGATATGAACTTTTCTCGCTCTTGAACCCCAAGTCGCTCAACTTTGAATTGCTATCCCTTTGGCCGCTACTGCTGGAAAACACCGCTGCACCCGATCGCAACGCCTGGGCATTTGGTCACGCTCTAGTGGAGTACTGGACGCAAAATTTGACGGTTGAACAACTCCGAGAGCGATTTGAGTATTATTTAGCGATCGCCAAATAATTTGCCTGCGATGGCGATGTCTACGAAGGATTGTGACGCATCTTCGATATTCTTGCAAATACTACGTCTAAATAATGAGTTTAAGCTGTTACATAACCACCGTAGATTAAACACCAAAAGCTGCATTAATGAATAAAAGTAAATTACGAATATTTACTTAGTACTTTTGAAGAATTTCATCCTATATAAGGAAAAGTAAAAATGCGGTAACAGATTGTAATCTCAAGATCGAGGTTAAGATTACGATTAAGAGTAGGTGTCTACTGAACCTACCCGCTTTACCTAAGTTTTTATACAGATATCTTTTTGTTCGGAGTTTTTATGAAAAATATATTACAAACCTCCATCTCTCAAGAACAGAATTCAGATCCGAGCTATGGCATTTCCTCTTACAACAGGCTACTTGCCGTTGTGAAGGATTTGGCTTGTGTGCGGACTATTGAGGAAATTATTGAGATTGTGCGTTTGGCTGCTCGCGATCTCACAAATGCTGATGGAGTAACTTTTGTATTGCGGGATGGTGAATGTTGCCACTATGTCGATGAAAACGCCATTGGTCCACTTTGGAAAGGTATGCGTTTTCCGCTCAAGTCTTGCATCTCCGGTTGGGCAATGCTCAATAAAAAAGCAGCCGTAATTGAGGACATTTACCAAGATGCACGGATTCCGATTGAGGCGTACAAGGTAACTTTTGTCAAAAGTTTAGTGATGGTTCCGATTCGCGTTTCCGATCCACTGGGTGCGATCGGAGCTTACTGGAGTACACGCCACCTAGCCACACCCGAAGAGATTGGACTCCTTGAGATTTTAACCGATACTACAGCAGTTGCGATCGCTAACGTGCAACTTTTCCAGAAACTAACGAACCAAAACGCCCTAAAAGACAAATTTATTGCGATGTTGGCTCACGAACTGAGGAATCCCGTTGCCCCCATCTCCAACGGCGTTCAGCTACTGAAGCTGAAGCTAGGACAGACTGGCGCAGTTGGGGAAACAGTTTTAATGATGCAAAACCAGATCAAGCACCTCTCGAAATTAATCGATGAGTTACTTGACGTATCGTCCATCACTTATGGAAAGATTTCATTAAACCTTGAGAAAGTTAATCTGGTGGAATTGATTCGCCAGAGTCTCAATGACCATGCACAAGCAATCAAGAGATGGAACCTTAATGTAGTAGAAGACCTGCCAAACACGCCCGTCTGGGCTTATGTTGATTCCACTCGCTTCTTCCAAATCTTTGGGAACCTTCTTGATAACGCCTTAAAGTTTTCCCAGCCAGATGGGACGATCTGGGTGGATTTCTCAGTTATTCCTGGTGAGAATGGCTCAGGTAGTGTAGCGACCTTATCCGTAAGAGATACAGGCATAGGGATAGACCCGACAATATTACCAGAACTTTTCGAGCCGTTTACCCAGGCCGATCGCAGTTTAGATCGTTCGCGGGGCGGGCTAGGTTTGGGACTTTCGGTAGTAAAAAGTCTTGTAGAACTTCATGGTGGTAATGTTGAAGCCTCAAGTAGAGGGATAAATTTGGGAGCAGAATTCAAAGTCACTCTCCCCGTATGCGAAGAGATTACAGCCTCGGACAACGAACTAGAGATTACAGAAGCGGCGAAAAAGTCGTTGAAGATTTTAGTCATCGAAGATAACGAGGATTCAGCCGTATCATTACAAGCGGTACTTGAGTATTTTGGGCATGAAGTTTCCATTGCCAAGAATGGAATTTTAGGGGTAGAAACTGCAAAGAAGCTTGAGCCTCATGTAATTATTTGTGACATCGGACTTCCCGAAATGGATGGATTCGCCGTTGCACAGGAACTGAGTAAAGACTCCAAATTCACTCGCTCAATTCTGATTGCGCTTACCGGCTACGGTAGCCAAGAGGATCGGCAGCTTGCGCTGAAGGCTGGTTTCAAATGCCACTTAACCAAGCCTGTAGACTTTGAAATACTGATAGCAGAAATCGATCGATACTTTGATGAAGTATTATCAAGTTGAGAAATTTTGCTACTTGTGAATTTTGACTGACGAGTGTCAATCCATTAAATCATCTGTGGTAGACTCACCAGGATAAAAGCGATCGCTCAAAATTTCCTCAAAAAGATATAAACATTGGTTGGGAAAAGTTGAAAGTGGCAGATTTGTTTCTCCTGATGCTAAATCCCTACCATTTTCATAAGATTCCTGGAGTGCTTCTTCAATGTAAGGTTTCAGGCTAGGATTTTCGTTCAGCAACTTGAGAATTTCCCGTCGTTGCACTCTAATTGTTGCTAACCAACTACGACTGCGTTGCTTTGGTTGATATTCCCATTTGAGTAAATGTGCAATTAACACACTAAAACGATTTCTCAATTCTTGGCGTTCCTTTCTTCCCAAAGATTCAATTTCCTCAATTAAATTGGGTAGGTCAAGCTGGTTCCATTGATGATGACGCAAAAAGTTAGCCTGTTCTTGAGTCCAAGTGTAGAAGTCTGTTTCATAGAAGTTTGGCATCAGTTTTTTTGCCTTTTTTCAGATTTGTAGTGTCTACATAATTTTCAAATGCATAATTCATAATTATGTTTCAGATAGAGATTTGAACCTTATTTGAAACAGGACTGTCTGCGTAAGCATCAAGCACAAATTACGAATTACGAATTAATAATTACGAATTAGAAAGTCACCACACTGCGAATTGATTCACCTTTGTGCATCAATTCAAAAGCATCATTAATTTGCTCAATGGGCATCACATGGGTAATCAAATCATCAATATTTATCTTACCTTCCATATACCAATCAACAATTTTTGGCACATCTGTACGTCCTCTAGCGCCACCGAATGCTGAACCTTTCCAAACGCGCCCAGTGACTAATTGAAAAGGACGAGTGCTGATTTCTTGTCCAGCACCAGCAACACCAATAATCACACTGACACCCCAACCTTTATGGCAGCATTCTAATGCTTGACGCATAATTTTGACATTACCGATACATTCAAAACTGTAATCGGCACCGCCTTTTGTTAAATCAACCAGATAGGGAACTAAATCACCCTCTACTTCTTGGGGATTAACAAAATGCGTCATGCCAAACTTTTCCGCCAAAGCGCGTTTGCTGGGATTAATATCTACACCGACAATCATATTTGCCCCTACCATCCGCGCCGCTTGGATGACATTTAAACCAATACCACCCAAGCCGAAAACAACGACATTTGCTCCCGGTTCCACCTTGGCAGTATTGATAACTGCGCCAATACCAGTAGTCACACCGCAGCCAATGTAACAAACCTTATCAAACGGTGCATCTTCCCGAATTTTTGCCACTGCGATTTCTGGTAGCACCGTATAGTTGGCAAAGGTGGATGTACCCATATAATGATGAATCATCTGCCCATCGATACTAAAGCGACTGGTGCCATCGGGCATCACACCGCGTCCTTGAGTTTGGCGAATGGCTTGGCAAAGATTAGTTTTGAAACTCAGACAATATTCGCACTGACGACATTCGGGAGTGTAGAGCGGAATCACGCGATCGCCTGGTTTGAGACTGGTGACACCAGCGCCTACTTCCACTACCACGCCAGCACCTTCATGTCCCAAAATTGCCGGAAACAAACCTTCGGGATCGTCACCAGATAGGGTAAAGGCGTCGGTATGACAAACCCCGCTTGCTTTCACTTCAACTAAGACTTCGCCGGCTTGTGGCCCTGATAGTTGAACGGTTTCAATCGTCAATGGCTTACCTGCACTGTAAGCTACTGCTGCTTTAACTTCCAATGTCAGCGCTCCTGTATAGTTTTGTCATTTGTCATTTGTCATTTGTTATTTGTTATTTGTCATTGGGATTAAGAGATAGGTTACAGGTGATAGGGAATAATCTCTACCCTGTACCCTGTAACCTGTACCCTATTCTCTTCTTTTCTCTCCAGTTTCCTCACAGGCATTGAACGCATGATAAACTTTTGTATTACTTCATCGTATTTACTAAGCACGATCGCGGCTATAACGATAAATATTATTACCTTTGTTAAAAAGTCATTCTCTCGCTAGATTGGTTAAAGGCGGCAACAGCTGTTTTGGCAACGATGTAAACTGGATGTCAGCAGCAAACCCCAAATAATTTGTCCACCCTCAATTAATATATTTTGTCACAGCTTATGAACCCTGCCCTAACTCAAATTGGCGCTCAAATGTCCAACCTGACCGGCGTCAGAGCAATCATGAAGGATATTATCGAAACATTACGAGCGGGTGCAGGGCAGCAGTTTATTAATTTGAGTGCTGGTAATCCGTTGATTTTGCCAGAGGTAGAGCAATTATGGCGGGATTGCACTGCACAGCTTTTGGCTAGTCCAGAATATGGTGAGGTAGTTTGCCGCTACGGTTCAAGTCAGGGCTATGCACCATTTGTTGAAGCGATCGCCAATGATTTTAACAAACGCTACGGGTTAAAATTAACCGATCGCAATATCCTGATCACCCCCGGTAGTCAAACCCTCTACTTCTACGCTGCTAATACCTTCGGTGGCTACACCCCTAGCGGCGAGTTAAAACAAATTGTTTTGCCCCTCAGCCCTGACTACACAGGTTATGGCGGTATCTGCTTAGTTCCAAAAGCCTTAACTGCCTACAAACCAACTCTCGATATTGATGCAGCTGCCCACCGATTTAAATATCGCCCCGACTTTAGCAAACTTACAATTACAGAAAATACGGGTTGTGTTCTTTTCTCTCGCCCCTGTAATCCTACTGGTAACGTCCTCACCGATGATGAGGTGAAAAAGATTGCCGCCCTAGCTGCGCCTTACAATCTACCTGTGTTGATTGACTCAGCTTATGCGCCTCCCTTCCCAGCATTGAACTTTACCGAAATGACACCAGTGTTTGGTGATAATATCCTCCACTGCATGAGTTTATCGAAAGCGGGATTACCAGGGGAAAGAATTGGTATAGCTATTGGGGATGAAAAGTGGATTGAAGTGCTGGAGTGTTTTCAGGCAAATATGAGTCTCCATTCTTCACGTTACGGCCAAGCGATCGCAGCTTATGCAATCAATTCTGGTGCTTTAGTGGATATTTCCCATACTGTCATCCGTCCCTTTTACCAAAATAAATTTACCGTTTTAGAAACTAGCTTAGAACAAGCGATGCCCAAGAATTTACCTTGGTATCTCCATCGCGGCGAAGGGGCAATTTTTGCATGGTTGTGGTTACAAGATTTACCTATCAGTGATTGGGAATTTTACCAGCAATTAAAGCAAGTAGGTGTGATTATTGTTCCTGGAAGTACCTTCTTCCCCGGTTTAGAGGAAGAATGGGCGCACAAGCACCAATGTTTCCGCATCAGCCTCACCGGCAGCGATGAAGAGATTGCCACTGCCATGCAACGTTTAGCAAAAGTAGCTGAAGAAGCTTATAAAGGTGCGGCGGTGACTGCCTAGTACCGCAAGGCGGAATTAAAAATTAAAAATTAAAAATTAAAAATGAATACAGCGTAAGCGTTTCATTGATTTGGAATGGTGAGCAGTCGCTCAGAGAGGGTTCCCCCCATGAGGAACTGCCGTTAGCGCAGCGTTAACGAGTTATCGAGCGTCAGGGGTGGTTTATTTCCGCCGTGTTGTAGTAGTAGGAAAAATGGAAATGAAACACGAAGAAGCTAATAAAGAGATTGGAGGCAGAGGTGCAGAGGGGCAGAGGGGCAGACGTGCAGAGAAGCAGAGGGGCAAGAGAGTAGGAGGGAATTCAAAAATTCAAAATGTCCAATCTCCAACCCCTAATCCCCAGCCCGTAGTTCCCAATCCTCAATCCCCAGCCCCCAATCTCGACGATTGGCTAGAAATTGGTAAGATTGTTTCCCCTCAAGGATTGTCTGGAGAATTACGGGTTTATCCTGTATCGGACTTTCCCGAAAGATTTGAGGTGCCAGGAAAACGTTGGTTGTTGTGTTCAGGTGACATAGAACCACAACCAATCGAATTATTGACAGGACGTTATATCAGTAATAAAAACTTGTATGTCATCAAATTAGCTGGTGTGGAAAATTGCGATCGCGCCGAGGCGTTGCGCGGTTGTAAGTTAATGGTGCCAGCAAACGATCGCCCTCAATTAGGCGAAGATGAATATCATGTCCTCGATTTGATTGGCTTGGAAGTATTCATGCAAGCATCTGGCGAACTCGTGGGTACAGTGGTAGACATTATCCCGGCTGGCAATGATTTGTTAGAAGTAAAATTACACCCATCTTTTACCACTGACAAAGGACAAATGACAAATGACAAAGGACAAAAGACTGTTTTGATTCCATTTGTGGAAGCGATCGCACCAGTAGTAGACTTGAAATCCAATCGCATTGAAATTACGCCGCCACCTGGTTTGTTGGAAATTAATAATTAGGTTATTCCTCGATCTGCCTCTAGCTAGTTTTGCTGTACTCGATAGTTCAAGGGAAAGCAAAGCTTGAAGCATGAGAAAATTAGAGTACATACTCTATCTATTAATCCTTCAGGTGAAGGCGGTTTAACCCAAGAGTCAGTGGTACTTTCTTATCAAATAGTTGTCATCGATAGGCAGCGATTAATCCGAAAATTAGGAACTCTTTCTCCTAATTATTTATTAATGCTAAAAGTGGCATTAGATTACAATGCGGTTCGGATAAGCAATTTTCTTCTCCCTTTTGGTTTGGAAAAAGGGTAAGGGGTAAGGGGGAAAAGTTTGAATTTAGCCTTTTCCCTTTTCCCTTTCCCCCTTAACCGAACCGTATTGCATTAGATTACACTTTACAACTAGATAATTATGACGAAGACAATGCTGATTGATACTATTAATTAGTAGCGTAAGGGTAGCTCATTCTAGACATTGCCTCCATCTTGTGCCCACTTGTGCCCAGAGACAGAAATTTAGTCACAAAGGCTGAAAAAGTTCATCATCGGTTAGATGGCCATTATCTTAAAAATAAGTAGAATTACATACTGGTAAATCCGTCAAATCCTTTTGTAATGGAGTGTCGCAATGACATTAGCCAGTCCTCCACAAACAAAGCCTTTAACTGATGAAGAGTTACGTAAGATAAACGCCTACTGGCGTGCAGCTAACTATCTTTCCGTTGGGCAGATATATCTACTCGACAATCCGCTACTAAAAGAACCGCTAAAGCTGGAACACGTTAAACCCAGACTATTGGGGCACTGGGGAACAACACCAGGGCTGAACTTAATCTATGCTCATCTGAATCGGGTCATCAAAAAATATGACCTCAACATGATATATATTGCTGGCCCTGGTCATGGTGGCCCTGGACTGGTAGCCAACACCTACCTGGAAGGCACTTACACCAAGTATTATCACAACATCTCCCAGGATGCTGAAGGAATCCAGAAACTCTTCAAACAGTTCTCTTTCCCTGGTGGTATTCCCAGCCACGTTGCACCGGAAACCCCTGGTTCGATCCACGAAGGCGGGGAACTAGGTTATGCCCTCGTTCACGCTTTTGGTGCTGCCTTTGATAACCCTGACTTGATCGTTGCAGCTGTTGTGGGTGACGGTGAAGCTGAAACAGGTGCTTTAGCAACTAGCTGGCATTCCAACAAATTTCTTAACCCCGTGCATGATGGGGCTGTACTGCCGATTCTGCACTTGAATGGATATAAAATTGCTAACCCAACAGTACTGGCACGCATCAGCCATGAGGAATTAGAAAGCTTATTTGTAGGCTACGGCTACAAGCCCTACTTTGTCGAAGGTGACGATCCCGCAGATGTACACCAGCAGATGGCGGCGACTCTAGATATAGCGATCGCGGAAATTCAAAGTATCCAAAGAGAAGCCCGCGTACACGGTTTCACCAAACGTCCGCAGTGGCCAATGATTGTCTTGAAAACCCCCAAAGGTTGGACAGGGCCAAAGGAAGTAGATGGTAAAAAAACAGAAGGTTTTTGGCGATCGCACCAAGTTCCCTTTGGCAACATCGCCAAACAGCCAGAACATCTGAAACTCCTAGAAAATTGGATGAAGAGTTACAAACCAGAAGAACTCTTCGACGTTAACGGCACACTAATCCCAGAACTAGCAGAACTGGCTCCCAAAGGTCATCGACGCATGGGTGACAATCCCCACGCTAACGGCGGTCTTTTGCTGTGCGACCTGAAGATGCCCGACTTTCGAGACTATGCTGTAGATGTTCTCAAACCAGGGCAAGCGATCGCTGAAGCTACCCAAGTTGCCGGAAAATTCCTCCGGGATATCATGCAACTTAACCAAGAAAGCCGCAACTTCCGTATCGTCGGCCCTGACGAAACGGTATCAAATCGCTTGGGCGCTGTGCTAGAAGCCACAGACCGGGATTGGGCAGCCCAGATCCTCCCCGAAGATGACCACCTTTCCCCCGATGGTCGGGTGATGGAAATTCTTAGCGAAACTAATTGTCAAGGATGGTTAGAAGGCTACCTCCTCACAGGACGCCACGGGTTTTTCTCTTGCTATGAGGCGTTTATCCACATCATTGACTCGATGTTCAATCAGCACGCCAAATGGCTGAAAACTACCAGACATATTCCCTGGCGCAAACCAATTGCTTCGCTCAATTATCTACTCACCTCCCACGTTTGGCGGCAAGACCATAACGGTTTCTCTCACCAAGACCCCGGTTTTATTGACCATGTAGTTAACAAAAAAGCAGAAATCGTTCGCGTGTATTTGCCCCCCGATGCCAACACTCTGCTATCAGTAACTGACCATTGTTTAAGAAGCCGCAACTATGTCAATGTCATCATTGCCGGAAAGCAACCAGCATTGCAATACCTAAATATGGATGCTGCTATCAAGCACTGCACCAAAGGCATCGGTATTTGGGAATGGGCAAGTAACGACAAAGACGGCGAACCAGATGTAGTTATGGCTTGTGCTGGGGATATTCCCACCTTAGAAACTTTAGCGGCTGTAGACATTCTGCGTCAGCATTTCCCTGAGTTAAAGGTGCGGGTGGTAAACGTAGTCGATTTGATGACACTACAGCCGAAAAGCGAACATCCCCACGGTTTGAGCGAAAAAGACTTTGACACGATTTTTACCACCGATAAACACATTATCTTTGCCTTTCATGGCTATCCCTGGTTGATTCATCGTTTAACCTATCGCCACACCAATCACGATCAGTTGCATGTGCGTGGCTACAAGGAAGAAGGAACCACCACCACTCCCTTTGATATGGTTGTGCTTAACGAGCTAGATCGCTTCCATCTAGTGATGGATGTAATCGATCGCGTACCAAAGCTAGGATATAGGGCAGCTTATGTCAAACAGCAGTTGCAAGATAAGCTGATCGAACACAAACATTACATTGAGAAGTACGGCGACGATATGCCAGAAATTCGTGATTGGAAGTGGCCCTATTAATAGGAAGACAGGCTTTTTCAGTTGAAGAGAATATACAACTTTGCTAACTCCCTGACTTTGTAGGAAAGGGAGTTTTCGTCTATCGTCAGCGAACCAGGTACAGTTCTCAAAACTATAGCAGGCAACAAAGAATAGGCAACAGGCTTAAAAGTCTTTTGCTATCGGGGTTTGACGTTCAGTTTCTCTACTAACCTACCTGGCAACTGCTATAACTACTACTTTCCCCGTGAGGCTTTTTCCCTCTTTCTTCTCTGCTCTATTGTATTTACGTTCTCTTGCTGCTGTTTGTGGTATTTTTGGAATGCATCACTTTTTTCATATTCTTCAATCCATTTGTCACCTTGCACGCCCTTCAAATCTCTTATATATACCTTATAAGTTTCAGGGTTTACACCTAAACTTTTCAAATGTCTTAAAGTCGTATACATCTGATCCGGGTCAGGCTTATAGTGACCGCTTTTATCTGCGATCGCTTCAAGTTTGCCATTTATAACCTTAATGGCACCAGCACCTTTGATTGGGGTGCCAGCTAAAGCACTGGAGTGATGATATTTTCCTTGTTTATGAGCATCAGCGTAGAATTTCCCATCTGGACTAAGCACAAAGATCATCCAATCCTGCCCACCATCCGGCGCACCAAGAGCTTCCATCCCTAGTGAGCTAAGGCTATCCCCAAAAGCATCTTGCCATTTACCACCACTCACCGTAACTCCTCTCGGTCTGCGTTCTGCCTCAGACTCTAAGTATTGAACTCCCTCAATAGATATATTTTTTTGCTTCAGCCAATCCCAGAAAGAAATTGTCGGGGGCGGTGGAGATGCATTAGCGTATTTTGATTTTGCTTTCCATGTCCAGAAATTAGCTTCACCGCCTTCTTGCTGTTTCTGGTCATTAAAAGCAGCTATCATTTCTTTATCTTTCTTTTCCTGTTCATTCAGCCATTCTAGGATTGCTGTCTCGCTTATCCAATCTTCAAAATGCCCGGCTTCTATATCCTTACCTGCCAACTTAAAAGCTGGCCGATGCAATGCATCCCATGCTTCAAGCCAATAACTCTGATGATTTGTGTCGAGAACGCGAAGTTCTGCCCACCTCGTCGCCTTTTGCTCAGCCCTAAATTGGCTAACTATATCTTTGTGGGTTAGGGGTTTTGACTTACCCTTGATCTGAGGTAAAGATGAATCTGTTCTTACTATCTTCTTCAGTTTATTCCAGCGTTCCTTCCCGGTTGTCTTTGGTTTAGTTTGCTCTTCTACTTTGCTTTCTGGTATCTCTGGTTTAGCTTCTTTTCTTAACTGTTCAGCTTCGTTTTCTAATAAAATTTTTTGTAGGTATTCTATGATTTCTTCACCGTTTAAAGGAGTAATTTCAGTGAGTCCATCTTGGATTTTACTTGACAGTAAATCAGTTAATAATTTTCGTGCTAATTGCATTGTATTGTCGTAATCAAGTTGAAACTCCTGTTTGGACTGGATATTATCTGGATTTTTTTCTTTTTCTTCTTTATATTGAGACAAAAGATAGTCTGCTATTTTATTTAAATTTTTCTCAACCTCTCGATTGATATCGAATAAGGTTGTTTCTGATTCAGAGGAGGTATTTGGTATTTCATCTTCTGACTCTTTCATCTCTTCCTTTGATTCCTGAGGTCGAAAATCTGAGGCTTGTGAATCTGTATAAATGCTCGCTCCAGACTCGGATTCTAACTGTTGCGCCTCTTCCTCTGCTTTGATAGACTTATTCGTTATCCGATCTGTTGTTGGTTTTCTCTTATCACTCAGCCACGGTTGTGAGTCAGTTGAAACTTTATTTTCTTGTCCTATCTGTTCAAACTTTTTAATTATATCTTGAACGCCTAAAAGCTGGATAACATCTCCATCTGTCTGAGTTACCTTACACTGTATCCCATCTACTGTATTCACTACATTACCCGATTCACTTGAAGCTGTTCTCTTATCGCTTACACCAACCTGATGCTTTAGTTTAGAAGCCGTCTGAATGGGAATATTCTTACTCTGCGGTTCATGCATTTGGCTTACGACATCTGTGGCTACCCTATTTGCTTCCTGCTCATACTTATCCCCAGGTTGCCCAATTTGAAGTTGTGGCTGAATTTGTTGTGCTAAACGTGTTTCACGCCTTGTAAATAAATCAGGGATTTCTAACAGGTTAGGCTGACCCTTGCTACTTTCTTTTCTCTGCATCCAGAAGTTATTCATCTTGGCTTGCAATACACCCAAGCGTTCCTGTCCTTCTGGCGTTATCGTGCCATGTTTTGCCTGGATCTCTAATTTTGTAGCCTCCATTTTTTGATTTTGTAAGGCTTGATTATCTATTTGTTCTTGGGTGAGAGGCTTCCCCGATATCTCTTTACTCTGGATACGAAAGTATCGAGGTGTCAACTTGGATATTTCTTGGGGTCTTTGGTAACTTTGTAAGTTAGATTTGTGGACTCTTTGAAATTTCATTTATGACTTGTTTGTCACTCAGATCGAACGTATTGTAACACCAGAAGTGTTTGCATAATTTTTTCACTTTGTACTGTTAACCTGAGTTCGGGATAAGGAAAAGGACAGGTAGTAAGCTGAAAATAACAACAAATCCAGCAACCTGCCCTATGTTTAGTTTAGATGCTTTGTTTTGTCATGTAGATAATTTCTGTAAAGCATTTGAAGCGCAATGGCACAAACAACTGTTAAAACATGGAGGAATTAAACGTATTCGCACTAAAAGCCTTTGTTTAAGTGAAATTATCACAATTTTGATTGCTTTTCATCAAAATCACTACCGGAACTTCAAGCATTTTTATCTCAATCAGGTCAAGCAGCAATGGAGTTCTGCTTTTCCAGGCCTTCCAAGTTATCAAAGATTTATTAGACTTCTTGCATAAGTCGGGAAAAGGGTAAGGGGGAAGGGGAAAAGGTTCTGTATTGTCCCCTTCCCCTTTAACCTTTACCCTTTTCCCCCTCTTGCAAAAAGCACTTTTGCAAGAGGTCTATTGAATGGATACCATCAACCTTGATACCGTTGTGTGTCTATCTCAAGCATTGTTTTGGACGATGTACGGGTATCGGTTTTATCGATTCAACCAGCTTGAAGGTATGCCATAACCGTCGGATTCCTCGGCATAAGGTGTTTGAGGGTTTAGCCTCTCGTGGCAAAACTTCTGTGGATTGGTTTTTTGGCTTTAAGCAACATAAAAGTCGTAAATGAACTTGGTCAAATCTTAAATGTGGCTCTGACTCCTGGTAACATTGATGACCGTAAACCTGTGCCCGATTTACTGCGTGAGTTGTTTGGCAAAATATTTGGCGTTAGCGAAGCTCACCGAAGGTATCGCGGCTATGTTTCTGAAAAACTCGCTTCTCAGCTTTTGGAACAGTTCGGAATCCAATTTTTTGCTAAACCCCGTCGCAATATGAAGAATAGGCTGATGCGTCTTCATGACAAGCTTTTGTCCCGTAAACGCTCAATTATTGAGACTATTAACGACCAACTCAAAAACATTTCTCAGATTGAACATTCAAGACACCGATAGCGAAGCGGTAGCCGGTACCCCGGCGTCAGCCCCGTTAATTTTTGCGTTAACGTTTTGTGCGGATTAATTGCTTATTGCCACCAACCTAAGAAACCTAGCCTTCAGATGGACTGGCTTTTATCTCAAACAGCTTAACCCGAACTCAGGTTACTGTTAAGTAATTTCGGCTACTTAATGCATCGACCGCTACTCATTTTCATAGTTAGCGCTAGGATAGCTATGTATTTTATGAAAGTATAAATATGGCTCAAACTTTTTACGTAAATCCAGTGTCGGGCAGCAATACCAACCCAGGTACCCAACAAGCCCCCTTCAAAACAATTACGCAAGCCCTGAAGGTAGCTACTGTTGATACTAAGATTCAATTAGCAGATGGTAATTACAATGCGGCTAGCGGTGAAGTCTTTCCGTTAACGATTCCATCTGGCGTAACAGTGGTGGGTAATGAAGCCAATAAGGGCAATGGTATTTTAATTGAAGGAAGTGGTAGTTACCTGAGCCGTACTTTTGCTGGTCAGAATGTCACTTTTGTACTGCTGGATAAAGCTGAACTGCGTGGGGTTACTGTAACAAATTTAGCTAGTCGTGGTAGTGGTGTCTGGATTGAATCAACTGCCCCTACTGTTGCCAATAGCACCTTCATCAACAATAAGCGGGAGGGAGTATTTGCTACAGGCGATGCTAACCCAGTTGTTCTAGGTAATGTGTTCACTGAGAATGCAGCTAATGGAATTGCGATCGCTAAAAATTCTAAAGGTCAAATCGAAAATAACACCTACTTTAAAACAGGTTTTGGCATTGCCATTAGTGATACTGCATCACCCATCCTTCGAGATAACAGAATCTATGAAAACCGTTCTGGCATCGTCATCTCTGGTAGTGCCCGTCCCCTATTACGTAATAATGTCAGTGAAAATAATACTGATGATGGGATCACAGTAATTGGAACTGCTCTACCGGATATCGGCAGTATCAATAGTCCAGGGGGCAATACTCTACGCAATAACGGTAAATTTGATTTGCAAAATGTCAGTTCTAACAAGCTGATTTCTTTAGGAAATAAAATAGATGTGTCTAAAGTCGCCGGAAACATAGAGTTTGCAGATAGTTCGGTTCCAACACCCACGCCAACGCCAACGCCAACACCAACGCCAACGCCAACGCCAACGCCAACGCCAACACCAACGCCAACACCAACACCAACGCCAACACCAATTCCAACACCGACACCCACGCCAACGCCAACACCAACACCAACCCCAACACCTACTATTGAATTAACCGATATTGCAAATCATTGGGCAGGTGGGTTTATTCGAGAATTAGTCAAATTGGGGATAGTTAATGGTTTTCCCGATCGCACATTTAAACCCGATGCAACAATGACACGGGCACAATTCGCGGCAATACTGGTAAAAGCTTTCAACCCATCACCAAGCCGTGCAGCGATCAAATTCAAAGATGTACCAGCAGACTTCTGGGCAGCCAAGGTAATTCAGCAGGCATATCAAGGTTTATTTCTCTCTGGTTTTCCCGACAATACCTTTAGTCCCAACAAAAATATCCAACGCGTGCAAGTGATTGTCTCTTTAGTGAATGGACTGGGGTTATCTACTGATGGTACGGCAACTATCAAAGTTTTTGATGACCAAGCTAAGATTCCTGAATATGCCAAGGATGAGGTAGTAAAAGCTATAGACAAGGAAATTATTGTCAATTACCCAAACCTGAAACAACTCAATCCTACCCGCGATGCTACACGCGCTGAGGTAGCAGCGATAGTGTATCAAGCTTTGGTAGATGCTGGTCGTGTAGCAGCGATCAATTCGTCTTATATAGTGACTGCTTGAGGGAGGCAGGGGAGCAGGGGGGTAGGGGAGCAGGGGAGCAGGGGAGCAAATCATTATATAGGGCAATGAGTTCAGTTAAGTATTTCTTCCTTTTGTTCCTTTGCGTATTTCTCTATGAGAGCTAATGCGTAGCTTGCTTCTGCGTAGGAGTATGCATTCTTTGCGTTAGCCTACGGGAGTTTTGCGTCTGCGTTAAAAAAATTGACTTTGATAAAAAGTTAAGCTTTAATGCAAGCGTATTTAGCGATCGCTAGCAATATTTACTATTGACTGCTTTTAACGGTGTTTTCACCTGCCCCACTTTCTTGGAAACCAGATTAAATCAGGCTTTCTTAATTTTGAATTTTGAATTGGTATTATTACCATGTTCCAGTAATAGAATTGATAACGAAGGCTTGGTAAAGTCTTCGTTATCAAAAGATAGAAGCTTTAGTAGCAGATTTTACCTCTAAAAAAACAAAAATCTGTATTCAAAGTAAGCTTGTAGCATATAAAACGCTTGTAAGATTTTTATGACTTCCCGGATTCGCTTTTTAATGTGCCCTCCTGACCACTACGACGTGGACTATGTGATTAATCCTTGGATGGAAGGGAATATTCACAAGTCATCGCGCGATCGCGCCGTGGAACAGTGGCAGGGACTACATCAAATCCTTAAACAACACGCCATTGTAGATTTAGTACCACCTGAAAAAGGCTGGCCTGATTTGGTTTTTACCGCCAATGCTGGCTTAGTTCTGGGCAATAATGTCGTCCTCAGTCGCTTTTTGCACAAAGAACGTCAGGGAGAGGAGCCTTTCTTCAAACAATGGTTTGAGGCAAATGGTTATACAGTCAATGAACTTCCCAAAGATTTGCCCTTTGAGGGAGCAGGAGACGCACTACTAGATCGGGAAGGACGCTGGTTATGGGCGGGATACGGTTTCCGTTCGGAATTAGATTCTCACCCTTATCTAGCTAAATGGCTGGATATTGAGGTGCTATCCCTACGATTAATAGACGAACGTTTCTATCACCTGGATACCTGCTTTTGTCCTTTAACAAATGGCTATTTGCTTTACTATCCCGGTGCTTTTGATTCTTACTCCAACCGCTTAATTGAAATGCGAGTCGCACCAGAAAAGCGGATCGCAATTGAAGAAGCCGATGCACTTAACTTCGCTTGTAATACGGTGAATGTTGATAACATCGTCATTATGAACAAGGCGAGTGATGCTTTAAAAACCCGCCTTGCAGATGTAGGTTTCCAAGTGCTGGAAACACCTTTGACGGAATTTCTCAAAGCTGGTGGCGCGGCTAAATGCTTAACTCTGCGAGTGACAGAACCAGTTAGAGATGAAATTCATGCCAATGTCTCGGTAGAAAGCCGCGTCATTCGCATGGAAGGACATTTGCTAGATGCTGGCTTAATTAACCGCGCTTTGGATTTGATCATAGATGCCGGGGGAAGTTTCCAAGTCTTAAATTTCAACTTGGGAGAACAGCGACAAAGTACTTCAGCCGCAGAGGTGAAGGTATCAGCACCATCTCATGAGGTGATGGAAGAAATCATCTCAATGTTGATTGATTTGGGTGCAGTAGATTTACCCCATGATGAGCGAGATGCCAAGCTGGAGCCGGTAATCCAAGATGGTGTTGCGCCTGATGATTTCTACGTCAGTACCATTTATCCCACTGAAGTACGAATTAATGGTCAGTGGGTGAAGGTAGAAAATCAACGGATGGATGGCGCGATCGCCATTACTCAAACTCCCACAGGTTTAGTTGCTCGGTGTAAAATACTGCGCGATTTAGAAGTTGGCGAACAAGTAATTGTAGATGTGTTAGGTATCCGCACCATCCGCAAAACTGAATCGCGGGAAGTCCGCAGCACTCAAGAATTCAGCTTTATGTCGGCGGGAGTTTCCAGCGAACGGCGTGTGGAATTGGTCGTTGAACAAGTGGCTTGGGAATTGCGTAAAATCCGTGATGCTGGTGGTAAAGTAGTTGTCACGGCAGGCCCAGTGGTGATTCACACTGGTGGCGGCGAACACTTGGCGCAACTGGTTCGGGAAGGATATGTACAGGCGTTGCTGGGTGGGAATGCGATCGCAGTTCACGACATCGAGCAAAATATCATGGGCACTTCCTTGGGTGTGGACATGAAGCGGGGTGTCGCCGTCCGTGGTGGACACCGCCATCACCTGAAGGTAATTAATAGTATCCGCCGTTATGGCAGCATTCCCAAAGCTGTGGAGGCGGGAGCAATTAAAAGTGGTGTCATGTATGAATGTGTCCGCAATAATGTGCCTTTTGTGCTTGCGGGTTCGATTCGGGATGACGGGCCTTTGCCTGATACCGTAATGGATTTGATTCAAGCACAGGAGCAATATGCCAAACACTTAGAAGGTGCAGAGATGATTTTAATGCTGTCATCGATGCTGCACTCCATTGGCGTGGGGAATATGACCCCGGCAGGTGTGAAAATGGTATGTGTCGATATTAATCCAGCTGTAGTGACTAAGTTAAGCGATCGCGGTTCTGTAGAATCAGTGGGTGTAGTGACAGATGTGGGCTTATTCCTCAGTCTGTTGATTCAGCAGTTGGATAAGTTGACAAGTCCGTATGTAAATAAGGTAGGTTAAGAAAACGTAGACGCAAAGACGCAGACAAAGGGAAATGACAAGAGTAGCTTTCAGTGAAGAGTTGCAGATTAATTGGGTCAGTTTTATCGCTGATTTCTTGTTGGTAGGGATGGTTTTTGGCCCGCCTATCGCTCCCTTTTTGGCTGCGTCTGGAGTGTCTTTGCTTCCTGGAATTGCGGACATCATTTATTTCATGGGTAATCATGTGTGTCCGCAACCAGATATGGGGTTGGATTTAGCACCACCGTTTATTATGGCTGTGTGTATGCGCTGCTACGGCACTGTCACGGGTTTGCTAATTACTCGTCTGCTGTATGGCGTAACTGGTGGTAAAGGATTTTACTGGTTAAATCAGTATGGCTGGAGTGGTGTGGCTTTAGCAAGTGTGCTGATGATGGCTTATCCTTTGGAATTAGCAGCACAAGTTTTTGGTTTGTGGAATTTTAATAACTATCTGGTTACACCTTTTGGGTTAATTACAGGTTTGGCGTGGGGATTGTTTACTATGCCGATCTTGCATGGGTGGTATGGTGCTAAAACTAGCTTGACCAAATTGTAAGTTTTATCGCACAACTTAATAGAGTGGATTAATTTTTTTTGGAAGTCGATGCAATGGCATTGTCAGCCGGAACAATGGCATTGCACTAGGTTGCGTTTAAATAGCACTAATTAGCGATCGCTAATAATGTAAATACTAGCGATCGCTAATTGTTATCGTCTTATACTGGTTGTACCTACCTCAACCTTCTGCGCTCCTTCAATGATTTGGTAGAGTTTGTCTTCAAATTTTTCCATACATGCTGACCAATCAAAGTCAAGTATAGAGGGGCGAGCATGCCGAGTCATATCTGCTTTCAAGTCAGGATTTTCTAGAATCGTAATTACCTTTTGAGCGAAGTCTGTAGGGTTGTTAGGTTGGGCAAGAAAGCCGTTACGGCCAGGAAATACCTGCTCCGAAGTTGACGGTGCAACAACAGCAACCAGAGGAGTTCCAGACGCTAATGCTTCGTTATTTGTCGTGCAGAAGTTCTCGGTGACGGAGGGGTTCACAAAAACATCCGCTCTGGCAAACCAACCTAGAAGTTCTGTACCGTGAGACTCACCCCATACAGTAACACCCAATCCAAACTTTTTAGCACGTTCGCGGATCTCTTCATCTAGCGGGCCACTACCAACAATTACCAGATGGACATCAGGAATTTTGGCAGCTATGACTGGAAATATATCAAGCAGTTGGCTGACATTCTTTTCGGGGGTGATGCGTCCGACAAACAAAATAGTTGGTCGGTTATCGTTGGGAATTGGGTTGTAACAAATATTTCGCGGATGAAATTTTTCGCAATCGATGCCTTGATAAGCAACGTATTCAGCGCGTTGGCATTTCAATTCTTCGTATTTAGTCAGTTGTTCTTTAGAAGAGAAGTAATTGAAGTCATAAGACTCACTAAACTGCTTGACTAAAACGGGAATGATCGGACGAACCAAATTGAAGAATCGGTCTCCAAAGTAATATTTGATATACGCAACGATATCTGTATGGAAGAGTGATATTATTGGCGTGCCTGTTCGTTTTGCGTATTGAGTGCCGATAGGGCGACCATAACCTTGCAAGAAAAATGAGTACAAACCTCTCATTTGTGCTGCTTCTTCAACCACGATAATATCGGGCTTGAATTTCTCCAGCAACTTGGTATCACTCCAATGCCGATAGTTCAATGGTTGAGGAAGAGACTTATAGAATAGCAGCGGTTCTGTGGGGAATGCGTAAGCAGAGAAGTTGGGGAAAGACTGAATTTGCTCTAAACCTACCATAGGGCGATCGCCAACATTTTTGGGGTAGCGATCGTTGATTTGCGGATGGATTAGAAAAACCTCATGTCCCTGCTCTAGCAACCAACGAACTCGTTGGTGAACTGCCACAGAAACACCAGTTAAGAAAGGAGCGTACAACCCTGTAAACAGTGCAATGCGAAGTTTTTGCTTAGTCATAATAAAGGGGAATATTTCACAAAATTGCTGGTTTTTAACTTAGGATTTACGCAGCTTATGTTTCATGAACATCCTGATTATTTGGCTCAGAAATTCCCACTAATACAGTTAGACTAAGGATTTACGCATTGTCAAATAGTTGAAATTTTCGATTTTGAAGTGGATGTTTATAGTGCTTCTAGTTTGTGTGCAATAGAGTCCGAACTCTCTCCTTTTAGAAGAGATGCTTTGAGGCACTCCCCTGACAGCAACAAAGGTTTTCCGCTTTCCTATCTTCTTAGGCTACGGTATACACACAAGTTTGAAAAGGTGATTAAGCAGGGTTTTACCCCACCCTAACCCTCCCCTTATAAAGGGGAGGGAACTAGATAAATTTCCGGTCTCCCCCCTTTATAAGGGGGGATTAAGGGGGGTAAATTCAGGGTTTGGGCTTCATTACCAAGATGTGTGTACACCGTAGCTTCTTAAGAGAGAGTTAGAGAAAGGTAGGGAAAAGGTTGGAGATTAAGTAGACTCAATTGCAAACACGTATATAAACCTGGGTTAGAAACTATCAAAACATCCAAAAGGCTAAGTCAAAATTCCCCTTAATATATTTGTCTAAACCCTTGTAAAAAATGTAAATACGTTTTGATAATCAACAAGGAAAAACGTATATTTTTACAAAGGTTATAGCTAATATAGTTCTACTAAATATAAGATAATATAATTTGAAGACTAGGGAATGTTTAGTGTAATAACTTTCATGCCCTAGTTGATATTTAGCAATTTAATTCAAAGAGAAACCTTGCTATTAATCGGTTGATCCAACCATTGATAAGGGCGATATTCCACTAAGCGGACATTCCAAGGCCCTTGAACCCGATAGCTGACACCGCGCCAGGTAACTGTTGAAGTCCACAAGGATGATAGCATCGCTAACCCATAAACCCACTGTGTCAACGGAATCCCAATTAACATTTTAATGATTGTAGGAGCTGATAATTTGGCGATCGCCTGGTCATTAGAGCGAACCACTCGCTGTATTTCTAATTCCAACACCAGCATTATCAAGAGTAATCCGACAGTGTAAACTCCATAGCAGACTAACAACAGAGCCGCAGCTTCCCATTTTGCTTCTAACAGCGACTCTAGAACTAACACACTTAGTAGAGTCGGAAACAAAATGCTAGAAACAGCTTCACTCACAAGAGCCAACCAACGGGGATGATAGAGTCGAGAAAAAAGGATAAGGCGCTTGAGATAGTCTACTAAGTTGAATAAATCAGTCTCTTCACGATTGACTATTAGCAGCGAAGGCACAAACTTTACCTGAAAACCATGTTTTTTCAGGATGTCATGCATCATAAAATCTTCGCCTAAAGCTTGTCCCCATTTATCTAGGAGTTCTGTTTGGCGAAGCACTTCTGTTTTCACAGCCAAAGTTCCACCCCAAGGAATCTGGAAGATAAACATTTGCACTACTGTAGACACATTGCCGACGTACCGCACTAAAGAACCCCAATACCTGCCTGTTGGTACGTACCACCGATTGCCGGTTGTTGCGCCGACTTTCGCATCGCCTAGAGGACTGACTAATTCTCGCAGCCAATTTAAATGAACTATAGTATCAGCATCAACTAAAGCAACCACCTTGTAGGAGTCGTCCAACTCACGGATAGCTTGGATTAAAGAACTGCATTTGAGACTACAACTGTTGCGTACTATTCTCAAAGGGCTGATTTGAACGTTGGTTGCTTCTTGCTCAGTGATGGTTTCACTAGCGATTTTCCAAGCAGGATCTTCGTGACTATCAACGATTAATTTTAAATCATACTGTGGATAGTTTTGATTTAGGAGCGATCGCAAACATCTAGGCAAAAACGGATCGGCTCCGCGTAAGCAAAGAATTACTGCTGTTTTGGGTAACCGATCGTCTGGTAATAAGTTTTTTTTAGACGAGCGCAGATACCATATAAAGACAAGCGTAAAACACACCTGAATAACCAGCCAACCCATCAAAGACTTAGACAGAAATATTGCCAAATCTTCCATTAAATTTTTAGTCTCCGACAGAATAAGGGATTGGGCATAGGGAGGAGGCAGAGGGGCAGGTGGTCACTGAATCTCGACTTCGCTCGATTTCCGGGTAGTCGTTGGCGCAGCCTCTCCGACAGGAGAAGTGGGGAAGGGTGCAGAAGAGAGGAATTTTCCCCCTATTCCCTACTCCTCACTCCCTATTCCCTTTACGAATCAAGCGAATATTTCATGATGATGTTGACTGTCGTATTTTTGTTTACAGCAAAACTGGCATCACGAAACTTTGGTGTACCTGTTTGTATGGACACAGTTGGATTTTTGGAAATCCCAAAACCTTCTTTGGGAATACCGAAAAAGTCTTTATTGAGTTTGCGATCGCCATTTTGATCGTCAACCACAGCGACAGCATAAGTTCCAGGTTTCAAACCGGAGAATTCTTTTTTTACAGAAGTGCCATTAATCTTAGCGCAGCCACTTTGAGCTTCACTAGCACTACTCATTGGAAATCCTTTTTCATTTGCATAAACTCGGAAGCAAATCTCACCTTTTTTGTGATGTATTCCATTTACTACAACATTAAGTGTTGCAGTTGGCTCTGCGTTCACTGTTTTAGCAAAGCTGATGCTCACTAAAGTAGCAAGCAAAACATGAGATAGTTGAGATAGTTTCAGCATAATTTTATAGTCAGAATAGGTGATTTTGGAGTTGATATAAAGCTGCATTCGCCAGCTTTTATTTGTAAACTGGTTCTTTCAAAGAATGACTTGCTCTTCTTTAACGAATGCTGTTTTCCAACCTTTCCAAAGTACTTGCAGCACACTTAGCAAATCTTTCAGCAAAAGATATTCTGTCCCTTTTAACTGCTGTTGTAGACTTCTATGACAACATAGCCGCTCATTCAAACTCAGGGGACTACGCCATATAGAGAGTATATACTCCCAGATTATTCTCCAATGTGGGAATAAAATTTGTCCTTTCTTTGCTGAATCAAACCACACTGTATACCCATAAAAATCAGGCAGCATACTCAAGAATGATTTTTGATTTGTATTTGTTAACAACAAATAATTGGGAAAAAACATACTCATTGATTGTTGCGGATGACTTCTGAAGAAAAACAGGTATTCAGGGATTTCATAAAACCTACCAAGGATACCAAGTCTTAACAAAAGAATTCCATCTGCATTACCATAACCACCCATAGGTGGTATCTTTTTCAAAGCACTAGCGCGAATTACCCCGTAACATTGGTTGCATAAATGCTTAGTCAGTAATTCGTGAAAGCGCTCATGTGGTTTTAGTGCATCTGCCTTGACTTTGATATCGTAATTTTGGATAAAATTCCCCTGTTCATCAATGAAATATGCCTGGGAGTGACACAAGATTATAGTAGGATCTTGGTCAAGCACCTCAACACACTTCTTGATAAAATCTGGAGAATGTAGATCGTCACAGGCTGCCCATTTAAAATACTCACCCGATGACAGTTGCAAGACACGATTAAAGTTACCAGCACAACCGATATTCTTGTCATTCCGGTAGTAACGAATACGTTGGTCTTGCTCGACATAAGCTCTACAAATTTCTTCAGTTTTATCTGTAGATGCATTATCTGAAATAATTAGCTCAAAATCTTCAAAGGTCTGAGCCAAGAGTGAATCTATGGCTTCTTTGAGAAATTTTTCACCATTGTATACAGGTAATCCGATGCTCAATCTTGGCTGATTGCTACTCATAGAAAACAAGTATTCGGAAAATCTGTGGATTAGTTTACGCTTAATCGTAGTTAGGTAGATGCAACGTAAGAATTCAGAATTTAGTAGGTTGGCTTGAGGAACGAAACCCAACATTAGCAAGGTTTTTTTATATTTCAATGTCGCTCAATCCAAGCAACTATTCTAATTTTTATAACTCCCTACTCCCAAAAGACTATTTCATTAAGCTTTGAATATCTGTTTTTTGCAGCCATTCATGTGTTTGCTGCATACCTAACTCTAGGTCAACTGCTGGTTTGTAATTTAACAGATTTTGGGCTTTGGCAATGGAACAAGCGTAAGGACGAGTCATAAAATCTATGGACTCTGGTAAGATATCAACTTTTTTCCGAAAAAGTTTTTGTCCTTGAACGCGTAGCTTTAGAAACAACTTGATTTCATCTTTCGATAATGAAAGGGGTGCTTGTAAATCTTCCATTGCTGCTAAACGCATAAAATACTCTTTCCACGAAGTTTCTTGTCCATCGGTGATATTAAATATTTCACCGTAGATTTGTTTTTCTATCGCGAGAAAGATGCCATCAATCAGGTTATCTATGTATACGTGATTAATCACTCCTTTAGCATCATTAGCACAAGCAAATAATTTTTGACGCATCATCAGAATTGGTCTGACTATCCAGGGAATACTTCCTGGCCCGTAAACATCTCCGGCTCGAATAATAATGATGCCAAAATCTGGAGGATTATTCAGTTCTAAAACTGCTGTTTCGGCTTCTATTTTCGTTTGACAGTAGGGATTATTTTCGCCAGAAAGTGGCCCGGATTCTGTAACACCATCAGGATAATTGAAACCATAAACCATTACACTGGATAGATGCACAAATGTTTTGACACCAGCTTGTTTAGCAGCTTTAGCTATGTTGAGGCTACCACCAACATTCACATCACGAAAATGCTTAATTGCACCAGCTTCTTCGGCAATTTGCTCTGTATGTAAAACGACATCTACTCCCTGACAAGCCTTTTGAGCAATAGTAGAATCGGTAATACTACCAATAATTACCTCTACACCTAAATTCTGTAATTGTTTGTTCTGCTCTGTAGAACTTTGTAGTCCACGAACCTTCATCCCTTGCGCTATGGCTAGCTCGGCTGTACGCAAACCGACAAATTCATTAATCCCAGTAATTAGGAGAGTTTTGTCTTTGAGGTTCATAAAATCGTAATTATTGTTAAATAGGTGAAATTGAGTTATTAGATAAAAGACTTTAAGTAATACCAAATTTCAAGATTGGTAAATACTTTTAATCTAAAATCTAAAATTGTATAAGAAGAAAATTTCTGTGGAGAGGCTGCACTAATACTTAGCCATCAGTCTATCTCGCGGCAAAATAATTGAGTAATTTTGCTGCTAGGCATCAGCTAGAAAATATCTCCCGGATCTGCGGAGCGAAGTTTATTGATAGCAAGCGCTCCTGATGTTATACACATTAAGACTGTTGAAGTTAAGACGATCGCTGCATTATTAGTGGTCATAACTATTGGTAGTTTAGTTGCTTCTGCTGCAAAACTATATAACAAGACAGAAGTAAGAAATCCTGGGATATAACCTAAAATTGCCAAAATCAAAGCTTGCTGAAATACCACATTTAATAAATAGCTATTGGCATAACCGATGGCTTTTAAAGTGGCGTAAGCAACGAACTGTGTAGCAATATTGCTATAAAGAATTTGATAAACAATAACTACACCGACCACCGCAGCCATTGTCAACATCAAGTTAAGAATAAAACCAATGGGTGTTCTGACAGCCCAATATTTTTTTTCAAAATCAATGAAGCCTTGGCGGGTAAAAACTTGGACATCATTAGGCAAACTTGCTTGCAAATTTTTCAGTACTGTTTCTGCATTAGTACCAGGTTTGAGGGAAATCAAACCAATATCGATCATATCTGCCGGACGAGTATTGGGATTTATCCTTAAGAAAGTGGAGTCACTAACAAGTAAATTTCCGTCTACACCAAAGGAAGGGCCTAATGTGAATAAGCCACCAATTCTCACTCGATAACCAATTAATGAATTGAAGGGAAATATTTCAATTGTCTGTGCAGTCTCTCCTGCATTAAATTTTTCAGCTATTGGGCCAAACTCTGGTCGAGAACCCCGGTCAAAAAGCATGACATCGGGAGTTTTGAGTTTATCTAAATTTTTCTCAACTTCTGGGAGATTTATCACAGGTCTACCCGGATCGAAACCAATAACGTATATTGAATATTTCTCACCAGTTGCCGGATTTTTTAGTTTGGCAAATTGCAAATACATGGGGCTAACTGACTCTACGCCATCAAACCCCAAAGATTGATATAAACGAGTCCGCGAAAAACTTTGATTTGAGGTCAAAGATTTATATTGCGAACTAACTAAAAATAAATCTCCTTTGAGATTCTGATGGACTGCGGTTGCACTGGAATAGAGGGCATCTTGAAAACCAAGTTGCACAAACATTAGCAGCACAATAAAACCAATCCCGGCTACAGCTACTAATAAACGAACTTTTTGCTGGGCTAGCTGTAGCCATGCTAAAGGAATTTTGAAAATCATGGATTTATTTATTATTTGTCATTTGTCACTTGTACTGAGTTTCGACAACGCTTAACTACCGCGAAGCCGTTGGCGTAGCCTCTCGTAGAGAAGTATTTGTCATTTGTGAATGACTTATGACTAAATATGAATGGCGACATCGACTTGTAAGTTAGTTAAACGAGCGACCTTTTCACTATCTGCGGGATTATCGATGGAGATTTTCACTTCCACTATTCTGCGGTCTGTATCTGAACCAGGGTTGAGGCTAAAGATGCTTTGTTTGTCAACTTGCCAACCAATTTCTTTTACAGTTCCTTTTATTGTTCCAGTAAATGCTGTGCTGGTAATGGTGGCTTTTTGTCCTACACGCACTTTTTGAACATCGGTTTGATACACCTCTGCAATCACATACATTTGAGATGTCTTACCTATTTCAGCAAATCCTCTACTGGTGCTAATTACTTCTCCGGTTTTGGCGTGAATTTTCAAAATTTTGCCATTTATGGGAGATTTTATATAACTTAAATCCAAGTCGGCTTTTGCTTGTTGAACAGCAGTTGTGGCACTATTGACTTCGGTTTGTGCGACTTGAACATCTACACTACGCACTTCGCTAATACTAGTGAGTTGCGCTTGTGCTTGCTTGCGTTGTTCTTGGAATGTGTCTTGAGTTCGCTTGAGAGTGGCTTGGGCTTCTGTTAGTTGCTGTTGTGTAGTTTTTAGTTGCAAAGCTTTGGTATCTGCTACAGAAGCAGCGATCGCACCTTGTTTATATAATTGCTGATAGCGATTATTCTCGGCTTGAGCGTTGTCTACTTCTGCCTGGATGCGGGCAATTGTCGCCTCTTGGGTAGCAACGTCCCCTTTATATTGTGGCTCTAAACGTGCGATCGCAGCCTTCTGAGCATCAACATCTCCAGTTTTAGCTCCAGATTTCACCTGCGCTAATTTAGCTTTGGCAACTTGGAGTTTGTCTAAAGCCTGTTGCAATGCAGTTCTAGAACGACCATAGTTTTCGAGATAGGCCAATAATTGCCCTGCTTTAACCGCATCTCCTTCTTTCACCAACAGTCTGTCTACTCGTACCCCATTATTAGAAGCGGGAGCAGTCAAAGAAGTAACTTCGCCTTCTGGCTCCAAACGTCCCAAGGCTGTCACAGCAACTTTCGCAGGTGTGGCAGCTTTTGGAGGGTTGGCTGGCGATGTCACAACTTTGGGTTTAGACCAATAGGGTGTCAAACTATAGAAAGCGATTAATCCAGCCGCTAAAGTCAGAGAAGCTGCTAAAATTACTTGCGATCGGCCTACGGGTTTTGTGAATAATCGACTTTCTTTATTTACTGCCATATTTTCATTCCAACTCTGCTTTTTTAAGGGATATCCTGGTTATATTTAGTCGATTACAATGGACTCATCCGCAAATTACCCAGAGGGCTTTTTCTCTAGGTTTTCTACCTTAATCAAGTGGATGGGTCTAAATTGGTTTTATATGAATTGTTGTACGCTTTTACCGCCCAAACTTACTATTGTGGCGTGAAAATTAATGGCGTGTTACTTCAAAGCTTCCTAAGTTATATCCTAATTTGATATCTAATCCAGTAGCGTAAAATACAATAGCGCTAGTCAGAAAATTTAACTTTCAAGAACAACCAAGCGCTAAAAAAATGAGATGAAAACCTGGATAAACTTGTTATCAAGTATGGGCTAAAATTTGATTATTGTCAACTAATTTAATTTACATAAGTCCTGATTCTATCACTAAAATATTTCATCACAGTAAGATTAGGTGCTGAAGAAATGTACCGAACACTAATCTTTTCTCTAGTAATTGAATACCTACAAATAGTTCATTATTAAGCAGATTTGGTATTACTAACAGATTCTTATTATCAAGGTTGTGTAATATAAGACATTCTTCTAGCGATTTCTCGTAAGGGCAATTCATCAATTGTACTTCTTTAAGCTATTAGCTCTGTAATTGATTGCGAGCGGGTCAGTTGGTAGATGAGATACAAAATCTGAGCTTTGCTTTGGTTTATTTTTTACTTAAGATTCATTTAACCCATATTATGTTTATCAAGCAACATACTTAAAATTAATATTTGCTTTATAAATAACCACTTTGCTTCTTAAGTTGACTTATATTAAAAAATAACCAACAATTTTGACTCAATTATGATATCTCTCTGAAAAATAATACTTATAGTTATTGGCTTTGTCTATGTATTCATTGAATTGTTACTTACTAGACAACAGATTTGTAGTGTTAACTTAACCAAGAGAGTATTTATGTTGAACCCGTAGATAACAAAATTCCTTATATATTTATTTAGTCATGAATTATACTTTTATGCTAAATTTATTCAAAACTTCTATCAGTAAGAGTATATGGTTATTTATAAAATAACTTTAAAGGAATGATTTAGTTTCTGTAAAGTATGCTAGTGTTTTTATTAATTCAATGCTTTAAAGTGGTTAGACAAACTAGTTATTTAATTGATATTTTTAAATTAAAAATAACTAAAGATAACTGCGTTGTCATTACCTAGAGATCGTTTAATTACTTTTTCAATTTGCATAAACTCGGATTAAAGGTGGTGTCTTTTCTGTAACGAACTTGTCAACTTTACTGGGTCAAATACCATAAAATATATTATCCCGGACGTTGAAATTAGCTATGACATCGATTGAGATACAGAACGTTGTTATTAACACTAGCTATATTGCTGTGTTTAGGCTAGATAATCAAACGGTTTCGGGTGAAAAAATGTTTCTGTTTCCTTAGCTACTCCTCAGTTTTCTTCGCTCCAGTAGGATACTATTGCTCAAAATCTCTACTATTACAAATGGATTGAATTCACTGGTCAAGCAGCTATTACACTCCAAGACTATTTTACCAGTTTTAACAACGTCATCGATCTATTGCCACAATATCAAAAGTCTAGTGTTGGATAAGATTTTTTCGCGATGTCTACGACGGGCTACGCCTACGCAGTATGCCAAAGTCGCCTATAAATCTAAGGCTTTATGAGGGCAGTATGTATCGTGTGGTGTCAATTTGGAGAAAAGCATTTAGCACAGATAGGATAGCTAGCTGCTTACAAGACGAGAGATTTTCATTATTTAGTAGGCAACAGAAATTACTGTAACTACACAATCCACAGTACTAACTATGCCCTATGTCTGCTTATTCAATTGATACTGCCTTAGCGGAGTTAGAGAGCCTTATCAATAATTGTGAAAAGGCTGTGATGAGGTCTATAGAGGAAAAAAACATGAAGTCAGATAAATCAGATAAATCAGTGTCAATTAACAAAATTAACAGACAATTACAACACAATCCTATCGCCATTGTTGGGATGGCTTCTCTATTGCCTCAAGCCAGAAATTTACGGGAATACTGGCAAAATATTGTAAACAAAATTGACTGTATTACTGATGTTCCTTCCACTCACTGGAGCGTCGAAGATTATTACGATCCAAATCCTAGAACTACGGAAGATAAAACCTACTGTAAAAGAGGCGGGTTTCTTCCAGAGGTTGATTTTAACCCGATGGAATTCGGTATACCACCTAGCATTTTGGAAGTCACAGATGTATCGCAACTATTAAGTTTACTAGTTGCGAAAGAAGCGATGGAAGATGCAGGTTATGGTGAAAAACGTGAGTTTAACCGCGAGATGGTTGGGGTAATCTTAGGCGTGGCTATGGCCAAGCAATTAGGAATGCCACTTTCTGCAAGATTGGAATATCCGATTTGGGAAAAAGCTCTCAAAAGCAGTGGTTTATCTGACGAAGATACCCAAAAAATCGTTGATAAAATCAAAAGCGCTTATGTGAAGTGGGATGAGAACGCTTTCCCCGGAATGTTAGCTAACGTAGTCGCGGGTAGAATTGCCAATCGCCTAAACTTTGGCGGGATGAATTGCGTAGTTGATGCGGCTTGCGCTAGTTCCTTTGGTGCTTTGAAAATGGCAATTAGTGAGCTAGTTGAGCATCGCTCTGACATGATGCTGACTGGTGGTGTTGATACCGACAACACCATCATGGCTTACATCTCGTTCAGCAAAACACCGGCTGTTTCTCCTAGTGAAAATGTCAAACCATTCGATGCTAAATCTGATGGGATGATGCTGGGTGAAGGTATCGGGATGATTGTCCTCAAACGGTTAGAAGATGCTGAACGGGACAACGATAAAATCTATGCCGTAATTAAAGGTATTGGTACTTCCAGCGATGGGCGTTACAAGAGCATTTATGCTCCTCGCAAAGAAGGTCAAGTCAAAGCCTTAGAACGCGCTTATGAAGATGCCGGCTTCTCTCCCGCTACTGTTGGTTTGATGGAAGCACATGGCACTGGCACAATGGCTGGAGATCCGACAGAATTCGGTTCTTTAAAAGACTTCTTTGATGTACATGATGACAAAAAGCAGCACATCGCTTTGGGGAGTGTGAAATCGCAAATCGGACACACAAAAGCGGCTGCGGGTGCGGCGAGTTTGATTAAAACTGCTTTGGCTTTACATCACAAAGTATTACCGCCCACAATTAACATTACTGAGCCGAACCCCAAACTCAACATTAAAAATTCATCCTTTTATTTGAATACCGAAACTAGACCTTGGATTCGTCCAGAAGGGGAAGCACCAAGACGCGCAGGTGTGAGTTCCTTTGGCTTTGGTGGAACCAACTATCACGTTGTTTTGGAAGAATATGAAGCCGACCAAAACCAGGCTTACCGCTTACATAGTGATGCTAGTGAAGTGCTGTTGTTTGCTCCTACAGTAGACCAATTGTTGAGCAAATCTGAAGAGATTTTAGGTAAGTTGCGATCGCCTGAAGCACCAACACACTATGCACAATTAGTCAATGAGTGCAAATCACAACAAATTCCCCTTTCTGCTGCCAGATTTGGATTTGTAGCTGAGAATCTCGAAGAAACTTGCAAGTTGCTGCAAACTAGCATTGAGTGGCTGAAACACAAAGGAACAGCAGCATCTTGGGAGCATCCCCAAGGGATTTATTATCGTTCCTCTGGTATGGAGTTGGGCGGAAAAGTTGTCTCTCTATTTTCTGGTCAAGGTTCGCAATACCTGGAGATGGGACGCGAACTGGTGATGAATTTTCCTTTGATGCGTCGTCTGCATGGTTATATGGATAGCCTGTTGCTCAAAGATAATTTACAGCCGTTGTCAGAAATCGTTTTCCCTCATCCTGTGTTTGGAGAGGCAGAAAAGAATGTCCAAATTGCTGCCTTGCAACGCACAGAATATGCTCAACCAGCCATCGGGGTGTTGAGTGCAGGGATGTACAGCATTCTGCAACAAGCTGGATTTAAGTCAGATTTTGTTGCCGGACATAGCTTTGGTGAACTGACAGCGCTATGGGCTGCGGGGGTTTTGAGTACTGAAGATTACTTGTTCTTAGTGAAAGCTAGGGGTCAAGCAATGGCTGCACCCGAAGATCCAGATCATGATGCGGGAAGTATGCTGGCTGTCAAAGAAGATATCAGCAAAGTGGAAGCAGTGCTGAGACATTTTCCGCAAGTTGCGATCGCTAATCAAAATTCTCCGACTCAATTTGTCTTGGCTGGGCCTACCGCAGAAATAGCGAGAATCAAAGAGGCTTTACACGAGAAAGGATATACAGCTGTATTGTTACCTGTATCAGCAGCGTTCCATACACCGTTAATCGCCTTTGCTCAGAAATCCTTTGCGATCGCTACTAAGTCCGTCAAATTCCAAAGTCCCAAAATCCCTGTTTACAGCAACGTTACCAGTAAGCAGTATCCCAAAGAACCCCAAGGTATTCAAAAGATTCTGGAAACGCACCTTTCCAATTCAGTGCTGTTTAAGCAGGAAATTGAAAATATCTATGCGGCGGGTGGTACTTGCTTTGTGGAATTTGGGCCGAGAAGAATTCTCACCAACTTAGTCAAAGATATCCTTGGCGATCGCCCACATATTACCGTATCTTTGAACCCCAGCACTCAAAAGAATAGCGATCGCTCCTTACGAGAAGCAGTTGTGCAGTTGCGGGTGATAGGTATGGCTTTGAATAACCTCGATCCTTACCAACTTCCCCAAACCATCCCGCCAATTGAGACGAAGAAGACATTAAATGTCCGTTTAAACGGGATAAACTACAGATCCGAAAAAACGAAAAATGCCTTCGCTCTAGCTTTGCAGGATGGGCACAAAGTTACATTACCCACCCCTGAATCTTCTGAAACTGTAGCTCCTTTATTTAGTAGCCCCGGTGTAACTCCACCTGTAGCAGTGATAGAGACTAACGGACATAAAAAACTTACCCCAGCAATGAACGGTGTGACTGCTAGTATCATCACCCAGCCAGAGCAACAGATGAATCCTGTTACCCTGTCACAACCAGTCCAGGAATCTAAGATGCAACCAACACCAGAAAAACTTACAAATTACGAACAACTTTTAGCAAGTTTAGAATATCTCCTGACACAGTTCCAGGAAAATCAAGCCGAGAATTTACAAGTTCACGGTACTTATCTCAACCATCAAATGGAATACGCCAAAGCATTTTTCCAACTGATGCAGCAGCAGAATTCCTTGTTGAGTGAAAGTAAATCAACAGCCGAAACTGCCAAAATGAAGCTAGTTGTCATGGAAAGCTTAGAGCGTAGCATGATGCAGTTTCACTCCCAACAAGGTGAAACCCTACGCATCCATGAGCAATATCTTCAAGAGCAGTTGGAATATACTAAGAGCTTTTTCCAACTCATACAGCAAGAATATTCTCAAATCATCTCAGGTGAGGGAGCAACCCAACTAACAGAGATAAGCAATTTCACTCCGTTCACAACAGAAACAACTGTTACTGATGCACCCGTACCCCTTACTACCAAGATAGTAGAAAGCCAGCCTTTGCCTGTAACTGAGCCTGTAGCTAAAAACGGCTTAAATGTTACCCAAACACCTCTCCCGGCTGCTGTAGAGCCTGTAGCTGAAACTTCCTACTCCCCACTTCCTACTCCCCACTTTGCCACTGTAGAGACAGTAGAGCCTGTAGTCGCGCCACCTGTCCCAGTAGTAGAACCCCAAGCCGAGGTTGTAGTCAAAATTAGCTCACCTCCAGTCGAGGAAGTTGTTGCATTCACCCCAGAACCAGCACCCACAACTGCTGCACCTGTATCTGGCGCAACCATCGATATTGTTGACTTGGATAAAAACCTGTTAGCCATCACCAGCGACAAGACCGGCTACCCAGTCGAAATGCTGGAAATGGACATGGACATGGAGGCTGATTTAGGAATTGACTCTATCAAACGGGTGGAAATCTTGGGGGCGCTACAAGAAATGTACCCAAACCTACCCAAGCCCAATTTAGAAGAACTGTCAGAAAAACGCACCATTGGTCAAGTTGTAGAGTATCTGCAATCCCACGCTTCCAAAAGTATTACTGTAGAAATTGCAGTTCACGAAGTACAACAAGCAACTGAGATTGCAGTAGAAACTGCACCAGTAGTTGAGGTAGTCGCTGCGCCGGAACCAAGCATAGTTGTTGCATTCACTCCAGAACCAGAAACTGCTCCCGCTACAAGTGATGAATTTGCAAACTTAGGTGAAACCCTGTTAGCCATCACCAGCGATAAAACCGGCTATCCAGTCGAAATGCTGGAACTGGAAATGGACATGGAAGCCGACTTAGGGATTGACTCGATTAAACGGGTGGAAATCTTAGGGGCGATGCAAGAAATGTACCCCAACTTACCCAAACCGAATATTGAAGAACTTGGCGATCTCCGCACCATCGGTCAAATAGTCGATTACCTACAGCAGTTGGCTGGAGGTGAAAAAAAAAAGTCTGAACCTGAGTTTGTCCAACAGCAGCCACCGGAATTAGAGCATAATATCCAGCGCCATCTCGTCAAACTCAGAAGTCTACCACAGCCCGATTATTTGGATTTCACGTTACCAGAGGGACACATCGGTTTAATCACCGATGATGGTTCCCTCACCACTTATAAATTAACTGAATCCCTAATCGAGAAAGGCTGGAAAGTAGTAGTTATCAGCTTCCCCCAATCGCTCATCGCCCAACAAGCGCCCTTACCCACAGGAGTAACCCGCGTCACCTTAGCAAACTTGAGTGAAGAACATCTTCAACAACAATTGCAAGCGATCGCATCTCACTGCGGAACGATTGGGGCCTTCATCCATCTGCATCCGATGTTTGTAGGAAATAATACCGGGAGTATTTCTTATAACGAATCAGAAAAGGCGATCGTCAAGCACGTATTTTTGATGGCGAAACACCTCAAACCCTCCCTCAACGAAGCCGCAAAGCATGGACGTAGTTGTTTCTGCACAGTTGCTCATCTTGATGGAGCCTTCGGTTTGGAGTACAAAGTTAACTTCGGTGCGATCGGCGCTGGTTTATTTGGATTAACCAAAACTCTGAGATGGGAATGGCCAAAGGTATTTACTCGTGCGATCGACCTAAGCCCCAGACTTGATGCTAAACAGTCAGTACAAAACATCATCGCCGAACTTCACGATCCCAACCTTTATATAAGTGAAGTTGGCTACGGCTCACAAGGACGAGTCACCATTATGGCCGATTAATTTCCCCTCTCTGCGCTCTCTGCGTCTCTGTGGTTCGTTTAAAAAAAAACCGCAGAGGCACAGAGGACACAGAGAAACAGATAGGAAACAACTTTTCTTAATTACGAATTACGAATTACGAATTACGAATTAATATCAGAGGATTTATGACACAAACAGCCCAGCTTAGTCCATCATCTGTCTTTGTCGTGAGCGGCGGTGCAAAAGGGATTACGGCTGAGTGTACTATCAGATTAGCTCAACAGCAACCCTGCAAATTCATCCTCCTCGGTCGCTCCGAACTATTAGAAACCGAGCCAGATTATGCCCAAAATTCTGATGACTCCGCATTGAAAAAATGCATCATGGAAAACCTTCTTTCTCAAGGAGAGAAGCCCACACCCATGAATGTACAAAAAATATATAACAAAATAACCTCCAGCCGCGAAATTAAAAAGACTCTAGCAGCAATTGAAAAAACCGGAGCTAAAGCAGAATATATCAGCGTCGATGTCACAGATACGCCAGCTTTACAAGAAAAACTTGCTACTGCTGTGCAACATCTCGGCCCAATTACCGGAATTATCCACGGCGCGGGAAATTTAGCTGATAAGTTAATTGAAAAGAAAACAGAAGAGGATTTTGAAAAGGTTTACACCGCCAAAGTTCAAGGTTTAGAAAATCTGCTAACTTGCGTCAACCCTAATCAACTTCAGCATTTAGTTTTATTTTCTTCCGTAACAGGCTTTTACGGAAATCCCGGACAATCTGATTATGCGATCGCAAATGAAATTCTGAACAAATCAGCCCATATATTTAAGCAAAGTTATCCCTCATGCCACGTAGTCGCTATCAACTGGGGCGCTTGGGATAGTGGCATGGTAACAGCAGAGTTAAAGAAGATTTTTCAAGAGCGAAAAATTGAAATAATTCCGATTGCAGTTGGGGCGCAAATGCTCGTGAAAGAAATGGATCATACCAATCATGCAACCGCACAAGTTGTTATTGGTAGTCCACTAGTTCCAATGGCTACAGAGTTAGATTCAGAACTACGAACCTATCGTATCCGTCGCCAAATGACATTAGAGGCTAATCCATTTTTGCACGATCATACGATTGCTGGTTCTCCAGTTTTGCCAGCAACTTGTGCAATGACCTGGATTATCAATGCTTCTGAACAATTATATCCAGGCTACAGATTGTTTAATTACCAAGATTTTAAAGTTTTAAAGGGGATTACTTTCAATGAAACATTAGCGAAGGAACATATTTTAGAAATAGAAGAAATTTCTAAAGTTAATCTTGAAAGAATCGAACTTAAAGCCAAAATTTCGAGTAAAAACCCACAAGGTAGAATCCAGTTTCATTTTAGCGCTCAACTCAATCTCCAGCGAGAAATCCCAGATGTACCCACTTATGAATCTCTCAATCTCGAAGAAGATAATATCATCACCGCTACAGGAAAAGATTTTTACCAAAATGGTGGGGCTACATTATTTCATGGCCCCGCTTTTCAAGAAATAAAAAGGGTTTTAAACATCAGTCCTGAAAAAATTACTACAGAATGTCTGTGGCCAGAACTCACCCCACAGCAACAAGGACAATTCCCCGTCCAATGGGTAAATCCTTACACAACTGACTTGAGTATGCACGCCTTATGGGTTTGGACACAACACTTTTATGAAGAAGGTTGTTTACCTGGAAAAGTAGAAAAATTTGAACAATTTGCGATGATACCACATAACGAAACATTTTACGTTTCTTGTGAAGTACTATCTAAGACACCAAGCAGTGCGATCGCAAACTTTATCATACACGACCGCCAAGGTAAAATATATTCACGAATGCTCGGCGCTCATGCCATTATTTGGTCAATGAAAATGCTCAGAAGCTAATAATCTTCCTTTACCACTCAACACCTATAGCATTCCTAAAATTTCTGTGAAATTCTTTCTCTTCTTCGCGTCCTTTGCGTCCTTCGCGGTTCGTTAAAAAGAGTATTTATCACAACTCAAATAGGATTGCTATAACTTGCCACTTCAAAGTTTGGGGAACAGCGTAAATCCTGCCTTTTAATTATCTCTTGCTAAATACCCAAACTCGGAGCATATAAATCGTGGAAAAAATAGCCATTATCGCATTATCATGCCTATTCCCCGATGCAAAGAATCCTGAAGAATACTGGCAAAACATCGTTAATCAAAAAGATTCGACATCCTCTGCAACCGTCGAAGAAATCGGAGTAGATCCGACAATATTTCACAATCCAGTTAAAGGTACACCAGACAAAACTTATTCCCTCAAAGGCGGTTACATCCGCAACTTCCAGTTTAATCCATCCGAATACAATCTACCATCAGAATTTGTTGATAGCTTAGATAACACCTTCAAATGGTCATTGTATGCAGCTAAACAAGCAATTGAACAAAGTGGTTATTGGGGTAATCAAACTGTTCTGGCAAAATGTGGCGTAATTTTAGGTAATTTGTCATTCCCAACAAAATTATCTAATCAATTATTCTCTCCAATTTACCAGCAAGCTATTAATCCTGCTGTCAGAGAACTTTTGCAGGATAAAGACTTTGATTTAGCTGCTTTACCAAGTGCAACTAAAGCATCTTTATACAATGCGATGATATCTGGTTTACCAGCATCTATCGTAGCTCAAGCTTTATCTCTATCCCAGATTAATTTATGTCTGGATGCTGCTTGTTCGTCATCATTTTACGCGATTAAACTAGCATCTCATTACTTATGGTCACACAAAGCTGATGTCATGTTAGCTGGAGCCATCAGTTGTGCAGATTCTTTATTCGTGCGGATGTTATTTTCCGGTGTTCAAGGGTATGCAGAAAACGGCATCAGTCGCCCCTTAGATAAATCATCTAGAGGATTAATTCCCGCCGATGGTGTTGGGATGGTGATGCTGAAGAGATATTCTGATGCCGTTAGAGATGGTGATAATATTCTCGCCACTATCTGCGGTAATGGACTCTCGAATGATGGCAAAGGTAAACATTTACTCAGTCCTAATCCTAAAGGACAAACCTTAGCTTTTGAACGAGCCTATAATGAGGCGAATTTTAGTCCAAAAAGCATCGATTATCTAGAGTGTCATGCCACTGGCACATTACTAGGAGATACAACCGAATTCAACTCGATAGAAACATTCTTCGGTCAACATCAAGCTGCGCCTCTGGTAGGTTCTGCCAAAGCAAACACTGGTCACTTGTTAACTGCTGCTGGCATGGTTGGCTTGACTAAAGTGATTTTGAGTATGTCTCATGGTGTAATTCCAGCAACCATGAATATTTCCGATCCTTTAACGTCAGAAAAAGGTACAATTACTGCCGATAAAATTGTTAGAACAGCTACGACATGGCCGAATAATAATGCACCAATTAAACGGGCTGCTATCAGTGCTTTCGGTTTTGGCGGCACTAATTCTCATCTGATTTTAGAACAAGGAAATACAGCAGAATCAGTTGAATCAACTCCACCTGTTCCACCTACCAAAATTGCTATTGTCGGCATGGATGCCTTTTTTGGTAACTGCAATGGCTTAGATGCTTTTGAACGCAGTATTTATGATGGAACACAACATTTTACTTCTCTACCACCTCAAAGATGGCATGGTATAGAAAATCAAGAAAGTGTTCTGAAAGAGTACGGTTTAACAGATGGAAAAGCACCAGTAGGGGCATATATCAAAGATTTTGAAATCGATACTTTATCGTGCAAAATCCCACCGAATGAAATAGAGAAATTAAACCCACAACAATTGTTGCTTTTGAAAGTTAGCGATCGCGCCGTGAAAGATGCGAAACTACAGGAGGGTGGCAATGTGGCTGTGATTGTTGCCGCCGAGACAGAATTCTCTGTGCATCAGCTACAGCAAAGATGGAATCTATCTTGGCAAGTTAAGGATGGCTTACTCAATCAAGGAATTTCTCTACCTGCTGAACAGCTTGCACAACTGGAAACCATCGTCAAAGATAGCATTCACCAACCAGTAGAAATCGGCGAATACGTGAGTCACATCGCCAACATCATGGCAAGTCGGATTTCTGCTTTATGGAACTTCACTGGCCCTGCATTTACCATCAGCGCTGGCGAAAATTCTGCCCTCAAAGCCTTGGAAGTTGCCCAAATGCTACTTGCTACTGGCGAAGTAGATGCAGTGGTTGTTGGTGCGGTAGATTTAGCCGGTGGTGTAGAAAACGTCTTGTTCCGCAGCCAATTTGCACCAATTAATACGGGTGTCAACACGTTGGGTTTTGACCAACAAGCTAATGGCTGGACGGTTGGCGAGGGTGCGGGTGCAGTTGTCCTTAAGCGCTACGAAGCTGCGAAGGAAGACAACGAACGCATCTATGCAGTAATTGATGCCATGAGTTTTGCACAAGGTAATTCTACTTTGAGTGACGCTTTGGTAAAACCTGATGCTTCAGCTATCAGCAATGTCTGCAAACAAGCTTTCGAGATGGCGGAGATTCAACCCACAGAGGTTAACTATGTAGAAGTCTTCGGTAGCGGCGTTCCCCAGGAGGATGAAGCCGAAATCACAGGTTTACTGCAAGCTTATCCGAAAGTGGGCAACGGTTTGCACTGTGCATTAGGTAGCGTCAAAGCCAATATCGGCCACACCTATACAGCATCGGGAATTGCTAGCTTAATCAAAACCGCTCTCTGTCTTTATTACAGGTATATTCCTGCCACACCCAAATGGTCTGGTGTCAAAACACCGCAAGTATGGGAAGGTAGCCCCTTCTATGTAGCGATGGAATCAAGACCTTGGTTTGTTGATAAAGGCGGCACACGCAGAATAGCAGCAATTAATAGTATGGGTATAGATGGCAGTTACGCCCATTTAATCTTATCGGAAGAACCCAGCCAAGAGGAGCGGGATAACAGATATTTGCAACAAATGCCTTTTCATCTGTTTCCTATCGCAGTTAGCGATCGCTCCACTATACCCGATATCCTAAACCATCTTCAAAAATCTATTGAAGCTAGTTCTTCTTTATCAGCTACCGCTAGCCAAACATTCGCTACCTTTCAACAGCATTCTAATCCAAAATACGTCTTATCAATTACAGGACGTAACACAAAAGATTTACTCAAAGAAATTGAATCTGCCCGCAAAGGTGTAAACAATGCCTTTGAAAATGGTACAGATTGGCAAACACCACTAGGGAGTTATTTCACAGCAAAACCATTAGGTAAAACTGGAGCAGTTGCTTATGTTTACCCCGCAGCAGTCAATTCTTATATTGGCATCGGTCGTACTGTCTTCCGTTTATTTCCAAAAGTTTTCGAGGATTTAAAAAGTAACAATCTCTACAATCGGGCTGCCGATGTCGAAAAGTTAGTTTACCCCAGAAGCTTACCTAAATTGACAACCAGGCAATTAGAAACTCTCGAAAAGCAATTGTTAGATGATTCGCTAGCAATGTTTGAAAGTGAAATCGCCTTTGCTAGATACATGACAGCAATTTTCCGAGATGATTTTAAAGTCAAGCCGCAATCTGTATTTGGGTATAGCTTGGGTGAAACTAGTATGATGGTTGCCCAAGGAGTTTGGAGTGATTTTGAAGGCGGAAGCAACACCTTAAACTCATCACCTCTATTTGGCGATAAATTATCTGGGCCGAAAAATGCTGTGCGTGAATATTGGGGATTAACAGATTCACCAAACAACAATTTTTGGAATACTTATGTTCTCATGGCTACTCCATCTCAAGTTAGAGAATGCCTGAAACATGAAAATCATGTCTACTTAACTCAAATCAACACACCAGAAGAAGTATTGATTGCTGGTGATGATGCCGCCTGCAAGCGAGTGATTGCAACTTTAGGTTGCAACGCTTTCCCCGCTCCCTTCGACCATGTGATACATTGTGAAGCGATGCGATCGCAGTTCGAGGAAATCAAGAAGGTAAACAGCTTACCATCACAAAATCTTCCTGGGATTGTGTTTTATTCTGCCGCCGATTATCAACCAGTTGCACTCGAAAGAGATGCGATCGCGCATAACATTGCCAAAGGATTGTGCCAAGAACTTGATTTTCCACAATTAGTAAATCGTGTTTACGGCGATGGGGTCAAAATATTTCTAGAAGCAGGCGCGGGTAGTGTCTGTTCACGATGGATTGATAAAATCCTTGGAAACAAAGAACATATCACAGTTTCTCTGAATCGTAGAGGAATGGATGACCATGCTTCGATGGTTAAAGCATTAGCAAAACTACTCAGCCATCAGGTGAATGTGGATTTATCACCACTGTATAGCAAAGCCCAAGACACTGCTAATTCAAGTAAAGCAACATTGAGAACAGTTACCTTGGGTGGAAAAGCGATCGCTGCTACAATTTTGAGCGACGAAAATCGTAAACTTGTTGAAAATTTGGTTGAGGATATTAAGTGCGATCGCTTCAAAATACAGCATCCAGATATACCTAATATCCAACAATCTGAAATCACAGATTATCTTAACACTTCCAACCAAATAAGCCAAGAAGAAACTTACTCCCCTAACATCTTGCCTCAGCCAGAAGAAGTAAAACCGAAAAATATCATTGATAACGTTTTTCAACCGAGAGAACAATTACAATCTTCTGAGTTAAGCGCAATTAGACAGTCAATTCCTGTTTCTTTTCCACCCGTCAGAACTCAAAAAATTAGTAGCATCATCAGCATGTTCGATTTAAATAAGACCCAGTATCAAAAGCTCAATGCTAATAATTCAAAGATAACTAAAGCACACACAGCCTTCTTACAAGCTAGACAAGATTACAGTCAGCAAATGAGCGAAATAATTCAATTGCAACTAGCTTGCGCCCAAAACTTGCTTAACGACGAATCTTAATATCTCATACCAATTCTCTCTCAACTTGCACCGATTAATTCTTAACTCCTTTCTTCCTTGGTGTCCTTGGCGTCTTGGCGGTTCGTTTAAAAATTATTACGTGCATCTTCATGGAGAATTGGTATGAAAATTTAGATTTGTATAGCAATTCTATCTAAGTTTTGGAAATGAACGAACCGCCAAGACGCCAAGAGCGCCAAGGAAGAGAGAAGTTTTCACATACGATTTAGGATTGCTATATAAAGAGTCCACACCCTTCATATCATCCATTGTTTGTAATCCGAGGGATAACTACCGTGACAACCGTAGATACGGTACTAAGTAAACACGATAATGGTCTTAACTTCTCCGCTTGGTCTCATAACAAAAACCAGGTTTGGAAAGGTTCTTTAGAAACTGTATCTTTTGAGAAACAAACCATCAAAGATAAATTGATGGTGTTAAATAAACCCTGCTACATCGTGAAAGTTGCCGGAAAAATCGGTGTCACTAATGAGGGTTATTTATCCCCTGGTGATAATGGCACAACAGCACAAGTAGAACTGCTAACATTTGCAGCCCCAATCCGCATTCAACAATTTGGAGATCCGAATTTTCTCTCCTCTCATGGAGTGAAATATGCCTACGTTACCGGCGCAATGGCTGGCGGAATTGCTTCCGAAGAAATGGTCATTGCACTCGGAAAAGAGCAAATTTTGAGTTCCTTTGGTGCAGGTGGTTTAACTCCAGAACGTTTGGAAGCAGCCATAAATCGCATTCAACAAGCCTTACCTCAAGGGCCCTACGCATTTAATCTAATCCACAGCCCCAACGAACCTGCGATTGAACGCCGCGCAGTGGATTTATATCTCAAATATCAAGTGAGAACAGTAGAAGCCTCTGCATTTCTCGACTTGACACCCAACATTGTTTATTACCGTGTTGCTGGATTGGGGTTGAATAGCGCCAATCAAATTGAAATCAAAAATAAAATCATTGCGAAAATTTCTCGCCGAGAAGTTGCGACTAAATTTCTGCAACCAGCACCAGCCAGAATAATCAAAGAACTTCTTGAACAAGGGTTAATTACTGAGTTACAAGCAACCCTTGCAGCCAAAGTTCCAATGGCTGATGATATTACCGTCGAGGCTGATTCTGGAGGACATACAGATAATCGTCCCCTGGTTTGTGTGTTACCTTCTATTATTGCCTTACGAGATGAAATTCAAGCACAATATCATTACCAAGCACCGATTAGAATTGGCGTTGCAGGGGGAATTGGGACACCACAATCAGCATTAGCAGCCTTTATGATGGGTGCTGCTTATATAATGACCGGTTCCATTAATCAGTCATGTGTTGAATCTGGGGCTTGTGAACATACCAAAAAGTTACTAGCTCAAGCAGAAATGGCAGATATGATAATGGCCCCAGCAGCAGATATGTTTGAAATGGGAGTCAAATTGCAAGTTCTCAAACGGGGTACGATGTTCCCCATGCGAGCGCAGAAATTATTTGAACTCTATCGCGCTTATGATTCCATTGAAGAGATTCCTTTGGCAGAAAGGCAGAAATTAGAAAAACAAGTTTTTCGCAAAACTATTGCTGAAGTATGGGAAGGAACTGCGGCTTATTTATCCCAAAAGAACCCTGAGAAACTTGGGAAAGCAGTCAATAATCCTAAACTAAAAATGGCGTTGATTTTCCGTTGGTATCTAGGATTATCTTCTCGCTGGTCTAGTTCTGGCGAAAAAGGTAGAGAAGTCGATTATCAAATTTGGTGTGGCCCGGCAATGGGCGGTTTCAATGACTGGGTACGCGGTTCTTACCTGTCTGAACCAAATAATCGTGGTGTAGTTGATGTTGCTAATCAAATTATGACTGGTGCAGCATTTTTGTACCGTGTCCAAAATTTGAAAATTCAAGGACTGCAAGCTTCCGATTATTACAGTCAGTATCACCCTGTTCGTTCTACATCATTGTTGGAGATTTAAAAATGACTATAAAACAGTCTTTCACAGCAGACGATATTCAAATATTTTTGGTATCTAATTTAGCTAAGTTGCTAGGAGTAGCAACTGACGAAATAGATGTCAAAGAACATTTAGAAAACTATGGCTTGGATTCAGCCCAAGCAATGATTCTAGTAAGTAACTTAGAAAAGTTGCTCGGATTTCAACCATCTCCATTGCTGCTGTGGCATTACCCAAATATTGAAGCTCTTTCACAGCGTTTAGCTGAAGAAGTACAAGAAGGTTCACCAGTTCAAGATACAAAGGTAGTAGCCTCTAATGCCAATACTGCACCCACTGTTCTAGATTTAGGTGCTGAGGCTGTTCTTGACCCCACCATCCATCCCGGCGCTGCATCGAATGTAGCTATAGGTGAACCCAAGAACATCTTTTTAACTGGAGGAACAGGCTTTTTAGGAGCTTTTATCATCCGGGAATTGCTACAAGAAACTAATGCGGATATCTATTGTTTAGTGCGTGCTGCTAATGCTGAAGAAGGCAAAAGCAAACTCCAAAAGAATCTGGAACAGTATGCAATTTGGCAGGAAGAATTTAGCTCCAGAATTATTCCGATTGTCGGCGATTTATCTCAACCATTATTAGGTATTGGTTCGGAACAGTTTCAAATTTTAGCTGCAAATATTGATACTATATATCATAGTGCTGCTTTGTTGAATTATGTTTTCCCATACTCAGCACTGAAAGCAGCCAATGTTTTAGGCACTCAAGAAGTTTTGAGATTAGCTTGTCAAGTTAAAGTCAAGCCTGTACATTACGTTTCTAGTGTTGCTGTTTTTGAATCCACTGCTTATGCTGGCAAGGTTGTCAAAGAGCAGGATGAATTCAATCATTGGGAAGGTATTTATCTGGGTTACTCACAAACAAAATGGGTAGCTGAAAAGTTAGTCAAAATTGCTCGTGACCGTGGACTTCCTGTAACTATCCATAGACCACCACTGATTTCAGGTGATAGCAAAACAGGTATTTGTAACACACACGACTTTATCAATTTAATGACCAAGGGCTGTCTACAAATGGGATATTTCCCTGATGTAGATTATATGTTGGATATGTCACCTGTGGATTATGTAAGTAAAGCGATCGTTTATCTATCACGCCAAAAAGAATCCATAGGTAAAGCTTTCAATTTACAACATCCCCAACCTGCTGCTTTAAAAATGCTAGTTGAGTGGATACGCTCTTTTGGTTATTCAGTTGAGATGATTCCTTACGAAAAATGGCAATCAGAGTTAATCAATAATGTCACTTCTGCTGACAATCCTTTATACACTCTGCGACCATTTTTGCTGGAACGTTGGTCTGATGAACAACTGACTATTCCTGATTTGTATTTACAAGCTAGAAGACCCCATATTAGCTGCCAAGATACTCTTCATGCATTGGCAGGTAGTTCTATTGCTTGTCCTCCAATTGATTCTCAATTGTTTATGACTTATACAGCCTACTTGATTCAAAGCGGTTTCTTGAATATCGCTTAGTAATTCACAGATTGTATAGGATGTGTTACGTCTTCCGTAACACACCCTACTAAATAATTTTATTTAGTCCATGTTTTTTAAAACTCAGTACTGCTGAATAGCCAATATTTCAGATGCCAGCAACAACTCATACACTAACAGCGGCAATATAATTGCCCTGTTTTTTTATGCTCAATCATGTAAATTTTTAGTATTCACCCCTTGACAGAAGCAATCGAGGATAGAATGGTTAGTGTCGGGCATAAAAGTTTAATTTTCCCTACTGGCTTTTGTGAGTAATCAAAAGCGATCGCTAGCAGTCTGAAATAACCAAGCTTCTTAAATGCCTAGCTTTTTCGATGCATAAGTCCTAAATTTACGCTTGGACTGCTACATCTATTTAATGAACCACACAAGCATTTGAAAGGGTAATAACTCAAGATATTTCTCGTTGGTTCAGATATTACGCGTACTTAATTGTAGAACGAGAACCACTGTAAATGCAACGCAGCTTCATCAAGTTGAATTCACTAACATTCTTACATGAACACAAAACATCAAGGTCAGAGCAAAAAAACTGCTCTTATTACTGGGGCAGCCGGTGGAATTGGCTATGAATTAGCATGTATTTTTGCTGCTCATGATTACAATCTAGTCTTAGTAGACAGAAACGGGCCAAAGCTAGTAGAAATTGCAGCTAAATTCCAAAAAAAATTTGGAATTTTTGTCAAAACTCTTGTTAAGGATTTATCTATATCAACTGCTCCTGAAGAAATTTTCACGGAGTTGCAACTCGCCAATATTAATGTTGATGTGCTGGTAAATAATGCTGGATTTGGTATCTATGGATTATTTCACGAAACAGACTTAGCGACTGAATTGGAAATGTTACAGGTAAATTTGGTTTGCCTCACTCATCTAACCAAGCTATTCGTGAAGCACATGGTAAAGCAAGGTGAAGGAAAAATATTGAATGTTTCTTCGGCTGCTGCGTTTCAACCAGGGCCTTTGATGGCGGTTTATTTTGCTACTAAAGCTTATATCTTATCTTTTTCTGAAGCGATCGCTAATGAATTAGAAGGTACAGGTGTCACTGTGACAGTTCTTTGCCCAGGCTCAACAGAATCTGGCTTTCATGAAAGAACCGGGATGGCTGACTCGAAGTTGCTCAAGGGTAAGAGAATGATGGATGCACAAACTGTAGCCGAGATTGGTTTTCATGGCTTAATGAAGGGCAAAACCATTGTTATTCCTGGTTTTATGAATAAACTACTTGCAAAAAGCGTCAGATTTGTACCCAGAAAGTTAGTGACAAAAATTGTGAGAAATATGCAGGAAGATAAGTAGGGGCATTGGGCATTGGGGAAGAATAACAAATGACTAATTACTAATGACTAATATTGCCAGTATTTTAAGTTCCAGCCACAATTTGCTATAGCAACAGCAGCAACATAATTGTTAGCAGGTACTAGTTCAAAAAGACTCCAGTCTTCAGTTATCTGTAACTTAGCTGGTTCTGTGGGAGTTAGCAATACTTCAATTTGCTCTAACTGGGATAGTCCGTCTCCAGTTGCTTTTAAATAAGCTTCCTTACAAGTCCAATAACGGAAAAATACCTCTTGCTGTTGGTTTGCAGATAGCGATCGCAACATCTCATATTCTCTCGGTAAAAAGAACCGTTTGGCAAGAGCTTCAATATCAGACATCGGGCGAATATATTCTAGGTCTACACCAATTTGGCGGGTACAATTCACCGCACACAAACCCAAACCTTGGGAATGAGACAAGTTAAACGCCAGTCCACTATCGGCAAATTTATCTGCTAATACTGGTTTGCCTCGCTGTTGATAATTAAACTGCACTTGTAAGGGCTGGATACCCAAATAGCTACCTAATACAGTTCGCAGAATACCACGACCAGCAATGAAACGCTCTCGATGTTCCTGAAAATAGAACCGTTCAGCACGAGCCGTTTCGTCACTGGAAAGAGTTGCTGCTAAACTTTGCAGTTGTGTTTCTGGTTGGTCAAGGTCTATGCGCCAGACATGAATCTCATCCGGTAGCAAAGTTAAATCCGTCGGTGCAGGTAGCCAAATATCATTAGAAGCGGTCATTGAGTCAAAAAGTCAAGGGAATTGTACTTTAATAGTTTGTTTAATTACGACGATTATTATGGGTGGATCTGGTTTAACGCTTTAGCATTACTATATACAACTGCGCGTGTTTTTCCTAGAATCTGCCATAGGTGTTGTTAGATATTAAGTCTAGCTGTAAACATAAATATAGGTAGCCGCGATTGCTTTTGCCAGCTAAATATTATAATTTATTACTCTAGATGTATGCTCCTCAACTCCACATTAAATCCCCTGAGAGAGCATACTTTAAAACTCTTGACAGAGAATCGCAAATTTTATTTTGGCTACAACATTAGCTATTACAGTATTACTCAAAGGAACTACGACCAATGTCTGCAAGTGTTCTGAAGTAGATATCTCTTCAGTAGTAAATGGTTTTTTTCAGAAAGTGTTAAATCTGGAACAAAAAACCCTTGCCAAAGCTTGTTAAAAACCTATTACAACTACTTTTTTGTAGAACATAGTGAGGATGAATGATTATAAATTTGGAATACTTTGCCTTTTTTATACTGCTACTAGCAGCGCTGCTATTAGCAATTAGGCAAATGAGCGTTGCTTTGGATGAGTTAGATATTGCGCGTTTTACTCTCTGGACAGGTATTGCTTCTGTTCTTGCTGGTTTACCAATGATATTGTGGTAGATTCTGGGTCAATACCATCCTCTCTATTTTGGGCTTCCAAGCAATACGACTCCATCAGTAGAATATCCTAGCAACTAGAATATCATCTGGCCTACTTTGTTCGTTGTTGCTCTAACCATTGTAAAACCCGATTCCATGCCCACCAAAGATCGGGGTCTTGTACTTGACGCTGGCACTCTTTGCTACTCAAATAGCCAACATGGCCGCCGTATTGAGTAAGTAACAAATCTATTGCAGGATTGCGATCGCACGCTTCTTCTAATTCCGGTATGATACTTGGGTCAAAAAGTGGATCATCGGCAGCATATAAAATCAAAGTCGGTTTCGATATTTGCGGCAATATTTGTAAAGCACTACTAGCTTGGTAATATGCTTCCACAGAAGGAAAACCTAGTTGCTTAATTACCAGTTCATTGTCAAAACCCCAAATACTATTCGCCCGTTCAATCGCTTCTGGGTCAAGGCTTCCAGGATGGGCATCATGAATCCGCCACGCCAGTTTTTTTAAATTTTGGGCAATCCCTGCTTCTAAATATCTGCCGAAGGGCTTTGTAACCAGATAAGATAGCGATCGCTCCGAATCCAAACTTGGGCAAATCACCATACCACCGCCAATATCGCTATCTTTTAGCTCTAAATCTCCATACTCTCTAATCACCTCACCAGCCACCTTCACCGCCCATAGCGCCAACTGTCCTCCTAAAGAATATCCTGTAAACCAAAACTTACCCGGACATCCCATTGCCTTCGCAGCGGCGGCAATGCGAACAAAATCTTCCCCCTCATACAAACCATCAGAGGTGAGAGTCGGGGATAATTCGGCGGTTTTGCCGTGGGCACGCCAATCAAATAACACCACAGCATAGCCTTGAGCGTAGGCTTTACGTCCTAGCACTCTCAAAAACCATTCTGTTTTTAATTCTCCGGTAATGCCATAAGTCCCGATAATCGTGCTGTGAGCATTTTCCGGGATGGCAACCAAGCCAAAAATTGGCACACCTTGGCCACCAATAAAAATTTTTTCGTGATAAGACGGTTCTGGGTCTTTAGTAGTACTTTGCCAGTTACGTTTTCCCCACAAAGCGGTGTATACAGTCATCATCACACCGTTTTGTAAAAACCAAGACGGATTGTAGGGGGGAGTATAACACATCATAGACTATAAGATTTCGTGTAATTGAGTCTTGATTTCACAGTCATTTAATCTTAATATTTATGTAAGATTTAAAAACTTTTTCATCATTGATTCAAAAATCTTTGTATCTATCAAAGGTTGTTAATTATCCTTAATAAGTAGTAATAATTTTTTAAGAATGCCGAGGATTCTTGTCATAGACGATGACCCAGCGATTTCAGAACTAGTTGCCGTCAACTTGGAAATGGCTGGCTACGATGTTAGTCAAGCTGAAGACGGCATCAAAGGTCAAGCGCTGGCTCTCCAGCTACAACCAGACTTGATCATGCTCGATTTAATGTTGCCCAGGGTAGATGGGTTTACCGTTTGCCAACGCCTGCGCCGCGACGATCGCACCTCTGAGATTCCCGTGTTAATGTTGACGGCTTTGAGCCAAACTCAGGATAAGGTGGAAGGCTTCAATGCTGGCGCAGATGACTACCTCACCAAACCTTTTGAAGTTGAAGAACTGCTGGCGCGGGTGCGGGCACTTTTGCGGCGGACTGACCGGATTCCCCAAGCCGCAAAGCACAGTGAGATTCTCAACTATGGCTCATTAACCCTCGTTCCCGAAAGATTTGAGGCAATATGGTTCAATGAGACGGTGAAATTGACTCACTTGGAATTTGAGCTACTTCACTGCTTGCTGCAACGCCACGGTCAAACAGTTTCTCCCAGCGAAATCCTCAGAGAAGTTTGGGGCTACGATCCTGATGATGACATAGAAACGATTCGAGTGCATATTCGCCACTTGCGAACCAAGCTAGAACCAGATCCTCGCCATCCCCGCTATATCAAGACAGTGTATGGTGCTGGATACTGTCTTGAATTACCCGGTGTACCTCCATCCAATGAAGGAGCTTCGGTAACAGTCGTTGAATAAAATGACGCTAAATTCCCTTAAACTTTGCTATCACGTAGGCAAGAACTCTCTGTAACTCTTATTACTTACCGCTTAGTTAAGGTTATTAGTGGAATTTAGTAGTATGTAGAGATGTTGCGATACAACGTCTCTACAAGCGTATCCTTGAGATTTTAAGATAAAGCTTATTTTGTCAATAAGTTAAAATACTTAAAATAAGTTTAATTACAATGATAATCATGTGGTAAAGAGGGAGAGGATGCGAGTATAGATCGCACTCCTCTGCCTCTTTTTGATTATCATTATTTTCAAAGTCTTTGACAGCTTAAATATTATATGAAAAAGTTATAAAAAAGTATTGTAACGACAGAATAACTTTGTCAAAAACATGCTTAATTCTTAGGTAAATTCAATTTATCAAACTGAAATATATACAAAATAGGAGTTAAAAAAATGCGGCTTTTTATAAAAGGTTATTTGGTGAGTATGTTGGCTGGAGTCATAAGCTTAATGGCGAACCAAGCTTTGGCAGTAACGGGGCCAGGAGCTACTATGAAGAATTCCTTTCCCCAAGACAATTCATGTTTAAGCACTTCGAGTTATGGGGGAATTATCAATAACTGTAGTTACAGTGTTCAAGTTGTAGGAACTTTGCAACTGTCACCAGGTTCTCACCCAACGTCAGTCAGAATTTATGGAAATAATAGCTCGTGTCAAGCAGTTTCGATTAATGGTGTTGGAAACGCTACCTCGCTTAGTTTTCTAACTTATACTACTTCTGGGCCAAAAGTTTGGCAAACCCTGAATCTCGGTAGCTTTGATGTATATGATGGGCCTGATGGGAATAGCGAAACAGGTACACTTTTTAGGTGTTCACTCGAAGCTGGTGGCATTATAGGCAATTTCACAGCAAAGTAAGGTTTCTGAAGGTAGATATTAGCCGTCATTGAATTTCTTAAATTGTAGTGCGATCGCGCTGTGGTGAAACAGCGCGGTTTTCTCCCAAAGAACGTTTCTACTTATTCCCGCACAATAAACCAAACCGAACTAACCCGCGCTCATAACCGCGACGCATCAACCCCAGTGATAACGCGCCTTGAATGGTAGTCCAACCGGCGTTGAGTAAGCCCCAAAGTGCTTGGGGAGTAAATGCCGAATCAATGACTACATTCCAAAAGGGAGCGACGGCGGTTGACCAATCGGCGGTGCGAATATTGTTTAATGGAAGTTGACGTGCGATCGCTTCATACTCTGGTAAAGAAATCACATAAGGCAAACAATACACCCGATAAATATCCTGCAAGTGCTTTTCTTCATCCGGTGTCAGTGGTAACTTATCAGTCGCTCGATGACACCAAGTCACCATAATTAACTTGCCACCAGGTTTCAACACCCGATAGCACTCCTGGAGAAACTTAGTTTTATCTGGCATGTGTTCGCCGCTTTCCAGCGACCAAACTAAGTCAAAAGAATTATCAGCAAAAGGCATTGCTTGAGCATTGGCGACTTGAAACTGAGTTTTCAGACTCAAATTCGCTTCCGTTGCGCGTTCCGTTGCTCTCGCAGCTTGCACAGGACTCAAAGTAATCCCTGTAGCCTTAGCATTAAACTTTTCTGCTAGGTATAAAGAACTACCACCAATACCACAACCCACATCAAGGATATTTTCTGCTGCTTGTACCCCCGCCCAATTGAGCAGTTCCTCGATTAAATCAATTTGAGCTTGACGGCGGTCTTTTTTCTGGCTGCCATCGACACCGTAGTAGCCGTGGTGCATGTGTTCGCCCCAAATCTGTTCCCACAGACCGGAGGAAGCATCGTAGAACTGCTGAATTTGCTCGTAAAGTGTTGCACTCATGAAAAAAGTAATATTGAGACGAAGTATAATTCAAAAAAAACATACTTGTAGGCTACCATGTGTGTTTTTAATTAAATAAGAGTATTTTTGTTCCAAGAAAAGTAAACCAGGATTTATCCTCCTTGGATAAATCCTGGTTTACCTTAATAAACAGTTCTTGCTCGAATTTATACTAAGTAATCCCAAGTGTGGCTACAGATTGAAGTATGTGCCAACCCATATTAAATCTGGCTTTTTGAATTTTGAATTTTGAATTTTGAATTAATTATGACCGTTTCTCGCACAGTTTGTCTGGGATTTTTGGCTGTCATCACTATAGGAACAATCTTGCTGATGATGCCTCTCTCTACTAGCGATGGTACTTGGAACGACCCTATTGTGGCGCTGTTCACTTCGACATCCGCAGTTTGTGTTACTGGCTTATCAGTGGTTGACCCTGGTAGTTATTTTTCTTTTTGGGGTCAGTTGTTTATGACACTGCTGGTTCAGATTGGCGGTTTGGGCTACATGACAAGCACTACCTTTCTAATTCTGCTAATTGGACGCAAGTTTGACTTGCGACAAAAGGTAGCTATTCAACAAGCTTTAGACCGACCAGGAATGAGCGGGAGTGCCCAAGTTATCCGTTCAATTATTGCCACAACTTTAATTTTTGAAATTACAGGAATATTCTTACTTCTACCAGCTTTTGTTCCAAAATTTGGTTGGAATCAAGGACTTTGGTTGTCGATTTTTCATAGTGTTAATGCTTGGAATAATGCTGGTTTTAGTTTATTTAAAGATAACTTAATTGGTTATCAGTCCTCCTTATTAGTAGTCTTCACCATCACCATGTTGATTATCTTTGGGGGAATTGGCTATCAAGTAATTTTGGAAATGTATCTTTGGTTGCGCGATCGCATTCTCAAAAAAAATCATAACCAAATATTTTCCCTAGATTTTAAAGTTGCAACTAGTACAACTATTATCTTATTAGTAATAGGGACAATCGCCTTTTTCTGTATAGAAATCAGAAACCCTGAAACATTTGGTTATCTAAATTTACGTGGACAAATATTAGTAGCTTGGTTTCAATCAGTTACTCCCAGAACTGCTGGCTTTAACACCATCGATATTGGCAAAATGACTACCGCTGGTCTATTTATTACGATTGCGCTGATGTTTATTGGTGCAAGTCCAGGTGGTACAGGAGGAGGAATGAAAACAACAACCCTGAGAGTCTTGACCAGTTGCACTAAAACGATTCTCCAGGGAAAAGAAGAAGTTTTATTGTACGATCGCAAAATAGCAATATCTTTAATTTTGAAAGCTGTAGGTGTGTTAGTGGGTTCAGTAGCGACGGTTATTTTAGCTACTATTATAATTAGCCTCACAGATCCAACATTAGATTTTATCCAAATTTTGTTTGAAGTGGTATCAGCCTTTGCTACCGTGGGGCTTTCTACAGGCATTACAGCAAGTATCTCCACAGCAGCAAAGCTGATCTTAATTGTCACTATGTACATTGGACGAGTAGGTGTTTTACTACTTATGTCTGCTGTACTAGGAGACCCACGTCCAACCAGAATTCACTATCCTGAAGAAAATTTGCTCGTAGGATAGTTAGGGAGAGAATAATTCTTGACAACTGACTAATGGTTAATGACTAATGACTAAACTGATAAAATATACATTGAAAGGCAAAAATAAAATTTTTAATTCAAGCGGTATAACCGTTTTTTGCCCTAAATACAGGGAGCCATCATAAGGATAAAAAGGGTGAATCTGTCATCATTAAGTTTTTTTCGCAGTTTACGTAAAGATAACCAGCAATTTGCTGTAGTTGGGTTAGGTCGTTTTGGTAGGTCTGTCTGTTCCACGCTGCACAATTTTGGTTATCAAGTGCTAGCAACAGATATTGATGAAAAACGAGTTTCAGAAGCATTAACTGAGGGAATAGTTGGTCATGCTTTGCAACTAGACTCTACAGAACCAGCCGCACTCAAAGAAGCTGGAATTTTTGAATTTGATACTGTAATTGTCGCGATTGGCAACTACGTTCAAGAAAGTATCATAACCACCCTAAATGTGAAAGAGGCTGGTGTACCTCATGTAGTTGCTAAAGCTTCTAGTGAAGTTCACCGTAAACTGTTGCGGCGAGTAGGAGCAGATCATGTTGTTTTTCCTGAGTATGAAGCGGGTTGTGCCCTAGCGCGTACTCTTACCAAACCAGCAATTCTAGATCGGTTTGACCTCGACCCAGATAACAGTATTGTAGAGTTGATTGTGCCTGATGAATTTCACGGTAAAACCATCACCGAACTTCAACTTCGTAACCGCTATGGTTTAAATTTACTAGCAGTAAGCCAGGATGGGAAATTTCAAATTAATCCTGATGCTACCAAGCGTTTAGAGCGTGGTTCAGCAATGGTTGTTATTGGTTGCAATAAAGATATTAATCGTTTGCCGATTTAAAAAAGTTAGGAGTTAGGAGTTATGCCATATGCAACTTTTATTCAAGCCTAACCTTAAGTAGAGAATAGGCTTACTGCATGAATCAAAAGCCCTCACCCTAAATCCCTCTCCCAAGCTTGGGAGAGGGACTTTGAAATTGGCTCCTCTTCTCACAAAATTGGGAGAAGAGGTTGGGGGATGAGGGCAAATCGCCTTAACTCTGAGTTTTTTATTGTCCGGGATTTGTTGAAGTGGATTGTGGTTCAACTGAGACAGGCACATCGCCAGGGTTCGCGGGCATTTCTGATTGATTTGGCGTCTGTGGCTCAGGTGTTTGTACTGTAGAATCTGAACTCTGAGAAGGAGTAGCTGTTTGACTGGCTTGAGGTTGCTGTTGCCCAGTTTTCTGAGCAATTTGCTGCATTAACTGCTCAATTTTCTGGGCTTGTTCAATGTTACCTTGCTCGCGATATTCATTGTGAGCGCGTTTCAAAACTCCACTGGCTTTTTTGAATTCGCCCTGATTATATAAAGTTACTCCCAGGTTATAGTAAGCTGAGGCACTTTTTGGATTTAGGCGAATAGCTTGCCGATAAACAGAAATAGCCTCAGGAGCTTGACCATGCATTGCTAGCAAATTTGCCATGTTGCTGTAGGCTGCGGCATTTTTAGGATCTAGCTTCAAAGCTTGGCGATAACTGGCGATCGCAGGCTCGATTTGACCTTGTTGTTGCAAGGCGATCGCTAAGTTAAGATAAGCATTGGCATTGCTGCTATCTAGATTAATTGCTTTTTGGTATGCAGCGATCGCTTCCTCTGACTTTCCTTGTTCGTATAGCAACAAACCCAGATTATACAGCGCTGCCACCCTTGTGGAATCTATCGCCAAGCTCTGGCGATAAGCGGTAATTGCTGCATCTTTTTCTCCTTGTCGGTGCAACACTAACCCTAAGTTGTAATAAGCTTCGCTAGAATTGGGATTAACTTTTATCGCCTCTGTAAATTCTTGTAAAGCTACATCTAGGCGATTTTGCTCTATCAATATATTACCGAGATAATTTCGTGCTGCTCCAAGGTTAGGATCTCGTCGCAACGCTTGGCGAAAGGCATATTCTGCACCTTGTAAGTCTTGGCGGTTATAGCGCGTAACTCCTTGCTGGAAAAAGCTAGCTGCTTCGAGATCCTGAGAAATTGCAGTTTCTGCCAGCAGCTTGCTAACTGGGAAATTAGTAATTGTCGGTGCAGCCAAGAGCAAAAATGCAGAACAGCCACCGAGTGTCACCTGACAAAATAAATTTAACCAATGAGAAAATAGGTATTTTTCAGACATTAATAGCAGACCTGTACTTATTTTTAACCTCTTATAAGTCAGAGTACCCACCACGAAAGAAAAAATTCCCAATTATCCAACTTTTAACTCCTAACTCTTGTACAGACGCGATTAATCGCCTCTCTCCCCACTCCCCGCTCCCGTAGCTGACGGCAAAATTAGCATGGCATCACCGAATGAATAAAAGCGATATCCAAAAGCGATCGCTTCGTTGTATATATTCAATAATCGTTGTCTGCCAATTAGGGCACTTACCAACATCAACAAACTAGAACGCGGTAAGTGAAAATTCGTAATCAAACCATCCACCACCCGCCATTGGTAGCCGGGATAAATAAACAAGTCTGTTTTTCCGCAAAATGGTTGTAAATTACCCGATTGAGCCGCCCCTTCCAAAGCCCGTACTGCCGTTGTTCCCACAGCAATAATTCGACCGCCAGCAGCTTTCGTGGCGCGGATTTGCTCTACTGTAGCTGCGGGAACTTCAATCCATTCCTCATGCATCTGATGGGTAGTTACATCTTCCACTTCCACAGGGCGAAAAGTGCCGACACCAACGTGTAGCGTCACAAAAGCTCGATCGATTTTGCGATCGCGCAACTTTTGTAATAATTCTGGGGTAAAGTGTAATCCTGCCGTCGGAGCTGCGATCGCTCCTGGCTGTTTAGCATAAACTGTCTGATACTGCTCATCAGCAGCTTCTGAGGTAGTGATATATGGTGGTAACGGTACTTCACCAAATACCTCTAACAGTTCCACCAAAGTCTTACCCTCTGGTACATCAAATTGCAACAAACGCCCCCCGGTAGCTGCATCTGTTTCTAGAACCGTAGCCGTGAGTTGGTGACTGGGTACTAGGGAAGAATCTTTACAATCCTCAATTCCTAATTGCCTTGCTGTAAAAACAATCTTCGCTCCCCGTTTGAAGCTTTTTCCTGGCTTAACTAAAGCTAACCAACAGTTATGCTGCCGTTCTTCCAACAGCAACACCTGGATTTTCGCACCAGTGGATTTATGACCATAAAGCCGCGCTGGAATGACTCTTGTATTGTTCATAACCAACAAATCACCAGAGCGCAGCAGTGCAGGCAAATCATGGAAAATATGGTGTAGAGGTGCTGTTTCGATGCCTGTAGTCGGAGAATCAACTACCAGTAACCGCGAACTATCTCTAGGAACTGCTGGGTTTTGGGCAATGAGTTCTGGAGGTAGTTCGTAGTCATAGCCAGCTACCGAGCAATCTAATTCCAAATTTTTTTCTTGTGGGCTAGATGTATCTTTCAAATTGACTTGTACTAGTTTTTGGTTTATTTAGTATTTATACTCTCTTAAAAAGGCTGAGTTAAGTTTTACCTTCTAAAGGAACTTTAAGGCATCTTTACTCAGTTTTGCCGCTAGGCTATAAGATTGTTACTATTAAGTAACACGGAAAAATTAACATAAAAATTGGGTAAACCTCCCCATCTAAAAACGGGGGCTTTTACCCTACCGGGAACAGGCACTGATTGACGAATATAGATATGTAGGATTGGCTTTGATCCCAAGCACCAACAAACATGGAATACTTGTACTATCTGGCAAATGCCAGTCTAACCCTGAGGGTCGTTCAACACCTCCACGCTAGACCCCAGACACCAGTTTCGTTCGTCACCGTAATTCATCAAATTGATGGCTGGGTGGTTAGGATCAAACTCAAAGGTCAAGTCTCGCCCCAAGAAGATGGCGACTTTCGGGCTTTTCTAAATGAATTAGGAATTAGCTACGAACCGCCAATGAGGGTGCAAATGGCACTTTGGAGTTTGGAAGCTGGACAGTGCCCTGTGGATGTGATGCGTCGTTATCAGGTAGCGATCGTTTCTCACGGTAGCCCAGAAAGAGACGAAATTGAAGCGTTCCGGCAGCAGTTTGTCCGGGGCTTAGGTTACTGTCCAGAAACTTTAGCGTGAGACTATATTAGTTGTAACGCTACTACAAAATTATTGGTCATTGGTAATTAAGATATTTTATCGATTACCAATTAACCATTATTAATTAAAGAGTCAAAAGCTGCCAGAATATATTCTTGCAGCTTAAACTTGTATCCGGGTACTGATGAAGTAGCTAGAGCTTCCTGATTTGCTGTAACCCCAGTCAGATTTTTTGATATCCTTTGACAGTAGACAATAGCAACATCAAATCGACAAGAATAATCTGCCTTCTCAGGATACTGGGCTAAGAATGTTTCAGCTGTACGACAGATTTTTGCTTGCTTTTGTGGAGTGATTGCGCTTCTTCCCCCGGCATCCCAACTACCTGAACTGCGGGTTTTGACCTCAACAAATGCCAATATTGAGTGCTGAGTGCTGAGTTCTCCTACTGCTCCTCTGCTCCCCTGCTCCCCTGCTGCCTCTGCTTTTCTATCATATTCAGCGATGATATCAATTTCCCCCCAGCGACAAGAAAAGCGACGATGAAGAATTATCCAACCAGTAGATTGCAACCATTGCGCTACTAGGTCTTCTCCTAATGAACCAATATCTGGATAATGAGATGGAGGAAGGTTAGCCATTGACTAAAAATATGATGAATTCTGTGAATTCTAGGTTAAGCGATGCCTGCGGCGGTCTACGCCTACGCACAACGGGTTCTACACTCGACTTATCCCGAACAAAGTTGAGATTGAAGTATAAAACAGACCATCACATTTGGGCAAGCATACTCAGCTTATTCCTGTGGGGAATAATTGCCATCACCGCAACGGTCGGTTTTGCTCCAACAGCTTTGGCACTTGAATATAATAAGGAAATTTTGGTCGAGGCTGATTTTTCAGGACGTGATTTAACAGACTCTAGCTTTACTAAAGCTAATCTTCGCCAGAGCAACTTCAGTCACGCTAATTTGAACGGTGTCAGTTTCTTTGCAGCAAATTTGGAGTCTGCGAATTTGGAGGGTTCTGATTTAAGAAATGCCACTTTAGACTCGGCTCGTTTAGTCAGAGCAAATTTGACAAATGCACTGTTGGAGGGTGCCTTTGCTGCTAACGCCAGATTTGATGGTGCAATCATTGACGGGGCAGATTTTACCGATACGCTGCTGCGTCCCGATGAGCAAAAAAAATTGTGCAAACTTGCCAAAGGGACTAATCCGATTACAGGACGAGATACGCGTGACACGTTGTTTTGTCCTTAGTATTTTCTACCTGGCACTGGGATTGGGCATGGGGCATTCCCCACTTCCCACTCCCTACTTAACCTACCAACCATCTGCACCAATCTTTTGACAAACAATTTGCATTCCTTTGCCTGGTGAAGAATTAGCTACAAAAGGTATTTCTCCTTTTTCTCCATCCTCTTGAAGTAGCTGTCCCTCCGAACCATAAATGGCAATGCGATTCCGAAAAAGCCGCGATTCTTTGCACGAAGCATGGAATGTAGTCTCGAAAATGCCATCACCATACATTCCGTAAAGCTTGTATGTAGTGCCTTTTATAGTTTCCGTATCCAGAGCTACACTGTTTCCTAATTTATCATGCCCTACAGTGATATATCTTTGTGCATCTTCAGCGAGCGCACTGCCATTACTCAATAAAATAGCGATCGCTCCCACCATACCGCCTATCTTAAAATACATACAGTTTCAAAATATAAGATTTCATATATTTCTATCCGCAATCAAAGCGGTTCTGGCAGGGTAAAAGCACTGAAATCAAGATATAGCAAGGTGTTATACTAGGTTGTAATACATTATGGGAAGCGTAAAGCACTAAATAAATAGCTGCAATACTTTTCAAAGTATGAGTGAAACACTTGCTGATATTGCCATACCGCCTCAGTTTCCCGATCACACTCAACTACCAGAGTCTGATGGTACGTTTGTGAAAAATTTTCAAGAGCATCCCCAAACCGTCATTTTGACAGACTCAATTGCTCAAGTTTTGCAACGCTTACATCCAGATGGACAGTATTGCATTGGTCAGGATTGTGGTATTTACTGGCGAGAGACTGAACCACCAGAAAAAGGAGCAGCAGCACCGGATTGGTTTTATGTCCCTGGTGTACCACCAAGGCTAGATGGCAAAAACCGCCGCTCCTATGTTTTGTGGCGGGAATACATACCGCCATTGATTGCCGTAGAACTAGCTAGTGGTAATGGCGATGAAGAACGAGATGTTACTCCTTTACCTCTAGCTGGTAGTCGGGAAGGCGCAAAACCAGGTAAATTCTGGGTATATGAGCGAATAATCCGAATTCCCTACTATGCCATTTATGAAATTAGTAATGACAAACTGGAGGTTTATCACCTGGTAGATTTTTCTTACCACAAAATGCAGCCTAATGAGCGAGGTCACTACCCAATTCCTCCTTTAGGAGTAGAACTAGGGTTATGGCAAGGAAGCTACTTGAATAATCCTGAGCAATTTTGGTTGCGCTGGTGGGATTTAGAAGGAAATCTGTTACTGATTGGTCAAGAAGAAGCTGAGTTGCAAAGGCATAGAGCCGAGCAAGCAGAACGAAAAGCTGCACAATTAGCAGAACGGCTCAGGGCAATGGGTATCGATCCAGATGTAGAGTAATATTTACTAAGTTATGGTAAGCCGAAAAACTTAGTAATTACAGGCAAAAGCTTACCACAGACTTCAACTAGCTTTTGAGTAGAAGGCAATCAGCAATGTCTACGACGGACTACGCCAACGCACCTTTCAAGAACTTGAGAGCTGTTTTTGCTATCTTCTGCATGGCTCCATTTTTTGGGTTTGGCAGTGGGGCGATCGCATCTGTGTTTAAATGGAAACCATAAGAAAATAAGCTAATCCTTCAAACCCTGTAGCGATTGCCTCAAAGCAAATTGTAAAAAAGTTTGAACAAAGACCAAAGTAAGAAACTTTTGCACGGCATTTTTGACCATTGGTCGGCACAGTCCAGCGATATCAAAGGTTTTGAGAGTCTCCTCTTATTCGTACAACAACACTTAAGTTACCGTTGAAGTAGAAAATAGGGCTGTGTAACGAGTTTTCAGTAGAGCATTATGCTGAGTAAGCAGTTATTAGCTATCCTTAAGAAGCTGTTTACTGTCAAAAGACTCATTAATAATCCACTTGAGTTATTTTTCGACTATCTTAATCATTAGCTACTGGAACTTCTAGTTATGTTGCTAGGTGATCATTTGAATTCAAGTCAGCTAAAATCATTTTCGATTAATGGCTTGTTTGGTTTTAAGAATGTAAAAATTCCTTTTGAGAAGGAAGCCGTTATTCTGATTGCAGAAAATGGTTCAGGGAAAACTACTATTTTAAATGCTTTATACTACTCAATTTCTTGCAAGTTTCACAAGTTAAGGGCTATAGATTTTGATTCAGTAATTCTTGAGTTTGAATCTGGAGTCAGTGTCGAGATAAAAAAAATTGATTTAAAGTCATATTATCAAGGTGATATTTTTGAATTTATTTCTTTGCTCAGACCGTATTTATCTAGCCGAGAAATAGATAGATTGAGGATGGAGGTTAAAAAAGGTTCATCGTCTGAACTCGTTCGCAGACAGTTGTTTGAACTGATAGCGAAATATGCTTTACCCTCCAGATATATGGAAATAGCAGAAGAAATTGATTTGAGACTTAGACGCGATCAAGAAGGAGATCAAAAAAGTAAAATCGATAAAATTATAAAAACTATTCAAGAAAATCTAAATGAAACTATTCTATATTTTCCAACATATAGGAGGATCGAAGAAGATATAAAGAACTTGGGGTATGAAGAAGAGAGATTTGAGCGCCTGAACTTTAGTGAGGGAGAAGGTAAGCTTATTCAATTCGGAATGAATGATGTCATTGGCAAGTTTGATGAGATAAAAAAAGCCATTAAAGACTCAGCACTTAATCTCTTTTCAAAAGTAACGGGTGAAATTTTAACTCAGTTTGTTGAGGGAATTGAAATTAATCAAGAAATGAGAGACAGCATTCAGCCTGACACGTTGAATATAGTTTTAAGTCGTGTTGGCGAAAAAAATATATCAAAATCTGATAGGGAGAGAATTGAAAAACTAGTAAGTTCAGGAGAAATAAATTCTCCTCAATATGATCAGCTCGTCTATTTTTTATCAAAATTAGTTGGTTTGTATGAACAGCAAAAAGAAAAAGATGAGTCCATAAACCAATTGGCCACAATATGCAACGAGTATTTAAATAAAAAACGTATTATTTATGATGAAGCTAATGTAGATATATCTATAGTACAAACTAGAAATATCAGCCCGATTGAGATTAGAAACCTTTCATCCGGAGAAAAGCAAATCATCTCACTCTTTTCCAAGATTTATTTGGAGTCCTCCGAGGACTTTATTCTACTGTTTGATGAGCCAGAATTATCACTATCTATTGAATGGCAAAAGCTTTTACTTCCGGATATTTTGAAGTCAGGGAAATGTAGGCTACTTGTAGCAGTCACTCATTCCCCATTTATCTTCGATAACGAGTTAGATTTGAATGCCAATGATCTAGATATTTTTGTGCGAGAGGAATGAATGTCAGTAGACAATTTAAGAGCTTCGCGTGGAAAAGCTGTCGTCATATTTGCTGAATTTACTAGACTTTACAAGCAGTATGATTCTGCACTTTATTGCTTCTTTGAGGGAGAAGATAGTAAGTACTATGGGATTAGAATAAAGAACGTCACAAGACCTGAGAAAGATATTTACCTTAGCTGCAATGGTAAGGAGGGTGTTTTAGATGTTCACAGAATGCTCTCATCCCGTAAACGTTATGCAAATGTTAAAGCGGCTTATTTTGTAGATAAAGATTTTGATATATCAATAAAAGAGACGAGTTTGAATAGGATATATGAAACACCTTGTTACTCAGTAGAAAACTTCTATACATCAGTTCAATGCTTTTCTGAAATTTTGAGAAGTGAATTTAAGCTAACCGAGTCAGATGAAAATTTTCAAAGATGTATTTCTCTTTATACGAAACTACAAGAAGATTTTCATAACGCAGTAGAATTGCTAAATGCTTGGATAGCTTGTCAAAGAGAGCAGTCTAGTAAGTTAAACATTTCGGGGCTTAGTGTATTGCAATTTGTGCATATTGACTTAGATAAAATCACAGTAAAATATACAATTGATGATTTATATGACATGTTTCCAAATGTATCTATTATTCCTCAACGGGAACTAGATATTAAGGTATCTGATCTCCAATCCAACATTCGACAAAAAAGTTTTAGAGGTAAGTTTGAGATTGAGTTTTTATTTTATTTCCTTCAAAAACTTATGAACGAAGCTAATAATGGTAATTATCCATATTTCACTCGAAAGGTGAATATTAAACTACATTTATCAAAAAAGACGATAATTTCTGATTTGTCTCAATACGCTGATACATCAAGCTGTCTCTATAGCTATCTTGAGTCTTTTCAAGTTGCCTATTGAAACGCTAACTGCTCGTGTTACTCTACTATATTGATTTTGAAATCAGGAGAGTAAAGCACATTTGTACAAAGTATACGCAGCATAACCCTATCGTGTAAGTCAAAAAGCTCGAACAAAGAATGATCGCAAGATTGAGTAGGAACTAGCTTAAGAAGAGCGATCGCACTCCACCAAGGTAGAACTAGTGTTGTACCTCCAAATCTATCTCACACTCCTAAACCACTCAGTAATCCCCTGAGCGATCGCTTTTGCCATTTTCTTCTGTTCTTCTGGGTTGACAACCTGCTCAAATTCATCGGGATTGCTCATAAAACCCAATTCCAGTAACACCGATGGCGCATCTGCTGGACGTGTCAGCGCCAGGTTATCCCAATACACACCATAAGAAGGTTTGCCGAGTTTTTTGACTACATAGTTCTGTAAAAATATGGCGAGACTGTGTGCTTGGGGTTGATACCAAAATGCGCCAAATCCCTTGATTTTTTCGGCATCGCCATCATCTGGTAAGGAGTTGTGATGTATGGAAATTGCGATCGCAGGTTCTTCTTGACTGATAATTGCCTGACGTTCTACTAGCGAAACTTCCTTGTCGTCCTCCCGCGTCATCACCACCGTTGCCCCTCGCTTCACCAATTCGTCCCGCAACAACTTGGAAACTACCAAATTGACATCTTTTTCTAAATATCCAGTTGGCCCACTGGCACCAGTTTCTTTACCGCCATGCCCTGGATCTAGTACAATCTTGAAATTAGCTAAAGGCTTGCGTCTTGTGTTCCCGATTTTAGGCGGATGACGCAAAGCCAAAACCAGGGTTGTACCGTCGTATTTCAGCTTGTATCCCCACTGTTGAGCTTTTTTGAGGTTAAAGGTGTATTTTACTTGTCCTGGGGCTTCCTGTTGCCAGTCTAGGCGATTAATTAGGGGGTTGTCATCCAGGCGAATTATGTCTGTTTGGGCAGTGGTATTGTAGAGAGTGAGAGCGAGAGTTTGCTCACTTTGTTGTACGCTCACGGGTACGGGAACTTGCAAGGGGAAAACTATCTCTGTCGCACTAGGGAGTTGACGGTATCCGACACTGCGAATTATTGTCTGTGGCGGAACTGCACCGGGTAGAATGCGGGTTTCTTTACTATTAATCCAAGCGCCATAATCTAGGCGCAACCATTCACCTTCCCTACCTGTAACTGTTGCGCGTGTGCCTTTGGGCAGTGGTGTAAGTCGAGAATGATCGGTGCTAGGGCCAGTACGAGCAACGCCTGATTCTACTGTAACCTCAGAAACTGGCAACTGCGATCTTGAGAGGATTTCAATCTTACCAGATCCTGGTTGAGTTATCATCTTGCCGTTAAGCGTCAGTTGAAATTGAGGTTTTCCCAGATCGGCGGCTGTTGCCACTGTGGTGCAACCTTGATAGTTGCCTACGCTAGACTGGGCATGAGGCTGATTTTGACCTGTCAAAGCTGCCAAATTACTTGGTAGTTGTGCTTGTTGAGGTTGTGGTAAAAGGGCAATAGTTTGATTAGCCAGGATTACAGAGACATTAGCGTTAGGGGGTGCGATCGCACTAAAACAAATTACTTCTCCTGGTAATCTGGCAATATCAACTGCAGGAGTCAGGGAATCTTTCGCAAAAGCTACCCCTTGTGGTAGCTCAGGGCTAGCGTTAAGCCCGATCACCTTAATTTTAAGTTCTTGATTGTGGTAACGCACAGTAAAAAGATTCTCCCCCAACTGCAAGGGGAAACTAGGCGAAAAATGACCAGCTTTGCTGCGGGTAATTGGCTTACTATTGATCAAAACCTGACCATCTGGTGGTGCAGTGCCCAGAAAGAAGATTTTTTGGGCACTTGTCTGGTAGTTTGTCTGAGGAAAAACGACTATAAGAGATGGCTCTGCCAATGCAACTGAGGAGGTGAGAATACAGCCTAATATTACTAATCCTAAGAGGTTTTTCACAGCAAATCACAGAAGATGACACCACAACAACTGTGGCACAATGACGGGATGTATTTTTAGAAGTTGTTAGAAATTCAAAATACTATGACTAAGTTTATCTTTGTTACTGGAGGCGTAGTTTCCAGTATTGGTAAGGGCATTGTAGCAGCAAGTTTAGGGCGTTTGCTCAAGTCGCGCGAATATTCGGTGTCGATTCTCAAACTCGACCCTTATATCAATATCGATCCTGGGACGATGAGTCCCTTTCAGCATGGGGAAGTATTCGTTACCCAAGATGGTGCAGAGACAGATTTGGACTTGGGGCATTACGAACGCTTTACCGATACCTCAATGTCACGCTTAAATTGTGTGACTACTGGCTCGATTTACCAGGCAGTGATCAATAAAGAGCGGCGCGGAGACTACAATGGCGGTACTGTACAGGTAATTCCTCATATTACCAATGAAATTAAAGAGCGGATTCTGCGAGTTGCTAAAAGTACCAATCCTTCTGTAGTAATTACAGAAATCGGCGGGACGGTGGGAGATATTGAATCACTGCCGTTTTTGGAAGCAATTCGCCAGTTCCGTAAAGAGGTAGGACGCCAGAATGTTTTGTATATGCACGTCACGCTGGTGCCGTGGATTGCCTCGGCGGGTGAAATGAAAACTAAGCCGACACAGCATTCAGTTAAAGAACTGAGATCCATTGGTATTCAACCAGATATTTTAGTTTGTCGGAGCGATCGCCCTTTACCCAAGGGATTAAAGCAGAAATTGTCGGGATTTTGCGATGTACCGGAAGAATGCGTTATCACTTCCCAAGATGCCAAAAGTATCTATGAAGTACCGCTAAATCTAGAACGGGAAGGAATGGCAGAACAAGTGCTGAACTTGCTGCAAATGGAACAACGTAAACCAGATTTGACGCAGTGGCAAACCCTGGTACAACGGTTACATAGTCCCAAACACGAGGTAGAAATTGCCATTGTTGGTAAATATGTGCAGTTAAGTGATGCCTATCTATCTGTAGTGGAAGCGCTGAACCATGCGGCAATCTCTACTTATGGCAAACTGCGCCTGCGTTGGATAAATTCAGAAAATTTAGAAACTGAACCAGCCGAAAATTATCTTCAGGGTGTCGATGGCATAGTTGTACCAGGAGGTTTCGGGGTTCGGGGAGTCGATGGCAAAATTGCCGCCATTAAATACGCCCGCGATCGCCAAATTCCCTTCTTGGGTTTATGCCTGGGAATGCAATGTTCTGTGATTGAGTGGGCCAGAAACGTAGGGGGATTAACAGGTGCTAATAGTGCCGAATTTGACCCTTACACAACTGATCCGGTAATTAATTTATTGCCAGAACAGCAGGAAGTTGTGGATTTAGGGGGTACAATGCGCTTGGGACTATACCCTTGTCGTGTTCTCCCTGATACCTTAGCTTTTAAGCTCTATCAAGAAGATGTGATTTATGAACGGCATCGACATCGCTATGAGTTCAACAATGCTTACCGCGATTTGTTGTTAAAGTCTGGCTATGCGATCAGTGGTACTTCTCCCGATGGACGTTTAGTTGAAATTGTGGAATTAACCAAGCACCCATTCTTTCTTGCTTGCCAATTTCATCCAGAATTTCAATCACGCCCTAGTACACCTCATCCCTTATTTAAAGGATTCATTCAAACAGCGATCGCTCTTTCTCTTTCGACATCTAGCACACCAACACCATTGGAGGTGTCATAACAATTCGTAATTCGTAATTCAAAATTAATTTTTTAGATTTTGAATTAGTGCATAACAACATTAACTTAAGACTTCAGTAGATTTGGACATCCAGGGTGCATCATTCGTAAATTTCGGACTTGAGGAGATGTTGTGGCGTACTGGGTGAAAATCCTTTACGAGAGGAAAGAATATGTAGTAAATTTTGAACGTGTCCATGCTTTTTGTTATGAACTGAATGGCAGAGTTACTTTTTGGCTACCCGATAGTGCCATTCCCATAGTAATTAACCCACAAAATAACCTGGAAGATTATCAAAAAATTCTCGATTATTTAGAATGTGTGACAGGATTAGAATTAGATCGTGCCCACTGGGTGAAAATAATTTACGAAAAAAATGAATATGTCATTAATCTCAACTGCATCAGTTCCTTTTGTCATGAACCGAACGGCAGGATAACTTTTTGGTTGCCAGATGGCACTATTCCTATTATCATCAACCCTGTGAGTAATCCTGAATCTTATGAAAAAGTTGTGAAATACGTTCAAAAAGCAACAGGATATTCTTTGTCTTGAAATTATTGTGTAGCACAACAAGGTAAAAATAAAGTTGAAAAACAGATTTATATATTCTCAATCTTAAAAAATGGTTTGTAGAAATTTTTGCTCAATTAGCCTAGCTATTGAATCATCTTTTTTGTAGAGTTATATAAGAAGAAAATTGTAACTTTAGTGGTAAGGTGCTAATTCTAAAATTGCATATAGCTCACTGCCATTCATCAAAAATTTGTTTTATCCGCTCAATTGCCGTGTCTGCGGCTTCTTCTGGAGATATGCTATTGACAACTATTTGATTGAGAGCTTTACCCCAAACATTCTCTTCTAAAACTAGGCTGTAAGCAGGGTTTTGAACAATATAAAATGGGCGAGTATCTTTAGTTAGTGTTTGAGTTGCAGTGGAAAGATGAGGATCTGCTGGATTTGTCCAAAAGGGGTCTTTCCAAACAGGCTTCATTACTGGTAGATACCGACCTCCGGTAGCTTTGAGATAGTTTCCTATTATTTCAGGTTTAATTAAATACGCAAGAAAATCTTTGGCTATCTTCTGGTTTTTAGACTCGGCAAATAAAACTATTTCATTAATCGAGACTAAGAAGCGCATCGGTTTATCATTAGGTTTGTTCGGAAATTCTAGGATACCAAGTTTGTGACGATAGGTGTCAGAATCTTGGCGCACAGCAGCAGGAATCGAAAGTGAACTGTTAGGCGTCATAACCACGCCACGATTGAGCAAGCTGCGATTATTGTCTGGATTTAACCAGTTTACTGCATCTGGTGGTACGTAGCCCTGCTGGAAAAATTTCGCATACCACTCTAAGCTTTTAACAATACCTTGATACACCTTGGGATCGTTGAGTAGAAGTTGACCCTTGGAGTCTAAAATTTGGACATTGTATGCCTCTAAAATCTGCTCAAACAAGTAGTAGGTATCTGTAGAACCAGTGGAGAAAGGAAAACCTAATCCGTAAATATTCTGTTTTTGCTGTGCGCGCAAATCATCCTGCACTTGTTTCCAAAACTCCCAGAAAGCATCCCAATCTTTAGGGATATCGCTTTGAGTTCGACCTACTTTCTCTAGTAAGTCTCGCCAGTAGAAGATGTGAATTGTTAATTGATTAATTGGGACTGCATAATAACTCGGCTTCTTATCAACGTTGTTATATAAACGAACTGCTTCCAGAACACCTTCAGAATAAATACTTTTAACTGGCTCAATTACATCAGAGACATCTGCCAGTTTACCTTCCCAGGCAAGACGTGGATACAGCTCCCTCTCAGCACTGCTATTTATGACGAGATCGGGCGAATTACCTGCCTGAAGTGCCCTTTGAGTCTTTTGTGGCAATTCATCGTTAGTATAGAAAGTAAGTTTAATTTTGTTGCCGCTTTGTTGTTCCCAGTTACTAACGATCTTCTGGAGCGCTTCATCCTCTTCCAAAGTGTAACCTTTATCTGACCAAATCTTCAGGACTTTACTGTTAATAGGAGACTCGGTGACTGAAGATTGGCTAGATTTTAAGATGTTAATGCAGGCAAGAATTATCAAGCTGAATATTAATGCCACGAGTACGTAGCGATGGCTAGCTCTTATTAGCATTACGGTAAAAGTTTGCTTGACTCTTTGCTGATACTTCAAGCCTTTAGTCATTGGACTGGCTTTGGTTGTGAATAACATACTCATTTTATGATTTTTGCCAGAAAAACATCTTTACTGCATCTTCTGACATTACATAGCGCTTATTCAAGCTTTAAATAGTTGCTTTTCACTGAATACGCTTGGGTTAGCGCCAAAAATCTTAAGCTGTGTAGGTTGGGTTGAGGAACGAAACTCAAAATTTCCTGGATTTTGTTGGGTTGCGCTTTGCTTAACCCAACCTACATTTTTCTTAACTGAACTGTATTGGCTTTTCACTTACTTTTCACCATCAGTCAGAATTGCTAAGTAAGTGGGCAAGAATAAAATTAACTATGTTACGTAATATAAAATTAATTAAATTACCTCGTAGTAGGAGCTTCAGCAATAATCTAAGCCTCTTTCCATTTCGGGGAGAAGGGTTCCAAGAATAAGTTGCAGATCGCGTTACTTATTTTATCCGCAATCCTAAATTCTCTGCCTATTCTGTAAAAAAGTTGATCTCTGTAGGAAGTTGCAAACCCAATTTTTCTTCTAATTTGTAAAGACAGATGTCTCTAGCTGGGGTTGTTTGAATCATAATTTAAAATCTTAAATAGTTTTGCCATGCCAACTTTGCTGCACCTACTATTCCTGCAAAATTGCCTAACTCCGCTGGCAATATTTGTAAACCCTCTCGTGATAAAGGCTGCACTCTCTTCTCAATTTCTGCCTTCACACTTGGTAAGAAAAACTCAAAGCTACCACTGATACCGCCACCAATCACGATCGCTTGTGGTGTGAGTACATAAATCAAACTCGTCAAACCAATTCCCAAATTCACACCATATTCTTGCCAAAAAGTCAATGCTGCGGCATCTCCTTGTTGGGCAAGAAAACCCAATTCGATGGGTTCCTTGAGAGTGCGGCGGCGAATTGCAGTAGCACAGGCATATTGTTCCAAAGAGCCTCGATTGCCACTATTACAAATTGGACCATCAGGATTCAATGAAATCAAACCCAATTCCCCTGCGGCTCCTTGATGTCCAATAAATAGTTTGCCATCAAGGATAATTGCGCCACCAACCCCAGTACCTAAAGTTAGCAGAATCAGATTTTGAAAGTGGCGACCGGCTCCCAGCCAAGCTTCTCCCAAAAGAGCGCAATTAGCATCATTAGCGATCGCAGTCGGTTTGCCAGTTTTAGCTTCTAGCCAGTCTGCTAAAGGCACATCGATCCATCCAGGTAAGTTAATAGCGATTTTGGCAATGCGTCCTGCGGCATCGGATGGGCCAGGAGTACCAACACCAATGGCAACAGCTTGATTATCTGGATCGATTTGAGCGATCGCATCTACCAGCACCGCCAAGACTGCTTCCGGCGTTGTTGGTTGAGGAGATACCATAGTCAAAGATTGCAGACAAGTACCATCATCTGCAAAACGTCCCAGCTTAATTGCTGTACCCCCGACATCAATGCCAATTACTTGAGAACTCACCACTTTAAAATCCTCAGCTAGCAAACCTTTGCGTATCCTTTGCGCTTACCTCTACGCTCCTGTGCGTTTCAATTTCACTCCTCAATTCGCCATTATTTTCTAGTAAATCTATACTTAGCATCTTGGCGCGAAAAAATACTCAATTTTTTATTCTATTGAGTGTAAGTTGCTTTCATCACCGATTTGAAGATGCGGGGCTTTCAACTCGGCTCTCTGTAAATTAGCAACAGTTGTAGTCCGAAAACTCGATTGCTCCTGCCAAGCTGTAATTGGCGCACCTCTTAAGATACCAGCAAGAGCAACGGAAAGGATAAACCCGCCAGTAGCGGCAGCAATTAACGTTAGATTATCTTTCATACAAATCTCTGTATTGTTTATTTGTCATTAGTCATTTGTCTTTTGTCATTTGTCTAAAATTAATGACCAATGACTAATGACCAATGATTACTGTCGGATTCTATTTTCTCTCCGTAATCGGGGATTGACAAATTCATTTAACCCTTCACCAAGTAGTGATAACCCTACCACCATGAATGTCATAGTTAAACCAGGGAAAAGTGTAGTCCACCAAATGCCAGTGGGTAGAGCTTCTAAGGCTTGCTTTAAATCATGTCCCCATTCTGCCACTTCTTCGGGAAGTCCTAGCCCCAAAAAGCCCAAACCGCCCAACACCAAAATTGCATCAGCGGCGTTGAGTGTAAATAGGACGGGTACGCTTTGAATGACGTTGAAAAACAGATAACGAGAAAGCACAACCCAAGTAGAAGCGCCCATTGCTTGAGCAGCTTCGATGAACACTTCAGTTTTCACGCTCACGGTGTGGTTGCGGACAACGCGATAATATTGGGGGATATAGGCAATGCTAATAGCGATCGCTGCATTTAATATCCCACGCCCCACCACAAATGCCAGTGTCACAGATAGCAGTAGTCCCGGTAGAGTGTAAATGCTGTCCATAATAAATAGCAGCACTTTATCCAATTTACCGCCGAGATAACCACTCAGCATCCCCAAAGGCACACCGATAATCATACTCAGCGCCGTTGCCAAAATCACCACCTGCAAAGCAGCTTGAGCGCCGAATAATGTCCGAGAGAACACATCATAGCCGAGGCGACTAGTACCAAACCAATGTTTAGCTGAGGGTGGCTCGTGAATTGGATTAGAGAGAAAATCTTTCGGGTTTTGCAGCCATCCCCAAGCCTGTAATACGGGAGCGAAAAATGCCAGGAAGATGAAAAATAGGGTAATGGCTAACCCGATGAGCATGAGTTTTTGGGAAAGATTGAGACTTTTGCCAAACTGCAAAAATGTCGGTAGTCGCCGTTTTGTAATGGCCATAAAGCGATCGCCTGAAGCAAAGCTTGATACGCTGACCATTTTACATATTAGATAGGGGATTGCGTTAACATCCTGAATAAAAGTCTGACTATCTAACGCTGGATACAGAGCTAGACCGAGTTAGAGGTGAAATTATGCCTGATTTTTGCCAAAGCTTTTAACCACGATTCAGAGTACTACAATATTATTCGCGATAATCTTTATCAACGAATCAGTCATCTTGATCATGCAGCCTTTGATTTTTTGACTCTTCAGTATTTTAACTGTTGTCTTAGCTGTTGATACTTAATTAATATGTTGCACAATATTTTTTATTATCTTAGTCATTGTGAAACCTCTTCTACAGACTTACTTAGAACAAGAAATCTGGATACTAGTAAGGGATAAGTGGTATTTCGCCACAATTATCGGAGTTTGGGATGATTTGTTGTGGTTTAAACATAGAACTTACAACAAAGATACAGAGGAAGATACTTTCTGGGAAATGGTTGTGAAAATCAGTGAAGTAATTGCTATTGATAAAGTTAAATCTGTTATTAGTAGAAAACCAGATATGCTGATTGCACGGATACTAGAAAATGAGCAAGATACAAGCGATCGTCATCAAGATAATTAATATTAATTAGCTCTATTTCGGAGTTAGACTCATTCTTTGCACCTGTTTCAAGATGCAAAAAATGAGCAGTAAAGTTATCGGCTATAGTGCAATACAGTTCAGGATGACAACAAAATCCTGATGTAGAGACGCGATAAATCGCGTCTGAAAATACCAATTATCTACACCAATAACCTATAACCCAAGCGTATTGGGCTATAGGTTATTGGGTATTGGGAACTGCCCAATACCTACTATCTCAAAGATTACTTTCAATCAACTGGCGATATTCGCTCTTTTGCTTCACGCCTTTGACTTCCTTCACCAGTTCCTTATTTTTGAACAACTGAACTGTTGGCGTTCCTGTCACACCAGCATTTTCAGCAATATCTCGGTCTTTGTCGATATCAATTTCCACAAAGTGAATTTTGCTGTCAAATTCATCCACCACTTTATTTAAAATTGGCTTCAGGGTATGACAAGGGCCACAACCAGGAGAGACGTATTTAACAAGGAGTAAGCGATCGCTTTCATGGAACAATTTCCGTAAAGCATAACCTCCCTCATGGCGCGTCCCATCCAAATTAAATCCTGCTTCTTCCTCAGCTTCAGTCTTTTTGGCTGGCTGATGTTCTAATTCATTATCTGCTGTTTCTGGTTGTTGATGGAATTCTTGAATCAAGCCACTAGATGACAACCAGCGTTCTGCCAACATTGCCGCCATACAGCCAGTACCCGCAGCCGTAATTGCTTGCCGAAACTCATGATCTTGTACGTCACCAGCAGCAAAAACGCCTTCTACACTGGTTTCTACAGAACCGGGCTTAGTGACAACGTAACCTACCTCATCCAGTTCTAATTGTCCTTTAAATAAAGAGGTATTGGGACTATGACCAACGGCGTAAAATAAACCCTTAGCGTGCAGTTGGCTCTCTTCACCAGTTTTAGTATTGCGGACTTTCACCCCTTCCATGTGACCATTACCGAAGATATCCACGGCTTCTGTGTTCCAATGCACTTGGATTTTTGGGTTGTTCAAAACGCGGTCTTGCATGGCTTTAGAAGCCCGCATTTTATCGGTGCGTACCAACATATTTACCTTAGAACCGTATTTGGTGAGGTAAATTGACTCTTCCGCCGCCGAGTCGCCAGCACCAATCACAGCCAATTCTGCGCCGTGGAAAATTGGTGTTGCACCATCGCAAATTGCACAAGCGGAGATACCCCGACTCCAAAATTCATGTTCGCTGGGTAAACCTAAACGCTTTGCTGTTGCACCCGTAGCAATAACGATGCTGTTGGTTTTAATTTCCCTTTCTTGCGATCGCACTGTAAATGGACGCTGACTCAAGTCAACTGAGATAACATCTTCAGTATATAGTTCAGCCCCCCAACGCTCCGCCTGCGCCTTCATCTGATCCATCAGTTCCGGCCCGGTAATTCCTTTAGGAAACCCAGGAAAATTCTCAACTTCTGTCGTTGTCATTAGTTGCCCACCAGGTAATCCCCCGGCTTGGAAACCTTCAAATACAACGGGTTTCAGGTTAGCGCGTCCGGCATAAATGGCGGCTGTGTACCCTGCTGGGCCAGAACCGATAATTACTAAGTTTTCTACAGTTGGGTTAGTCATGCAAATATATGAACTCATAACGACTACGCTTAATATAGCATAACAAACTGTGATTGGCTATGCCAAGTGGGAAGCGATCGCAAGTTAGAAAAATTGGGAATACAGAGACAGCGCTCAGATGTTGCCGCTTGATGTGCGAGGAGTATTTATGATAACTATAAGAGTATTTGCTGTCGTGTTATGTCTTTTACTATTACAGACTTAGAGCAGCTACAAACTGAGCATCCAGAATGGCAGATGGAGCTGGTAGAGGGGAAAATCGTAGTTATGGGGCCATCAGATTACGAGTCAGAGGAAATTGGCACTCGGTTGAGTACCTTCTTGAATATTTGGGTAATGTCGCGCAAGCTTGGGCGAGTGACTGGCTCTAGCGCAGGCTTCATATTACCTAGAATAGAAGAGGACGACTCAGAAAAAAGAAACTTGCGTGCCCCTGATGTGTCTTTTGTTAAGGCTGACCGATTAAAGAAGACCAAGCGCGACTTTGTAGAGTTAGTTCCAGACCTAATGGTAGAGATTAAATCTAAAAGTGACAGAATTAAACCGCTTGAAGAGAAGATTCAGCTATTCTTGCAACTTGGGTCTACAGTCGGTATATTGATTGACCCTGACAACTTGACAGTAACGGTTTATCGAATAAATCAAGCTCCAGTGGTGATGCAGAATGGCGACATCCTCACACTACCAGACTTGCTGCCAGGTTGGGAACTAGCAATATCAGAACTGTGGCCACCTGAGTTTGAATAAGGCGCTTCCACAATCGAAGTTGAGAATCTCAACCTTGGTCAACAGCAGGGATTTAGTGATGTTTGTGTCATTTCGGATGCCAGGATTCTGGATTATGTAATTGTATCTCCCCAAACTTTTTTTCTGGAGGTGATAGGAAAGCGATCGCAGCTGGGTAAGTTACATCTAGAACACCCAAGCACTTCCTACCCCAGGAAAACACTTATGAAAACCGAATTAAAAGCCAAGTTTCTCCAACACATCCTCAACAAAAAGAATGAAAATGAGGGTTTTACACTTATTGAATTGCTAGTAGTAATTATCATCATCGGTATTTTGTCTGCGATCGCTCTACCTTCTTTCTTGAACCAAGCCAACAAAGCCAAGCAGTCAGAAGCTAAAACCTACGTAGGTTCTATGAACCGCGCTCAACAAGCTTATTACCTAGAAAATAGTACATTTTCAACTTCAATTGGTGCTTTAGGTCTTGGTATTGCAACACAAACTATAAACTACACATATACGGCTGTTAGTGGTGGAGACGCTAGTTCAATAAACAACCGAGCAACAGTAATAAATACCAGTGCGCCTCTCAAAGCCTATATTGGTGCTGTAGAGGTGACAACCCAACAAGCAACCAGTGAAGCTACTACCGTAGCTGTTTTGTGTGAATCTAACAGCGCTATGGTTAACGGTGGTACAAATGCAAGTGCCGTTACAATTGGCACCACTCCTGGACAACCTACTTGTCCCAGCAGTTACATCTCTTTGGCTAAGTAACCAAGGACAAACAGTATATAAATTGTCTTTCAACTAGATATTTTCCAAAGTGGGTAGATGCTTCTATCCACTTTATTTTCATTATGTGAGTTGTTCACAAGTATATTCTTCATAAAACTTTCTCAGAGAATTACAATGATTACTGATATATGTAATTGGCAAAATCAAGCTGAACAATACTTCATTCAAGAAAAATATTCGCAAGCAGCAGAGTTATACGAACAAGCAATAGCAATAGAACCAAATACTATCTCTTATTATTGGCATTTAGGGTTACTAATGCTATTACAAGGGCAAGAAGCAGAAGCTCAAATGACTTGGATGCTGCCAATAACAGAGGCAGATGAAGAACAATTATCAATTTGGATAAATGAACTATTTCAATTTTTACAAATAGAAGCTGAAAGACGCGAGATACTGGCAGAATATTCTCTAGCTTGGCTAATTCGCCAACATATACGAGAAATTAATCCTGGCGATCTAAATAATTTGCTTCAAATCCTTATACTTTCTATCAAATTGGAAAAATTTGAAGAAATTGATAATTTGAATGATTGGGGATTAATTGAAAGCTTAAATGCAAAAGAAAATATAGAAATCAATACCGAATTATTAATCCAATTTTTAAAAGAATTTTTAAATACTGTCCCATTACATCCAATTAATCTAAATTTAATAGAAGCTAGTCTTCCTTATTTCACTGAAACTCATCAATGCTTCTCTCTACTGCTTCCTGCTGCTATCCAAATTGGCCATACTTTGCGGCAGCCTTTACTAGCAGCATCTCTGCTAGAATTGCATTTACGATTGGAGCCAAATAATGTAGAAATTTTGCGGCACTTAGCGACTTTTTATCAAGACGCTCGTAATTATTCTCAAGGAATAGAGACAGCTAGATTATGTTATTCCTTATCAGAAAGATTGGCTGATAAAATTTTTGCACTCCATTTACTGTTAAGAGGTCTAATGACAGCTGGGGGATATTGGCAAGAGATATGTACAACTTGTCAAGAATTGGAAACAGTGTTTCAACAATTTATTAAATCTGAACGAATTCCTTTAGAAGAAGGAAGAATTTTACGGTTGCTTACGCCATCTTTTGCGATACCTCACATTAAAGATACTCCTGCTGATTTTCGAGCTATTCATAATCAGGTAGCTGAAATTTTTAACTTTTATATTAAAGCTTTTGGACAATCAGAAAGAAAAAATTATTGTCATGAAAATATCAATAACCGAGATTTATCTTCCCCTACTAAAAAATTAAAAATTGGTTATGTATCTTACGCTTTAAGGAATCATTCTGTTGGTTGGCTAGCTCGCTGGCTATTTCAGCATCATAATCGAGATAAATTTGATATTCATACTTATTTTGTGAACTATCAATTAGTCAATGACTATCTCCAAGAGTGGTATCTAGGTCAGGCAGGAAAAGCTCGTCAATTAGGTATGAATGGTCTAGAAATTGCTGACCAGATATATCAAGATGAAATTGATATTTTAATTGACCTTGACAGTATCACTCTAGATATTACCAGTGAAGTTATGGCACTCAAGCCAGCACCAATTCAAGTTACTTGGCTGGGATGGGATGCATCAGGCATACCTGCAATTGATTATTTTATCGCAGATCCTTATGTACTACCAAATGATGCACAAGATTACTATACAGAAAAAATCTGGCGATTACCCCAAACTTACATAGCAGTAGATGGTTTTGAAGTTGGTGTACCAACTCTCCGCCGCGATGACTTGGATATTCCTATGGATGCCGTTGTCTATCTCAGCGCCCAAAGAGGATATAAGCGCCATCCAGAAACCACAAAGTGGCAAATGCAAATTATTAAACAAGTACCGAACAGTTACTTTTTGATTAAAGGGCCTGCTGAGGAAGAAACAATTAAACGCTTCTTTTACCAAATTGCCGAAGAAGAAGGTGTAGATTGTTCTCGGTTACGATTTTTACCACAAGTTTATTTAGAGTCAGTTCATCGTGCTAATTTAGGCATTGCTGATATTGTATTAGATACATTTCCCTACAATGGAGCGACAACAACCTTAGAAACATTATGGATGGGTATCCCTTTAGTTACAAGAGTTGGTGAACAATTTGCAGCCCGTAATAGCTACACCATGATGATGAATGCGGGTATTACAGAAGGTATTGCTTGGACTGATGAAGAGTATATAGAATGGGGTGTGCGCTTGGGGAAAGATGAGGCTTTACGTCAGCGAGTCACTCTGAAGCTGAAAGCATCGCGGCAAACAGCACCGTTGTGGAATGGCAAACAGTTTACCCGTGAGATGGAGAAGGCTTATGAGCAGATGTGGCAAAGGTATATTGAGCGGAAATAAGCTCGTAGTTAGCGCTTAGGTAATTTCTCATAAAAAAATACCTCTGTTGACGAATTTCGACTTCTCTGCGAGACGCTACGCGAACGCTCAACTCTCGACTGCTCAGTTGGTTGAGCGAAGTCGAAACCAACTGGCTATGGTAAATTTATTATTAGAATTCACCTTAAGCGCTCAAAATAACCTACTACAGCAATTTCCAGGTAAATCAATCATGTACAGACGCAATAAATCGCGTCTTGAAAGACCAATTATCTACACCAGTAACCCTTAACTGAACCGTATCGATCTATTAGGTGGTTGTTTATATCGCATGGCGGGTTTAAAAGGTAATATAAAAATAATAAATATAATTGTAGATATTTATGTCTGCTAAAGATATCTTTCATGAAGTTGTCAAAAAAGCTTTGCAGAAGGATGGTTGGCAGATTACTCATGACCAGCTCCCAATTAGCGTGGGTGGTGTGAATGTCTCTATTGATTTAGCTGCTGAAAAACTCATTGCGGCAGAACCGGAAGGAGAAAAATTGCTGTTGAAGTTAAAACTTTTTTGGAGAAATCATCTGCAATCTCAGAATTTAATACAGCATTGGGACAGTTTATTAACTATAGAGGCGCATTAAGGCGACGACAGCCAGAGCGTGTTTTGTATTTAGCAGTACCTTTGACAACTTATAAAACATTTTTTCAACTTGATTTCCCTCAAGCCATGATTGAAGAGAATCAAGTCAAAATGATTATTTATGATGTAGAGCAAGAGGTGATTTTCAAATGGATAAACTAGCCCACTATCGCCAGATAGTACAGCAAATATTACAGAAGTATAGTGAGCAAAAACCCTCTGATAGTAATATAGATGTTGAGAATATTTTTGATATAGAACGTGACCATTACCAGGTAGTCCATGTAGGCTGGGAAGGTCAAGATTGGGTACATAGTTGTATCATCCATATTGATATTAAGGGTGAAAAAATTTGGCTTCAGTGGAATGCTACAGAAGATGATATTGCAGCAAATTTAGTTACTATAGGAGTTCCTAAAGAGGACATTGTGTTAGGGTTTGAATCTCCTTTCATGAGGAAGTTTACAGAATATGCAGTGGGTTAGAGAGGCGTCATCTCTAATTTAGATGCGCTCAAGCTATCTACATCGCAGAATGGGAGATTTTCTGCTTTCGCTTGTGCGATCGCCTGTTGATTATCTGTTGCTAAAGCAATTCGAGTATGTATTCTAGGCAAAAGAGTTTTCCATTGTGTATCACTCATCTTACTAAGCAGAGAAATTTCTGGCCCCTCAGTTATATCGACATCATCTTCCATGAGCAAATTCATCGTCAAAGACGATAAAAGCATATCGGCTTCTTCTTCAGAAATATTTTGAGTATCTATCAGGAGAGTTAAGCTACTTTTATCTGGGTGAGTAGTGAGAGTAGAAATGACACTTGCTAAATCTTGATATAGTATGTCTTCTGGCTGTAACCAGTCTGGAAAAATAATTAGGTTAGTATCTCCTAAGCGGAAATTTTGACTCAAAGTATCTGCAAGATATTTACTAAATAGTTTTTGGAAGAGACTGCCTATTTTAGCTGAGTAAGAGCGACTATCTAGAAAACAAGGATTAGCTTGCATTTTTTCCTTGATTTCGGCACTCTTTTGTTGGCGTAACTTAGGGTTATTTCCAAGTGCGATCGCTAACTGTATATAATAATCTTCACTATCGGCAACTAAGTCAGGTACATCTAATGCTTGCACCATTGCAGCGCCCATTGCAGAGCGAAAACTAGTTCCCCGTCTAGCAATTACTGGTAAATTAACCTGTAATGGTTCTATCAAAGAAGTTGTCCCAGCAAATGGAAAAGAATCTAGATAAACATCGGCAATTTTGAAGTATTCTTTAACTTCTTCACGCTTTGGCACTGGCTGAGGATCTAAGACCATCAGTTGGTCTGCTGGTATTCCATACTTTGAAAATACTTTATTTAAGTGATTCACAAAAGCTTTTTTAGGATAACTGTTTGACCAATTTGGGCCAAATGGCAGAAGCACTAAAACGGAGTTAGGAACTCCAGAAATTATTTTTGCCCAAGTACCAATTAGTTCAGGGATGATTTTAAAGAAGTTAGCACCAGAGATAAAAATAACTGCTTCTTCAGATATACCCAAACTTTCTCGATCAACTTTGACAGTTACATTTTCTTCTTCATTACCATAACTAAAGCAATGAGCAGTTCCTTCAAGTTTCACTAACTTTTCTTGATATTGCTGTTGTGCCGTTGCCGATGGATCGGTTAACGTACCAGAAATGTAATAATCTATATGCGGCATTCCTGTTGTTACCACAGAGCCGCCACTTGTGACTTGTATTCTAGCTAACCGATGCATTGATAAGAAGCAGATTTGATTGGTTACTGCGGTCACATTGGTAGCAATGAATAATATATCGAGATCGTCAGCACGAATAATATTGGCCTGTTCTGTTAAATCTTGTGGTAATACTTTAAAGGAGTTTGCACAGCTTTGGCAATATTGCTCTAGTTGATGACCAGTTTGGTTAAGAGAGTACAAGATTACTTCAAAATCTCTACTGATATACTCATAAACAGGAAGGTAAGCAAATGTTTCAGAACCAGGTAGAAAATGTGCAGCCAGGACACCCAATCGAATTTTTTTTCTGGTTATAGGTCTATCAACAAACTCGTAATCTACCTCATAACCCTTAGCTTTTAATAAAAACTCTATAATTTCTCCACGTTTAGCATAGATATCTTTAAGATTATGCTCATTAAAATATAGGGGAATAAAATTAGCAAGGGGAGTAAAGTTATTAATTATTTCATCCCACAGACGGGAATCAGGATTTTTAAATATCGATGTGTGTAAGTAATCAATCCACCCCTGCATATAGTAATAGTAATTTTCTGCATCACCTGGTTCTTGAAAATGAACTGGAGAAGAAAATAGGAATTGTAAATAGTCCTTAATTAACCAACTCGGTATCCGAGATAGGTCATGCCGTAATGGTAACTGGTCAGCACGGCCATACAGCATAGCTACTAGTAAATGCTGAATTGCTTTTGGCTCATCAAAACCTTGAGATATAGTTTTAAAGATATCATTAGTAAAAATCTGCTCTTCATCAGTCAGGCTTTCATATTTGATGCTACTATTCACTAACATCTTATGTGTTTTACCTAGCAGACCCACATACATATCTGTTATCTGCTCATCTGAAGCATTCAGGTATTCTTCTGCTATTTGTTTTCGCAACTCCTGCAATTGTGCATTTTGTTCGCTCAAAGTTGCGTATCTATAAAGAGCTTGTTGTCTCGTGGCTTCAGGATATCGTGTATCACTGTAAATTGTCTTAAAAAGTTTTTGGTAATCTAAGGAAATAGCATCCTTTAAAGCAACATTTCGACGAGTTTGTTGTTGCGGATGTATCCTAAAGTGAGATAAAACTCGATCGACAAAACCAACTTTGTATTGACTCATAATTCTGAGCCACATTTCCAAATCTACAAGTTGACAAAACTCAGAATTAAATAATCCTACTTTTTCAAAAACATCTTTTCTAATAAGGACTGTGCTTGGTTCTCCAATTTTATTAATTGGATTGTCAAGTATATTTGGCTCTAGCAAAAGTTGCTGTCCTGATTGAATTGGCTTTAATGCTGACCAAGCTTTGTGTACATTTTTAGCTTCATGATGCATTAAAAAATTTGAATCATAAACGGTATGACCAGTATTAGTGAAGAGGGTTCGCGGAGAGAAAACTAAGCCTATCTCTTCATCTTGTTCAGCCAAATCAACCATTTCTTCAATAGCTGTGGGCTCTAGTAAATCATCTTGAAATAAAAACTTTATATATTTACCTTTAGCTTGAGAAATACAAAAATTCCAATTTTGAGCTAGTCCATACTGACTATGTTCGAGAATTGAAAAATCAACGGATAATTTTTGATTAAATAATTTAGCAATCTCAACTGTGCTGTCAGTAGAATTATCATCAGATAAGATAATTTCTATATGAGGATAGGTTTGGCATAAAACACTATTAATAGCTTCTGCAACAAATTTTTCACCATTGTAAGTAGGAATACAAATACTAACTAACGGCTGTCCTTGTAAGAAGCTAGTTTTCTTGTAAGCAGTTTGTTGCCGTAATTTATCTAATTCATTCTGATTTGCTAATTGAGCTTCACATATAAGCAATGAATATACTCTAGTTTCACGATTCTTTAGTTCAGGTATATCACTCAATCCCCATGCAACATCCTTGATATTTGTGTAGCCTGTTTCAATGAGTCTACGATTTAATTCTTCTCTGTCGTAAAGCCACTGATGGCCCCACCAGCGCAAAGAAATATTTAGCATTTCAGCACGAGTTTTAATAAACTTGAATTCTGGCCAATTCAACCATTCTTGATTTTGCCAATCTTCAGAATTGTATTTCTCCACAACATCCTCTAAAGAAGGCATAGCTATACGCAAGATTCCTCCTGGCTGTAAAACACGGTGACACTCGCGGAGAAAAAATCTAGCTTCTTCAACTGTCAAATGCTCTAAAAAATGCTCATTATATATCAATGCACAAGAATCATCATCAAAAGGAAGTCTTTGTGCAGCATTACAAACTAAATCAACAGCCTTTTTATCTTTATCTATATCTATATTTATCCAATTATCAAATTTTACATCTCCGCACCCAATATTCAATTTATAAGGTTTTTCAAAACTAGATAAAATTAAATATTTATCACTAAATTTCTCCCATAAGAAAGCAGGAATATTTTCTATGCCGGACAAAGAGATTGCTTTTTTATCTTCTCTGTTCAAAATTATTTTCCCTGTAAGAAAAGGGATGAGATTTCGCCATTTAATATCACCTAAATTCCCGGTAAAAGAAATTTGTACTTCCTCACTTACTTCTATTCCTTCCTCCATATAAAGATTCATAACAATACTGGATAAATAAAAACTTGCATCTTCTTCACTGATATGATTATTACATATCAGTAAAGTGATTTCATGCTTGTTAATATGATTGTTTAGTCCTTTAATAAGAACAGCTAAACTTTGACATAGTAATTCATCTGACTGATTCCAATCTGGAAAAATAATTAAGTTTGTATTTCTTAAATTTAAATATTCTTTTAGACCAACTGGTGAAAAATTAATTAATTCTTGATCTTTTAAGACAATAGCTAGTTGTTGAGAGTAAAAATTTGTGGATGTATTTATAATCGCTTGATATTGAGAACTAAGATTATATTTTATAGTGTCAAGCATTCTAATAGTTTCTTTTATTTGCGATTCTCGGCTTTTACTAGACCATACTCCTTTTGCGTGAACCCTATATGCTGCCATCACTTCATCAATATATCCGATTTTTCCATACTGTGCATTTAAAATATGGAAAGTCCAATCTCCCATACTTTGTTCAGAAAACCAATCAGGGAACTCTTGTACCAAGCCAGCACGATACATTACTGAAGGAGTAGAAATAAAATTGTTTATTAACAAATTTTCTATAGTAGACGTTTTTGACTGATTGTGTAAGAAAATCGTAGGAGAATAACTGTTATCTTGCCAAAATACTAATACATTATGAAAACATATAGCAAAGTCTAGGTTTTTATCCAAAAAATCTACTTGCTTTTGTAGTTTATCGCATGAAGTCCAGTAGTCATCACCTTCTAAAACTGCGATATACTGACCTTGGCAAGCTTGCAACGTATTCATAAAGTTCTTATGCATCCCGAGGTTTTTATCAGGCAATAACAACCGAATTTTTTTGGGATAATTCCTTTGGTAATCAATAAGAATTTGGCGTGTATTATCTGTAGAATAGTCTTCTCCTATAACAACTTCATATTCAAAATTAACTTCCTGCATTAAAACACTTTCAATAGCCTGGGCAATATAATTTTCATGATTATAGGTCATCATTAAAATACTTACTTTCATGTTTTTACCTCTCAGATATAAATTTTAGATGTGTGAATAAAATCGGGCTTTTGAAAGTTCGCAACTATTTGCGACGACTAATTTGATAATTTGACAAATTTTGCTAATATCTTCTGGGTTTAATGCCATACCTGTTGGTAGGCAGAGTACTCGATTGATAAGTTTTTCAGTTTTAGGTAGCAATAGCCGATTGTAAGGAAAATAAGAACGATAAGGTTCCATATTATGGCAACCTGGATAGAAGTACTTTCGAGCAATAACATTTTCAGCCTGTAATATTTCCACTAAATAATCTCGGCTTATACCAAAATCTTTTTCATCAATTTCCAAAATAATATACTGATAATTACATTTTTGTGTTTTATCATAAGTAACAAGTTTTAGCCCAGGAATACTCTGCAACTCTTGTTTATATTGTTGGTAATTACGATAATTAATAGCAACAAACTCTTCTAAACTTTCAAGCCCTGTCAAACCCATTGCCGCTGATGCTTCATGCATTTTACCGTTTGTACCAATATAGATAACGTTATCCATACCTGCAAAACCAAAGTTAGACATCAGGCGAATTTTTGCGGCTAATTCATCATTATTAGTCACAATTGCTCCACCCTCAAACGTATTTAAAAATTTAGTAGCGTGGAAGCTAAAAACCTCAGCATCTCCAAAGCTACCAATCATACGTCCTTGATGTGAACAGCCGAAAGCATGAGCCGCATCAAACATTAATTTTAAGTTGTGGGTGCGGGCAATTTTACTTAAAGCCTCCACGTTACAGGGGCGGCCCCACAAATGAACTCCAATAATGCCTGTAGTACGTGGAGTTATTAATTGCTTTATTTGCTTTGGATCAATGTTGTGGGTTTTAGGATCGATATCACAAAATACAGGAGTAATTTCTTGCCATTGTAGAGCGTGTGCAGTTGCAATAAAGGTAAAAGAAGGGACAATAACTTCGCCTTTTAAACCCGCAGCGCGGATGGCTATTTCTAATGCTACTGTAGCGTTACAGCTAGCAATACAATGCTTTACTCCGACAAATTCAGCAATGCGTTGCTCAAATTCTTGTACATAATAGCCATTGTTCGTTAGCCATCTTCTATCTAAGATGTCATTGATACGATTAAGTAAGCGTTCGCGGTTTCCAATATTAGGACGACCAACGTGTAATTTTTCCGCGAATGTAGGTGTTCCGTCAAATAAAGCTAATTCATTTAAGTATTTTTTGATGTAAACCATTTTTTATTATTTTGGCTAACTGTAATCATTTGTTCATTACTCCCCAATAATTCACGAATCCCTCTTTGAAATAAAACCCCTCTGCTTCAGTTAATAAGTTTTTAATAACCGACATTTGAATATTATCCATTTCTCGAAACCAAAACCATAACCGAGAAGGAACATGGTATATGGAAGCTTTATAGTTCCATTGTTCAAAGAGAATTTGCATACTCTGATTAGTAAAGAATGAGACATGTGGTGCCTGAAGATAAAACCAATCTGGATCTGGTGAAATATCTTCCTTAACCAGTACATGAAGAGCTAAGACTCCATCTTTAGCAATTAAGCTGTTAATGACATCAAGTGTATGTCTTTCACGAATATGTTCAAATACAGATGTATTAATTAGTAAACTATACTGAGTTTTTTGAAGTACCTCATTCGTTAGATAGTCAGAATTATGTTGCATATATAAATCATATTTCTGTACATTTAAACCTCTATTATTTAAAATATCAACTAGCTTACCGTCCCCACAACCCCAATCAACCCAAGCTAGAGAATTGGGAAGAATTTCTAATTTAGCAAGTTTATAAATAACCTCACATTGGAGGTACAATCGCTCATACCAGCGAGGATCTGATGGATTGTAGTTTTGATTTTGATAAGAATTATGACAATTAAAATTGAGTTTTTCCCACTCCGTATCTGACATCTCATAGTGTGTTTTAGAGAAAACAAAACCACAGGTTTCACATTTATGGTAATCTATTAAATTTAATTCAAAGCTGTGCTGAAAGTCTTTAGAAAAATAGAACTTTGTTTCTGCTTTACATATTAAGCAACTTAAAGTATTCATTTTATTTATAAAACTTTATTGGAATGTCTTTAGTAATCAGTAGTTTATATGGCAATAAACTTATTTGATGTAAAAAATTAGAACTATATAAGCACTTCCTAAAAAAGAGATTAATAATCTACAAATACTAATCATCAAAGATTAATTCAGATTTGCATATTTTTCTAAAGTGAACTATCCTTTCTTCAAATCTTGTAACAAAAGGAGGTCGTTCCACAGACCATGATGCTAATGGTACTCGTTTACAAATTAAATGATCTTCATCGAAAACCTGTCTGTTAATCTTTGAAGTAGAGTGAAAAAGCGGTTCAATGATATTCCTATCAGATAATTTACTGAGCTTGGATGTAAGTAACCTACTCGTGAAGTTAGTATTATTCTCATCATTTGTAGGAAAAAAATTCTGCAATGAATAAGAATAGCCAAAAGTTGAGGACAGCATTGTAAATGGAAACAAATAGATACTCATATAACCCTCATACTGAAAATAAGTCGAGAAATATTTCTTCAAACCTAATAAATGCTTTATTGTCCGAGTGTCGCCGATGGAAAAATAACAAGTTGAATTTACACCTGAAAAGATATCAGTGTCATGCTCAAGTTTAAGCAACCCCAAAGAAGAAGAATGAACAAAAGGAACATGCAATGGTTCTAATGCATTTTCAACTGCAATTACAAAATTGCAATCATAACTATACCGATTGAAATCATACCGATCAAAAATTGAATGAGAAATTGCCTCTACTAAAGGTGTAACTTCTCCCAATTGGGAAGCAAGACTAAACTTAGGAGAAATGCTGGCAAACAAGAAATCACCACACCAATCTATCTCAAGCAAGTTCAGTGTGACTGATGAAAAATCGCTAGTTGAGGAGAATTGGGATTTAGGAACACAAAGCTGACCGTTTTTGTAAGACCAGCCATGATAGGTGCATAAAAATGGCTGATTACCAAAGTCCTTTAGAAATATTCTTGCACCTCTATGGGGGCAGAGATTATTGAATGCTATGACACTACCGTTGTCATTGAAAACAACAACTTCCTCTCCTAGCCAATCAAAACGGATAAAGTCTCCAGAATCTCTTATTTCTTGTCTATGGCAAAGTAAGTGCCAGTAGTTATTTCGTAACTTTCGGGTAAGAGGATTCATCTTAGAGCTTCCTAGCTGGAGCCGCGAACATAGTAGAACCTTCAGTCACTGTTCTCACGATTAATGCTCCTGCTCCTATTTTTGCTGAATTACCAATAGATACATGAGGCAAAACTTTAGCCCCAGTTCCAAAAAATACAGAATGACCACATTTGACACCGCCAGTCAGATCTACATGGGAACTTACTGTTGTGTAATCACCTACCTGAACGTCATGCCCGGCACCTGAGAAACAATTAAAAGTTACGAAATTACCAATAGTAGCATCAGCTGAAATAACAGAGAATGGACATAAAATAACCCCTTCGCCAAGACGAGCCGTTCTTGCTAGCACTGCTGTTGGGTGAATCAAAGTGATAAATTTACCACCTCTATTTTTTAAAGAAGTTACTAAACTCTCCTTGTCTTTAGGATCACCTATGCCAAGCAAAAATAAGTCTCGATCAGTAGGTTGATAAGTACTAATTTGACCAAGCCAAGTTAATTTATAGTCAAAACCATCAAGAACATTGGGGATATCACTAATAAATCCATCTAATGGTGGAAATATGCCATGAGTCTGAGCATCATAGACCCAATTAATTAACTCTCGCCCAAACGCCCCTGCTCCTACTAATATGCAACGTTGTTCCATTACCGCACCATATACCCACCATCAATGACCAAGTTAGTTCCAGTAACCCACCGTGAAGCATCAGAGACTAAAAATAAGACAGCATTGGCAACATCTTCAGGTTGTCCAAAACCCAATAAGTGTTTACGTTCATAGTCAGATATTGCTTCTGTAGAACTAGCTACTACCAGTCTGGCGTGCATCTCGGTTTTCACTGCCCCTGCCACAATGGAATTAACCCGAATTTTACGCGGTGCCAACTCACAGGACAGTGAGCGAACCATAGCATCAACTCCTGACTTGACGGCAGAATAGGCCGATAAACCTAGCTGACCTCGAAAACCAGCAACAGAAGACATAAACACTATTGATCCACCATTGGTTATAACTCCTTTAGAAGATGAAGCGCGAGCGATACCAAATGCTGCAAAAAAACTGCTCTCTAAAAGATGTTCTAAGTTAGATTGTTTAATCATTCTTGCTGGCAGAACTAATTCTGAGCCTGCTGAATGAAATATTCCTGAGAGAGAACCGTATTTTCCAGCAATAGACTTCACCCAATCAGTCACCTCATCAGCATTAGATAACTCAAAAGGCAAAGCTACATGATTATTTCCTGCCATAGCTTCAATACAAGCTGCCAATCTAGATTCGTTGCGACCAGAAACCAACACCTGCCCACCACATTCAGCAATCATTATTGCAGCTGCTTTTCCAAGACCAGATGAAGCTCCTGTAACCAGGAAAACTTTTTCTTTTAGTGCGTCAGGAGCAAATATACTCATGGCTGAAAGTCAATCATCTCAACAACATCAAGTGGGCCAACAGTAAGTACACTAGAACCCCAAGAATAACCTACACCGAAACCAAACATTGCTAAACGGACAGATTGTTTTTGTAATAACAAACCCAAATTATCAGTCATGAGTAATGGGATAGAGGCACTGCTGGTATTCCCAAACTTATTGATATTGATGGGAATCCGAGCCATTGACAATTTTGTCTTTTTAATCAAGTGTTTGAGCATAAATAAATTGGCCTGATGAAACAAAAATGTATCAAAATTCTCTGCTTTTTGTCCTGAAAATTCAAATGTCGATGATATCAACGTAGTAACTACTTGCATAGTGAAGGTAAATATTTCAGTACCATCCATATAAAGGCAATTTGGGTCTTTCCCTTCTAACCTTGGATCTTTTGTAAGAGAATAATCTTTAGATGCACCACGAGGAATAATCAAGTTATGAGATCCCTTTCCATCAGTGCCAAGTATAAAAAAAGCATCATTTGAAGAATTCTCAGAATACTCTAATGCAGTGACAGTTCCCGCATCTCCAAATAGCATAGCGGTAGACCGATCAGAGGGATTTATGCACTTACTGCTGGTGTCACCAACTGCTAGAAAAACACGTTTTACAGCCCCTGTTTGAATCATATTTAAGCCTAGCCACAGAGCATAGGGATAAGCTGAACAGCCAAGATTAATATCAAAAGCTAAACAGGAAGGCTGAAGTCCAAGACGACCATGAAGTGAACAAGCAGTGGCTGGTAGACGATAATCTGGTGTTTGAGATACGAATATCAAAGCATCAATGGATTCTCTTTCCCAGTCTAAACCGCTTAAAAGACGTTCTGCTGCTTGGTAACAAAGGTCTGCTGTTGAAACTCCTTCATCTACCCAGCGTCGATGCTCAACACCAATCATCTTAACTACTTCCTTAACAGCATCTGCACCAAACTGTTCCGCAAAATAGTCATTAGAAATTTGACGAGTTGGCAGACAAGCTACGACTCCGGCTATACGACCACCTTTTGTTCTAAGTTGCTTGCCGACTGGTGTGTTGATGACACTCATATATGAATTATCCCTTTTGCTTTTGGGAGATGAGCTTTTCAATATCTCCCACTGTCTGAGAAGCGGCAAGAGAGTCTCCATTCAGCATTACATTAAAGCAGTCATCGACTAGCGCAATTGTAGAAATAAATGCAAGTGAATCCCAATCCATTCGAGTTAGGTCAAGGCTTGGAGAAACTTCGTTGACATCAATCTCAAGTATTTCGGCTAGACCTTCGTAAAAAGCTTGCATGATTTAACTCCTAAAAATCAAAATTTAACTACCGTTGCAGACCAAGAATACCCAACTCCAAACCCTAAGAGCAATAATTTATTTCCTCGCTTTAAGCGAGATTCATTAAGCATTGACTCTAGGGTAAGGGGTATGCTTGATGATACTGTATTTCCACACATTTTTAAAAAAATGGGAAACTTTTCCTCAGATAAATTGAGCTTTTTTCGTAAAGTATCGAGCATAAACTGATTAGCCTGATGCAAAACAATATAGTCAAAATCATCTAAAGATCCGCCGCATTTTTTTAGTAAATCATTTATTGCTTTTGGCACGGAGGAAAGTGTAAACGCTATCACTTCCGAACCATTCATGTATAGGTTGTCTTGTGACCTCACATTACCAGAATCATCGACTTCTTCCTTTGCCGTATGTTCAGACTGTGCAGAACGGAAACCTCCTGTTTTCACGATTATGTTATTGGCTCCATTGCCATCAGTTCCAAATACGAAAGGCCCAATAAATTCTTCATTTGTTTCTTCTGATGCTTCAATTAAGGTTGCTGTTGCTCCGTCACCAAATAAAGTGCGTACACTCTTATCCATAGGATGAATAAATTTTGAGTAGGTATCTGCCGTCAAGAAAAGAACTCTACGAGCAGATCCTGTTTCGATGAGTCCTTTAGCAACAGATAAGCCATAAACAAAACCAGAACAGCCAAGGTTAATATCAAAGGCCCCAGCAGTATTAGGAATTCCCAGACGATATTGGAGCAAACAGGCGGTAGTAGGTAAAAAGTAATCTGGTGTTTGAGTACAGAGAATAACAAAGTCGATATCCCCAGGAGTAACAATATTTTTTTTAAATAACTTACGGGCTGCCTTAAAAGCTAAGTCAGCAGCAGTTTCATCATCTACTGCAATACGTCTTTCAATAATTCCTGTTTTTTGATAAATCTTTTCAGAAGACCAACCTGGATAAATTTTGGTTAAATCATCATTATGCAAAATTTCTTTGGGCAGATATGATGCAATGTCAACTATTCGAGAGCGAAACATATTTTTTATAGAAATATCGAATTAACGATTATTCATGGACGAGTCGAGAGTTGAAATAATCTCAATCTTAGTGTTAAGGTGAACTAATTAAGCACTTAGCGATCGCTATTTACTTCTGCTTTCCCTCTTGTTTCTTAATCTTTTCTAATACAACTTTGTAATCTTGCCGATCGGGATGCAACTTCACCAGCTTCTCCAAAGGTTCCATCGCACCTTTCGTATCCTTCAATTGCAACCGCAGCACAGACAGTTTCTCTAAAGCAAGTTGGTTTTCTGGTTCCCGTTGTAAAACCAGCTCGTAGCCCTGCGCTTGTTGCTGTAATCCTGACTCAGGAGAAGCAGACGCAGTTGCTGGCTTAGGTTGAGTAGCCTGTTGGATTGCTGGAATAACTGCAAATAGCGTAGAACCAAAAAACGAGAACATCGACACTATTGTGACAATCTTTTGTCGCCGCTGAATCTGCTTTTTGCGGGTAATTAGGTACTCTTCGTCTGAACCAGCCATGCCTCACATACTTGCTGCGGTAAACACTTAAGTATCAGCAAGCCTCCCGTTCTGAGGATACCCATCTGCTCAACAGAAACTAACATCCGCGCTAAAAATTTTTTACACAAACTTCAAATGCTGACTCTGAAGACGAGAGAACCTTATGGTAAGCCTACTTGGTTTGCCAAAGAAACTTTGCGGGGTAAAGGGTAAGGGGGAAAGGGGAAAGGTTTTAAATCCCTTACCCTTTCCCCTTTCCCCAGCCTTCACAAGCGCATTTTTGGGTTGGCAGACCACTTGCACCGACAATTTTGCCATGCGTAGTTTACCGCCGATCGCTCCTATACCTTAAAACAAAACCCTACCCTATGCTCTAACAAGCTTTAATTCTCTGGGCAAAACATAAAAATTATATAAAGATTTACAATTATTTCCCCTAAAGCCATATGTTTGGGATAATCTAAATAACATTTAAATCAACAGAAAGAGTAGATGTTTCTACTCAATAGCAAATTTCCCTGTCAATCAAAAACTTTCAAACTAGCTCGTATCGTATAGCTACTTCAACAAGCAAGCATATTTTTCGTAATTTAAACAAACACAATTTTCCCAGTAGTCCTCAGTGACACTACTTAGTGGAACTTCCTTGAGGACTAATTATTCTGCTCGGCGTCCACAATAGATATCTTACGAAAGGTAGTGTTGCACTGTTGCGGAAAAAAGGTAGACGTAAAGAGGAAAAACAAAAGGGGCGAAAGTTCAAGGAAAAAGGGTAAACATAAACATCCCTCACTCCTTCTGGCAAAACTTTTGTCTGACTTCTGCGAAAAGTTTAAGGACTGCTTGGTAAAAATGGGATTTTCTGGTGGTAATTACCGTACAAAACCGAATTTACCAGTAACTTAGTAGAGTTTGTTATGGTATAGTTAAAAAGTTAAGACTAGCTTTACCAAATTAAACCACTCTACGGGCCGGCAACAATTGCAGAATGGAAAGCAGTTTTAATTAAGCATTTACCCACAAAATCAGAATTCAATCGAGGTTATGACTCAGCAAGTGATTCACCCAATGGTGAAATTGCAGCGCAATGTGCAATCACTCATAGAATCGAATATTATCAAGCCAAGCGATAGCATCTGGAAAATCGCTCTGCTCTATGGTAATGAATGGCAGCACTGGAAACAAGAATTGCTTGACTTTGGCTTTAGTATGCAAGACCCAGTTAGTGAATTGCTAGCTGTAGAAACTTGGGATGAAGAGTAGGGTATAGGGAATAGGGGATAGAAATTTTTAATATTCACCACTCCCTAGACGCGATTAATCGCGTCTCTCCCGACTCTCTAAACTTTGCAGGCAGCTAAAGCCGCAGCCAATTCCTTTGCATTTTGATAGCGATCGCGTGGCAATGGTTCTGTAACGCGATCGATAACATCTCTTAATTGGGAACTAATAGTGGGAACTTTTGCCACATTAAACCTGAAGTTTCGCCCTCGTTGGCGGTAATACTTAAACGGGTTTTCGCCTGTGAGCAGAAAAATCAGCGTTGGTCCAATTGCATACAAATCAGATTGAGTTAAAGGTTGTCCTCGTTCTTGTTCGGGAGCGCAGTAACCTTCTGCACCAATTCGAGTACCGGGCGCTGTGCCAATTTCTTTAACTGCGCCAAAATCTAGCACCACTATACGATTTCCTGAACTTCGCACCATTAAATTGGCGGGTTTGATATCGCGGTGAATCAGTGGAGGCTCTTGGCTATGAAGATAGTCCAAAATATCACAGGTTTGGATCATCCAAGCGATCGCTTGGTTTGGTGTCACTGGGCCAGTGGTATAGACACGTTTCTCCAAATCTTGTCCGTGAATTAGTTCCATTGCCAAGTATTTTTTTCCGTCTTCTACAAAGAAGTCGTAATACTTGGGAATTCCAGGATGGTTAAGGGATTTGAGAGTGTGCGCCTCTCGCTCAAATAACTCTTGAGCTTTGACAATTTTTAGCATATCAGCATTCATTTGCTTCAACACCAGCAGTTGTGGCACACCCGCAATCAGACCAGCCTCATCCCAAGCCAGATAGGTAGTACCCATACCTCCTTGTCCGAGAGTTCTCAACACCTGATAATGGCGAATTTTCTGTTGGACTGAGAGAGGTTGACCGCAGTGGATGCAAAACAGATTGTTTGGAGAATTGCCTTCGTGCGTGCAAGTAGAAGATAAATTTGCCAGATTTCCTGCTGAGTAAAGTGTCTCAGCGACGTTTTCTTCTGTAGCTTGTTGCTGCGATCGCAAACCAGTTTCCAGTACTGTTACCTCCTGAATTTGGAATTGCAGTATTGGGCCTCCCTGTGCCAATTGCAAAAGGGAATTATCTGGTAACGGACTCTGAAGTACAAGAATACCATTGAGAAAAGTCCCATTTGTACCTTGACTAATCAGCTGCCAAGCATCGCCATTATTGCTAGCGTCACCGACTTTTCTCAGTTCTAGATGATGCCGCGAAACTAAACTATCAGTTAAAACAACGTGATTATCTGCCGCTCGACCAATCCGAATTATGGAGGAGTTCTCAAAGCTCCACTGCTGGAGGGGCGTTTTCTGTTGCGGTTCTAACAGGGTCAGACTAACCACAATACAACCTACAAGGTAAATGGATTAGGGATTGGGGAATGGGGCATTGGGCACAAGAGGCAGAGGTGCGGAGGGGAAAAATTTACTGCAACTTCTCCTCTGCTTCCCTGCTCCCCTGCTTCTTCCCCATGCCCCATGCCCATTTATGATTAACTTTCTAGATTTGGACGTACTTTTGCCCGAATAAGTATACCAGTAATATTGTCGTGACCGTTGTGTTGATTTGCCAAATCAATTAATTCTGTCACACCCCGTTCTAAGTTAGCACCAGAACTAAGTAAGGGTTCTAAGTGAGTCTGCCAATGGGTTTCTAGTAAATCATTGTCTGATAGACCGTCCGATGCCAACAGCAGAAGAGTGTCTTCGTTGATGTCGAAAAAGCCTACGTCGGGATTAATCGAGTTTTCATCACGAGGTCCCAAGGCTTGGGTAAGTTGGTAGGCATCTGGACGAGCGTAAGCTATGCTTGCTTCCACTCCTCGGTTAATTTCCCGTTGCCCAACTTCATGATCTACTGTGACTTGTTCTAGCCCCTGCTTGCGCGTCAGGCGATAGAGACGGCTATCTCCCACATGAGCAACTGCTGCTTGAGTATCTTGAATTAAAAGCATTACTAAAGTTGTACCCATACGCCCAACTCCAGAACGGGCATCTTGTTGATTGAGCTTGTAAATCGCCTCATTAGCTAAATACACTGCCTCACGAATACTATCTTCTGTTGGCATCTGGTTCGCAATCCAGTGTTCTTGAAAGTATTGCCGTAGGGTGTTGACTGCTAACTCGCTGGCGATCTCGCCGCCAGCGTGTCCACCCATACCATCACAAAGAATATACAAACCATGCCCTTCTAAGACTCGACTTTTGGGTAACTCCAGTTTTTGAATTTTGGTTTCAATGCCAAAGTAGTCTTCGTTATGATGACGTTGACGCCCCACATCTGTGCGTCCTGCATCTTCTAAGCTACTTAACTGCATCGCCAGCACCACAGTTGGCATATCATCAGTTTTGCTAATGATATCTTCTAACTCATCGGATTGCGGGATAGTGGACACAGCAGTATTTTTCTCCTCTATTGGCGGCAAAGTTGCGGTTCCTAGTGCTTCCAGTTCAATAGAAATTTCCTCCAAACGCGATCGCAATTGGGCGATCGTCTGAATCTTACCTACCTCTAAATCTCCCAACATCTGGACTACGGAGCCAAATTGAGTTCGTTGCGACTGTCTAAATAGTGCTTGCCAAACTCTTCCCAAAGTTTGGATAGTTAACGGCTCCTCTGGAATAGCAGATGTTTGGCGAGGGGCATCTTCTGGCGACTCCGTGGCGGGCTGAGAATTCGATGATTCCACATACAACCTTTGTAGTGCCAACGTTTGGTCTTCATCCAATCGCAAATTCGACAAATCTAAAAGGCTTTGACGACAATTTACTGGTTCCAATACTGCCCAAAGTTGGGTCATTTCATAACACCAGTGTAAAATTTTTAACGAACTGGTTGTTTCTTCTTGCCACAGGTCGAGTAAATACTGCCAATCCGAGCGATTTTCGATTATCAATACCTGTATATCACCTTGCTGCCATGCGTCGTGAATCGACGGTATCCCTCGCTCACCTTGGGATTGTAAAGCAATATAAAGTTTAGCAAGGCGAGGAATCTCACTTGCTTCCACTGCTGGTGTGAGCAAATCTGATTCCTGACTTTCTAGGATTGCCTCAATCGGTGATATTTGATACGGCTGGCAGTCTAGAACTCTCACACCCACATCAGTAATAATGGCAGTTTCTGTTTGAGCAGGTAGCGCATCTAATAATTGATAGCGTTCTTGGGAGTCTAAATAGGAGCCTAATGTAATTTGAGAGTTAGGCGATAAAGGAGATGAGGAGGGTATTGCTTGCTCATCTCCCTCACCTTCCACATCTCCGACATCCCCTTCTCCTCTCAAAGCTTCCCCAGTCGTTTCTTTAGCAATAATTGCCCAAAACACTGTTCCACATTCTGCGTCACAGTTATGACAACGTAATGCATTCACAGGTACATCATCGGTACTGCATTCAGGACAAACCTTGTGAGTCAGGGACGTGCCACAGTTTTGACAGAATTTGTTGCTATTGGGGTTTTCAAATTTACACTGAGGGCAAATCAGCATAGTGGAAGTTCCTTTATTCCCATTCGTTCCAAGGTGCTTCTAGCCACTAACATCCAAGGTGCCACAATTGGCTGTCCCTGACTACAGTAGATTGTAGTTTATCAATGAATTTTGGTGGCAGTATTAATTGTGACGCATATTAGATAAATATTTCATATATTGGCAGGCAATTCCTTATAAATGGGGAATAAAGAAGGGAATAGGTTACAGGTGACAGGTGACAGATTATTTTCTATAACCTGTCACCTGTCACCTCTCCCCTAATCCCAATCCCCAATTGTCAAGAGTCCGGCAATTGTGGAGGTTCAACTTTAAACCATTTTTGATAAATTTGCTTGTAAGTGCCATTGGATAACAAAGTTGCTATACCTTTGTTAATTTCATCCAAATGGGAGGAATCCTTGGGCGTAGCAATCCCGTAGTATTCTTCAGTGAGCAAATCCGCAACAACTCTGATGCCTTTGAGTTTGCCATTTTTAATCGCATACAAAGTCGCGAAAGCATCACTAACCACAGCATCAACGTTGCCATTGAGTAAGTCTTGGAAAAATTCTGGCCCAGAATTAAAAGTACTAATTTTGGCATTGGGGATGGTTTTGGCAAAATCTGCCCCAGTGGAACCAATTTGGACAGCAATTTTTTTACCTTTGAGACTATTGAAGTCTTTAATATTTTGATTGTCTTCGCGGACAGCGATCGCAAGTCCCGCTTTAAAATAAGGTCGTGAAAAAGCAATTGTTTTCAGACGTTCGGCGGTAATCGTGATTCCGCTAATTGCTGCATCAACTCTTTGAGCTTGCAAAGTTGAGATCGTTCCATCAAAGGGCAGACTTTCAAACTGGACTGCAAAACCTGCTACTTTAGCGATCGCATTCATTAAATCAATATCAAAGCCTTCCAAGTTACCGCTAGCTGTTTGGATCTCAAAAGGGACAAAAGTGGGGTCTGTAGCCACCTTGAGAGGTTTAACTTCTGGGTTAGTAGTGGGATATAAACTCTGACAGGCAATAATCAGTAGTAGGCAGCCTAAGCTTAGAATCAGCTGCTGCCACTTGAAGTTTATTAATTTCACTGTAGTAATTTTGTTCTAGTAATCAATATTTACGATACTTGTCATGATGTTATAAGAAAGAATACATACGTATGACTTTTTGCTAATTGCCTTTGTGTGTTCTATATTCTGACTCCCAATTTTTAATCGCTTATGGCTTCTACCACTTCTGCTTACCAAATTGCTGATTTGTTCGCCGAAAGAGCTAGAAATCTGACACCACCAACTTACGGCACTGAGTTAACCAAAATCATCACCGTCAGCTTTGCCTATGGTCTGGCCGACCCAATTCTCTTTCCTCATGCTGATTTGTCTGCTGCAAGTGCTGCTGTACTGGCAGAAGAAGCTCCGATCGCTCTCAATTACGGGCCACCTTCAGCCCAACTTTACGAACAAATAATCCTCCGCTTGCAAGCTCAAGGAATCCCTGCCGATCGCGATCGCGTGATTATTGGCTACGGTTCCGGTCAGATTTTGGGCTTGCTACCAGATGTGTTTGTCGAACCTGGTGATGTGGTAATTGTGGAAGGGCCAACCTTCTTGGGAGTAGTTAATAGATTTGTCCAGGCTGGCGCCCGCCTGATTACCATTCCTGTTGATGAGATGGGAATGGATGTAGATGCGTTAGAAGAAACTTTAAGCGACTTGAAAAAACGGGGTATTCGACCCAGGTTTATTTACACTATCCCTACTTTTCATAATCCCACAGGCACTACTATGTCATTATCTCGCCGCCAAAAACTGGTAGCGTTAGCGGCTGAGTATGGCGTGTTGGTGGTAGAAGACGATGCCTACAGCGATTTGCGCTTCCAAGGTGAAATTGTGCCATCCTTGGCAAGCCTTGACAAAGAGGGGTGGGTGTTATATGTGAATACCTTCTCGAAAATCATTGCGCCTGGTATTCGGCTAGGCTGGGCTTGTGGCGATCCAGCAATTATTGAGCGGTTGGCAATGTTCAAAAGTGAAGGGCCTGTGGGGCCGTTTGTCAGCCATGTGGTTGGCCGCTACTGTGCTACAGGTAAACTAGAACGTCACATTCAGGAGCTAATCGCCTGTTACAAACATAAGTGTAATTTGTTGTTAGAAGCGATCGCTCATGAGTTTCCCAGTGATATAGTTGCTTTGCGACCAGGTGGTGGCTTTTTCGTGTGGTGTAAATTGCCGCCAGACATCAGCGCCAAAGCACTCCTAACTGCTGCCAATGAACATGGCGTCAGTTTTCTGCCAGGGACTCGTTGCTACGCTAATGGACAAGGAGATGATGCCATTAGGTTAGCTTTTAGCTTTCAAACAACCGAGAAGATTGTTGAGGGAATCGCTACCTTGGGAGCAGTGCTACGTGGATGGCAGCGATGATCGTACCAATTTTAGATTTTATGGAAAGTCCGCTCTAAGGAAATCTCCGGTCAGACTTTCCAACTTGCGATCTGTAGCAATTAGCGAACCGCTCTCCTTTTTCCACATCCTGTGAAAAGTCACGCTTAGTACCAGTTAGTGCGGGTCACGACGGTTCCGGTGCCGCAGACTAGGGCCGCGCGGGAGAGGCGACCACTGAGGTTATTGCCGACCTTCGTGTAGGCAAAGTTAATGCCCGGATCGACGGTCTCACCAACATAGTCCCAGCTGCTAGGGTTGGGGTTACTGCTCCGGGTGCGATCGAGGTAGACCTTGCAGTAAGGCGGCGCGTTGTCGATTCGTGCGAATGAACCGCATTGGCCGCTGTAGAAGTACTTCAGCGTTATGTTGCTTCCAGCCCAGGTTGCCCTCTTACTCTGCTGGAGGTTGTAACGGCAGGGCGTGGACTCCGGGTAGCGACCTTCATAAGGGTAGTTTGGATAGCCCGGACTGTTGAACGGCGCAGCCTGAGCGGCGGTCGCAAATGCTAGCGATGTGGAGATGAATAGGCCGAAAACCCTGGTGATTGTTCTGATCCCCATGAGTGGTTTCCAAATTCAATTTTATATTTATTTACTAGATTAACTGTTTATAGTAAATAGGCAGAAAAATTTCTAAGTATGTAACAAAAATCTAAAGTAATTAACCCTCTTTAATCACTCTGAACAAAGAAAAATAAGAGCGTATTTTTCAACTGTAAATAAAGCGATAATTGAAGCGTTTATTTGCTAACAGAATCCGAAAATCAAGGTTTTTGGTAAAAGTTTTATACTCAGAACTAGCCCTTTCAAGGTGACTCAGCATTTTTTGGGAATTATATTTAACTGCATTAGTCGCAGATAACACAGAAGTAAGAAGAATTATTGTCCAAAAATTTTACCTAGCTTGAAAGGGCTAATTTTGAATCTTTAAAAAATTTGCTCCAAGCGCTGGAAATCACGCTGGACTTCATACCAGAGACTTTTATTATGAGGATCTGTTTTCAAAGCTTTTTTGAGATAAATTCTGGCTTTGAGTAGTTGTTTTTCGGAAATTAGCGCCCGTCCCCAAATTTGATAAGCGATCGCTAGCCATTGGCGAACTTCTGCATCTGTTGACAAACGATCTGCTAAAGCTTCCGCCAAGGCGATCGCTTGGGGAAATCGTTTTTCTTGCAAAAATCGCTGCAATTGCTCATAAGTCTTCCACTTCAGCCGTTCTTCTATTTCCAATAAATTAGGCGGCTTTGGTTTCCCTGATTCTTGACTTGTCACCGTTGTTACTGGTGTTTTCTGCCTATGCGTTGCCTTAGCGTCATCACGCATACCAGATGTTGATACCTGAGTTGAATGTGCCACAGTTTCCTCTGGTAGTACCACTGTCATCAGGAGTTTGTACGCTTCTGTCAACGCAATAAATTTATCTTTGGCTTTGTTGTCATCTGGGTTGATATCGGGATGATATTGCTGCGCCAGTCGTCGGTAAGACGCTTTGATGTCAGCAAAAGAAGCTCCCGATCTTAAACCTAGTAAACGGTAGCAATCTCCAAGATCCATCTTGAGCTATCAGCTATCGAATATTTAGCTATTGGCTATTATCTGTCAGTATCAGCTTCAAGCCCGGACTATTAATGATAAGGGCTAATTTTCTATTTTAAAGTTCAATCTTGACAGTTTGTTCATAAAAGGGCATTGGGGATTAGCGAGCTAGGAGTTAGGAGTTATAAGTTAGAATTCTTCCCCTGTTTCCCTTACTCCTCTGCCCCTCTGCCCCCTGCCTTCCTATTCCCCAGTTATTACCGAGGTTCGTTCTTCAATCACACGGTCAATTAAACCGTATTCTTTTGCCTCTTCGGCAGACATAAAAAAGTCACGATCCATATCTTTTTCAATCTTTTCTATGGTCTGACCTGTTTTATCAGCATAAATGCCATTGAGCTGGTGACGAATCCGCAGAATTTCTCTAGCTTCAATTTCGATATCGGTTGCTTGTCCACGGGTACCACCTGAAGGCTGGTGAATCATAATCCGTGAGTGAGGCAATGCTAACCGTTTGCCTTTGGTGCCAGCTGCCAGCAGGAAAGACCCCATTGAAGCAGCTAATCCCACGCAAATAGTCACTACATCTGATTTAATATGTTGCATGGTGTCAAAAATAGCCATGCCAGATGTAACCATCCCACCTGGGGAATTGATGTATAAATAAATATCTTTACCTGGATCGTCTGAGTCCAGATACAGCATTACAGCGATAATTTGATTGGCAATTTCATCATCAATATCTCGCCCCAAGAATATAATCCGTTCCCGGTAAAGGCGATCGTAGATGCTAATCCAATCTGTATATTGTCCACCGGGCATCCGGTAAGGAACTTTAGGAACGCCTATAGGCATAATTTACTCCGTTTTTAATTAGTCATTAGTCATTGGTCATTAGTCATTGGTCATTAGTCATTGGTCATTAATAATTTTTAGTTATTAACAAAGGACGAAGGACAAAGGACGAATGGCAAATTAAAGGACACTGGCAGGAAGTGGGGGATTGGCGAGTTCTTCTTTCTCAAAAACTCGGTCAATTAAACCGTATTCCTTCGCTTCATAGGGTGTTAAATATAACAACCGATCCATGTCTTTAGTAATTTTTTCTGGAGCCTGTCCAGTGGTGCGATGTAAGATATCAACTAACGCCCCTTTATTTACCAAAACTTCCCTGGCGCGAATTTGAATATCCGTTGCTTGACCTTGGGCGTAGCTCTTGGGCTGATGCAGGATAATCGAGGAGTGAGGCAAACTAGCGCGGCAACCTTTTGTACCAGCACTGAGAAGCATCGCTGCCATTCCCATTGCGGAACCAACGCAAATGGTGTGGATAGGAGGTTTGATATATTTCATGGTGTCATAAATGGCGAAGGCTTCGGTTTCAAAGCCAATGGGTTCGCCACTGTAACCGGAAGTGCCGGTGGAGTTGATATAGATTTTAATCGGTTTGTCGGGGTCGTCGGATTGCAAAAACAGCAATTCGGCCACGATTAATTCCGTGACAGCAGGCACCAGAGGCATCCCAATATAGACAATTCGCTCCTTCAATAAGAGGGAAGGTAAATCTGGCGGTGGTGTCCGGTAAAAGTTATCGCCGTAATATGGGGCTTGAACAGCCTTAATTGGGGAAATGTCCATAGCAACTGATCGCCTGAAACTATGCCGTTAACTGTAATACATCCTAGCGTGATGCCAGCCTTCCTTAAGGTGCGGATTTCTCCCTAATGCTGAAGGTGGCTTCGCATCTGCCAATGCTTGGCTTCTAAGATATTCTGATTATATTAGTGTATTTATGTTGGATAAGTTTTCCGTAGAGCTAAAGTAGTGCTTTGAAGTTATTTTTTAATATGTATATCCTGAATAGGGACTCTGAGTTATGAAGGTTAATTTGCAGCCTGCCTTGAATGATGGTAATTTGGACGCAAATCAACTGAACAGTCAACGTCAGTTGGGAATTTCGATTTCGGCGATCGCAGAAAATCAAGATCGCCATGTACCCCTGAATTTATGCTTAATTCTCGATCATAGTGGTTCGATGAACGGGCGATCGCTAGAAACGGTCAAAAAAGCCGCGAATCGTCTGGTGGATAGACTCAATCCCGGCGATCGCCTCAGTGTGGTAGTTTTCGATCACCGTGCCAAAGTCTTAGTACCCAGTCAAAGTGTCGAAAATCCAGAGAAAATCAAACAGCAAATCAATCGCCTAGCCGCCGATGGTGGAACTGCGATTGATGAAGGACTGCGTTTGGGGATTGAGGAGTTGGCGAAGGGCAAAAAAGATACTGTTTCCCAAGCTTTTTTGTTAACCGACGGGGAAAATGAACACGGTGATAACAATCGCTGTTTGAAATTTGCCCAATTAGCTGCTAGCTATAATTTGACTTTGAATACTTTGGGATTTGGTGACAACTGGAACCAAGATGTTTTAGAAAAAATTGCTGATGCTGGCTTAGGTACTTTATCTTATATTCAAAAACCCGAACAGGCAGTGGAAGAGTTTAATCGCTTGTTCAGCCGTATTCAAACAGTGGGATTGACTAATGCTTATCTGTTATTCTCCCTCATGCCCCATGTCCGGCTAGCAGAACTTAAACCCATCGCCCAAGTTTCCCCAGACACAATCGAGTTACCACTGCAACAAGAAGCTGATGGACGTTTCGCTGTGCGGTTGGGAGATTTAATGAAAGATGCAGAACGGGTAATCTTAGCTAATATTTATTTGGGACAATTGCCAACAGGTGAACAAGCGATCGCTAATGTACAAGTCCGCTACGATGACCCAGCCGCTAACAAAGTAGGTTTAGTTACACCAAATATCCCAGTTTATGCCCATGTAGTGAAAAATTACCAAGCAGACCCGAATCCCCAGGTGCAACAATCCATTTTAGCATTAGCTAAGTATCGCCAAACCCAGCTAGCTGAAACGAAATTACAACAGGGCGATCGCAGTGGTGCAGCGACGATGTTACAAACGGCTGCGAAAACTGCTTTGCAAATGGGAGATACTGGGGCGGCGACGGTGTTGCAAACTTCTGCCACCCAGCTACAATCTGGTGGAGATTTATCTGAAAGCGATCGCAAGAAAACCAGAATTGTCTCCAAAACAGTTTTGCAAGATACTCCTCCTCAATGAAAGTTAAATTGCTCTCCGCGTTAAATGACAATAATGTTGATGTGGCTCAAACAAGTAGCCAACGTCAACTAGCAATGACGATTTTTGCGATTGCTGGTGAGTCCGATCGAAATCTACCACTCAATCTCTGCTTGATTTTGGATAAAAGTGGTTCCATGCATGGACAACCAATTAAAATGGCGATTCAGGCGGTGGAAGGATTAATCGATCGGTTGAAAGTAGGCGATCGCATTTCAGTTGTGGCTTTTTCCGGTACTGCGGAAGTCATTATCCCTAACCAAGCGATTGAAGACCCCGAAAGCATCAAATCTCAAATAAAAAGCAAACTGACTGCTAGCGGTGGCACTGCGATCGCTGATGGTTTGGAATTGGGAATTACAGAACTGATGAAGGGCACAAGAGGCGCTGTTTCTCAGGCGTTTCTGCTGACGGATGGGCATGGTGAAAGCGGTTTGCGGATTTGGAAATGGGATATTGGGCGAGATGACAATAAACGCTGTCTGAAACTGGCGCAAAAGGCTGCCAAGCTGAACCTAACTATCAATACCTTCGGATTTGGCAATAGCTGGAATCAGGATTTGCTGGAAAAAATTGCTGATGTTGGTGGTGGGACTTTAGCGTATATTGAACGCCCTGAACAAGCTGTAGATCAATTTAGCCGACTATTTGGGCGGATTCAGTCGATTGGGTTAACTAATGCCTACCTGCTGTTATCTCTAGTGCCAAATGTGCGATTAGCAGAACTGAAACCTATTGCCCAAGTTGCCCCAGACACAATTGAGTTACCAGTGGAACCCGAAGCTGATGGTAGCTTTGCTGTACGTTTGGGAGATTTGATGCAGGATGTAGAACGGGTAGTTTTGGCGAACATTTATCTGGGACAATTGCCAGAAGGTAAACAAGCGATCGCTCATCTACAAATCCGTTATGATGATCCGTTGGTTAACGAAGAAGGTTTACTTTCGCCTCTCATGCCGGTGTATGCAGATGTAGTGCGGGCGTATCAACCGACATCTAATCCTCAAGTGCAACAATCTATTTTAGCATTAGCGAAGTATCGCCAAACCCAGTTAGCCGAAGCGAAATTGCAACAAGGCGATCGCACTGGTGCAGCCACGATGCTACAAACGGCTGCCAAAACCGCTTTACAAATTGGAGATAAAGGTGCAGCGACAGTGTTGCAAACTTCCGCCACTCGCCTGCAAGCTGGCGAAGAACTTTCGGAAGCAGATTTGAAGAAGACTAGGATTGTATCAAAGACTGTTTTACAGGAATAGTAAAAATTGACTTTGTTGGGAAGTGTAGAATGTCAACAATAAACTCTGTTATTGATAAGATTGCAATCCTTGCAGAACAGAGTGGTTATATAGGCTTTCTTGAAGATTGGAGTGTTTGCGGCGGTTATAATCCAGATTATCTTCCAAAATTAAGTTTTGAGCAGATCCAGGAACTTACTCAGAAGTATCCGTTTAATTTACCATTAGAACTTTGTGAACTATACCAAAGGGGTAATAGTTGTTTGCCTATTGGTGTCAACCCCAAAAAAAATTGGGATTCCTTCGACAGTTATTTTCCATTTGAATTTCCATTTGAAGATGACGTTTTTTTTCCGTTAGGAGAAGCAATTAATACATATTGCTCTATAGCCTCTTGGTTAAAGAAGAACGAACACAAATTACAGCTATCAAGAAAGACAAATAATTGCCAGCAAAAAGTTCTAGCTTCTCTCCTGAATAGCAATAATTTTTCTTCACGCTTGTTTCCCATTTCTAGCACGGAGAATGGCTTATACGTTGTAGTTGGTAATAAAAAACAACAGGAAAAATCACCAATACTCTTTTTATGGGAAGATTTAGTAATTTCTATGGAATGGCCAAGCCTAACTTGCATGATGCTAGGAATGGCAGAAGTCATGGAAAGAAAGATGCAGTCACCAAAGCCTAATGGGTATGAAATCGAAGCTATTTGGCATAAGTATGCTGTCGCAGAGAGTGGTAATCCCTGAGCAAGCAACAGTTTCATAGCGGTTAGGTAGTTCAATGATGCGAAAGTCCATGTAGGACTATGCAAAAATTAAGGCTTGCTTTAGTGAGCGATTCATCTTTCAAAACAAGGATTTTCAGGGATAAAGCCCTTACTACAAACTTTGATTGATTTACACGTAATTACTTAAGATTTTTTATATTTTTTCATTTGCGGAGTTAGTTAAATCGGTAATACTTATGTTGTTTTTGGAGGACATCTTACTACACCTTTTATGTATTCTGGTCGCGAGGGTACACGCCCAAAGTCATTGCTTCTACAAACAATACTTATCAGTTTCACTTGCTTGTCTATCAGATAGGTTTTCTAAGAATTGCATTATCAGTACCATCGCTAATCGCCAAGGTGTTTGTGCTGACTGCCCCCTCGGAGGATATACAGACACAAAGTCTTCATCCTGAAACAAGATTCCAAGTTCGTCGCGCAGACGCATATAGAGATTACCTTTTGGAAATGCGGCCTTGGCTACACGAACCGTTTCATTAGGAATAAGAGGAATTTTTTCGGGATGTAAACACATATACTGCCTCCCAGGTATTTCTTCTAGTTTATTGATAATTGAGGCAGCTAACTTATTTTTTTTCTTCCGTGTAATACATGGAACAGTAGTTCATCCTATCCATGTATTACACGATAAAATCAGCGTTTTTATGTTAAGTAATGTTTCGCCAACGGTATCCTTTACGCAGATGTCAAGCGCTGGGATACCTTTGAAAACTATTCAAGAAATCTCTTTAACAGCGACCTGGGGATGTTGCAGCGTTATCTGGAGGTAACGCCAGAGCAGAAGCGGAAAGCTGTTTCGGTAGTTGGATTCTAGATGCCTAACCACAAGTAATCGCTAAATTCCTTGGACTGCTAAAGCAGAGGGGTAGGATAAGCACTAAACTCTACTTAAGGACATAATTAAGCATGTCAATGCGTCCCCAAAAGGGTTAATAATATGGCAAATAATTGGACGAGGAATTCAGCAGTTACATTACTGCTCCCATTTGAGTCTGGTAAGGTTTATCTGATTGAAGCAGACTCTAATAGACAAAAAAGTCTTTACGATAGTTGGAGTGGATTTTTTGCATCAGAGCAGGGTAAGATTCGAGATTTTTCTTACAAAACAGAATTTACTGGTTCACCACCTGATTTCCATTTTCCCTGTCCGCTTGGACTAATGGTTGAGTTCAAGTGGAGTCTTGAAAATAGTCATAAAATTCTTGCTTTAATACAAGAAAGTCCCAGTAAAAAATTGATTAATGAAGAACAAGAAGTTGAATGTAAAGTATGTTTTTTTACAAGCGGTGTAGCCTGTTTTGTACTGCGTACACTTCAGATATTACCTGTCAATGATTTGAATGATTTGAATGATTTGAATGATTTTGATGAGTGGAGAGATAGAGTACGAATGTCAAAAACTATTAGAGAAAAAGTAGAGTATGCTCGAAGACATTACCTAAAACTAATGGATATATGGGCACCTAATCAGTACTCTCTACAACTCTTCAAAATTCTTCCAGAAAGAACTTGTTTAGAAGAACCAGATATTCCCTATGGCGATTGGATATTTTACAGCAACAACAATGAACTCTACGATGATTTCATTACATTCAAAAATGTAAAAGTTCGAGTGAACGAGGAGGCAACTTATGTTTCAGGTGATTGGGCAAGGTTTAGAGATGACGTAGAAACAACTGTCATACTGTCGATAGCAGCTTGGCATGTACTCTATGTGATAGATTCATTCATCTGCAAGTTCATGCAAAACGCTCTTTTTTATCGGGAATATGGTAGATTTGAGCAAACCGATATTGATTCTCTTCGAGATTATTACATGGAAGTAGCAAAGGCTTCAAGACCGTTCCGCTACACTTTTAAAGGGCAATACTTAGCTATTATGGAAAACTTACATAAAGTATGGGGCACCGATCAATTATGGCGCGATTTTAGCGACAGGATTAGAGAGTTTGCATCTCATTCTGCCGATCAAGAACGAACTTCGATCCAAACACTAGGGATTACTTTAAGTTGTCTTACCTTTATTACTGCCACCAATGCTGTCGCTAATTTGGCAAACATATATAACTCGAAGTCACATAATTTTAATACTTTTTCTCTGGTCCATTATTTTATCTTAGTTTTGATATTTATTTTAATTGGCTGGCTTGTGATTTCAACTTTGCTGCTGAAGAAAAATCCGTTCTTAGTGCTAAAAAAAATTATTTATAAGTTAAGACGGTCAGTTCGCTCATTTAAAAACTCTGTGAGGAATTAAACTGCTACACAGCTTAACCAGCCTAAGTTCCGTGATATTTTTATGGGTAATTGACCGTTAGGAGCTTTTAGAAAGAAACTATAGCGGTTTTCGTTTGAGTGAAATACAGCATGTGGGAAGATAATGAAAGTCAATAGCAAAATGCATCTGGGATGAAAGCATACTCCACTGACCTTTGCCAAAAAGCGATTGATGCGTATAAAAATCAAGAAGGTTTTCAACGAAACCTGGCAAAAAGGTAAGCGTGTGAGTTTAACGTTTATCAAGAAAGGCAGCTATGCAGAAGACAGGAGGTAGAAGGAAACTGCCCTCTGCATAGCTGCCTTCTTCAACCAAAAGCTACTGAAGCATCACAGAGGATATCAACTATGCCTTGCCTTACTTCAACTTCCACTCTTAAAGTTTGCGTTGGCATTCTTCTTCCTAGTAGCTATCCGAATGAAATTGTTACAGGTGATGGGCATTACTTTCATCGTCATCAAGTGATTGACGAGATTGTCAAACTCCATTTGTACCTTGGACACAAGCTAGGTGAAAATCTAAATCCAATGGCAGTTCGTGAGGGTGTAGAAACGATGATCGAGAATTCCTCACTGGGTCAGTATGTCTTAGCTTGGACAGAAAACGATCGGGTTATAGGACAACTTGAGATCAAAAAAACCTTTGAGGCTTGGTATAATTCTGCTTATTGGTACCTTGACAACTACGTCGTCTTTCCAGAGTTCCAGAAGAAAGGTGTTGGTACAATTTTATTGGATTACGTGAAGAAACTTGCTGATGTGGAAGGCATAAGCTGTCTTCGTCTCTATGTTGCAAACCACAACATTGATGCAGAGGCATTCTATACTCACCGAGGATTCTATGCTAAAGGACACATGATGGAGTATCAATTCTGACAAATTAACCAATAAACCAGCGCTTGCACCAGTAAAGATAACTGTTGATGCGTCAATCGGTACTGTTTCTTTTTGTTCGGGATAAATTTCACCACTGATATATAATTTATACCAAATTTTATCTCTAATTCCAGTGATTGCTAATTTATGCGATCGTCTCCGGTGGACGGAACGCCATCGCTAATGCAATTACGGTATGGTTATCAAAACTGAACCAAAAGCTTCTCGGTTGGGTGCTAAGCTGATTTTTTACCATATGGAAGGGAAGGTCAACTGAAGAACCACGTAAATTTGGCAGAAGTTGTATCACACAACGAGATAATAAGGGTTGTAGGGTTATTTTGGCGCACAGATGATATATAAGCATTTGCAATCACATTGCCAACAGTGCGCTTTGGCAAGGAAAAATCAAGGTTTGGAAGCTTTACGCGTTCTTCGTGACGCCTGTTTTTGGGAACATAGCACGGTTTTTCTGCGGTCAAGCACCCGTTAGTGCCATAAGCAAACCATAATTTTACGTTAAAATTACCGCATAATTTGTGTGAAACGGCTCATTGCGGAAGGTTTGCATTTTCAAGATTAGCACTTTGCTAAAGCCCTTATCTTGCAAAGACTAGTAAAACTCTGCTAAAAGTGCTACAGGTAAATGATTAGTAGCTGGAAAAGTACACATGAAAACCACTGGCATTCATCATGTAGCCATTATTTGTTCTGACTACGATCGCTCCAAAAAATTTTATGTAGAAGTTTTAGGCTTTCCGATTATTCAAGAGACTTTTCGCGCCGCCAGAAATTCTTATAAATTAGATTTAAAAGTTACAGAAAATACTCAAGTCGAACTATTCTCTTTTCCCAATCCTCCACAACGGCCTAGTAAACCAGAGTCTTGTGGTTTAAGACATCTTGCTTTTCAAGTTGATGATGTAGAGGAAACTGTTTATTATTTAAAATCAAAAGGGTTAGAGGTAGAAAATATCAGAGTTGATGAAATTACAGGAAAAAAATATACTTTCTTTAAAGACCCAGACAATTTACCATTAGAAATTTATGAGCGTTAAAATTACTGCTTACAGATGAACTTATTATCACTATAGATAATGAAGCGATGTCTACAACGACCTACGCCTACGCCTACGCACCAGTCTAATTACGGCTTATTGCTGGCAAAATTTCTATATTCATAAACAGTGAATCTCCTGAAAACAAGTTATTTTGATTCTAAGTCGACTTTACCGCATAAAATTTATCTGATTGTTTGGGGGACAGTAAATACTTCTACCAAAAGAATCGCCAGTTTCAGCATCCCTTACTTCCACAAGTTTAGCGTTATCAGTACAGACACTTCTACCTCTAGACATTCTCAACTCACCTTGGACAAAACCAGTCACTATCCACACCATTCGGTTATTAGAAATCGATGATTTGTACTCTCCTGTTTTGGCTGCAAATTCTTCGTATGTTGTAAGTTTTGCTTCTGTAATTCGCATCTTACTAGACTTTTTAATAACACTTTCAATCGTCATCAAACGGCTTGCTGGTAAGCTATTATTTGCAGGATATATTCGTACTCTTGAGTTGAATGGTATTGGTTGATTGACTGGCTTTTTTGTCTGTACTGGTTTAGCTGTGACTGTCTGCACTAGCAATAAATTAGTGGTGTTCGCAAATAGAAAAGCAGATAATAAAGTTATTGTAAAAATATTAACTTTAGTGCAAATGCGCTTCATAATACTCAGAATTTTAACAACTTCATACCACTTTAAGCGATCGCCTCCGTGAGTATTTGCATCATCACCCCATAAACTCTATTGTGTCAAAGCGTCAAGTTTAGCCAGTATTCTTAAGCCTTCCTCTCAGTTGCCAGTTGCGGCCATTGGTTTAAATCTGGTATATTCCCAGTCAAAAAACTCAAAAGCGATCGCTAGTAGATAAATATCTGCAATATCCAGCCAAAGAACCCAGGATAATGAATCATAATTAATCTCTATAGCTTTGAGTTATCAGCCATCAGCCACCAGTTACCAGCCGGAAGCTGAGATGCCGAATAATCAAGGCTTTTGATTCAACTTAACGAATTGACTATGAATTCTGAACAAATCAAAAATTCTCTAAATATTTCGCCAGCGATACGTGTGGGAGTACTGGGTTTTGGCGGACTCGGACAAGCAGCCGCTAAGGTAGTTGCTGGCAAACGAGAAATGATTTTAGTCGCAGCAGCAGATCAAAAAGGTTACGTTTATGCTGCTGAAGGTTTAAATACTGAAAAATCCATTGCAACCTATCAAGCCCAAGGTTCGGTGGGTTATTTAGAGCCAATTGGTACATTAACAAATCAAAGTATTCAAGATTTAATCGAAATAGCTGAAGTAGATGGGTATTTTTTGGCTTTACCCAACCTACCAAATGACTTTATTCCCAATGTCGCCAAGGAATTTATCAAATCTGGTTGGCGTGGGGTATTAGTAGATGCAATTAAACGCACCACTGCTGTAGAACAACTCCTAGCGATGAAAGAGGAACTGCAAGCCGCCGGGATTACCTACATGACAGGATGTGGTGCTACCCCTGGACTATTAACAGCAGCAGCAGCTTTAGCCGCCCAAAGTTACGCCGAAATTCATCAAGTTGAAATTACCTTTGGGGTGGGAATTGCTAACTGGGAAGCTTACCGCGCCACTGTTCGGGAAGACATTGGCCACATGCCTGGTTACACAGTAGAAGCTGCTAGGGCGATGACTGACGCGGAAGTAGAAGCACTACTAGATAAAACTAACGGCGTGCTGACTTTGAAAAATATGGAACACGCTGATGATGTGATGTTAGAAGTAGCCGGGATAGTAGGGCGCGATCGCGTTACAGTTGGTGGTGTAGTCGATACCCGCAATCCCAAAAAGCCTCTCAGCACTAATGTGAAGGTAACAGGACGTACCTTTGAAGGGAAGATTTCTACCCATACATTTACTCTCGGAGATGAAACCAGCATGGCAGCAAATGTCTGCGGCCCTGCTTTTGGCTATCTCAAAGCTGGTAGACAATTGCACCAACGCGGCATCTATGGAATATTCACCGCTGCTGAAATTATGCCCCAATTTGTTAGATAAATAGGGAATGGGGAATGGGGAAGAAGCAGGCGAGCAGGGGAGCAGGGGAGCAGCGGAGCAGGGGAGAAGTTGCAGTAAGTTTTTCCCCTCTGCCCCTCGGTCACTGAGCGACTTGCCCTGAGCGTAGTCGAAGGGAGCCGAAGTGCTGCCCCTCCGCACCTCTGCCTCTTTTCAATCCCCAATGCCCAATTCTTATAATGGTATTTCAACGCTGATAAATCGGAGGTAAGTGCGATCGCTACGGTACACTGGCAGGAACGAGTTGGTAATCAAAGAGATTGGATTTGGCGTGGCTGGCAAACTCGCTACACTTACATTCGCCCTAGCCAAAATCACCACAATACAACACCCCTAATTCTGTTACATGGCTTTGGCGCTTCCATTGGTCATTGGCGACATAATTTAGAAGTATTGGGTGAGTATCATACAGTTTACGCTATAGATATGTTGGGTTTTGGTGCTTCTGAAAAAGCCGCAGCTAATTACAGCATCGAACTCTGGGTTGAACAGGTTTACGATTTCTGGAAAACATTTATCCGTCAACCAGCAATATTAATAGGCAATTCCAACGGTTCACTAATATCTATGGCCGCCGCCGCCGCTCATCCCGATATGCTGCTGGGTATGGTGATGATGAGTTTACCCGACCCGTCATTAGAACAAGAAGCAATTCCTCCTGTGCTGCGCCCACTCGTCACAGCAATTAAAAATGTTGTTGCTTCACCGTTGATACTTAAACCTGTATTTAACTTCGTGCGCCGTCCTGCGGTGCTGCGTCGCTGGGCTAGTCTCGCCTATGCTAACCCAGAGGCGATTACCGATGAACTTATCGAAATTTTAGCAGGGCCTCCCCAAGACCGGGGTTCTGCGAGAGCATTTAGTGCTTTGTTCAAAGCTGCGATCGGAATTAATTTTAGTCCTAGTGTCAAGACAGTATTACCAACCTTAACAATTCCCATGCTTTTAATTTGGGGACAAAAAGACCGATTTGTTCCGCCAGCACTAGCTAGCCAATTTGCCCAATATAACGAGAAGTTGGAACTGCTGAATCTGGAGGATGTAGGGCATTGTCCCCATGATGAATGTCCAGAACAAGTTAACCAAGCGATTTTAGATTGGATTGAGAGATGGATTGGCGATCGCCAACCATTGGCTGTTCCCTAAATATTATTATGCAATGAGGGTGCGATCGCATTAGCAGTAACTAGCCAATCGTCGCTTGGTTAGTGTCAACATCTGTAGTCCCATTCACAGAACGCGCCACAGAAACCATTTTGTTGAGAATTTCTTGACTAGGAACTTTACCTTTCAACACCACAGTGCTACCTGTCTGAGCAACCCAAAGGGTATTAACATCGTCGAGTTGGGCGTCTTCATCAAATGCCAACGCTACCCGCTTTGCCAAACCACTTTGGTCATATTCTCCGTTTAATCCCAGACGTTCTGGGGGTATCGATTGCGTAGCAGTAGCAAAATTAGCACTAGGAGCTTGCTCTATAGCCTGTGGAGCCGGATTTACTTCGGCATTTTGAGGTTTTTCCATGCCAAACAATCTTTGTAACCAACCCATAAAACTTTTCTCCTATTAGCGGCCTATCAAATTTGAGTATAAAAGTTTTACAAAAATGCCGCATCTGCCAATAAAAAGATATTCATTCAATGAAATTACTGCTTGCGGTATGATTTCTAGACAATTTCTCGATTGAGAATGCAACGAGTGCAACGGTTAAGTTTACAATAGGAGGTCGCACTGAAAATTTAGTGCGGTAGTAGGTCTAGCGTTGCCCTTTGCTAGTGTCTGCGTTACTCAATTCCTGCTCTAGCCTCTGTTGGCGAAGATGAAACATACCCTTTCAGTTCTCGTAGAAGATGAGGCGGGTGTTCTTTCCCGCATTTCTGGTTTATTTGCGCGTCGCGGCTTTAATATTGAAAGCCTTGCTGTTGGCCCTGCTGAACAAGGAGGAGTCTCTCGAATTACAATGGTTGTCCCTGGTGACGATCGCGTGATCGAGCAGCTCACCAAGCAACTGTACAAGTTAGTCAATGTCCTAAAAGTTCAGGACATTACCGAAACACCTTGTGTCGAGCGGGAATTGATGCTTTTGAAGGTGAATGCTAGTACCAGCAATCGCTCAGAAGTGATCGAATTGTCTCAGATTTTCCGGGCGCGAGTTGTGGATGTGGCAGAAGATTCTCTCACCTTAGAAGTTGTGGGAGATCCAGGTAAAATGGTAGCGATCGTGCAAGTATTACAAAAATTTGGTTTGAAAGAAATCGCCCGCACTGGCAAAATTGCCCTGACTCGTGAATCAGGCGTGAATACCGAGTTACTCAAATCTTTGGAAGCAAAGGTTTAGTTGCGAATTTAAATCAAGATTCAGAAATACTCAACCGCAGCAGAAGTCATAGTGGCAATTGTTACTATGACTTCCGCTTAGGGACTAGCAAAAAAACAAATATCCAACTAACCTTCAATTTTGGCGTTTCCGCTTCTCCTGTCGGAGAAGCTACGCGAACGCGTTGCCGTAGGCCTCGTTATAGTAGAACCTTAATCTGGCTTACTCTATAAAAATGTACTAAAAATTTCCAATGCTGAATGATTAGCATACCTTTCAACTTGGGCGGAGGCGGGTAGCGGCTTGTTGTTAGACATCGCTTGTTTGTCAAGATTTAGGTAACAGTAATGGAAGAACGAACCGCATAGTTTATAATTTATGTACAACTTTATGTACATTAACTAATGTTGTTTTACAAAATCACATCCCCAACCGATGCGAGAAATGACTTTTTTAAGTTATTAGAGCTGGTGGTAGAAAATCATCAGGTGTACATGATCAACCGTCGTGATGGTGAAAATGTAGCCTTAATTGCTGAATCAGATTTAGTGAGTTTACTTGAGACGGTTTATCTTTTGCGATCGCCTGCTAATGCGCGTCGTTTATTGGATGCAATAGAAGAATCAAAAACAGGAAAAATCCAATCTCAAACGCTAGCAGAACTTCAGCAGGAGTTGGGGATTGAGCAAGAAGAAGAAAAAGAAAGCTGAACCCATTGAAATTAAACCAGTTATTGTTAATCGCAGTCCTGGTTTTAGTTCTCAATTTAAAGAAGATTTAGTTTGGTGGTTTAAGCAGGATTTTCAGAAAGCATCGAAAATATTAGATTTGGTTACGGCTGTAATGCAAGACCCATTTGAGGGTATTGGTAAACCAGAACCATTAAAATATATGGATGCAGATATTTGGTCGCGGCGAATTGATTTAGAACATCGGCTTGTATATCGGGTGGGAAACACTCAGATTGATTTTCTCGCTTGTCGGTATCACTATGAATAATTAGCTTACCTTTCAACTTGAGCGATCGCTTCTTCTGGCGATACATTACCATAGATGACAGACATAATCCCTGGCAGGTATTCATCCATCATCGTGACATTGGCGTAAACCACCCGCTGAATGAGGGCAAAACTGAGTCTGTCACCTTCGACATCAATGCTGGTTTTGTAACTAATCTCGCCGTCGGTAAAATCTAGTTCAAAGTTGCCGATAATCATGCCAGAATTAGCTCTAGTTATAAACTCTGCTACAGCCAGCCGCTTATTTTCTGGTGCATTGACTGGACAAATTGAGTAAAAAACGAATTGATTTTGTTCATTTCTGGCTCTAGCATAACAATTCCATGTTCCATTTTCGCCTTGGAACGGTATTTGTAAAGCTGGCTGTACTGGAAGTTGTACAAACGGCCAATTATCAGCTTGAAAGAAATTAATTATTGCTTCAAAAATATTACTACTTGTAGGAGATGGTGGAATATTTGCCTCTATTTTTTGTGTAATATCATCTGGGTTAATATTAGCTAATTCTGTTAAAATTTTATCGATTCCCTCCAGCATTTTGGCAGATGCTTTCTGAGTTTTGACAGATAAATTCGCCTCAGTCCAATCTTTAAAAAAGTTGACAATACCTTCAGCAATTCCTTCACCGAAAGCGCTTGTTTGAGCCAGATTTTCTGGACTAATATAAGACCAAAGAGTACGATAGCCGATTTCGCCTGATTCTTGTTGCTGTTTAACAGATAAACCCAACCAACTTTCAGTGAAGAGGATTTGGTTATCGGGTTGTTCTTGGCTTAAATTCAGGAAATATTTTGCAGCTTCGTCAATTTTGATGGCGTGTTCTGCTAAGAGTGGTAATAAATCGGGTTTTAGGCTGACTTCGATTGTAATGTCTGGTTTGCTGAGGAATTTGCCAGATGATAGAGGATTACGTGCATCTGGTTTGAGATTGAATAAGGCGGCGGTATCGATGCGTTGGTAGAGTTGTGGGTTGACTTGGAAGGTGAGGCGACACTCGATGAGTTCGTTGTCTTGTGTGGTGAGGGAGAGGGCGATCGCGCGAACACTTAAAGGGGATTGGGAGGAGTCGTGTAGGGTTAGTTCACTGTCTAATTGATGATTTTCAGTTACCATATCCTACAAATTTATGCTTGCATTAGTACGCTTTCATAGAATTGCAATTTAACCTGAACCGAGGCTTTTGGACTAAGCTTTTGGACTAATAATATAAGACCAAAAGGCGCGATCGCCCCATACCTTATCCCATTGCCAAGTTAGTATGAGGCGATCGCACTTTATATTCAGCTATATTGAGATTTCCAGCTTCAGCGTTATGTTAGATTCAATTATCTCCAACTTTTTCTAGAATAGATGGGTAATCCATATCAGCAGCATAAGCCGCAGCATCAAGACAATTAACGATCATAGGCATTTGTAAGTCTGTATTAAAGTAGAAAATACCAGTACGAAAAGCAATTTCCCCAGTAGTATAATTCAACTCAAAACTGCCAAAAAATGTTTTCAGGTTTAATTGATTGAGAAATTGTGCTACTTTATTATTTTGAGATTGCATAACCTTTATAGGTAGGTATGCAATGGCTAATATAATAGATTTCTCTAAATTCGTGATATTGAGATGAACTATTAACTCAGCATTTTGACCATGATAACGAGTGTGATATAAACCATTGTTAGCCTTCTCTAAATTCCAACCTTCTTTTTTCAAAGCCTGTAAAATTTTTTCGTCCATAAGCCTTTATCCTTCCTGAAGGATTTAGTTTAGGTTGGCTTTTTGAAATGCATCCTCTATCGCCATTTCATCTTCTAAAATCGATGGGATTGATAACCAGAAATCTTGAACTCCTTGATAAACTTCTTGTGCAATATTGTGTACTAGTTGAGGATTTAACTGGATATTTTCAAAAAACATACCTATTTTAAAGTATACTTGCTTACTATTTATATCTAATTCCAAATTACCAACAGGAATTCTATAATTTGCATAATTGATAAACTCAAGAATTACTGATTCTTTCTCTTCCGGTACATATACTGGAATATTGCCTTTAGCGGACAACATTTTATGCTCTTCTTGACAATAAAAAGAGATAAAAAATGCTCTGTGACCTTCCTCCACAGGAATTAATAACCAATAATCATCGGTCAGTGTTGACCGCCAACCTGCTTCCAGCAAAGCAGTCATTATAAAATGTATTGTCATATATTTTATTCATAATCAACTGTTGTTAGGCAATTCCAGGTATTTAATGATAGCGTCACTAAATTTGACAACAATACTTTCATCTTTTTCAGCTTTATGATCTTCAAAAATCTTGCGTAAATCTTGGTATAATTTTGGATTTTTCTCTTTCACTGCTGATAAATCTCTACTAGTAACAATTTCTCTCTTACCTTCATGATTTAGCCTAGAGTCAAGTTCCTCAGTTTTAATATCACTAGGATTAGGATCGCTCTCGGCTTGAGACATTGAAAAATGTTGGAAGACAGTTTCATTTTCATCTTTAAAGCCTTCACTTCTCTCGTCAAGTAATAGCATATTGGTAATATGTGCCACAGAATGCCGTGATGGTTCTGCAACAACTGATGCTACAAATACTGTTTCCTGATTTGATGCACCTGTGATACTATTGGGAAAATTCTTATAGAACTCTTTAGCTTGTTTAACTGATACAGCATTACTTCCATAGTCATACTTACTTGTCAGTTCTCGGGGAACTCCAACTTTTGCCTTGATGCTCAAGTTGAAACCTGTAATCTTCTTATTTTGGATTTGTTCTTTACAGATATTCAGCATGATGTTGGGGTCTCCCGCACTCTCTATGGCAGTGTAATCTTGTTGAATACGCTGAATTAATTGTTCCTTATTTTGGATTTTTTCGGCTTTATGCTTGTCAGCAATTTTGTCATTTTCTTGAATTGCGCTGATTGCTCTCTCGGCTTTTGATTTTTCTTCTTGTAAGTCTTTAAGTCTCTTTTGTAATAACGATCTTGTTTGTTTGTAGGTGTCACCGCTAGCAGATTTCAAATAGTAGTCGTATACTTTATCTGCTTTATCTGTAGGTACTATGTAGTAATTATTCACCTGGCAGACAAAGAAATCTCCCCCACCAACTTTAAAAGTATTATTCGGATAAAATTCTGCTTGACTGGCTACAGAATAAACTATCTGCGCTTTAGCCAATTCTTGATGAATTTTATTACCTTCTCGCTTTATTGTCGTTTCTCTATCAGCTCTGGAACGTTCTAGTAATTCACGATCTCTCCGTGGTGTCTCAGCCGTTGGATTTTCCATAGCAGCACCACGAGGATCTTTTACACCCGATAATTTTCCTGTTTTCTCGTTTTGGTTAGATATTGAACGTTCAAGTAATTCACGATCTCTCCGTGGTGTCTCAGTTGTGGGATTTTCTGTAGTAGAAGCACCGCGAGGATCTATTAATTCCGATGATTGTCGCGCTTTACCGCTGCGGATATCGACTTTAGAATAACCTTTATAATGGGTGTTGGAAACTTGCTTCAAAGACTCATACAGCAGTTTATCAAATCTGCCTTCATCTTCTTTATTGCTCTTATGTTCAACCTGGTCTGATTTGCCGTCAGGATTAATTTTTCCTTCAAAGTGAATCATATCTCCATCTTTTGTCTGTTTATCAACAACCAGCTTGAGATATTGCATCCGGTAGTTCTTCTTGATGGTTTTGATGCGGTTATTCACTTCCTTTAAGGACAATTCATCATTATCGCCAATCCTTTCTGCTTCCTTCAGTGCAGCTTTTAAATCGGCTGATTTCTGTTCTTGCGTCCTCTGGTCTTTTCCACTTAAAGCAGCTTCCTTTTTCTCTTCAAACCAATTTTGTGCAGTTTCCTTCTTATCCTCAACCCACCGCTTACCTGCTTTATATTTCTCCTTCGCCGAATCTTTCAGTTCTCCAGCCTTCTTACCAAACTTGCTATTCTTAACCTTGTTACCAACTTTCTTAAACGCCTTTGCACCTTTATCAATTACCCAATCAACTGCTTTTTCCATCGGTTTCCGCAGTTTTTGGAATATTGCCTGAATCTTGCCGGCAATTCCATCTAAGCCCAAAAGACTTGCTAGGAAGCTGATGACGACTGGTAAAGATTTAGCAAGGGCATTTTCAACACCCTTGATTGCTTGATCGATCGCACCACTAGCGATCGCACCAATGGCATCCAGTATCGCATTAATTAAATCGGCAATCTGCTGGGCGCGTTCAATAAAGAATTTGACAATCTCATAAATCGCCTTAGCAGCTTTGATGAATGCTGAAGCTGGCGTCAACAGGCTGAGAATCCACTCAATCCCGGCTGTAATCACTTTTTCAATAATAAAATTCTTGATGGGTTCGATTACCAAAGCGTTGAGGTCGCCCATCTTCTCTTGGACAAACTGCCACATCCCAGCCACTCCTTCACTGGCTAAGACTTGAAATACATCAACAGTTTGTTCCAATCGGCTGACCTTTTCTTCACCCAATCGTTTCACAGCTTGGGCGCGAATTGCTTCATAAGTGAAGCCTAAAAGCTGCATTGCTAGGCTAAAGATCCCTTTGAGGTCGAAGTTTTCTGGCATTTCAATACCAGTTTCTGCCATTGTGCCAGTCAGCCAGCCGATTAATCCTTGCTGGAGGTGCTTCCCGATATTATTCATGAAGTTGAGGAAGCCTTGTTTCACCGCCTGGATCAAATTAGTCAAGAAACCAATCGGGTCTTTGAGGATTTGCCCAACGACGCCAGCAACTCGCGCTAGCACTTGCAAAAGCATTTTGGTCAGTTCAATTATCGTCTTAATGACTCCCACGATGAAGTCGAAAGCTTTTTGAATAAAACCTTTATTTGCTGCCTTCATCTCTTCAATGCGGGCATCAACAGCTTCCAAATTCTCCTGATATTTCTGGGCTAGGGTGTCAATTAGCTCGTCTTGCTTATCGTCAACACTTTGTTGCAATTCTTCAAATTTGCTGTCAATGTCTGCGGCTGCTTGTTGACCGACTCCTTTCAACTCTTGCGGCAGTTGGTTAACATAATTCTGAATCTCCTGCTTACCACTGGCAATTTCTGCTTTAGCTTGGGTCAGTCCTTTACTGATAATGGCGACAACTTTGTTAATGACACTATCCATCTGATTAATGTAAAGCTGCCGTCCCTCTTGATAGAAAGCGTTCACCTCTGAGGGCATACCAAACAATTTGTCTCCCAGCCATTTTGCTGGCCCCCAAAAGCCACTGTAGCGATCGCTTTTATAGTCGTCCATCCGCTTGCCAACGTAATCCTCGAAGGCTTTTTTGGCGTCAGCAGCACCAGCATCAAAGGCTTGTATAACTTGCCCATCTAGTTCGCTGAGGGTTTTCTCAACTTTGCCTTTGGTCTTGTCATAAATCTTATTAATATCACCAGCAACTTTTGCCCGTGCTTGCTCATCCTTGCCCTTGGCTCCCACTTGCTGTTCTGTTACCTGACCCAGGTTTTGGGTACGGATACCGTGCATTGCTTGCAAATGCTGCTGGGCTGTAGCTTCTGCCGTAGCTTGAGCGGTTGCTAATATGCCTTGCTCTTTTTGGCGATATTGTGGCGGTGCTTCTTGTGCATTGGTTTGAGCATCTTTCTTGGCTGCGAGTGCCCCTTGAAACTCCGGTTCATTGGAGTTTGCCAATTGCTCCTCGGTAATATCCGCCTCTTTCATCTGCTGGTCAAGTTTTTTACTGTCATCTTGCAGTGGTGCCTCAACTTCAGCTTGTCCTTTAGATTTGGGTGCAGCTTTATCTGCATCAACGCCTGTTGGCGCTGTCCCTGGCTCATTCTTGGGCAGCGGTGTTACTTGTTTAGCCTCAATCCCACTGGCATCGGGTTTTTCTTTGGTTTTCTCTTCTAACTGACCCTGAGAGCTTTTCTGTTCTTCTTTAACCTGGCCACTCAAATCGCCTTTCACAGAATCCAGTTTGTTGTTATTTTTAAAGTTGTCCGCCTCTTCCAAGTTCTTGGGAGCCATATCAGCAATGCGCTCCATCAATTTGGCTTTGAAGGCGGCAGCGTCAAATCCTGGTGTTGGGGCTTGTTGCATCTCCCCAACTTGATTGGCTTGCGCTTTGCTGTCTACTTCATTACCTGGGGGTTGGGCTGCCGCTTGGGCTTCTTGGGCTTTGTTATTAGCCGGTGGGTGTTTTTTCTCAAGTCCTGCAACCTCTTTTGTTGTGCCGACTACCGCTTGAAATGCTGGGTCATCTTCAGGGGAAGTTGGAGCTTTTTCACCATCAGCTGCTGCATCAGGTAATTTTACTGTTGTACTGGCTACATTTGCTCCTGGTAATCCGGCGATCGCTTTCCCTGCGTTTCCTCCAGATAAATCTGCGGCTCCTTTACCTACATCTGCTCCTTTGCTTTGAGCTTGCTGTTGAGAATCGACCTTTTCTGTATTAACTTTGGTATCTTTTGACTCAGGCTCTTTTGGTTGATTCCCCCCAACCTCAACCTGTTTCTGAGTTACTACTGCACCAACCTTTTTTGTCGAAGGTGGATCTGTTGCCGCGTTCCCACCCTCATCTGGGGGTGTGGGGATAGCTTGGTGTTTTTCTGTCGTAGCCTGATTTTGTTGTTCGCCGTTTTCCGTATCAGTTTTGGATTCTAAATTTTTTTGGTTATCTTCGTCAGTTGGTTTTTGGAAATTCTCCCGCAGTTGGATAACTAGCCCATGCCCCGCAGAAGTTGTCGGCACTTTTGTCTGAAGTTTATTTTCTTTTGGTGCTACATGAAGAGATTTCGGCTGCACTGCACTGCCATTCTGCTGGACAACGTGCGTCAACTCATGAGCCAGTAATTCTTTGCCTGCATTACTTCCAGGAGAGTATTCGCCTTGACGGAAGAACACATCTTGTCCTGTGGTGAAAGCACGAGCTTGTATAGATTCATTTAACTTATTAGATTGAGCATCAGTATGAACCCGGACACCACCAAAATCAGCCCCAAATGCTTGCTCCATTGGCTGCTTGATCTCATCTGCCAGCGGCTGCCCATTGCCACGTGCTTGTTGGATAGAAGTTTCTAGCTCAGATGTTGCGCCTGTCCTTCCTTCACCCTGACACTGCACCAAAGGCGTAATGGAACCCGCTAGGGATTTCATTTGTAATTGGTCTTCTTCCTCTGATAATGCCTCCCGACCTACGCTCATCCTCTGCATCACCAGATTGGCGACGCTATCAGCCTCCTGCTCATAAATGTCTCCAGGCTGATTAACTGTCAATTTTGTTTGTGGACGCCGCAGTGATATTCGACTAATGTCATGTCCAAGCGGTTTGTTTGGGGATTTTACCTCAGCAACTGTCTGGGATGAAGTACTAAGCGACTTCATTTGCAATTCTTCTTCCTCTGGTAGTTTCTCCCGTTGCAGCGAGGAAGTTTCTCCCCAAGATTTCATTTGTACTTCTTCTTCCTCTAGCAGTTCCTCGCGCTGAATACTGACCTCTGGTTTCATTTGCAATTCATCTTCATCATCAGGTAATTCTTTTCGCTGAAGTTGCTCACTCCGTGGCTGATGAATTCTTTGCATCACCTGACGTGCTGTTTGGTCAGCTTCTTGCTCGTAACGATCTCCAGGCTCCCCAATCGTCAGTTTTGCCTGAATTAGTGTTGGTGTATCTGGTCTTCTGGCTGGAATATTGGCAAAGTTATGACCAAATCGAGTTGCTTTTTCCAGTCGAGAATTCAAAGATCGATCCATCTTGGCTTGCAATACAGTCAGCCGTTCTTGTCCCTCTGGCGTAATCGTCCGATGCTTGGCTTGTAATTCCAATCCAGTTACTTCCATCTTTTCTTCTGCAAAAGCTTCATTTTCTACGTCCGTTTGTGTCACGGGCGTAGAAAATGAAGCTTTTTGAGTTTGGCCACCAAATGGTCTATGGGCCAATTGAGGAGTTTGTTCTGGTGCTTGGGAATTAGAAAAGCTGGATGAGGGACTTTTGAGGGATTTCATCGGTTTTATTGAAACTATTGACGATTCAATTTGTCTAGGTGATTAGTTTTGATTCTCATTTACCCAAAATTGCAATTATCAAGATAATTTTAGAACGCTAATCAATTAGAAAGAATTAAGATGTGTTTCCCCCAAAGATAAGTACTAGCTTGTAAATAGTTTCATGTCGGATAAAGGAGAACACGCAGCCGTGTTCCCCTAGCCACGAGGAAAAGTATCCTTGAATCTGCCTTGTGATATTAGTACTTTCTTAAGTTGACAACGTTTTTATGCAAAACTGACTCCTAGTGTATAAGAAAAATCAGGATTAAAACTGCTACTAGAGAAAGTTCCCCTATCTTCAGGCAAGAAAGCTATTTACTCACTAAAATGTAGTACGTACCTGCACTCAGGGAACTGGTAATTAATGACGAATTGCTACCGCCGCTATCGTCGTTCGTTTGCAGTAAATTCTCAATCCCAGTATCGTCAAACAGTCCGAGAACTGTATCTCCCGATGTCACTGTCTTAATAGTGACAGTTCCTGGATTTGCTAAAGAAAATTTAAAAAAGTCGAAATCCAGCCCCTAGTTGAACTGTGGCAATCTGGGCTGAAAGATTAATTGTTTGAGCTGATGATAAGCAACCTAACCCTTCAGGACTGGCGAATGTATTGTTTGTACTTTATCCAGTATTTTTCCGCTCATAGAAAAGTGAAATTGTCACTATCAAGTGTGAGACCCACTACCCCTTGCACAATACCGATGATCTCACCTTGCTCTGCTCCCAGTTTGTCTAAGAATATTCGTGTGTTGTTTCCAACAACTTGCAAGCGGTAATCCTGTGAAAATCCGTTGAGTTCAATTCGGTCTTGGCTAGAGTTGAAGTCAGTAATAAAAGCCAAGTCGCCAAAACCAGGATTCGTAGTGTTGTTATCGTCGTAGAAAACATTTTCAGCGTCCCCCAGGATAAATCTATCTGCCCCAGCCCCGCCAGTCAAGTTATCAATTTCCCCTAATCCAGGTGGAAGCGGACTACCAGGAAAAGTACCGATGAGGATATCATTTCCAGATCCCCCGTTGAGGATATCATTGCCAGGCCCGCCTTGTAGGCTATCATTGCCGTCCTCACCATTGAGAAGATCGTCGCCATTACTACCGTCTAGCGTATCATCGCCTGCTCTTGCATTTAGAGTGTTATTAGAAGTATTACCAAAAAGAAAGTTGTTAAGACTGTTACCTATCCCGGTAAGGTTGCCACCTTCTCTCAGTCTCAGGTTCTCCAGATTGGCTCCTAATGTGTAGCTTACAGAAGACCGGACGGTATCTATGCCTGAATTCGCAGCCTCTGTAATGATATCAAGAGTAGTGTCAACAAAGTAACTATCGTCACCTGCACCACCTTTTAAAGTATCATTTCCTACACCCCCATTCAGTGTGTCATCGCCATTATTACCGGATAATTGATTATTTTGGTTATCGCCAACAATGTTGTCATTTTCATTTGTGCCGATGACATTATCAAAGTTGACTGCGGTAAATGACAATGTTCCCAAACCAGGAACGTTATTAGCAGTCAAACTTCGGCTTTGCAGGTTAACGGCGATAGATACCCCAGCTAAAGATTGGGATGCATCGATGGTGTTGTTGGCAACATTAGCATTAGCAATAACCTTTTCGACTTTAAAGAGTAGGTCTTTTCCCAATCCTCCAGCTTTTTGAATAGTTCCAACACCTGACAAGGTAATGGTTTGACCTAGTTGAGTGTAGTCTGCGGTATCAATGCCATCTCCACCATCAATGTTGTCATTACCCTGACTGCCTTTAAAGGTATCGCTGCCTGCACCACCTTTTAAAGTATCATTTCCTACACCCCCATTCAGTGTATCATTGCCATTATTACCGGATAATAGGTTATTTTGGTTATCGCCAACAATGATGTCATTTGCATTTGTGCCGATGACATTATCAAAGTTGACTGCGGTAAATGACAATGTTCCCAAACCAGGAACGTTATTGGCAGCTAAACTTTGGGTTTGCAGGTTAGCGGTGATAGATACCCCAGGCAAAGATTGGGATGCATCTATGGTATTGTTGGCAACCTTAGGATTAGCAATAACCTTTTCGACTTTAAAGAGTAGGTCTTTTCCCAATCCTCCAGCTTTTTGAATAGTTCCGACACCTGATAAGGTAATAGTTTGACCTAGTTGAGTGTAGTCTGCGGTATCAATGCCATCTCCACCATCAATGTTGTCGTTACCCTGACTGCTTTTAAAGGTGTCACTGCCTGCACCACCTTTTAAAGTGTCGTTTCCTGTGCCCCCATCAAGTGTATCATTGCCATCTCCACCACTGAGACTGTCGTTCGCCGTGCCACCTGCGAGAGAATCGTTACCAGCCAAGCCATTCAAGATATCGTTACCAGAGGCACTATTGGCGTTACCACCACTAGCCCAACCAACTATGGTGTCATTTCCTAAACTCCCATTTATCGTGTCAGGATTTGTAGTACCGAAAACCATATTATCTCTCCTAAATTTCTCACTAAATATCTAAGTTCAGCATCAATCCAAGAACTATTGATCGGTTCAATGTAGATTACTTGTAATTTGCATAATCTCATGTTAAAAAACATTAACTATACTATTTAGTTAGGAACTTCTCAAGAAAAAATATCCAACTACTTACTGTGGGCTGATACAAAAAGCCAGCCCTTTGTTGCAAGCGAAACGCTTACTCTACAAAATCAGATAATTTATTTTCTGAAAACCCATTAATTGATTACGCAAAATATTAAGTAATTAGGTCAAGTTTTTGGGTTTTCCGCCAACTTTTTGAACCTATGCTGTAATTTTTAATTATCATGAAGTATAAGGTTAAACTTAAACGAACTTTTTTATCAAATCTTAAAAATCCTTAATAAATCCAATTTATAATAAATTGATATATGTTTTAAAACCTGAAATTAAAATATTTTTTAAAATCTACTGATTTGTTTGGTCAATGTTGATGTTACCAGCTTTTTAGCTTGATGGTGTTTCTCATGAAGTTAGGTTTAAATATCATTTTTTTGTTAAAAAACTATTATGTTTAATTACAAAATAACATTTATCTATGCTGTGGAATAATAAATATGAATATTTAGTTATATATTGCTTCCTTATAGATCAATACATCCCAACTCTGTATTTGGAGCAATAGTTCATGTAGGATTGAAAGGGGAATGAAGCCAAACCAGAGTGCGTAAATTGGAGACTATTAAAAATTTGAATGGCGATTCAGACCCTAACCAAATTTTACTTATATTGTCTTCCCTAATACCCAACCGAGACTTATAGTCGTTCCGTTGCTAAAATCTTGCATAGTCTATAGAAAATGCTTCGATACCGTAACCAAACAATATTTATTCTTATTTCTGTACTCATCGTTGTACCGATGGGATTTTTGTTTAAGTATTATAATGGGCCTGCCCATCACTGGTTTAATGATTACGGAGCAGCTGTATTTTACGAAATATTTTGGTGTCTGTTCGTATTTTGGTTTTTCAGAAGTCGAGCAGCGGTAATCCAAATTCCTATATGGGTTTTTGTCATCACCTGTATACTAGAATTCTTGCAACTTTGGCATCCGCCACTATTAGAGCAAATTCGCGCAACCTTGATAGGTAAATTGTTACTTGGTACGACCTTTGTTTGGTGGGATTTTCCTCATTATGTATTGGGTTCTGTTTTAGGTTGGTTGTGGCTACGACAATTACACGGAATTGGTCATGCAAAAAACAGTCAAGGTTAAACCTAATTCAAAACAGCAAAGAATTCAAGAACAATCTGATGGCAGTCTGACTGTTTATTTAAAATCGCCCCCAGTTGATGGGAAGGCTAATGAAGAGTTAATTAAACTACTAGCAGATAAATTTGATGTACCTAAGTCTCATATCAGAATTAAGTCAGGTTTCTCCTCTCGGCAAAAGCTGATGGAAATTGATACGAATACCTAACTGCTGCTTAATAATATCTTTTGTGAAAACTTTGCTGCCTTCTGAACGTGAGCTACATTCCACCCAGTACATTCTCTACTAGAGACAAGAAACGAAAGGCAGAAACTTGCAAAATCTAATTTTTATGCCTGTGTAATACTGATATACCTTGGTTGAGTTTTGACTCTTTCTATCCAAGCTTGGATAGCAGGATATTGTGTTAAATCAAACCCACCTTCATCAGCTACATGAGTGTAAGCAAACAAAGCGATATCAGCAATCGTGTAACGCTCTCCTACAAAAAAATCTTGAGAAGTTAAGTGTTTATCCATCAAGCTAAGTGCTGCATAGCCTGGTTCGCGTTTTTGTTTGATAGCTTCACTATATTGTTCAGTTTTACCTAAAATAGAAATCCAAAATCTTGATGTAGCAATAAAAGGCTCATGGCTATATTGTTCAAAACATAACCATTGCAGCACCTGCGCTCGTAAAAAGCGGTCATAAGGTAAAAACTCTGTACCTTCACTTAGATAAACCAATATGGCATTTGATTCTGCCAAATATTTCCCTGGCTCGATTTCCAAAACAGGTATCTTACCGTTAGGATTTTTACTTAAAAATTCTGGTGTTCGAGTCTCGCCTTGCAAGATGTTAAGCTCTATCCTCTCAAAAGGCATACCTAGTTGTGTCAATAAAAGACGTATCTTATAACCATGGCCAGAAGGTAAAAAATCGTACAGATGCAGTAGTTCCATGTTAAAATACAGTTAGGAATGTGTTGAGAAGTGAAGGTTCAAAATAGAATATTTTACCAAAAGATTTTCCCAAAACCGGATATTTTTTTTGTATTTAGTATCTGAACGTACTACAGAAAATTATTCGAGAAAATAAAAAAAATATTATTTATTTCTAGATTGAGATGTTTAATTTAGTTAATGGTCGAAAAGAAAACTATGTGTGGAAGATTTACTCTAAACCATTCGGCAGCAGGATTGTCTGAAGTTTTCCATGTCGAGTCAGTTCCAGATTTGGCAGCGGAATATAACATTGCGCCTACGCAAATGGTGGCGACAGTGTTACAAAATCCCGAAAGCGAAAAGCGGGAATTTAAGCAGTTGCATTGGGGATTAATTCCGTCATGGGCGAAAGATGCAGGAATGGGAGCAAAGCTGATTAATGCTAGGGCAGAAACTGTTGCCGAAAAACCTGCTTTTCGTTCAGCTTTTAAGCACAGACGCTGTTTAGTGCTAGCTGATGGCTTTTATGAGTGGCAACGCCAACAAGGTAAGAAGCAGCCATTTTATTTTCGTCTTCAAGATGGGCAACCTTTCGGTTTTGCAGGTTTGTGGGAGAAATGGCGATCGCCTGCTAACGAAGAAATAATCTCTTGTACAATTTTGACAACGGCAGCTAACGAATTACTCCAACCTATCCACGAGCGGATGCCAGTGATTCTGGAACCACAAGATTACGATTTATGGCTAGATTCCCAAGTGCAAACAGCCGAAACCCTACAGCAGCTATTGCGTCCATATCCAGCGCCAGCAATGACTGCATATCCAGTTAGCACCTTGGTAAACAACTCTCGACATAATAGTTCAGAATGTATCGTACCCCTCAGCGAGAAGAATGCCCCCGCAAATCAGTTAAATTAACTATTGAGTGAACTAGGGGATTGGGGAGATGAGGGGACAAGGGAGACAAAAGGATAAAGAAAGTGTTTTCCCGCCCAATGCCCAATGCCCAATGCCCAATGCCCAATACCCAGAGAGAAATATGCCAAGAACACAAAAAAACGATAATTTTATTGACAAATCCTTTACTGTGATGGCAGATATCATTCTGAAGATCCTGCCAACCAACAAAAAAGCTAAAGAAGCGTTTGTTTATTATCGAGATGGTATGTCGGCCCAAGCGGAAGGGGAATATGCTGAGGCATTGGAATACTATGAAGAAGCTCTAACACTAGAGGAAGATACCAACGATCGCGGCTATATTTTCTACAATATGGGGCTAATCTATGCCAGCAATGGCGACCACGACAAAGCTTTAGAACTGTATCATAAGGCAATTGAGTTGAACCCACGTATGCCCCAAGCCTTGAACAACATCGCGGTGATTTATCACTATCAAGGCGAAAAAGAAAAAGAAGCTGGAGATAACGAGGCTGGCGAAGCACTTTTTGACCAAGCAGCAGATTATTGGATTCGAGCTATTCGCATGGCCCCTAATAACTATGTCGAAGCTCAAAACTGGCTGAAAACCACTGGGCGATCGCAAATTGACGTATTCTTTTAGTCATTAGTCATTAGTTCTTTGTCATTTGCTAAGGACTAAGGACTAATGACCAATGACCAATGACCAATACTTCTCTACGAGAGGCTACGCCAACGACTACGCTCAGTACAAGTGACAAATGACAATTTATGATTGACCAAGAACAAGTTCACAAAGTAGCTAATCTTGCTCGTTTAGAATTGACTCCAGAAGAAGAGAAACAATTTACTACCCAGTTGGGAAGTATTCTGGACTATATCGAACAATTGAATGAACTTGATGTCAGTAATGTGCTGCCAACAACACGCGCAATTGATGTCAGTAACATCACACGAGAGGATGAATTACAACCCTATCCCGACCGAGAAAGTATTCTCAACAGTGCGCCTGAACAGGAAGGCGAATTTTTTAAAGTACCAAAAATCCTCAATGCTGAATAGTCAAACAATTTAAGATTTTAGATTTGCAATTTTAGATTGACAATAGCGCAGCGTAAAGCTTTCTCTTTTCCCAAAAGGAGAAGCTACGCGTAGCTTCCTTCCACAAAGGTTACGAGAGGCTTGTCTACGACACTTGCAGAAGTACGCCAAGGCATGGCAACTTTTAGAGATGCTATTGCGTAGCTTGCTTCTCCGTAGGAGTACGCTTAGAGCAAGTCCTAACAGCGTATACTTAGATTTGTTTCACAAAGGGCGGGGAAGCAAAACATACATAAGTTATGTTGAACATTTGTTTACATTATTGGCAACTATTAAAACACTTGCTCGTACCGCCAAAGTATGTTTTATGTCTAAATCTGTAATCACCGTTACCGTCAAATTGTTCGCTGCTTATCAAGAAGCCTTTAGGGTTTCGGAACTAGTACTGGAATTTCCTAATAGTATGCCAGTCAAAGCAGTATGCGATCGCCTCATAGCGGAACACCCTGAACTCTCACAGTGGCGCGATATAACCCGTTTTGGCATTAATTTGATATTTGTCGAACCAGATACCCTACTACAAGATGGGGATGAGGTTGTGTTGATTCCACCAGTCAGTGGCGGCTAAGAAAACAGTTAGGAGTTAGGAGTTAGGAGTGATAAATTAAAGATTCAAAACTTCTAACTCATAACTATTTAAAGAGAATTGGTCTTAGCCGTTAGCTTTATTAAGTTATCTAACTCTTGCTGCATCTGACTAACAACTAATTCATAACATTCATAGACATAGTAGCGATCGCTAGCTGCTTCACGGCCGTAGCGTTCAAATACAATTGGCGGACAAACCCGCGTATACATGGGCACTGGCAATGGAATATTGGGTAATGGCCCAATTGCTAATCCCCAAGGCAGTCCAAGATAGATTGGAAAAACTTCTGGATCGATACCTAATAGCCAAGGCATCCCCCACTCGTGGAGTTGCTGCACAACTTTGTAGCAGTCAGCGATGACAATGAGTGTATCGTGAGCGCCCCAGGAAATCACAGGCACAATCGGCACATTTTCCCGTAACGCTAACTTGATAAATCCTTGTCGCCCCGCAAGGTAGATTTTGTTACGTAAATAATGCGGCCGGAAGACATCTTCGGCTCCACCGGGATAAACTAGCACACTCGCTCCAGAGCGCAAGGCAGTGTAAGCCATTTTCGGATGGGCGATGATTGCTCCAGCCTTAGCTACCAGTTGCGCTAGTGACGTGCTAACCTGCCAAGCCTTGGGATGCATCAAACCATAAATGGGTTTCTCTACACCAAATCTTCGGAACCAGTCGTACATCATCATTGCCATGTCGGGTGCCGCGAGTCCCCCATTGTGCGAACCAACAAATAAGACTTTTTGCTGGGGTGGAATATTCTCCCAGCCACTAGTTTGAACTCGGAAATAGTAGTGATACAAAAACCCAAATAGGGGCATCAGAGATTCTATGAACTTTGGATCTCGCTCATCCAAAGACCAACCGGGTTTTTTGTTTAAGAAATGTTGCTTTTTTGACATCGATGCATTCTAACAGCATTGGCAAAGTTCAAACAATCCCTTGTTTAGATATAACTCAATACGGTTGGGTTCAAGCTAAAACTCTGTATTAAAGTCAACATAGACACATAGGGGTTGATTTTACTTAATTGCGATCGCTTAATCATTAGATATTTGGTGAAATTAAATATGCGCGATCCATAACCCTTGTAGAGACTTAGCACTGCTAACTTTCTTTTGTCACTTCGGGAAGAGTAAAATCAGAAAGAAGGGTTGAAAGCCAGGAGGGGAGAATGACACAGCCAAGAAGCCCCAAACCTAGCATCAAATTTGTGGATGAATATTGTGCAATCTACAGAAACATCTTTCCAGAAGTCAGAAGCGCATGAAAATTTCCGAAATTTACATTTGGGAATGATATCAGAAATAAAAAGGAAATCTTTACCAGAAATAGCCAAGGTAGTAGGGTTAGAGAATCAACAATCATTACATCATTTTTTAACAGAATCATTAAAGAAGCGAAGATTAGAATTAATCCTGCGAGTATTAAATAAGCGATGCCTACGGTGGGCTACGCCTACGCTAATTCTAATAATTGATGAAACAGGAGACAAAAAACAAGGTCGTACTACAGACTATGTAAAACGGCAATATATTGGGAACTTAGGCAAAATAGAAAATGGCATAGTGGTAGTGACAGCTTATGGTGTGATTGAAGATATGACCTTTCCTTTAACATTTCAAATTTATAAACCAAGGGAGAGATTACAGCCAGGAGATAAATATAAAACCAAGCCAGAAATCGCAGCAGAATTAATCAGAGAACTCCAAGTAATGGGGTTTAAGTTTGAATTGGTTTTGGCAGATAGCCTGTATGGGGAAAGTGATGGCAATTTTATTAGTGTATTGAATCAATTACAACTCTGTTTTGTTGTTGCTATACGTAGTAACCACGGAGTTTGGCTATTATTCTGACATTCAGAAATGGTGAGCCAGCGCGTTGCGGGGGTTCCCCCCGTTGTAGCGACTGGCGAACCCGAAGGGTGGGAAATAGTTTGTAGTACTATCTCATGGTCAGCCTTCATTCAAGTGTCTTCTGCCAATCTCACAGCTACATTTTCAAAATATTTGCGGAACACCCTTTGTGGGATGAAAATCATGGTTGGAAGAAGCAACCGACGCCACGCACAGCAGCGGTTTCATTATTATTGCTGGTGAGAAATTGTTTGTTAAACTCACGGCGCGTGATGCAAGAAACGACTTGACGTGCCTTCGCGGGGCTATTTTCAAACTGCGTTGGTGTTAGTTCTTATTTAAGACAATATTTCGACCAGCCTTTTAAGGTTTCTGGTTTAACTTGCCATTCTATTCAACATCTTTAATGCGGGTTTTCCGTTCTAGAATCTCCTTCAGCACCAAGGTTACTACTGCTAACAACGCTAACAGTACAGCCGCAGAGAAAGCCGCTTCAGTTTCGTATTGTTTGTAAGCGTCTTCTACAAACAGTGGTAGGCTCTGCGTTTGGTCAGCAATGTTGCCAGATACCACTGAAACCGCTCCGAATTCACCCATTGCTCTGGCATTGGTCAAAATTAAACCGTAGAGTAAACCCCAACGGATACTGGGTAGGGTGACGCGCAAAAATATCTGCCAATCTTTCGCACCTAGAGTTCTAGCAGCTTCTTCTTGATCCTTACCAAACTCTTCTAAAACCGGAATCACTTCCCGTGCCACAAAGGGCATACTCACGAAGGCTGTAGCCAGTACCATTCCTGGAAAGGCAAAGATAATCTTGATATCATGGGCTTGGAGCCAAGGACCAAACCACCCATTCCGTCCGTAAAGTAGGACAATCATTAATCCTGCAACTACGGGCGAAATTGAAAAGGGCAGGTCAATAATGCTCAAAACTACGGCACGTCCTGGAAATTTATGGCGAGCGATCGCCCAAGCTGCACATAAACCAAATACCGTATTTAAAGGTAGAGAAATCACAGCTAACAACAGTGTCAGCCAAGCTGCATGGATAAAAGCTGGTCGCGTTAGGTTGGACAGAAACGGTCCAACTCCCTTGCTGAAGGCTTGGATAAAAACGTTAACTGCTGGGATATATTGAACTAGGGCTAAATAGGCGATCGCTATCCCAATTAAAACTATTGGCACCCAACTCTTCTGCTCTTTAGGCTTGGCCGTATGTGTATCAGATACAGAAGAGTGAAAACTTGGCTTATCTACTGTCATATCGCCTTGCCCATGCTTGTAAGAAATTAATTGCCAATAACAATACCAACGAAATTGATAGTAAAACTATGCCAATTACTGTTGCACCAGAATAGTCATACTGCTCTAACCGTTGGAAAATCAGCACAGGTGCGATCAAATCTTGATAGGGCGTATTGGAAGAGATAATCACAGTCGAACCATACTCTCCAACTGCACGAGAGAAACCCAAGGCAACACCAGTCAAAATTGTGGGAAATAAAGGTGGCAAAATCACTTTCCAGAAGGTCTGCCATTGAGAAGCACCCAGACACCAGGCGGCTTCTTCAATTTCATGTTCCATTTCCTGAAGTACGGGTTGCACAGTTCTCACAATAAAAGGTAGTGAGATAAATATCATTGCTACTGCTACTCCTGTGCGGGTAAAAGATACCTTAATTCCCAGTGGCGCTAGTAGCGAACCTAGCCAGCCATTATCGCTGTAAACTGTTGCCAAGGTTAGCCCTGCTACCGAAGTTGGTAGTGCAAAGGGTAAATCTACTGTGGCATCAATCAAGCGCTTTAAGGGAAAGTCGTAGCGAACCAGAACCCAAGCAATTAGAGTTCCAAATACGCCATTGAGTAAGGCAGCAAATATTGCCGTCACAAAAGTTACATTGTATGTTGCTAGTGCGATATCACTGGTTGCGATCGCCCAAAACCTAGATGGAGGTTCTGTAGCTGCTTTCAGGAACATAGCAACTATAGGGATAAACAACATCACCGTCAGGTATGCAATGGTGATTCGCCAAGTCCAAGGGACTCGCCCCAATCTCTTCCAGAATGGCGTTTTGCCTTCAACTTCCACAGAAGGAGATACAGATGTCATAGTGAAAAATTCAAAATTTCAAATTCACAAGGAGCTTTTTGCCAGTGTTCGTAATTGCTAATTCGTAATTCAAGCACAGACCAACTACTTTTAATTCTGGAGAAAAGAAAGTTGTGGAGTCAGAATTACGAATTACGAATTACGAATTATTTTTGGGCTTGAATCTTGTCAAACACGCCCCCATCTGCGAAGAACTTCTTATCAATTGCTTCCCAACCGCCTAAGTCTGCAACTGTACCTAAAGTTTTCACCTTGGGAAATTTGTCTGTAACTTCTTTAGTTTGAGCTATAGCTTCATCCACAGGACGGAATCCCAATTTGACAAACTCTTGCTGTGCTTCTGGGCTATAAAGGTATTTCACAAAACCTTCAGCAACTTCGCGGGTTCCGTGCTTATCGACGTTTTTATCCACAACCGCGATCGGATTGTCAATGGATATATTCACATCAGGAACGACATACTCAACCTTTTCGCCCTTTTGCTGTGCCAAAATAACTTCATTTTCGTAGTTGATTAAGACATCACCCTGCCCTTGCTTGGCGAATGTATCAGTAGCTTCCCGCGCATCTTTAGGCAAGATTGGGACATTTTTGTAAACTTTAGTCACAAATTCAGTAGCTTTCGCCTCATCGCCACCTGTTTTAATCACAGAATCCCATAGTGCTAAGAAATTCCACTTAGCAACACCTGATGTTTTGGGATTAGCAGTAATCAATTTGACACCATCTTTGGCTAAATCTGCCCAGTTCTTGATGCCTTTAGGATTGCCTTGACGAGTGACTAATGCTGCAACTGATTTGGAGACAATACCATTGTTGGGAACTTCTTTTTCCCATCCTGGCTGAATCAATCCAGCTTTCTCAATCTTTGAGGTGTCTCCAGCTAGGGCCAAGTGGACAACATCTGCTTCCAAACCATCAATAACAGCGCGAGTTTGGGAACCAGAACCGCCATAGCTTTGCTTGAAGACGACAGTTTGATTATGATCTTTCTTCCACTGTTCTACAAACTTAGGAATAATTGCTTCGTGAGCGGCTTTAGTAACTGCAAAGGAAACCAGAGTTAGTTCAACATTATCTTTGCTTGCAGCCACAGGATTAGCACTAGCAGCAGGGGTTTCAGAGGCAGAATTACTCCCAGTTCCACCACCAGAGCAGGCGGCAAGGGCTACACTCAATACAGTACCTACCAAAAAGAGTGATACAAAGCCTTTGAGCGAATTTAGTCTGAACCGATACGTTCTATGTTCAGCTATCGCTTGTAATCTTTTCAGTGGGCGTTGCCACAAACTCATTCTATTTCCTCCACTAAATCTACAGATAATTGATGGGAATACAGTTATATACTGTTTATAATACTGGATGATTCCATGTATCTAGTTGCAAACACAAAAAAACCTCACATTCTTTATCAAGAACATGGTGATTTTACCAGTTCTGTGAAAAATTAAAAATGCTTTTACTTTCAACTATCAAATTGCGTAGGCGCAGCCCGGCGTAGGCATCGCAATCAACTATCTGCTGCATCAAGCAACTTGCTAGGGAATAGCTAATCTAGCATAGGCGTAGCCCTTCGTAGATATCGGCTTCGCTCAACGTAGGACAACAAAATCAAGTAATGTCTTAAGTGCAAGAGCAATTACTGTAGTGAGAAATATACGGCGCAACCAGATATTACTAAGTTTCAGGGCAACCCGCGATCCGACAACTCCACCAATAAACATAGTAATACTCAGAATAGTACCTAGTTGGTAATCAACTATTCCCTGTGTAAAGAAAATAATGGTAGCAATTAGCGAAGAAAAAATGTTGATAAACTTTGTGTTTGCTACCGCCTGCACAAATGTCATCTGAAATAGACTGACATAAGCTGCTGTTAGCATGGTGACATAGCCTCCACTAAAGAAACCACCATAAACACCAAGCACAAAAGTTGCCATATATCCACCAATTTCTGCTATTGGTGATGGTTTCCCTATTCTTGAAACGATTCCAGCGTTCCGATTAGTGATTGAAAAGACGGTAACTACAATCATCAAAATCGAGATAATCAGAGGCATCGATTTTGAAGGTACAATTAAAACAAGTAATGCACCAATAATTGAGCCTAAAAGTGTTAATAAAATCATTATTGGTAAGCGACTGTAGTCAATTGCTTTTTTACCAATAAAAGGTAATGTACCACCAATACTCATAAAAGTTAATGCTAGCATATTAGTGGCAAGAGCAATACGCGGTTCAATACTCAATTGCAACATTACAGGGACGGTAATTAAAGAAGTGCTTCCTGTAATGACGCTTATAACACTTGTTAGAAAGAAAACTGCGATGAGTAAAAGTAATTGGGTAGCATTCATTAGAGATTTGATCTTTATGTTATTATCAATACATTTTTTTAAAGGATGCTTGCAGTAAATAAAAGATATCTAAAGCCCATAATATTAAGGAAATACAGTTTTTTTAGAATTATATTAATCTAGATATCATTCAGTGTAAACTTATAATTTTTATACCAATATAAACGGTATATGTTATATATATTGGTAACAACTAAGTTGGGAAATTTATATAAATTGGTAAATTACAACAGTGAGCTACATCCAATACTGTACGGTCAAGGGTTATTGTTGTAGATGATTGATCTTTCAAGACGCGATTTATCGCGTCCTACATCAGGATTTGATTGCTTATTATTAACTGTATATATTGCAATATAAATAGCATGGAAAATAAAACCCATCTAGAAATCATCTAAATGGGCAAAACGGAACAACTCATTATTATTAACTGAATGCATATTTCAGGGGCAAACCATCCTGAAAAACTAGTAATTCTCCCGGTTGAATTTGTGTCCAAACTTCATTGTCGGTGAGGGGTGTGGTAGCAATGACAGCGACGCGATCGCGTTCAGTAGTCACTTCCCGAAAATCTACGGTCATGTCTTGGTCAATTAAATGGGCAGCAGCAAAGGGCGCTTGGCGAACAATGTAGCTGAGTTTAGTTGAGCAATAAGCAAAAAAGTGTTCTCCATCTGATAATAAGTAATTAAATATACCTACTTTCGCAATTACAGCAGTAATTTCTTGCAGCACAAAGTACAGTTCCTTGATATCGGGCTTACCTTTAGGAAAGCGCGATCGCAATGTTTCTAGCATCATGCAGAATGCTTTTTCACTATCGGTATCACCTACGGCTTGATAAAAGCCTAAATTTTCTGGATCGAACTCTGGCAAATTACCGTTGTGGGCAAACACCCAATACTGACCCCACAATTCCCTGCGGAAAGGATGGCAGTTGTGTAGGGCAATTTCACCCTGGGTAGCTTTGCGGATATGGGCTATGACATGGGTTGAGTGGATAGGATAACTCCGTACAAACTCCGCTACCGGAGAAGCAACAGAAGGTTGGGCATCTAAAAACATTCGACATCCCTTTCCTTCAAAGAAAGCAATGCCCCAACCATCGCGATGGTCATCCGTTTTTCCTCCCCGTGCAGAAAACCCTTCAAAAGAAAAGCAAATATCCGTTGGAACATTGCAATTCATTCCGAGCAGTTGGCACATGGATGTTGCAGCTCTCAATTTTTGACTAAGGCCTCAGGATCAAGATACTTCAGAATGCTGCATGATTCTGGAGCGATCGCTTCAATCTTAGAATTTAAGGCTGAGATATTCCATAATGATCCCCAAAAATAAAGAGTCTGCTTCTAGTTAGCATGATGACACTATGCCAAAAGATGGTAGCGGCGGATATCTGGTGCAGCAGTCACTAAACCTTCGAGTTTAGCTGCTGCCGCTTGGAAATGGGGTGAATCTATATGAGTATTCAGGGCTTCATGAGAAGTCCACTCTTCTACAAAAGTAAAGTCTGTTGGATCGTATTGGTTTTGCAAAAGTTCATACTTAATCGCACCTGCTTCCTGACGGGTTGGCTCAATAAGTTCCAACAGTACAGCTTTTAGTTCTTCTACTTTGTTAGGCAAAGCAATAATACGGGCAACAATGCGAATAGTTTGGTTTGTCATTTGTTATTTGTCATTTGTCATTAAGTCAAGAGTTAGGAATTCTTTCGCTGCTCCTCTGCTCCTCTGCTTCCCTGCTGCTCTGGTATTAATATTTATTAAAACATCTGTTGTAAATATTGTTCATAGCCTAGTTGTTCTAGTTTTGCTTGCTTGGCAACTACTGATTCACATAGGGTTTGACGATATTGTTGCACTTTTTCTAGCAATTCTGGTTGATGAGTTGCGAGGATTTGTATTGCTAAAAGACCAGCATTTTTGGCATTACCGATCGCTACTGTTGCCACAGGAATACCACCAGGCATCTGTAAAATAGAATACAAAGAATCTACACCTTGTAAGTTCCGAGTGGGTACAGGAACACCAATCACAGGAAGAGGAGTTAAAGACGCTACCATTCCTGGTAAATGGGCAGCACCACCGGCACCCGCAATAATTACCTTGATACCGCGTTGGTGTGCAAGTTGAGCATATTCCACCATGCGTTCTGGGGTACGGTGAGCCGAAACGATCGCAACTTCGCTCTCAACGCCAAATTCTTCACAAACTGCGATCGCATCTTTCATAGTGGGCAAATCGGAATCGCTGCCCATGATAATACCAACTAGGGGAGTCATAATAATTCAAAATTCAAAATTCAAAATTCAAAATTATTTGAGCTAGCTTATGGAAGCTAGGTGATGCGGATCATCATCTCATCTATTGGCGTTGTTTGAATTGATTCATTGATGTTGGTTGCATCTAAAATCAGATTTAGCTCTCTTCTCGCCAGTGTGATGACCCAAGCAACACAAAATCCTGTAGATATTATCAATGCTAGAGTGACTGGTTACAAAGATTTGCAGATGCTCTTGGTTAATCCAGAGGGCATAATTGAGCAAATCTTGCCAATGGGTACAGTAGGGACGCACAGCCGTGCATCCATAATCGATGTAGCTGGCGACTGGATTTCATTGGGTGGCGTTGATTTGCAAATTAACGGTGCGTTGGGCTTGGCATTTCCTGATTTAACGGCTGAAAATGCTCATGTACTCCAGAAAATAACGCAATTTTTGTGGGATGTTGGGGTAGATGGATTTTTACCGACACTTGTGACAACTTCAGTAGAAAAGATTCAGCGATCGCTTGCAGTCATTGCTGATATTATCCCCTGTAAACAAGCAGGTGCCAAGATTCTCGGAGTTCATTTAGAAGGCCCATTTTTGAATTACCAAAAGCGCGGCGCACACCCAGCAGAGTACTTGTTACCCTTAACAATTGACGAGGTAAAGCGGGTTTTGGGAGATTATGCCCACGTCATAAAAGTCATTACCTTAGCGCCGGAGTTAGATCCCACTGGCGAAGTAATTCCATATTTGCGTTCTTTGGGAATTACCGTTAGTTTAGGACATTCTCAGGCAACATCAGTCCAAGCGCAACTTGCTTTTAAACTCGGTGCAACGATGGTAACTCATGCTTTCAATGCCATGCCACCATTGCATCACCGCGAACCAGGATTATTAGGGGCAGCAATTACCCATCCTGATGTAATGTGCGGTTTTATTGCTGATGGCGAACACGTTTCGCTCACGATGCTGCAAATTTTACTTCGCGCTAGCTATGAAGAAAAAGGGCTGTTCCTTGTGAGTGATGCCCTTTCACCTCTGGGGCTACTCGATGGCGTGTATCCTTGGGACAGTCGGCAAATTGAAGTTAAAAACGGTACAGCACGACTGGCGGATGGCACTTTATCGGGGACGACTTTACCTTTATTAGTGGGAGTACAGAATTTGGTGAAGTGGGGGATTTGTGATGTGGAAACTGCCATTTTACTAGCTACCACTGCACCTAGACAGGCAATTGGTTTGCCTGGAATTGTCAAGAGTCAAGCCGCTAATTTATTACGCTGGCATTGGGATGAAGCGACAAAAGAACTAACTTGGCAGCGATTATTGGGCTAAATTTTGCGTCAAGGTGACACGGGAAGAAGCGTTAATTATACTCAGCAAAAATGTGTACATTTGTGAGATAGAGATCATAAACCAATGGATATAGCTTTACTTGTTAAATTTCTCGCTCCCTGTCTGCCATTTCTGTTAAATGTGGGTAATAAAGCCGTAGAAGGGGCATCTCAGAAAGTAGGTGAGGATGTTTGGAATAAAGCCAAAGCTATTTGGGCTAAGTTACATCCCAAAGTAGAGGCTAAGGAAGCAGCGAAGGAAGCAGCAACGGATGTGGCACAAAAGCCAGAGGATGAAGATTTACAAGCAAGTTTGCGAGTGCAACTCAAAAAGATTTTAGAAGCGGATACAGCACTTGCAGAGGAAATAGCTAAGATTTTGCAAGCATCGACTGACAAACCCGGAGACAATATTCAGTTCAGCGCTAATACTTACGACCAAAGTACGGTGAAGCAAGTTGGGAAGATTGACGCAAACCAAGTAAGTTTTTAACTAAGTAGGGTGGATAGAGTACTGCTCACCCTACAAATTTTGATGTTTCGAGTTCCAAACACCAAGTTTCAAGTTCCAAACACTAAGTTCCGAGTTCTGAACACCAAATTTCGAGTTCTGAACACCAAATTTCGAGTTTTGAACACCAAGTTTCGAGTTCTGAACACCAAGTTCCGAGTTATGAACACAAACTACCGAGTTCCGAACACCAAGTTCCGAGTTATGAACATCAAGTTTCAAGTTATGAACGCCAAACTTCGAGTTCACAGTCACAATATCAAGCAAAATTTCTACCTACTGTAAGCAATGATAGAGGAACCCAGTTCCAGTAACTCGAACAACATTGAAATGAATCTTACTGCTTACGGTAACAGTAAGGTAACTCAAGTAGGACAGATAAATGCAGCAGAAGTCAAGATTATTGTTGACCGAATAGAACCAGTACTAGAGCGATTACAACAAATCTCTCAACCAGAATCGCCTGGGGTTCTCAAAGCAGGCAACCCTAACAAAAGTTTGGCTTACTGGCAGGGACGGAAAACAGAAATTGCCCAAATACAGCAATGGTTAACTGATAAAAATACCTGCCTAATTGGCATATAAGGCATCGGTGGCACAGGTAAATCGATGCTGGCAGCTAAAATTTATGACGAAATTGAGGGTTTCCCAAAGAGATTTTGGGCTGATGTTAGTTATGGCGCAGATTTTAGCGATTTAGCCCGCCAAGTCCTCAGTGAATTTGGCTTTCGGGTTCCAGAAGAAGAAGCGCAGTTAATGCAGGCGCTAGTTAAGTGTCTGCAATCTGGGCAATATTTACTCATCATTGACAACCTGGAGAGTTTATTACAACCAGATAGACAATGGGGGAGTCAATTCTACGGTGACTTTTTCAATGCTTGGGTGGAATATGGCGGTAATAGTAAGGTCATAGTCACCACTAGGGAAAGACCAGAATTAAAAGGCTTTGAGTGGCTACTTCTGAAAGGTTTACAAGTAGAAGAAGGGGTAGCACTGTTAACCGAGTTAGGCATTCGCAGGGATTTAGGGGATTTTGTCGAATTAGTAGATGGGCATCCCCTGCTGTTAAAATTGGTCGCAGATTTATTAAAAGAAGAATACCGCGAAGACCCGGATTTAAGACGATTGGCAGATTTAGGCTTAGGGAATTTGCGGCAGTTGTTGACAGATCTCCAAGTGGTAGGTGTGCATCGCCGGCCGAATGTGGGGATAGTGTTGGTGTTAGATGCCAGTTTTGAGCGATTGAGTGAATTGCAAAAAGCTTTATTGCTCAATATCAGCGTTTATCGTGGTGCTTTTGATAGTGCAGCAGCCGTGGCAGTGTTGCCAGAAAGTTCACAAACAGAGATTGAGGGAGAATTGAGGAATCTGGTTAAGCGTTCTTTGTTGTTAGAAAAACTCAATGGTAAGCGGCGGTTTGAGTTTCAGCCTGTGGTGTTGGAGTATGCGCGGTATAAGGCTGGTAATCAGACCGAGGCGCATCAACAAGCCATTGATTATTATCTTTTAAATGTTAAACAACAACCTTGGCAGACTAAAGAAGATATCAAGGAATATTTAGAAATTTTTTATCACTGGTATCAACTAGAAAATTATGACTCGGCATTTGATGTATTAGACGCTTGCAATGATTTTTTGAGCTTGCGGGGTTATTACACAGATCAAGTTTATTTCTATAGGCAGTTGATAGAAGCGTGGGAAAAAAGGGGAGAAAGAGAACACTGGATTTATCTGGCTGCTCTCACTAATTTAGGCAATTCTTATTATTTCTTGGGAGATTACTTCCAGGCAATTAAGTTTTGCCAGCAGTCATTGGAGATAGCTAAAGAGATAGACTACCCAGATGTGAAAGCTGCTTCTTTAAATATCTTAGGACTTGTTTACCGCCAGCGAGAACAATACAAGCAAGCAATTGAGTTTTTCCAGCAGTCTTTAAGGATAGTCAAGGATTTCAAGGAGATGCGTTATCGCAATCAAGAAGCCAAATTAATAGGCAATTTGGGTAATGCGTATCAATATTTGGGGGAATACTTGCAAGCAATTGAGTTTCACCAGCAGTCTTTGGAGTTAGCCCAGGAGCTAGGCGATTCTAATTGGGAAGCTAGCTGTTTAGGTAATTTGGGCAATTCTTCTCATGGCTTGAAAGAATACAACCAAGCAATTGAATTCTTTCAGCAGCAATTAAAGATAGTTAAAGAGATAGATCGTCAGGGGGAAACTAATTGTTTGGGCAATTTAGGTATTGCTTATCGCTGCTTAGGGCAATATCAACAGGCAATAGAGTTTCAACAGAAGTCTTTGGAGATAGCTAGAGAAATAGGCGATCGCAAGGGGCAAGCAGACGCTTGGTTTAACTTAGGTTTGGCATTAGAATACGTCAATAGGGAATCAGACGCGCTGGGTGCTTATAGCAATGCTCGTGAACTATATCAGGCGCTAGAAATCGATGCTAAGGTACAAGATTGCAACAATGCAATTGGATATCTTTCACAACCAAAAACGTCTCTAGTCTCCCATCGTGGGTTTTGGGTGTGGTTGCGTCGGTTATGGCGTTGGGTACGCAGTTGGTTTCGGCGGTAAAATAATGTGTAGGAATAATGATACACATAAATTTAAGGTACAAGTAAAAAATTAAAACAATTCCAAAAACTTTAACGTAAAAATTATGACTCAAGCAACAACTACTGAATACAAACATATTCTAGTTGATGAAAATAATGTTCCTTTCATTAAAGGAACATCTATGAAACTTGTCGAATTAATTACTTCCATCCATGCTTATGGTTGGAGTCCAGAAGAATTACATTTTCAATATCCACATTTGAGCATGAGCCAGATTTATTCGGCTTTAGCTTATTATTGGGAACATAAAGAAGAAATTGATGCTGATATGCAGCAACGTTTTGAGTATGCGGAAAGATTACGTTTAGAAACAGGAGAATCTCCATTAGCAAAAAGACTCCGTGCAGAAGGATTAATTAAATGAGTGTTGCTCTTTATATTGATGAGAATGTGCATCGAGGAATTACAGATGGATTACGGATTCGGGGTGTAGATGTATTAACAGTACAAGAAGATGGGCGGACTAGCTTTCCCGATCCTCTTGTACTTGACCGTGCGACAGAACTTGAGCGTGTTTTGTTTTCCCAAGATGACGATTTTCTAGCTGAAGCCAACCATCGTCAAGACAAACAAATAAATTTTGCTGGTGTTATTTATGCCCATAAACTCAGAGTTACTGTTGGCGATTGTGTTCGCGATTTAGAAATTATTGCTAAAACTGCCTATCTTGAAGAATTAAGTAATCGTGTTCAATACTTACCTTTGTAAGCTCGTGGATAAAATGAGATGGAAGCTAAAAGTGCAAAGAAAGCAGAATCCTTCTACATTGCTCTAATTCTCTACAAATCATCTTCAGATAAACCCGATCGTCAACCTTTGTACCAAGAAAGCTTTGTTTTGATTAAAGCTGCTTCTTTAGAGAAAGCAAAAGTAAAGGCTTTGAATCATGGTAAAAATGAAAGTGTCAGCTATACAAATGAAAATGGAGAAACTATTACTTGGTCTTTACAGCAAGTAGTAGACGTGAATTCAGTGTTGTATGATGACTTTGATTCATCTGAGGATATTGTTGATTTATATGCTCGACATTTTCGGAATTATGAGGCTTACCAATCATTTGAGCCGTTATTGTCTAAAGAGCAATTTGGAGAATAGTTATCAAACCACGCGATCGCTCTTGTCGATTCCCATCACTGAGCCAACAGCGATCGCAATTGTTTTTACTTGCATTGACTCCAATGAAACCTAAGTTAAATTAAGTATTTTGCCTGTTATTGAGTTTTGCGCGTCTGGGCTGGAATTCGACACCCTGAGTTCCTCTATGCACGTAAGTATCCTTGCTTATCGGCCAACTATCATCTGGAAAAATCTGGAAGACCGCTCTTATGGGTTCCTATCAATGATAATTTTAAGCATTGGGAACCCCTAAAAATCGAAGTTTATGAACGCAGCCGACGACAAAACGATTGTTCGCGAGTATTTCAATTCCACAGGGTTTGACCGTTGGAAGCGAATCTACGGCGATGGCGAAGTTAACAAAGTCCAATTAGACATCCGCAATGGACACCAGCAAACTGTAGATACAGTTCTCGGTTGGTTGAAGGCTGATAACAATTTACCAGAGCTATCAATCTGTGATGCTGGGTGTGGTGTCGGTAGTCTCAGTATTCCCCTGGCAGTAGATGGTGCCAAAGTCTATGCCACCGATATTTCGGAAAAAATGGTAGAAGAAGGCAGAGATAGAGCAAAGCAAACTTTGGGAAATACCGAAAATCCTACTTTTGCTGTGCAGGATTTAGAATCGTTGAGTGGTAGCTACCATACCGTTATTTGCCTAGATGTTCTCATCCATTACCCTCAAGAAAAAGCCGATGAGATGATATCTCACCTCTGTTCTTTGGCACAGTCGCGGATAATTCTCAGTTTTGCGCCGAAGACCTGCGCCCTGAGTATACTCAAGAAAATTGGCAGTTTCTTTCCTGGGCCAAGTAAAGCCACTCGTGCATATTTGCATCGTGAGGCTGATGTGGTGAAAATCTTGGAAAGTAATGGCTTTTCATTGCAACGACGGGCAATGACGAAGACTCGCTTCTATTTTTCTCGCCTACTGGAAGCTACACGCAATTAAGGCTAAATCGCAGCAAAGGGCTTATAAACCTCTTGCTGTGATTTGACAATCTCAAACCTGAGATATGGTAAATATTGCCGTTGGCATCAAGCTTTGTTTTTCTCTAATACCAATTTAATATGAAGCTGCATAGAATAAAGCTTCCAGGATAAAGTTGTAAGAAGAGACAGAAATTACCTGCTCAAATGTAAGTTGGT
>NZ_JBALDP010000031.1:0-12686 GCF_036917355.1 Nostoc sp.
ACCTATTTGCCCAAAAAACCATCGATCGATATTTACCCAAAAGACTTACCTGCACTGCCTCCTGCTATTTTTTAGTTCCGTCGAACTCACGTTAATGTAGAGACGCGATAAATCGCGTCTTGAAAGACTGATTATCTATGAATAAAAGTTAGGTTTTGGCAGTTGATCGTTTAACGCCCAATTTCCGATTTCTTGAATTTTGTAATCTACCGGATCGTGGAGAGTGAATGTGCGGAGATTACGCCAATAGCGATCGAAGCCATACTTTGCCGTAGTAGCACGTGCGCCCATAACTTCAAAAATGCGGTTAGTAATGTCTAAACCGACCCTAGTCGCTGCAACTTTGGCAGTAGCGACGTAAAGCGCACATTCCCCACGTTGTTCGGCGGTGAGCGACCATTCTTTTTCCCAAGCCGCCTGTAGTAATTCTCCTGCTTGCTCAGTCAAGCTCTTAGCTGCTTGGAGTTCAACCCAGATTTTGCCATAGTGCTGGAGGATGTAAGGATCTTGGGTTGCACTCTCTACACCTGATGTCAGCCAAGGTTTTGTATTAGTGGCAGTATATGCTTTAGCAGCTTCAAATGCTCCTTGGGCAATTCCCAAATAGATATTAGCAAGATTCAATTGAGTTAAGCAGGCGCGAATAGTATTAAAGGGTTGATTGAGTTTGTCTCTACTACCAAGAATTTCGTTAGGATACACCAACACATTCTCAAAAGTAACACTACCACTATCTGTTTGACGTTGCCCGATATTATCCCAATCATCATGAACAGTAACGCCTTGCCGTTGGGTAGGAATTACCAAAATATTTAATTCACCAGTTTCTTGATGAATGGCACCGATCGGCAATATATCCGAGTCTTGAGAGCCAGAGCAAAAGCTTTTAATCCCGTTCAGACGGAAATAATCATTTTCTGGTGTCAGAGTAGCTCTTTTATCTAAAGGGTTGAGGGCATTGCACCAAAACCAATTATTTTGAATAGTTGTTGAGTAATATCGCTGTTTTTGCTCTGCCGAACCAAAGATATGAGGAATTACTACACCTAAATGGTGGTAAGAAAAAACGTGAGCAATTGAACTATCAACCTTGGCAAACTCGCGGGTAATTTGCAGAATGGTAATCCAGTTTTGCCCTAAACCACCGTATTCAGTGGGTACGATTAGTTTCAGCAAGTTGCTTTTACGCAAGCGATCGCGTTCATGCTTTGGTGTTCCTCCTTTAGCATCCCGCTCGACAGCAGTCTGGGCAAATTCCTGTGCTAAAGACTTAGCTAGATCGAGATAATTTTGAGACTCTTTCGTTTCGATTAATTGCATACTTTACCACTTCTCTTATAACCTTATTGTGAGAAGTAACTATAAATTTGACTGGAAAACTTTGAATTTAAAATAGTTTTACATCGTAATGTAAGTCAAATTTCTTCCCACATTCAGTTGAATAATTTGACCAAAGATGAGTTCAAAAACATAGCTAATGACAGCAATTATAGCAATAAAAAGCAGTTCTTTAAATGGCTGGCTTTTCCAAATTCTCCGCCTCTGGATTGGGTTTGCAATGCTCATCGTATCAACTGAAATAATGTTGGATTTATTAGGGGTAAAGCATTCTGGTAAATGTTAATTCTGAAAGCTTCACCCCAGTAGAAAATGCTGCAATTACAACCAAGGATGGCGCGGGGGATAGACACCGTTGAGGAAGTAGTTACCAACAGCGTAGTATTTCCAACGCACGGGATCGTGAAGTGTGTGAGCGCGGGCATTTCGCCAGTGGCGATTGTAGTTAAATTCCTCCAATGTGGACTTAGTACCTGCTAGTTCAAACAATTTGTTGGTAGCTAATAATGCCGCTTCGGTGGCTAAGGCTTTGGCTTCAGCAACTGCGATCGATGCTTCAACTACCTTGGGTTCTTCTAAGCCTGACTCGTTAGCGATGTCCAGAAATTCGCCTGCACGACGCAGCAATGCTTCAGAAGCGTGAACCTGAATTTGGACATTGCCTAAGTTATAGAGTGTCAGAGGGTCTTCGTAGCCTTTTTCTAAATTGCTGTCAACCCAAGGGCGAGTATGGTTGCGAACAAAGTAGATGGTGTCACGGACTGCGGCTTTAGCAATTCCCACGTCTACGGCGGCTTGGATGATTTGGGCGATCGCACCCATTGGAGTAGCTCTTTCAAAAGCCAAGTAGTGCGGAATCACGTGTTCTGCCTTAACTTTCACATTTTCAATAATGGTAGTGCCGCTAGCAGTGGTACGTTGTCCGAAGCTCGTCCAATCATCGAGTAGGGTTAATCCTTCGGCATCTCTTTCGACAAATGCCACCACTGTCTTACCATCTGGATTACTGGCAATCACGGGAACCCAATGTGCCAATAGTGCCCCAGCAGAGTAGTATTTGCGTCCGTTGAGTACGAAGTCAGATCCATCTGGTGTTAATTTTGTTTGGACATCAGTCACAGACTTAGTGCCAACTTCCGAGAAGGCGTTACCAAAGCGCTTACCTTGTAGAACCAAATCAAAGAAGAACTTCTTCTGCTCATCTGTACCATCCAACCGGACTGCTTCCACCATGTAGAGGTGGTTTTGGGGAATTTGACCGAGGCTAGAGTCGGCTTCGGAGATGATTTTAACTACTTCTGCGAGGGTGGCACTTGATACAAAAGCACCGCCATACTCTTTCGGGACTGTAATCCCCCACAATCCACTCTGAGAAAACTTTTCTACTTCCTCAGCAGGTAAACGCCGATTTTGGTCGCGTTCTGAGTCTCCCTTGGCAAACTCAGCTGCTAATTCGTGAGCGATCGCGATCGCTTCTTTGTCATCCCGAATAATATGTGCCTTCTGGTCAGTATTAATTACTGATGTCATGGTAAAACTCCTTGATTGTGATTGAGTGACTCATAATCGCCATTACTATGAGACAACGCAAAATATATTTATTTGAGCAGAGATATGTAGAGTTCTTTTAAATGAGGTACAGAATGCTGGACTCCAAATCAGATATAAACAATCCACTTTCTGCCTCCAACCTCCTGTTTACAACACTCCAACCAACTCATCAGATGTCCGACGATTAGATTTAAGTTCGCGCACAATCGGTATTACAGTCTTACCAAATGCTGGCAAATCATCTGTGTAGTGTAAGAAGCCACCAAGAATTAGATCGACTCCCACTGCATGGAACTGGCGAATCTTCTCAGCTACTTGTTCAGCCGTGCCAATCAAGCCCGACCGGAAGCCATCGTTATACTGCACCAAGTCTTCAAAATTGGAATTCGCCCACATTCCCTGACCTTCACGAGTAGAAGATCCTGCCTGTTTCACCGCTTCGCCAAATCCTTTGACAGCTTCCACATCAGCTTGGGCAATAATATCGCGCAAGACTTCATGCGCTTCTGCTTCCGTATCTCGCACGATGATAAAGGAATTCAGACCAAACTTAATTGTGCGTCCTTCTTGACGAGCTAATTCAGACACCTCTGCAATCTGCTCTTTCACACCTTCTATGGTGTTGCCATTCATGAAATACCAATCAGAGACGCGGCCAGCCATCCGCCGTGCAGCCTTGGAGTTACCACCTTGGAATATCTCCGGGTGGGGATTCTGATTAATTGGTTTAGGCTTCACCCAACCGCCGTTAATGCGGTAAAAGTCGCCTTTAAAGTGAAACTCATCCTCAGTCCACAAACCTTTGAGAACGCGGATAAATTCTTCTGAACGACGATAGCGTTCGTCATGGTCTAACCAATGTTCACCATATATAGTGAATTCATCTTTAAACCAGCCGCTAACTACATTCAGAGCAAATCGGCCGTTAGAGAGAAAATCAATGCTAGCACCCATTTTGGCAACTACTCCCGGATGCCACAATCCAGGGTGAACTGCTGCAATCAATTTCAATTTCTTGGTGACTGGAGCCAACGCTGACACGGTTGTTAATGCCTCTAGCTGGTACTCAGCGCCATAGCTGGCGATAAATCTGGCTTGTGCTAGAGCATATTCAAACCCGACTTGTTCAGCTGTTTGAGCCAGTTGAGCATTGTATTCGTAAGTCCAATCTGTCCGTTGGGGAATTTTACTAACAACTAACCCCCCGCTAACGTTGGGAATCCAGTATGCGAACTTAATATCTACCATAATTGTGCGTTTGTAATTGAAACTGCTTGGTTATTTCTCTCACTTTGTAAGTGATGTAACAAAGCCTAATTTGTTATCGCTAACAAATCAGCCAAAACTCGATCGGGCAAAATTTTAGTCAAAATCGAAAGCTTGAGAGCGGCTGGAAACTACTCTGAGTTTATAAGTAGACAATTTTCTGATGGTGGTAATATACCATAAACCTACCGTATTACCGTAGTTTTTAATGAATTAGACTTTATCGCGACAATTTTTTCAATGTCGTGACTCGATATACTTAAATTCCATTTCCATATTCCATTTTGGAATACTGCCGACTTTTGCTGAGTATTTAATTATTTTATATTTGCTGCTTATCAGCCCGATTCAGTCAGAACTCGACAAAGCATCGATACTATTCCATATCGTGATAAATAAATGCTTCTTGTGTATCATCTGCAACTATACACAACAGAAATAAAAAGAGGCGAAAAGGTTAAAGGGAAAAGGGATGAATTAGGTCGCGCCACTTGCGGGCGAGGTTTTTACCTTCCCGTAATGATGCGGATTATTTCGCTTCACGTCGGGCGAGGTTTTTACCTTTTCCCCTTCCCCCTTCCCCCTTCCCCTTCTTAATAAATGTGCTAGTGTAAACTACTAAACTAGAAAATATTTCACAATTTGGTTGGCATCTAAATCTAGATACTTATCTTCCCAATTCCCAATCCAATCAAAATTGAGGGGCAATCTCCCCATGCTTGCTTTCACATCTCAAAAGCAGTCACAAGGCTATTGCCCCTAAATATTTTGAGCGTCGATCGCTCTTTCGCCAGAAACACCTATGAATTACCTTTTATCAGGCTATCTAGACTTATGACTCCACACACCATACTCCGCAATCTCAACACGATTACTCAGCTGTGACGAGTTCAGTACTACCACGTGTACGACGCCGTGTAAGGCTATTATACAGCATCACACCGATCGCCTTGATCAAATTACCTTCCAATTCCTGGAATAGCTTCATGTTCGTGCCAAAGGCGGCGTTAGCTTCATCAACGATGCGATCGGTTGCCGCCTCGTCAAGGGGTAATTCATCCAAAATTTGCCGATATTTGGCTTTGAATGCCTTCTCATCAGTAATTTCTGGAAACTCATAAAAGGCTGTGCCTTGTCCATCAGACAAATTCATCGCTGTAACAGCAATATTTTTGAGAATTTGTCCGCCGGATAAGTCACCCAAGTAACGAGTGTATGAATGGGCGATTAATAATTCCGGTTCTGTAGCAGATATTTCTCGGATGCGCTGTACATAAGCTTCACCTGCGGGAGATAGTTTGATTTGCTCTCTCCAGTTTGCACCAAAATAATAACTCAGGTCTTGCTCTAAGCTATGCTTGCGGTTTAGCTGAGGAAAGTTAATTTTAGAAACTATTGGGTGCTGGCGGTGCTTTTCCATTTCCTCTTCCATCGCTGAGTAGACGAAGTAGAAGTTAGCAACAAGTTTCCGGTAAGAGTTTTTTTCTACTACTCCTTTTAAAAAGCACTTGACAAAACCTACATTTTCTGCCATTGTGTGGGCTTTCTTAGTGCCTACACGTAATTTGGTTGCTAAATTGCTGCTCATGCTAAATTTCTCAACTTTAAAAAGTTAACTGCCGGAGTTTTGATTCACTAACGGCTAAAAAAGCCATTAAAACGTTACCTTAAAACTATTTGATGAGAATTTATATTAAAATTTTTTAAGCTGCAATGATTCTGTCGTTTTTTACACAGCGACAAGGCTAGGAGAACAGAATTTTAGATTTCAGTATTTTGATTTTTTGTTGTTATTAGCTGAATCTTGCTTTCATTCTCAGCTTAGGTGAAAATCTTTGTGACGCTCTGAAAGTAATATTTATTACATAATTACTTGGTAATAGTATTGTCAAGTGTGAACTAATACAGATAAAAATCAAAACGAAAGTTGTCGGCATAAAAGGAATAATTAGCTAAGATGTGGAGACTTTACTAACAACGTAAAAACCAATACTGACTTTATCAAAGATTTACAATCAGAGAAAGAAAAATTCAGTATTATTACGTAAAGGTAGCTCGATCTAGAATGAATTTCTAAAGAGAAAAAGCATGTCAAAATTGCTGAATAAAGTCTTAAGTGTTATTTATTTTTCAGTGTGATTGTGTGGAGTGTTTAAAATATGGTTTCATCTATAACTCGGACATCGGGCATTTCTGGGGGTTCTACTTCTGAAGTTGAGGGATTGGGCAAAGGGATTGAGAGCAGTTTTGGACTGAATTTAATCCCACTACCAGCAAATCCCTTATTTGGCACAGATGGGATTCGCGGACGAGTGGGAGAATTACTGAATGCGCCTCTAGCATTGCAAGTTGGTTTTTGGACGGGGATTGTTTTACGTAACCATGCTACTCAAGTAGGGCCAGTCATTCTCGGACAGGACTCTAGAAATTCCAGCGATATGCTGGCAATGGCTTTGAGTGCAGGGTTAACAGCAGCAGGCTTAGAGGTTTGGTATTTGGGATTATGTCCCACTCCTTGCGTTGCCTATCTCACCAGTATCAGTGATGCCATTGGCGGAGTGATGATTTCTGCCAGCCATAATCCTCCAGAAGACAATGGGATTAAGGTTTTTGGTAGCAATGGTGGGAAGTTACCGCAAATATTGCAGACAGAAATTGAAGCGGGACTGCGTGGCAAGATATCACCGATCGCTAAAGTCAGTAATTGCGGACGGCATTACTCACGTTTCGAGTTAGTGGAAGATTATAGCTCGGCGTTGAAAAAACCTTTGAACGGTGCCCTAAATCTTCAGGGAATGAAGATTGTTTTAGACTTGGCATGGGGAGCCGCAGTTGGGTTAGCACCATCAGTGTTTACACAAATGGGGGCGGAGGTAATCTGCTTGCATAACGAGGCAGATGGCGATCGCATTAATGTTAACTGCGGTTCCACGCACCTAGACATTTTGGCAGCAACGGTACAAGAACACAACGCCGACATCGGCTTTGGCTTCGATGGCGATGCCGATCGCGTCTTAGCAGTAGACAATACAGGCAGGCAAGTTAACGGCGATTACATTCTCTACCTGTGGGGAAGACACTTACAACAAAACCAACAATTGCCAGACAACCTGATTGTATCTACAGTCATGGCTAACTTAGGCTTTGAGAAAGCTTGGCAGCAAATTGGTGGTAACTTAATTCGTACCGCAGTTGGCGACCAATACGTGCAAGCCGAAATGCAGCGTACTGGAGCAATGCTAGGTGGCGAACAATCAGGGCATATTCTTTGCCGTCACTATGCCGTAACTGGAGATGGCTTGTTAACCGCATTACACATAGCATCTTTGGTGAGAGAGGCGGGTGTTCCCTTGAGCGAATTAGTAGATCGAAGCTTCCAAACCTATCCACAATTGTTGCGCAACGTGCGCGTTGTCGATCGCGATCGCCGTTTGGGATGGCAAGATTGTCAACCTGTACAAAAAGCGATCGCTCTTGCTGAAGCTGCAATGGGCGATTCCGGCAGAATTTTGGTTCGCGCCTCTGGCACAGAACCAGTCATCAGAGTAATGGTAGAAGCAGCCAATGCCGAACTCACCAACTACTGGACAAATGAATTAGTTTCGCAAGTCCAGCAGCATCTGATGGACTAAATTAGCTAATATCTCATCTAAATTCTAGTATCGCTAAAGATGCGATAAATCATCACAAAGACGCGATAAATCGCCGTCTCTACAAAAGACTAATTATTGTAGAGGCGGCGTTTATCGCGTCTCTTGTCTTAACCAAGATTTAGCTAGTACAACACGGCGACTTCTTTTTTAGAGTAATAGGTATCAATACTTGTCGGGTTTTGGGGAAGAAGGGAAGGGGAAAGAAAAAACCTTTAACCTTTACCCTTTAACCTTTTCCCCTTAACCTTTTCCCCAAACCCAATGCCGAGTTAAAAATGCAAAACCCGAGCAGTATTGTAATAGGTATCTATAAAAAGTCAAAATTATGACTAGTAAATCCGGACTTACACTAGGTAAATACGCGCCTCTCCATAAAGGGCATCAATTGGTGATTGAAACAGCCTTAGCAGAGATGGATGAGGTACTTGTGATGATTTATGAGTGTCCAGAAGTGACTGCTATTCCTTTAACAGTTCGAGCGAATTGGCTGCGTCAAATTTATCCACAAATTCAGGTGATTGAAGCGTGGGATGGCCCAACTGAGGTTGGTGATACTCCTGAGATTAAGCAAAAGCACGAAGATTACATCCTGAAACAATTAAAATCCAAAAAAATTACCCACTTTTACTGTAGTGAATTTTACGGTGAACACGTAAGTCAGGCGCTGGGGGCAGTTAATCGGCTCGTAGATTGCGATCGCCAAACTTTTCCAATTTCTGGAACGCAAGTAAGAAGAGACGCTTACGCATTTCGGGAGTATTTACATCCTGATGTATACCGCGATCTGATCGCCAATATTGTTTTTCTGGGCGCTCCTTCGACTGGTAAAACTACCATTGCATCACAATTAGCTAAAGAGTTTAACACAGTATGGATGCCAGAGTATGGGCGCGAGTATTGGGAAAAATATCAAATTAATAGGCAACTTTCGCTCTCGCAACTTGTGGAGATTGCCAAAGGGCATTTAGAACGTGAAGAAGCCTTATTATTGCAAGCAAACCAGTATTTATTTACAGATACTAATGCATTGACAACCTATCAATTCTCCTTGTATTACCACAAAACTGTTGCTCCAGAGTTAGCAGAACTTGCCCATCAAGCCATGTCGCGCTATGATTTAGTATTTCTTTGTGATTCAGATATCCCTTACGATGATACCTGGGATCGTTCTGGAGAGGCAAATCGTAGTATATTTCAAAAAAAGATTCAGAGCGACTTAATTATTAGAAAAGTTCCATTCTTTCGCATTTATGGCGATATAAATGCACGTATTAGTCTGGTTAAAAAGGTAGTGTCATCCTACCAAAAATATAGCAATTTAGGAGACTTGTTTTTCAAAAAAAATATTTTATAAAATGCATTAAAATGATTGAATTTTGGAGTGTAAATACTATCGCATTTCATCTTATCGGATATCCCATGAGTTATGTAGAATTCTTGGGAACGATTTTTTCTCTATGGTCGGTGTGGCTAATTTCTCAGAGAAAGATTCTGACTTGGCCTGTTGGAATAGTCAGCGTCTTGCTATACATGGTACTTTTCTATCAAATCCGTTTGTATGCGGATATGTTAGAACAAGTCTATTACTTAGTTATTAGTGTGTATGGTTGGTGGAGATGGATTACACCTGAATCTGATACTGGTAAAGTTTTACAGGTTCGATATAGTCCACCGCGTAAAATTGTTTTGATTGCAGCAATTACAATAGCAGTTTCATTGGCAACGGGAGCTTTGATGAATAAAATTCACCTGTTACTCCCTACAATATTTCTAGAGAAAGCTTCTTTTCCTTATTTAGATGCACTCACAACAATCATGAGTTTTACTGCTATGTGGCTCATGGTACAAAAAAGGATTGAAAGTTGGTATTACTGGATTATTGTTGATGTTATTGGTATTTGGTTGTATTACGTTAAAGAAGTTAGATTTGTTGCTTTTCTTTATTTAATTTTTTTGTTCATAGCAATTAACGGCTCAATATCTTGGCTCAAGACAGCTAAAATAGTGCATTAGATTTAGGTTGCGTTGAGTAACAGGAAACCCCAACATTGATCGGATTGGTTAAGGCAAGAGACGCGATGAATCGCCATCTCTACAAAAGACTGATTATTGTATAAACGGCGATTTATCACGTCTTTGTGATGATTTATCCCATTTTTATGATTTAGAATTTTTATCAAAAAACCTCAACCCAACCTACAAATTTGTTTGCAACAATTTAGCCTCGCCACGCCACTATAAAAGTGTTCTTAATCAGCATTTATTCTCTGTAAACCAGTGTAAATATTGAACCGTTCACCGCGCAGGAATCCAATTAAGGTAATTCCAAATTCCTTGGCGACAGACACCGCCAAACTACTAGGAGCAGAAACAGAACAGACAATAGGAACCCCAGCAGTTGTAGACTTTTGCAAAATCTCAAAACTAGAGCGCCCGCTAACCAGGACAATACAATTATTTAAAGGCAACTCATCACTGAGCAAAGCCGTACCAATCAATTTATCCAAAGCATTATGTCGTCCAATATCCTCCCATAAATTTAACAGTTGTCCTTGAGTATCAAAGATAGCCGCAGCGTGCAAACCCCCTGTAGCAGTGAAAATACCTTGAGCAGCCCGGAGTTTTTCTGGTAGGCTGTAAACAATCTCAGGTGTTACCGTTGGGCCAGAAGGAATAACTGGACATCCCCGCAGACGTAAAGCTTCAAGGCTAGCTTTACCACACACCCCACAGGCGCTACTAGTGTAGAAATGGCGCTCCAAAGGCTGTAAATCTGGAATCAACCCATCCCGCAGTTCTACATTTACAATATTATGGCGTTGCTCACCATCTACCAATTCATCTACGCAGTAACTAATACGTCGGATATCTTCCCTACTATTAACGACTCCTTCACTGTAGAGAAAACCAGCAGCTAGTTCAAAATCTGCCCCTGGTGTTCGCATAGTTACAGCTACCGTCTTCTGGAGAGGGACGAGGCGAATTTCTAAAGGTTCTTCGGTGGTGAGTTGGTCTAAGCGCGATCGCATTTTACCATTTTCCACAACCCAGACAGTGGCTTTGGTCTTGCTTTTAGTTGGCATTTTCATATTTATGAGAGTTGGTGACTTTAAATTTTGATCCTAATCTGGGAACAAAGTAATGCTATTTGTATATCAGATGTCAGGTTGATGCTCACCAACTACTTTGTGCAGTTGAGCTAGTAGTTCGCCAAGGAAACTTGGCGGGGTAAAGGGCAAGGGGGAAAGGGAAAAGATGTTTACTCCTTTAACCTTTAACCTTTCCCCTTTTCCCAGCCCTCACCTAACAATTTTGGGTTGGCAGACTACTAGATTGCCTCGGTTTCTGTTTAGTAAGTGAAATGAACCTAAAACTTTTGGCTTTCAGCAAAATTTTATTTGCAATAGTCTTTGTATTTTCCCTTGGTTTTACAGGATATTTAGTCGCTAATAACATTAGTCAGAGAGTAATAGAAAAATCTCTTGCTAAACAAGTGATTTCTACCTCCACAGTAGGAAAAAGCTCTCAATTACAAAAACTTTTAAATGAGATAGTTGTAGAACAGAAAATCCCTGGTGCGGTAATGTATATTACTACACCTAAAGGTTCTTGGCTGGGAGCATCTGGTGTCAATAACTTGTCAACTAAAACCAGGATGAAACCCACAGATGGCTTTTCTATTGCCAGTATGAGTAAAACTTTTATGGCAGTGGTTGTGCTGAAATTAGTTGAACAAGGGAAAATACAATTAGATGGAGCGATCGCAACCTACTTACCAAGAGACATCAGTCCTCATATTGTCAACAGCGAAAAAATTACAGTTCGTCAACTCCTCAACCACACTAGTGGTGTTGCTGAATACCTAGATACAAAAGAATTTATTCAAGCTACAGCGAAAAGAAGTCGCTCACAGCCTTGGACAGCCAGAGAAGCTATTCAGTATATGTATCAAGAAGAACCAAAGGCAAATCCCGGAGAAAAATTTATTTATACTGATTGCAACTACATTCTTTTGGAACTGATTGTTGAAAATATCACTAGGGGAAATCTCGCCCAAGCAATCCGCAGTCAAATTTTAAAACCATTGGGATTAAAACATACCTTCACAGAATTGCGCGAACCGACAATTGGCGAAGTCGCTACAGGTTATGGCGATCGCAATCAGGATGGTAAGCTAGATAGCTACGCCCAAGTCAATGATGGCAATGGTTTGGGAGATGGTGGATTAGTTTCAACAGCAGAGGATTTAGCCAAGTTTGCCAAAGCGTTATTTGTCAAAAAAACTTTACTTTCGTCAAAGATGATGAAAGTAATGCTGAAATTTAAAGATAATGGTGCAGACTATAGCTATGGGTTGGGTGTCGAAAGGTTTTCATCTCCTTTAGCAAAAGCAATTGGGCATAGTGGTATAGCTTATGGTTTCGCAACATTGCTGGCATATTTACCCAATGAAAATACCACTATAGTAGTGTTGTTAAACAATCAAAATGTTGATCTTAAATCAGTAGCTAGGACAGGTTTAGAGGTTGTTGAAAATAAATGATAGTAATTATTTGTAATTATGCTTCTAGGTTTTAGCTTAACTTAACTGTTACCGCCAAATGCAACCCTAATGCATCCAGCAAAGCTTAAATCGTATCTGTCGCTTAGAGGATGTTTGAAAAGTATTAAACAATTCAATTAAGCGAGTCTTCTGAGCATTAAGCGAATCATTGCAACTTGTACAAATGTTTCATGTGTCTGTGGTAAAACTTCGTAGTCTTTACTCAAACGACGATACCAATTAAACCAACCGAAACTACGCTCGACAACCCAACGTTTAGGTAAAAGAACAAAACCTTTAACATCAGTTGGACGGCGTACAACCTCTAAGATCCA
>NZ_JBALDP010000032.1:0-38086 GCF_036917355.1 Nostoc sp.
TCTTTGACGTAGGGTTTGGATGCCTCCCCCAGATTTCCTAATGCCACTGCTGCACCGGAACGAACATCTTTATCAAGAGTTTTATCCTTGAGGATTTTGAAAATTTTCTGAGCAATATCCTCTGGTTTCTGAACCACCGATTTGAAATTTTTTAGATCATATTCATTGAATTTACCAAAAGCGAGTTTCTTTACTGCGTCATATCCATCATCAAGGGCAGCAACTATACCGTTAATCTGCCACGCTTCTGGCTTCGGCTTAGGCTGTTCTTTCGCACTCACCCAAGGCAAGGCAAGGAGGAGAGTCAACAGCAGGATAAAGGGAAAAAGGAAAAAGGGCGACGATCGCTTTTTAATTATGTGCAGATACATTTGTATAATTCGTAATTTTATTTAGATATAAAGATTCTTTCTGCCCTTTCTTTAGTAGGGAAAGAGAAGGGAGTTAGGTTTTTTACTAGTAAAACAGGAACCGCTACAGTTATCTTTTTATGGTCTGATAACTCAACCTAGCTAGAAATGGAATATTAATGTAATTATTACAGGAATTTAAAAAAAGATGCTCAGAGTATAATAATGAGCTTACTTGAGCGATGGTGCGACGCCGATAGCGAAGCGTTAGCGAGTCCGCGAGCGTCATAGCCCATCGTAGACATCGCCTACTCAAACCACTGCACGAGATAATAACAATACCTCGTTCAATTGTTAGCGATCGCAAATGTCTTTTGATAACCTTTGCAAACTACTGTCCGAAAAACATCCTGCGACCTTTGCCAGTTGGGTTTTAGGTACACCACAAACTTCTGTCAAAGTCCTCAAAACCGAATTGAGCATTGAACCAATTCGCGCTGATTATGTAACATTTTTACAGCTACAAGGACGCATTCTCCATCTGGAATTTCAAACCAAACTAGAATCTACGCCACCCCTACCCTTGCGGATGCTAGATTATTGGGTACGCTTGTATCGCTTATATCGTCTACCAATAACGCAAGTTGTCGTATTACTGCTTCCCCCTGCACCAGGAACAGTAATTGAAACTGTATTCTGTGTCGAAACTACCCGTCATAAATATCGTGTTATTCGCTTATGGGAAGAAAATCCCGAACCATTCCTCAATGATCCAGCTTTGTTACCACTAGCACCACTGGCGGCAACCACACAACCCCAAGCTTTGTTGCAACAAGTTGTGGTCAAAGTTAATCAACTTGAGCCAAGACAACGGCCAGAAATTTCCGCGTATACCCAAATCTTAGCGGGGTTAAAATACAATCAGGACTTGATTCGACAATTATTTCGGGAGGGTATGATGCGCGAGTCAGTGATTTATCAAGAAATTCTAAGAGAAGGGGAAGAACGAGGAGAACAACGAGGAGAACAACGAGGACGGGAAGAAGGACGAAAGGCAGAAGGGCAATTGCTGATTCTCCGTCTGCTGACTCGACGGGTGGGAGAATTACCCCAAGAGGTGCTAGACCGTATTGAAACTCTCTCTTTAGAACAATTAGAAAATCTTGGTGAAGCATTATTGGATTTTCAGGCTCAAGCGGATTTAGAAGCCTGGTTTAGTACATTAGAGTAGCAACTAATTAAATCTAGTCTCTATCTCGCTCGTCAAAATCAAGACTTGATTCGACAATTATTTCGGGAGGGTATGATGCGCGAGTCAGTGATTTATCAAGAAATTCTCGCTGAAGGTGAACAACGCGGCCAACAACGAGAACGAGCGCTGATTCTCCGTCAGCTTACTCGACGGGTGGGAGAATTCCCCCAAGAGGTGCTAGACCGTATTGCAACTCTCTCTTTAGAACAATTAGAAAATCTTGGTGAAGCATTGTTGGATTTTCAGGCGATGCCTACGGCGGTAAACTACGCGGATTTAGAAACCTGGTTTGGTACATTAGACGTAGGAGTGAAAATAACGTAGCTACAATTTATGAATTATGCCTACCAAGGATTTCGGGCAACGCATAATTAATTTCACTCCTATGTCTATTAGATGAATTTTTCCATTTGAGCCAATGTCTGATAACGCTAGGGGAAAAAATAGTTTCAGAAGAACGAAAACGAGTTGAGCTTGTCAAATCGCCACATTAAAGTTCAATTAGCTTGAATCCCCAAGGTTTGAGAGCCGCTAAAGCTATTTCTTCTTTTACACCCTCATAAGCCTCCCATTCCAACGGGTGTTCTTTTGGATGTCCGTCGCCGACATTACCTGCAACTTTAATTATTGGACAGTTGGCAATGCGATCGCGCTCCAATCCTCTTGGAATTGCTAGTTCGATTTTGTGCCCGATAAACTTCGCTGTACTATCATTAGCTACAGATTCACGAATTAAACAAATATCACCAGCAGTCCCCCAAGTCGTTTGGTAAATGTGGAGGAATGATATATAAGTTGCAGGTTTGATGGATCTTTTTAGAACGTGCATTATCTGTAATCCTTACACTATGAGTCAAAAATCATAAATCATATAAGTATTTTCTATCACGTTCGTAGGGAAGAATGTTCTTAAATCACATTTTGCACCTAGCCCAGGCGATTAGAAACCGCCTGGTAGAGGATGTAAAGCTTAAAAGACGATAATCGCCCACATACTAACTCCCAAAGCGATCGCTGCGAGGTGTTGCCAAAGGAGCGATAGTTTCGCTAAACCCTTTGGTGTACCCACTGATTGCTTGGCAATTTTTTGCGTTAATAACATAGTCATCAACACGGAGAAAATTATCGTTGTACCTTGCAAAAAGGCAATCACGGCGGGGTGAGCAACTAATATTGGCAATTGTTCGCCACTCAAACCAAGAGTCGCAAAGGTAACAGGTAAAATCTTACCGCCTTCGCCTAAGCCCAAACGTAGATAGTGAGCCAAGTTGCCTCCCAAGACTAATGGTAGATAGCCGTAGGCGAGTTCTACAAAGGATCGAGGCTTACGGTTAAAATTGAACACTTGGATCAAGCCATAAGCCCCAAAGGTAAGAGCCGCAGGAATAATTAACACTAGCAGCGATAATCCCAAGTGCTGCCAAAAATCAGTTAAATCCAGTTGCAGCCCCAACCAAGATTGCAATTCTGGTAAACGATGGAGATAGATACCACCCAACAGCAAAAACAATAATGCTACTTCATAAGTGCGGGGTACATGAGTTGTCCACAGTTCAATTCCAGGGGGACGCAAGTTGAACTCAACGGAACGATGGGGACAAGCTTTCAGGCAAGTCATGCACAGTACGCAATCTCGGTTATCTTCTAACTGGGCTGGGTGTGAGTATAAAGGACATCCATTGGTTTCTAGCCCTTCGCCTTTTTGCGGCCCGCCTTTATAACACTGATACGTGGTGCAACTAGCAGAACATATCCCTTGCTGTGCCCGGAGTTCCGTCATTGAGAGTTTGGCAAATAAACCATTCATCCCACCGATGGGGCAGAGATAGCGACACCAAAACCGCCGCTCAAAAAGAGCCGAGAAAATCATCGCCCCAGCAGTAATTAACAGCAGCAAACAAGCACTGAGATAAGCAGTATTTTCTAAATGCCAGAGTTCTTCCCATAAGAAAATTAGGGTAAATAAACCAAAGAGGAACCATCCGCCCCATTTTTCACCTTGTTCTCTCGGCCAGCGTTTGAGTTTTCGAGGCCACAGCCACAAAGAGAGCTTTTGGGTGATTTCTCCATAAATCATGAAGGGACAAACAGAACACCAGATACGCCCCAAAAAGGGAAAGAGAAATAAGAAGAAAGGCCACCACCAAGCCCAAAATAGATTTAAGACGAAATTGCGATCGCGGGTTTGCGGCCCAATAAATAATATTGCCACAACGATCGCAAAAGCCGTTGCAGTAAAACCATAATTAATGCGATCGGGCCACCAGTCACTACGTAAAAACCGCCTTAAAGAAGGATAGGCATTTAACAGATTTACCCGAAATCGTTTTTTCTTAGTTTCGGCTGGCCAGAAAATTTCTTCTGTTAATTCATTCGCACCCTCAGCTTGCACGATTGCTCTTTCTACCAGGTTTTTCAATTCTTTGAGGTTGCCAGGAAAATCATAAGACTGGAGGCGACGCAGAGCTTCTGGGGTGATGTGCGGTTTCGGAACGCCTCTAGAGCGAATGTAGAGACTAGTATAATATTCAACCTGTGTCTGAATATCAGCTTTCCGCACCCGTAGCGGTGGTACTTTAATAATGTGACCAACAGAACGTTCAATTGTCGGCTGAGTTTTTTCTGAAACAATCAGAATTCTGGCTTTACTGGGACGAGCTTCGGCTACTGGATCTCCAGAACGACTGACGGGGGTATATGTACCAGTTTTGAGCAACTGCGTCACGGCAGGTAATAATTCTTCGGGCAATTCTTGAATGTTGTTGAGAACTAGAGTACCTTCTCCCAACCATTCCAACAGCCCTGGTTTGCCGCCAGCACGACCAAATAAATCTGCGCCGCTAGTTTGGAGAATACCACAATTGACTTTAATAATTGGTTCTCGCCGTTTGGGAGAACCAAAGTGGATGAGAGCTGCTATATTGTCTTTTTCTAACCCTGGTTCTCCGAAAATATCTACTGATTTGCGATCGGCAGCCGCTTCTCGAATTTGCTCCCGCAGCCGCACAGCATAGCGACTTGTACCGACAATTCCCCGTTGTGCTTTGGTAACTAAATATGGGCGCAAGGCAATAGAACGTTCTTGTTCATAGCCAAGTGCAGATGTTACCTGAGCTAATTCTTGAGCCAATTGACGCGAAAAAGCCTGAGCAATTTCGGGGTATTGAGTGACTAATTCCCGAAATTTAGCAGCAGGTACAACCCACAAGTGACATTCGGTTACTGTCGTAATTGTGAATGGAGTTGATTCATCCAACAGCAATTCTTTGAGTTCAATCACTGCACCGGGAAGGAATCCACAAGCTAAAGCTGGGTTGCTTTGATTAGTGCTATTGCTTTCGAGTTGACCTTCTACAAGAATATAAAGGGCTTCTGGAGAATTGCCTTCACTAACTAAGTCAGTTTCGGCACTCACTACTTGTTCTTCAATTACTTGAGCGATCGCATTTAATACTTCAGGTGAGAGAATTCCTAAACTCGTGCGTTCTTGTAGCCATGTAACCGTTTCTGGAGATGTCATATTTAGTTCTCCCTGTAGGCTGCTGTATAACAAGAATTATCGCTGAAAGGGTATGTCAAAATATCTATATTCAGTGGTTGTGCATTAATACATAATGTGCAATGACTTATTGTCCAAGTAGACTCACTCTACTTAAGTCCACTAAACAACGAATGGGCAAACAAAGCGGCTTGAGTGCGATCGCGTAAACTCAACCGACTGAGAATATTAGTAACATAGTTCTTAACAGTGTTTTCTGAAAGAAATAGCGATTCGGCAATTTCCCGGTTATTGGCTCCACAAGCAATTAACCGCAATACATCTAATTCTCTGGCTGTGAGTTGCGCTAATTCTGGAGGAGTTTGCACAGACTGGACAGGTGCAGTAATCGGCGTGAGTGCTTTCTCAAACAATCCCGGGCCGAGTAGGGTTTGTCCTTTATACACGGATCGAATTGCCAACATTAATTCATCTGGTTCGGTGTCTTTGAGCAAATAGCCCTTTGCACCCAGCCGCATCGCCTGGAAAACATACTCATCATCATCGAAGGTGGTGAGGACGAGAACCTTAATGTCAGGATATTGTTGAGCGATCGCTTTTGTGGTGGCGACTCCATCCATTACGGGCATCCGAATATCCATTAGCACAATATCGGGTTGCAGTGCGGCAATCTGTTCGAGTGCCCGTTGCCCATTCTCCGCCTCACCGATTACCTGCATCTCTGCATTCGACTCAAGCATACTCTTGAGTCCCTGGCGAATAAGATGCTGATCGTCAACTAATAAAATCCGAATCATAAGCTAGCTTTGATAGTGGCAAAGAAACAGAAATACAGCAACCTGTTCCTAGTTGACTGTGAAGATTTAACTGACCGCCCAGTGCAACCGACCGTTCTCGCATCCCTTGTAGTCCAAAGCCAGTTGTATTTTGAGTAGGGTTAAACCCTTTTCCATTATCTTCGATTGACAGATGAATCATCCCAGCGTGAGCCAGAAGTTTAACGGTGACACTTGTTGCCTCGGCGTGTTTGCAAATATTTGTCAGCGATTCTTGCACAATGCGGTAGAGGGCTGTGTTTACTTCTGTTGGTAAAGTGTACGGGAGATCGATTTTACAGGATGGTTCAATACCTGTGGTTTGCTGAAAATCTATCAATAGCTTTTCAATCGATGATTTGAGAGATTGCCCTTGCAAAGGATTTGAACGCAAAACCGAAAGCGATCGCCGAATTTCTAGCAGCGCTTCAGCCCCCAGTTCTTTTGCCTGTTTGAGAAATGTCAATGCTTTATCATTATTTGATTGCCAAAACAACAGAGTATTATTAATCTGAATGGTTTGGGCGGCGAGAGTGTGTCCCAACCCATCATGAATTTCGCGGGCAATTCGGTTGCGTTCCTGCAAGGTTGCCTGATCTTCAATCCGCAGAGCATATTGGCACAGTTGTTGATTGATGATTTCTAATTGCTGATGGGCAATTTCTAACTGCTCTCGACTTTGGCGCTCTGCAAGCAGGGCATTAATTAACAATAAAGCGAATACTAACGTTAAGCTAAACAATAATATATTACTTAATCGCCAATCCCAGGACATGGCGATTAGCCTATCTCGCATAAAATTCTCAGGTTCAATAGGTCTTAATAAAAGCAGTGTTGCATGAGATAGCAAAGATAAACCCAAGACAACCAACTGTCCCGATAGCTTAAACATCAGACAACTCCGCATTACCAGTACCAGACATAGCAGCAAAACGGAGCGAGGAGATAAGCTATGTTGAGTCGCTGGTAGCCAAATTAAACCGAATTCCAGGGCTGTATAAAATAATTTTGTTTCCAGCTTCACCATTGGCAGTCTCAAGCCCATCAAGCTGAAAATGGCGATCGCCAGAACTCGTAGCAGCAACGACCAAGACAATTCAAACGGCAGTAGAACTTCCATGAACGCTGCCGTGGCTAATAACAGCCACTCTAGGTAAAGCAACAGACGAAAAGATGGGTAGGTCAAGCTAACCATAGAACTGTTCCAAATCAATGGTCTTTCTAACAAAACCATAGGTATTTTCACAATTTTAGAGGGAAATAGGTACAGAAGGCAGGAAGCGAGGTTCAGAGATGGGCGCTGTTGTAATACTTGTCGGGTTTTGGGGGAAAGGGAAAAGGTTAAAGGGGAAAAACATTATGTATCAAACCTTAAAATCCTTTTTTCCTTCCCCTTTTCCCTTTAACCGAGCAGTATTGGTCGCTGTTTAGATAAAACTCTCCTTTCTATATAACGAATCTGTCTCTAGTATTGATAGAGCCGTTCCGACTAATTAATTATTTCTAAATTAGGAAAAAAGTCACAATAACTTGAGTACTTTTTTACTGGTCAGGTTAGGAATTCTAGCTCATGTGCAAACTCATTCCAACTTCTAAGATTAGCTGGTGTGAGTAAAGCAGTAAATTTCAAACATCTTCTAAACAGTCATAAACCGAAATTGAGTCAGAACAGTTCTATTACACACAACAAAAACCAGAGAAGTAAATGATTAAAAAACAGATAATTTTACCAACCCTGCTATTTGCAACTATCCTAATTGGAGGAATAACAGGTTGTACCAGTTCTAAATCTCCAGATGTGTCTCAAGAGAATGATTCTGGCACAAAAGTAGCTGATACTTCTACCACTAACTCTCCGGCATCGAATACGCCAGAACGCGCTCAAAAGCGCGAAGAAATTCGCAAGCAAGTTGAGGCAGTTTTGACCCCAGATCAGGTAAAGGAATTGTCAACGAAATTACAAAAAGGCGAAAAAATGCGTAAAGCAGTGTTGAGCCTAAATCTTACTGCTGAACAAAAGACTAAAATTCAGGATATTTTTAAGACTGTCTATCCCCACCGCAAAGGAAAATCTCAAGATAATTCCTAGTAGTTTTATCAAAACAGAATTCAGGAGTCAGGAGTCAGAATTCAGAATTCAGAAGAAATTATCTGCGACTTATGGTATTCAGCCTTTCATTAATTGCATTCTGGATTCTGAATTCTGGATTCTGTATTATTCTTCAATAATTAAAGTATGTTTAAACGAAAATTTCACGTCAAGATAGAACTGGCTGTTATAGCCGCAATCCTTGTAGTAACTAGTCTATACACTTCCAAAGCTCTAGGTAAACCACAACCTAGCTCTCAAAAACTGGTGGATGAGGTGTGGCAAATCCTAGATAAAAATTATGTTGATGTCAGCTTTAACCATCAAGATTGGCAAGCAATTCGACAGCAGTATCTTAGCCGTTCCTATAGTTCCAAGAAAGAAGCTTATGGAGCGATTCAAGAAATGGTGGCGAAATTAGGCGATCGCTACACCGAGTTTTTCGATCCCCAAGAATTTAAAGCCCTAAATAACGACATTTCTGGCAACCTCAGTGGCGTAGGGCTGGAACTGGCACAGAATGAAAAAACTAAAGCCTTAACCGTTGTCGCCCCAATTCAAGGAACGCCTGCTTTTAAAGCGGGTATTTTACCGGACGATGTAATTGTCCAAATTAACGGTCAAAAAACTCAGGGGATGAAAATTGACGATGCCGTGAAGCGGATTCTCGGCCCTGTGGGAACCAAGGTAGTACTCACGATTCAACGGGGTAGCCAGTCGGAAACTTTCAAACTTACCCGCGCCAATATTGCTATCCATCCTGTAACTTACAACACGCAAACAACGCCGGCGGGTAAAATTGGTTATATTCGTTTGCCAGAATTTACGCAAACTGCTCCCGCAGAGATGCATCGCGCAATTCAAGCATTAGAAAAACAACAGGTGCAGGGCTACGTTTTAGATTTGCGTTCCGATCCAGGTGGACTGCTGGATGCAAGTTTGCAAATTGCCAGTATGTGGTTGAAACAAGGGGCGATCGTGTCTTTGGTAAATCGAGACCAAGTGAAAGAAAGCTACGATGCATCGGGACATTCTCTCACCGACAAACCCTTAGTAATACTGGTTGATAAGGGATCTGCTAGCGCCAGCGAAATTCTTTCGGGAGCGCTACAAGACGACAATCGCGCCACCTTAGTAGGAACTCGCACCTTCGGTAAAGGTTTAGTTCAAGCCGTAGAGCCACTAGAGGATGGTTCGGGGCTGAAACTAACGATCGCTAAATACTACACACCGAAAGGTCGAGATATCAATCATGTCGGCATTACCCCAGATATTAACGTGGCATTAACCGAGGCACAACAGAAAGCCTTAGTGCAAAACCAAACCTTGGGAACATTAGCCGATCCTCAGTATGCTAGCGCCATTGCTGACCTGAGCAAATTAATTCAGTCTGGGGGCAATCATGTGAGTTTACAGCGTGGGAAATGAAGCAGGCAGAGGGGTGGTCACTTCCAATACGGTTCGGTTAAGGGGGAAAGGGAAAAGGGAAAAGGCTAAATTCAAACTTTTCCCCCTTACCCCTTACCCTTTTCCCAAACAAAAAGGGAGAAGAAAATTGCTTATCCGAACCGTATTGTGGTCACTTCGACTACGCTCAGTGACCACCTCGCTCGTGGACTCGCTCTAAGCGTTGGCGTCTCTGAAAGAGAAGCCTCTCGTAGAGAAGGCTTTACGCTGCGCTATCTGCCTCTTGCCTTACTTTAACAAGCTAGGAACTGTATCTTTCTATCATGTCAACCCGCAAAGCCCAACGACTTCAAATTTGTGAACCAGTCCCAGGTTTGCAAATCTTAGTTCAACTCAGCAACACTCCTTTAGTGCGGACAATCATAGCTATTGTTACCCACCATCAGCTAGCGATCGTCGGGCTGGTATTTGTTGCCACCTTGGTTTTTGCTATGCGAGAAAACGCCCCTTGGCTGACAGTACCTAAACAGGTAGCGATTGAATTCTTTTCTGCTGTATCCCAGTCTCTAGCAGCTTTATTGGGTGTGTTAATTGTTTTTCTCACCTTTACTAGTCAGTTGATCGCTCAAAGAAGATATGAGGACTACTATACACTTCAGATTCAGATTGACCAACTGATTCGTCTAACTCAGTCTCTTCCCCCCGAACTAAATAATTTTGATGAAACTCTGATCGCACTGATTAACTATTTAGTTCCCTTACATTTAAAGGATTTTCCAATTTGGTCAACTAGCTCTCAGGTGTTACCTTGGGACAAGCTTTTAGATGATTTCAAGAATGAACATGAATTGACGCAAGTGCAGCAACAATGCTCCTTAGCTACCCATCTGCACCAACAACAAATTTTACTTGTCATCAATAACATGGAAGAAATCCTAGAGAGATTTTCCCGGCTTTACAATCGCATCCTAGAAATGAGTCGGTTCATTCTCGCGATTGTCAAGCTGTCATTTCTTCTAGGAGTTTCGCTAGTATTTTTGCTGCTATTTGGCATTATCGATTTGCAAAGGAAATTTCCCGATCTCAGCCTACCTGTAATTGTTTCATTAGCAATTTGGGTATTGATTGCTCTTTTGGAACTAGTTCTTGATACCTGGTTCTTTTATAAAAACCTCTATGGTTCATCAAGTCATTATTTGCACTTTTTCCCCAATAAAAAATACCCCAATTAATAGGCAGAGGCTAACTCAACATGAGTAACTTAACATCATTACCAGATACTAAAGCTATTCACACAAGCAAAGCATCTCAATTTACAACTGATACAGTACGTGCTTATCTTCAAGAAATTGGGCGGATACCTCTGTTAAGCCAGGAGCAAGAAGTTTTTTTTGCCCAACAAGTTCAGCAGATGATGAAAATACTTGCTGAATCCGAAAAACTGACTGTTGAATTAAATCGTAGCCCCACACTGTCAGAATGGGCTGACCAGATGCAGTTAAGCGAACAAGAACTACTTCAAAAGCTAAATCAAGGGAAAAAAGCCAAGCAGAAAATGATGGCGTCTAATCTCCGGCTCGTGGTGTCAATTGCCAAGCAATATCAGAGACGAAATTTAGAACTGATGGACTTAATTCAAGAAGGTACTCTGGGTTTGGAAAGAGGGATTGAGAAATTCAATCCGGCTTTAGGATACAGATTTTCAACCTACGTTTACTGGTGGATTCGTCAAGGAATTACCAGAGCGATCGCTCAACAAGGACGCGCAATTAGATTACCTATTCACATCAATGAAAAGTTAAATAAAATTAAGCGCGTTCAGCGAGAGTTATCTCAAAAACTGGGTCGCGTTCCTACTACTACAGAAATTGCTCATGCACTTTCTTTAGAGCCTAGTCAGATTCGACAATATCTAACTTTGGCTCGTCAAACTATTTCTCTCAATCTTCGAGTTGGCTCAGAGAAAGATGTAAAGTTAGAAGATTTAATCGAAGATGATAGATATTCTGAAAATGGCTATACTACTGAGCAATCTCTCAATCAGGAACTTGAAGAATTATTGTCAAGTTTATCTAGACAACAACAAGAGATATTAAACTTACACTTTGGTTTAACAGATGGAAATGAACTTTCTCTAGAACAGATTGGTCAGCGCATGGGTATTAGTCGGGAACGAGTCAGACAGATAGAAAAACAAGCTCTCCACCTACTATATCGGCAGTTGAGAAGTAATAAATAAACGCAGGTAAAAAAGTATTCCTTAAGATAATGAGAGATTTTGAATATGATTACTTAAGAGGTATTTAAAAATATTATTTGTTTGATTTAAAATCAACAAAATCATCATTATTTGACAAGGTACATCTAGCAAACTGGAAAAAACGAATTATTTAGATGTGCCGCCTCAAATGAAATTGGTATCAACGGCAGTTGAGGTAGTAAAGGATTTCACGGTTTTTAATTAACTAAAATGCATTGGAGGTTCTGATGAACCATGAAATTTCTAACGAGAGTTTGACTGAGAACAGTATACAACCAGAGCTACCGCGATCGCCAAAAAAGAAAAAGATTACTTTGATAATTTTGGGCGTGCTATTACTGGCTGGACTAGGTTTTTTTGGTATCTATGCAGGTGCAGCCAAGTCAGACAAAAGTGAAAAATCTGGGCGTAATAAGCAACAAGTCACACCTGTAACTGTGGCAATGGTGACACAAAAAACGGTTCCGATACAATTGCAGGCGATCGGTAATGTGCAAGCGGGGTCTACAGTATCGATTACGCCCCAAGCTAGCGGACGGATCGTAGGAGTTTATTTCAAGAAAGGTCAAGAGGTGAAAAAGGGACAACTTTTGTTTACCCTGGATGACCGATCGCAAGCTGCTGCAATCCAGCAAGCTCAAGGAACTGTCGCCAAAGACCAAGCCTCGGTACAACAAGCGAGAGACGCATTAACTAGAGATTTGGGTCAGGTAGACCAAGCCAGAGCGACTTTAGTCAAAGACCAAGCCTTAGTGCGACAAGCCCAGGCGAATTTAGCTAAAGATCGAGCGCAAGCAGAATTTGCTCAGGGACAGAGCGATCGCTATAGTGCGTTGTATAAAAAGGGCGCGATTAGTTTAGATCAAGCACAGCAATACGTTTCCAATAGCAAATCGGCGACAGCAACCCTACAAGCAGATCGAGAAGCGATCGCTAATGCTGAGGCTGTTTTGAAAAGCGATCGAGTAGCGCTGACTAATGCTGGTGCAGTTGTCCAAGGCGATCGAGCTGCGATCGCTAATGCTCAAGCCGTTGTCAGTTCCGATCAAGGAGCATTAGACAATACCAAAGTGCAATTATCTTACGCCAAAATTTATGCGCCGATTGATGGTCGCGCTGGCAATATTCTTGTGACTCAGGGCAATGTGGTACAAGCCAACAGCACGACTCCACTTGTTACCATCACCCAAATTCGCCCGATTCAAGTTGCTTTTTCCATTCCTGAAACAAATCTGCCCCAGGTACAAAAGTATATGCAGAATGGCAAGCTGAAGGTAGATGTGACATTCCCCGATAATCCATCTCGTTCTATACCAGGTACTCTGACGTTTGTCAATAATACGGTCGATAACACTACGGGGACAATTCAACTAATTGGCGACTTTGATAACACTCAGGGACACTTATTTCCCGGTCAATTTGTCAACGCAACCTTAACGCTAACTGAACAACCAAATGCAACGGTTGTTCCCTCCCAAGCCGTGCAGAATGGCCCCGATGGACAGTTTGTCTTTGTAGTTAAGCCAGACATGACGGTAGAAAACGTTCCAGTTACAGTTAGCAGCACCATTCAGGGGCTAGATGTAATTCAGAAAGGGCCGCAACCAGGGGATAAAATTGTTACCGATGGTCAAGCGAATCTCGTTTCCGGGAGCAAAGTTCGCGTTAAAACAGCCGGCAATTCCCAAAGCGGTAATGACTCGAATCAGCCAAGAAGAAATCATTCCCGTAACTCTGGTGGAGGTGATTCATGAACCTCTCGGAAGCATTTATCCGTCGCCCGATTATGACGACTCTGGTGATGGCGGCGATTTTAATCTTCGGTTTCATGAGTTATCGCTTGCTGCCAATCAGCGATTTACCAAGTGTAGATTATCCCACAATTCAAGTAAGTGCTTCCCGACCGGGAGCCAGCCCGGAAACAATGGCAGCATCGGTTGCCCGTCCTTTAGAAAAGCAATTTTCCAGTATTGCTGGACTCGATTCGCTCAACTCAACCAGCACTCTGGGACAGACTCAAATTACCCTGCAATTTAACCTGAGTCGGAATATTGATGATGCGGCGCAGGATGTGCAAGCTGCGATATCGGGAGCATCGGGGCAAATTGCTGACGATTTACCTAATCCTCCCACTTACAGCAAAGTTAACCCCGCAGATCAACCGATTCTTTACCTTTACCTCGATTCTCCCACTCTGCCCCTTTCCCAGGTAGATAATTATGCCGAGACTTATCTGGCGCAAAAGCTATCTACAATCAATGGGGTAGCACAGGTAGCCGTCTATGGTTCCCAAAAGTATGCGGCTCGAATTCAACTCGATCCGCAGCAATTGGCAACGCGGCAAATTGGGCTAGATCAGGTGGCGACGGCGATTCAACAGGGTAACGTCAATTTGCCTACCGGCAGTCTTTCGGGAAATCACAAGAATTTTACAGTCCAAACCAACGGACAACTTGAGGATGCGGCTGCTTATCGCCAACTGATTGTCTCTTATAAAGATGGAATGCCCATCTATCTCAATCAACTGGGTCGGATTGTTGACAGTGTAGAAAATGACAAAGTAGCAAGCTGGTATAACAATACTCGCGCCATTATTCTCACCATTCAAAGACAGCCCGGAACCAATACGGTGCAAGTTGTAGACACGATTAAGAAATTGCTCCCGGATTTGCGAGAACAGATTCCAGCATCCGTGGAAATTGGTATTCTCTATGATGCGTCTCAATCAATTCGAGATTCGGTGGATGATGTCAGATTTACGTTGATTCTGACGATCGCTCTAGTTATCTTAGTAATTTTCATCTTTTTACGGAACCTCTCGGCGACGGTGATTCCCAGTTTGGCATTACCCGTTTCGCTGATTGGTACTTTTGCAGTGATGTATTTGCTGCACTACTCATTAGATAACCTATCGCTGATGGCGTTGACCCTTTCGGTGGGTTTCGTCGTGGATGATGCGATCGTCATGCTAGAAAATATCGTCCGTCACATGGAAATGGGGGAACTTCCATTAGAAGCGGCGTTGAATGGGTCGAGAGAAATTGGTTTTACAATTCTGTCGATGACACTTTCCTTAGTTGCAGTCTTCATCCCCATGTTGTTCATGAGTGAAGTACTGGGACGATTATTTCATGAATTTGCTGTGACGATCGCAGTGGCAATTCTCGTCTCTGGTTTTGTGTCTTTGACTCTGACTCCGATGTTGTGCAGCCGTTTTCTGCGTCCTGTGGATCGTGCTAATCAAAGTCGGTTATATCAAGCTTCCGAATATGTCTTCGATCGCTTCCTCGGTTTGTATGATTGGAGTCTCAAAAAAGTCTTAAAATATCACCGCACCACAATGATTTTATCTGTCTTTCTATTGGCGGTGACAGTTGGGTTGTTGGTGATAGTTCCCAAAGGCTTTATTCCTAGCGAAGATACCGGACAAATTACAGGTATTACCCAAGCAGCCCAAGATGCATCCTTTGATAATCTTGTCCAGCATCAGCAGACAGTTGCTAACCTGATTCGTCAAGACCCAAATGTAGATGCAGTCAACTCCAATATTGGCGCGGGAGCGAGTGCTAATGGCAGTGGGGCAGCAGTTGCAGCCAATTCTGGTAGTTTGTTTATTCGGTTAAAACCGCGATCGCAGCGCCAACTAGGGGCTGACGAAATCGTGCAAAATTTACGAACCAAACTCGCCACTGTTCCAGGCATCCAAGTATTCTTACAAAATCCGCCAGCAATACCCATTGGCGCTCAACAAAGCACAGGACTTTATCAGGTTGCACTTCAGAATTCTGATGTCAAACCCTTACAGGAATATGTTCCGCAACTTGTGATCAAGATGAAGAACTTGCCAGAACTCCAGGATGTCAACAGCGATTTACAATTTGCTTCCCAGATTCAAATTGACATTGACCGCGATAAAGCCTCAACTTATGGGATTACCGCCGAGCAAATCGAAAATACCCTCAGAAGTGCTTACGGTTCCTACCAAGTCTCAACTATCTATGCAGCAACCAATGAGTATCAGGTAATTTTGGAATTAGCACCGCAATATCAGCAGGATATCAATGCTCTGTTGACCTTATACATTAACTCCAGCACAGGAGTAGCAGTTCCTCTGAAGACATTCGCCAAACTATCTCAGGGAGTCAGCCCGTTAATGGTTAATCATAACGGTCGGATGAACGCCGCTACCATTTCCTTTAACCTCGCTCCCGGTGCGTCCTTGGGAAATGCCAACCAAAAAATTGCAGAACTGATCGATCGGGTGATTCCTAAGAGCATTAGCACCAGTTTTCAGGGCGCAAGCCAGGTATTTCAAAGTTCACTGCCGAGTTTGGGTTTACTGTTAGCGATCGCCATCTTAGTAATTTATCTGATCCTGGGTATCCTCTATGAGGATTTCATTCACCCAATTACAATTCTTTCGGGTTTGCCGTCAGCCGGTTTTGGGGCATTGTTGACGCTGATTTTATTCCATGTCGAACTCAATGTTTACTCCTTCATCGGCATAATTCTCTTAGTGGGCATCGTTAAGAAAAACGGGATTATGATGGTGGATTTTGCCATTGAAGCCCAGCGAGAAGAATTGAAAAAACCGTCTGAGGCAATTTATCAAGCCTGTTTGGTGCGCTTTCGTCCGATTATGATGACGACAATGGCAGCATTAATGGGAACCTTGCCCATAGCGATCGGATTTGGGGCTGGTTCAGAATCCCGCCGTCCTCTAGGGATTGCAGTTGTGGGCGGACTGGTGTTTTCTCAGATATTGACTTTGTATTTAACACCCGTGTTCTATATATATATGGAATCGTGGCGGAAGAAGCTTAATCAAGTTAAGTTTCGGCGTGTGTTCTCATTTACAGGGGAGCGATCGTGATATTCAATCAATTTTTTAAACGAACCGCGAAGGACGCAAAGGACACGAAGGAAGAGTATAGATAAGTTCATGAAGCAGTGCAGGAGTCGTTAGAGATGTTTATAAATCACAGATAGAGCCGTTGCACCCATCACACATTTATTAAACTCACATTGAAATTAGATTTCAACACACTTCTATTAAGCATTTCTTCACTTTGCGCTCTTTGCGTCCTTTGCGGTTCGTTTAAAAATCTATTTTGACAAAGAGTTAAGCCTTAACTCAATAACAAAACCCATGAACCTTTCAGAACTCTTCATCCGTCGTCCAGTCATGACCACCTTGGTAATGATGGGTATTCTCATCTTCGGTCTGATGAGTTATCTACTATTACCCATCAGCGCCCTACCCAACGTTGAATATCCTTTTATTTCTGTCTCCGCTAGTCTCCCTGGTGCTACCCCGGAAACAATGGCCTCTTCAGTCGCCGCACCCCTAGAAAGACAGTTTACCGAAATTGCCGGACTCAATTCATTCAATTCCACTAGTTCCACAGGCAGCACTAACATTTCTCTACAATTTGACTTTAGCCGCAGAGTGGAAGATGCCGCAAAAGATGTACAGGCCGCCATTTCAGCAGCCGCCGGACAACTACCAGCCGGAATGCCTCACCCGCCTACCTACCGTAAAGTTAACCCATCTGTCTCACCAATTCTCTTCCTCTATATGTATTCGGAGACGCAGCCAATCTCGACAGTAGATGAATACGCAGAGGTAACAGTTGGTCAACCAATTTCGATGATTGATGGTGTTGCTCAGGTACAGGTTTTTGGTCAACAGCAATATGCAGTCCGCGTCCAGCTTGACCCGCGAGAGTTGGCATCGCGGGGAATTGGTCTAAATCAGGTAAAAACTGCAATTCAACAAGGAAATGTCAATTTACCAACCGGCAGTCTCTCTGGCACTTACAAAAGTTATACAATTCAGGCGAACGGTCAACTTACCGACGCTGCCAGCTATCGCCAGTTGATTGTGACTTACAAGAATGGTGCTACCGTGCGACTCCAGGATTTGGGACAGGTAATTGACAGCGAACAAAACGTCAAAGTCTCGAATTTGTATAGCGATCGCAAGGTAACAAACCGTCATTCTGTTGTTCTCGCTGTGCAGCCGCAGCCGGGAGCTAATACGGTAAATATTGTTGATGCTATCCAAGAACTTTTACCTACACTCCGCGAACAAGTTCCCAAATCCATTGAGATGGGCATTATGTACGATCGCTCCCAAACCATCCGAGCCTCTGTCAATGATGTGAAATTTACCTTGGTTCTGTCGGTTTGTCTAGTTGTCTTGGTAATTTTCTTATTTTTACGCGATCTAACAGCTACCCTAATTCCCAGTTTAGCCTTACCTGTAGCGATTATTGGCACTTTTGCTGTAATGTATCTGTCGGGTTTTTCCCTAGACAACCTCTCACTCATGGCGTTGACCCTTTCCGTGGGCTTTGTCGTGGATGATGCGATCGTTGTGTTAGAAAATATCGTCCGTTATCGGGAAATGGGCGAATCTCCCCTAAACGCGGCATTAAAGGGATCGAGAGAAATCAGCTTCACCATTTTGTCAATGACCCTTTCACTAGTGGCGGTGTTCATCCCGATCATGTTTATGAGTGGAATAATCGGGAAATTATTTCATGAATTTGCCGTGACGATCGCAGTGGCAATTTTGGTTTCGGGTTTTGTTTCCCTCAGTCTTACCCCAATGTTATGCAGTCGCTTTCTGGGTTCGCATCAGCAAAGACCAAATCTGCTATATCGAGTTTCAGAACGGGCATTTGATTTACTACTGCGGGGATATGATTGGACGCTCAAGCCTGTCTTAAAATACCGCCTGATGACACTCATTGGTTCTGGCATTCTGCTGGTAATGACCATCTATTTGTTCGTCATCGTCCCCAAAGGATTTATTCCTACGGAAGACACAGGACAACTGACGGCCAACACTAAAGGAGCGCAAGATATTTCTTTTGATGATATGCGGCGTCACCAGCAAAAAGTTGTTGATATCATTCGTCAAGACCCCAATATTGAAGCAGTTGACTCGATTGTAGGTGCAAGTGGACCGAATGCATCGGTAAACTCTGGGCGAATTACGATTCGGCTCAAGCCACGTTCTCAACGTCAACTGAGTGCTGACGAAATCATTCAAGAACTAACCCCCAAGTTGAGACGTGTAGTTGGAGTTAAGACATTCCTCCGTTCGCCGCCAGCTATTCCCATCGGTGGGCAACAAACTAATTCTACTTATCAGTTCACCTTGCAGAGTTTGAATTTACAAGACTTGCGCCAATACGTTCCTAAACTTGTAGATAAAGTCAAAACCCTACCAGGACTCCAGAACGTTGACAGTGATTTACAACTCAGCACTCCTCAAATCGAAGTCAAATTTGACCACAACAAAGCCGCAACTCTTGGGATTACCGCTCAACAAGTTGAACAAACCCTCAGCGCCGCTTATGGTTCCAGTCAGGTGTCAACTATTTATACCCCAAATGACCAATTTTATGTAATCTTGGAAGTAAAACCGGAATTTCAACGAGATCCTAGCGCCCTATCGATGCTATATGTGCAATCGAGTACAGGGAAACTGGTTCCCCTAAGTGCGATCGCTAATATCACTCAAAATGTCGGCCCTCTCACAGTTACTCACGTTGCTCAACTCCCCTCTGCAACTATCTCTTTTGATACGCTCCCAGGAACATCTCTAAGTCAAGCTACAGATGCCATCAAGCAAGCAGCCAGTGAGCTATTACCCTCAACAATTACTCCTAGCTTTCAAGGTTCAGCCCAAACCTTTCAACAATCCTTCAATGATTTAGGCGTGCTGTTATTGGTGTCTATTTTAGTAATTTATCTGATTCTCGGTATCCTCTATGAAGATTTCATTCACCCAATCACCATTCTTTCCGGTCTGCCTTCGGCGGGTTTTGGCGCATTATTGACGCTGTTGATTTTCCAGGTTGATTTAAATCTTTACTCTTTCATCGGCATCATTCTGCTAGTAGGCATCGTTAAGAAAAACGGGATTATGCTGGTGGACTTTGCCATTGAAGCGCAGCGAAAGGAAGGTAAAAATTCCTTTGATGCTATTTATGCCGCTTGCTTGATTCGCTTCCGTCCGATTATGATGACGACGATGGCAGCTTTAATTGGCACACTCCCCATTGCTCTGGGGACGGGAGTCGGTTCCGAAGCGCGTCGTCCTTTAGGGATTGCGATCGTTGGTGGATTGCTGTTCTCTCAGATTTTGACTCTCTATCTGACTCCAGTGTTTTACATTTATATGGAGGCATGGCGGAAAAAGCTGAGTATGCAGAGTAGGAAAGCTGAAAAAAAGCATCTGCCAGCAGTTAAAAGTTAATAATAGTTTTTAGTAAAATCGAGCGTGAGTAAAGCGATCGCTTAGAGTAAATTACCATCGCTCGGAAACTACTTGGCTAGATTGGGTTGAAGCTGCTCTCTCAGGTAAAGGTTAGAGAATGCTGATAGATTTTATGTCACTGCAACATCAATACTGTTTGCCCTAAATAAGACTTTTTATGACTAAATAATACAAAGCATTTGAAATTTACTTTCAAAGACCTAACTATTGAGGTCTTTTTCATGCTGTGTTTATTTAAAAAACAGCTTAATTTAGATTCATGGTTCAACAACAGATTCTAAACGCGGTAAGCACAAAACTAAACAGCTAAGACTCTATTGAAAATAATAAATAATATTTATTTTCATCAAATTCTCAGCAACTACGTTCCAGTAAATATCGATTTCAAGCGATATTTACATCTGTGCAAACCATCACTTAATCTGAAGACCAGATCACAATCAATACCTAAAGGACAAAAATGGCACTTTTCAATCTTGGTACACTCGGTAGCACTCCTGTTGTTAGAGATAACTTCAGTTTAACTACATCCGATCCCACAGATGTCTTTAAATTCCAAATCACCAGTGGCAAAAATATCAACCTGTCTCTGACAGATATCAGCGCTGGTGATGATGCGGACATCCGGCTGTTTCGAGACGCTAACAATAACGGTGTATTGGACAGCTTCGACCGAAATGTTGGACTTGTTTCCAATCGCGGAAGCAACCTAGATGAGGCGATTAACTTTAAAACTAGCTCAGGTACTTTTTTTGCGGAAGTATCTCGCTTTGCTCCAGGTAGTTCAGGCAATGTCAGTTACGATTTAGCCTTGTCTGCAACTCAACCTTCTGGAACTTTTCCCCTTGCAGCCAGTTTCAGTAACCTTCTACCTAAAGAATTTGTACTTGGTAACTTGTCAGCTGATGTTACTCGTACAGGTAACGTCAATAACCAAAACACTACTGATGTTTACAACTTCTCTTTGGGATTTTTTGAGGGTGTCAACATTAAATTGGACGGACTGAACGGCGATGCTGACATCCGGCTGATTCGGGACTCTAACAACAATCGCATCGTTGATGCTGGTGAGGAAGTTGCACGCTCTACTAGTGGAGGTACTGCGTCAGACCTTATTTCCAACACTACCTTATCTGGTGACTACTTCTTGCAAGTCACTCAATTCTCTACCTCTAACTACACTGTGACTTTCGACCACTTCACCACTCCCTTTGCTTTAGTTTAGGCATCGACAGTGGTGAGTAGTACTTGAAAGTTTTGTACGGCAATGCTTTCAAGGGTATGCAAATGATGTAAGCGGCAAAGAATTCTATCTGAACTTTGCCGCTTTTATTCCAGACTTTAGATAAAAAATTACATCAGACTTAACTAAAGCGGACTGAGCAACGATGCTGATATCCAACTAATTCGAGACTTTAATCGCAATCGAGGAAATTACCCGTTCTATTAAGAGCGGTATTACCTCAGATATTATTTCCAATATTAATAATGCTGGTAAATACTTTCTACAGGTCGATCAATTCAAAGATAGCACTAACTACACTTTGACTTTTAACTAGTTCACCACCCCCTTTGCTTAAGTTTAGGCATCGGGAATGGTGAGTAGTACTTGAAAGTATTGTACGGCAATGCTTTCAAGGGTATGCAAATGATACAAGCGGCAAAAAGTTATACCTGAACTTTACCGCTTCATTGCATAAATTATAGCTGTATCGATCAAATATTTCAACAAAATTGATGTTGAAGATTTTTTAAGCTTCCTTCGGGGAAGGGATTTAGGCACAGATGTATGTCTGTGGGGTTCTATCGCCGGTTGATGAAGTGAAGTGTAACAAGTGACGAGTGAAAACTTATAAATTAGCGATCGCTTAAAGACTACCAGAAACATCCAGTTAATCATAAGAAGCCTCTGAATTACCAGAGGCTTTTTCGTATCAATCTATACAAGTTTTGGTGTGACAAAAGTTTGCCAAAGCGATCGCTTGACGCAAGCTTTCACCTGCTTCTTCACATATCCAAGGCTTACGCACTCAGATTCTCTAACCCTATTAAAAAGTTGGCTCTAGAAATTCTCCCCTTAAAAAGCTACAGTGTACACGCAAGTCTCTTGATGCATCGACCTGCAATGCCAATGCATCGACCTGTAATGCCAATGCATCGACCTGCAATGTTAATGCATCGACCTGCAATGCTTATGCATCGACCTGTAATGCCAATGCATCGACCTGCAATGTTAATGCATCGACCTGCAATGCTTATGCATCGACCTGCAATGCTTATGCATCGACCTGTAATGCCAATGCATCGACCTGCAATGCTTATGCATCGACCTGTAATGCCAATGCATCGACCTGCAATGCTTATAAAAATTAACTCACTCTACGTTACACAGCAACTCTAAAAGACTTGTGTGTACACAGTAGCCTTTTTAAGGACTGCTCGGAGAAATCTAAGTTTTAAACTTTAGTGCGTAAGTCTTAACATTCCTTATTTTATCAAACTCATTCTCAATTACGCCAATGGTGAGTCATAAGACTTTTTATGACTAAACAATACAAAACACTTGAAATTTACTTGAACAAACACCTAACTATAGAAGTCTTTTTCATGCTGTGTTTATTGAAAAAACAGTTTAATTTAGATTCATAGATAAACAACAAGTTCTGAACGCGGCAAGCACACAACCAAACAGCTAAGGCTATCTTGAAAATAATACATAATATTTATTTTCATCAAACTCTAAGCCATTAATTCCCGTAAATATCGATTTAAATCGAAGATTTACATCTGTGCAAACCACAACTTAATCTGAACTTGACCGCATCACAATCAATACCTAAAGGACAAAGAAAATGGCACTTTTCAATCTTGGTACACTCGGTAGCACACCTGTTGTTAAGAATAACTTTGATTTAACTACATCTGATACAACGGATGTCTTTCAGTTCAAAACCACCGGTGGCAAAAATATCAACCTGTCTCTCACAGATATCAGCGCGGGTGATGATGCCGATATCCGGTTGTTTAAGGATTCTAACCTTAACGGTGTATTGGATGACTTCGACCGAAAAGTTGGAATTGTTTCCAATCACGGAAGCAACCAAGATGAGGCGATTAACTTTAAAACTAGCCCAGGTACTTTTTTTGCGGAAGTATCTCGCTTTGCTCCAGGTAGTTCAGGCAATGTCAGTTACAATTTAGCCTTATCTGCGACTGAACCTGCTGGAACTTTTCCGATTTCAGCCAGTTCCAGCAACCTTCTACCTAGAGAATTTGTACTTGGTGACTTGTCAGGTAATATCACTCGTACAGGTAACGTCAATAACCAGAACACTACCGATGTTTACAGCTTCTCTTTGGGATTTCGTCAGGGTGTTGACATCAGATTGGAAGGATTAAGCAGCGATGCTGATATCCGGGTGATTCGAGATTCTAACAACAATCGTATCGTCGATGCAGGTGAGGTAATTGCCAGCTCTAATAATGGAGGTATTACTTCGGAACTGATTTCCAACATTAGTGTACGTGGTGACTACTTCTTGCAGGTAACTGAATTCACTGGCGCCACTAACTACAACGTGACTTTTAATCAGTTCTCTGTCCCTGCTTAAGTTTAGGCATTAGCAGTGGTGAGTAGTACTTGAAAGCTTTGTACGGCAATGCTTTCAAGAGTATGCAAATGATGCAAGCGGTACAAATCTATACCTGAACTTTACCGCTTGCATTTCTCAATTTATCTCTGCACGGCTCAAATATTTGCACAAATATTATGAATAAAACATTACAACTAGGCGATGTCTATGACGGGCGTAGGGGCAGCGCCATCTTACCGCCAGAAATTATCCCCTTTTTAGCAAGTTACAATCTAATCCCGCAATTGTTATCTCAGAGCATTATTGAATTAGCGATCGCACCAATTACCTGCACACCAGCCGAAACATCTCACGCTCTAGAGCAATTTTATCAGCATTGGGATTTAAACAGCGAAGAAAAAATCCAAGATTGGTGTTTTCGTTATGGTTTAACTCAAGAACAATTAGAACTTTTCGCCACTCGCAAGCTGAGAGTTGAAAAATTCAAGCAAATAACTTGGGGACATCAATTAGAATCTTACTTTCTCAAATACAAAAGACATTTTGACAAGGTCATTTATTCTTTAATTCGGACTAATAGCAGAGGTACTGTTAACGAGCTATTCTTCCGAATTACAGAAGGAGAACAATCATTTTCGGAACTAGCTCGTGAATATTCTCAAGGGCCAGAAGCTGATACAAATGGCATCATCGGCCCAGTAGAGCTTGGTACGATCGCTCCTAATTTTGCTCAGTTACTTTGCACAAGTCAAGTAGGTATAGTTCAACCACCCGTAGCCTTTGGAGACTCATGGATAATTATACGCGTGGAAAAGTTTATAACTGCCCAGTTGGACGATTTTATGCGCCAACGATTACTGCAAGAGAATTTTGAAACTTGGTTTCAACAGCAACTAAGTCAACTATCACCAGAAGAAAAAACCTGGATGGGAATTAACACCAAACCAGCACAGCCTCAAGAAGCGAAGGCTGCTTAAAAATTATTAAAATCGGGTGCAAGATGATGACAAATACAACCATTGACATTCAAGAATATATTGCCGATCTATTTCCTTTCAATTATCTACCACCAAATGTTTTAGAAAATTTGCTCGACAAGGTGCAATTTTGTCGTTATCGCATCGGGCAGGTAATAGTAACCAGGGAAGCTATGCCCAATTGGATTAGCATTATTTACCAAGGACAAGCGCGTTTATTAACCTACAATTCCCAAGGACCAAATCCGGCGACACTGAAGTTACTATCACCAGGAGAGGTTTTGGGTTGGGTAAGTTATATGCGAGGTATTGCTTGTGAAACTGCGATCGCTTCTACTGAAGTTATCGCTATTAATCTACCTATTGCTGGTTTTCTAAATTTACTCAAGCAGGAAGAGGCTTTTGTCCAAGCGTTGCAAAATGAGATTACTCTTTTAGAAGTATATGAACTACTTACCGAAGAACTCAGCCGTCGCGCAGATGGCCGCAGGAATATAGTTAAGCTTGCCCAAGCTGCAACTGAAGTTGCGATTATCCAAACAATTCCTGCACGCAAAGTTTTCCGCCAGCAGTTGGAGTCAGAATTTTTGTGGTTAGTCAGCAGTAATTTTGATGCTGAGTTCCCTGTGGGGAGTCGCCTAGAGTTGGATGAACTTAATCCCAAGCTGAAATTTAATACAAATATGCGTCTGGTGGGATTGCCCAAATCAATATTTAGAGAAAATCTCGCTTCTCCTACACCAAAAACACTCTTACCCACAGAGATTCCCTACGCCTCAGAAATTACTGTCACAGAAACACCAGCAGCTAAGGGTAAACAAAAGAAGTTTCCTTATATCAAAGGTAGAGGGCCACTGGATGCAACACTAGCTTGCTTCCAGATGTTGAGCCAATACTTTAACATCTCCTGGCGCAGAGATACATTGCAGCGAGTGTTGACAAAGCAGTACGAACAGAAAGGTGTTATATCTCTGCAATTTTGCGCCGCTGCTGCTGAGTTGATGGGGTTGACAACACAGATGGTAAAAGTCCCCGCTACCGCAGTCGGACGCTTGCAATTACCAGTAATGATTTCTTGGCAAGATAGTTTTGCAATTATTTACAAAAATAGCGATCGAGAGTTACTCATTGCCGTTCCAGAGATGGGACTACTGCGGTACAAACTCCGAGACTTTGCGGAAAACTGGGGGGCTGAAGGAGAAGTTCTGCTGCTGCAAACCACCAAAAATACTCCCAAGGCGCGGTTTAGTTTGAGTTGGTTTGTACCCTCACTGCGGCGTTATCGCAAAGTATTAATTGAAGTACTAATTGCTTCCATTGTGATTCAACTGTTTGGGCTGGTAAATCCCCTCGCCACACAGGTGATTATTGACAAAGTACTGGTTGGTAACAGTCCTGATACCCTGGAAGTTTTTGGCATCTTTTTGCTAGTAGTAGCAGTCATCGAAGCAATACTCACCAGTATCCGCACTCATTTATTTACAGATACTACTAACCGAATTGACCTCGCCCTTGGTTCTGAGGTGATTAATCACCTGTTGCGTCTGCCATTATCTTACTTTGAACGGCGTCCTGTGGGAGAATTGGCAACGCGAATTCATGAACTGGAAAACATTCGCTCTTTCTTGACTGGTACAGCTTTAACTGTGGTGATGGATGCTGTATTTTCAGTAGTCTACATTTTAGTGATGGCGATTTACAGCCCAGTGTTGACCTTGGTAGCTTTGGCAACAGTACCGCTGTTTGGCTTGCTCAACTTGATGGTATCACCTGTGATGCGGCGACAATTGCAAGAAAAAGCTGAGTGCAATGCCGAGACGCAATCTTATTTAGTGGAAGTGATGGGGGGAATGCAGACAGTCAAGGCGCAAAATTTAGAAATGCGATCGCGTTGGCAATGGCAAGAACGCTATGCTCGTTACATCAGCGCAGGTTTCAAAACAGTCTCTACCCAAACTACTGCCGGTTCTGTTAGCAGTTTTCTCAACAAGTTTTCCAGTATGTTAGTGCTATGGGTGGGAGCTTTTCTCGTCCTCAATCAGCACCTAACCTTGGGACAACTCATCGCTTTCCGCATCCTAGCTGGTTATGTCACCAGTCCCTTGTTACGCCTAATGCAACTTTGGCAGAACTTCCAAGAAACCGCCCTATCTCTGCAACGCCTTGCTGATATTTTAGACACTCCTCAAGAAGTAGAAATCGGTAACTGTCAAAATATCCTTATGCCCAGTGTTCAAGGTAGTGTCCGCTTTGAAAATCTCAGCTTCAGTTTCTCGGAACACGGGCCATTGCAACTGTGCAATATTAACTTAGACTTTCCGGCTGGCTCCTTTGTGGGAATTGTTGGGCAAAGTGGTTCCGGTAAAAGCACACTACTAAAATTATTACCTCGACTTTACGAACCCAAGTCCGGCAAAATCTTGATTGATGACTATGATATCAGCAAAGTAGAACTTTATTCCTTACGTCGTCAGATTGGTATGGTGTTACAAGATACCTTACTATTCGATGGCACAATCCGCGAAAACATTGCCTTGGGATATCCTGATGCTAGCGATGAAGAAATTATTACTGCTGCCAAGATAGCATTTGCCCACGACTTTATTATGTCTTTGCCAAGTGGCTATAACACCCGTGTGGGCGAACGAGGTTCAGGACTGTCTGGGGGACAACGCCAACGAGTAGCGATCGCTCGTACTGTCCTGCAAAACCCGCAATTACTGATTCTTGATGAAGCTACCAGCGCCTTAGATTACAATGCCGAAGCCCAAGTTTGCCGTAACTTGGCGGCAGCTTTCCAAGATAAAACAGTGTTTTTCATTACTCACCGCCTCAGCACAATCCGCAATGCCGATGTCATTCTAATGATGGATCGAGGTGCTGTAGTAGAACAGGGAACTCATGAAGAATTGATGGCGCTTAAAGGTTATTACTACTGTCTGTATCAGCAACAGGAAGCGAAAGTTTAGTCATTAGTCATTAGTCATTCGTCATTTGTCATTTGTCAGCAGTAAATACTATTGCTTCAACTTTAAATAATGAAACTTCAAGCTTAAAACTCGACACTTTAGCCCCAGAACTCGGAAGTTGAGCCTTTGAACTCGGAAGTTGTACTTTTTTACTCGAACGTTGAGACTTTGAACTCGGAAGTTGCACCTTTTTGCTTGAACGTTGAGCCTTTGAACTCGGAAATTGCACCTTTTTGCTCGAACGTTGAGCCTCTGAACTCGGAAGTTGCACTTTTTTGCTTGAACGTTGAGCCTTTGAACTCGGAAGTTGAGCCTTTTTGCTTGAACATTGAGCTTTTGAACTCAAAACTTGAACCTTTCCCCTTTCCCTTTCCCCATTCCCCATTCCCCATTTATTATGAATATTCAATATAAATTCGATCAACCAGTACTTTTACAACAAACTCCTACTTGGTCGCGAGCGATCGCCTGGACTATTGTTGGAGTTAGCGCCTTCACCGTAATCTGGGCCTCAGTTTTCCAAATTGATGAATCAATTCATGCTACTGGCAAGTTGGAACCACAGGGTGCAGTCAAAGAAATTCAGGCTCCGATTCATGGTGTTGTCAATGAGATTCTAGTCAAAGATGGTCAGCGAGTCAAAAAAGGTGAAACACTCGTTACCCTAGAAAAAACTTCTTCGGAGGCGGAGTTAACTTCATTAAAGCAAAGTCGGGCGGCTCAATTGCTGGCGAAACAGTCGCTAGAGCAAGAAAATGATTTTTATCGCCGTCAGCTTCAAGGCAACATATCACTACAAGAAGTGGCACAGCAAACTGCTCTGTTGAAAATTAAACCAGAACTAGCCTTCTTGACCAAGAGCCGAGCCGCGATTATTGCCGAAAACCAGTTGTACCGGACACAGTTAAATGGTGCGACTGCTGGAAATATTCTTACAAGAGAGCAACAGTTACGCTTGCGAAATCGCCAAATAGAATTGGAATCGCGTTTAGCCACAGCCAATTTAGAAACGGGACAGACACAACAGCAATTTTTCCAAACTCAAGCGGAATTAACTAGCGCTAAAGAGTTGCTGATAATTAATCAACAAATTCTCCGCAAGTTTGAACCTCTAGCGCAGCAGGGGGCGATTTCTCAGGTGCAGTACTTGAAACAACAGCAGGATGTCAGCAGCAAACAAGCTGAAGTGATTCGATTGAATCGGGAACAGCAACGATTACAATTAGCGATCGCACAATCAAATCAAAAATTTCGCAATACTGCGGCTGTGTCTCAAGAAGATTTACTAGCCAAAATTACAGATAATGACAAAAACATTGCCGGAATTGACAGCCAATTAACTAAGGTAATTGTAGATAATCAGAAACGCCTCTATGAAATTAATAGTCAGATTGGAGAGATTGATAGTAAATTAACTCAGGCAGAACAAACCCTGAAATATCAAAAAATTACAGCACCCGTAGATGGAACTGTCTTTGAACTCAAAGCCAAAACAGCAGGATTTGTAGTTAATTCCAGCGAACCCCTGCTGAAACTCGTTCCTAGTGGTAACTTGGTTGCTAACGTCTACATCACCAACCGCGACATCGGCTTTGTCAAAGAAGGGCAACAAGTGGATGTGAGAATTGATTCCTTTCCCTTCCAAGAGTATGGTGATATCAAAGGCGAACTAGTTGAGATTGGCTCTGATGCCCTACCTCCAGACCAAGTTTATAATTTCTGGCGTTTTTCCGCAAAAGTCCGCCTACATGGGCAGAAGTTACTAATTAATCAGCGTCAAATTCCCTTGCAATCAGGGATGTCCATTAATGCTAATGTAAAATTACGTCAGCGCACCATTATGAGCATCTTCACTGATTTCTTAGTACAAAAGACTGAAAGCTTAAAGTCTCTGCGCTAAACAAAAAGATTGAAAAACCTCTCCCCTAGAAGCCTACGGCGTACACCCATATCTGAACAAAACCAAAATAAAATCGTTGTACATCCAATACGCTTGGGTTAAGCTTTTATTTCTCTCCCTGCCTCCCCTGCCCCTCTGCCCCCCTGCCTCCCTGCCTCCCTGCCTCCCTGGTCACTGAGCGTAGTCGAAGTGTGCCCCCTGCCTCCCTCACTGGCTCTGTTTAACCAAATCAGTAATCGTCTCAACCAGGTTTGCTGGATCGATAGGCTTCGGAACATGCCGTTGAAAACCTGCCTCTATAGCCTTTTGATAGTTAATTTCTCCAGCAAATGCTGTTAAGGCGATCGCTGGAATCTTCCCGCCCTGTTGGTACGGCAAGGCTCTCAGCTGACGTACCAGCATATAGCCATCCATTTCTGGCATCCCAATATCGCTGAGTAGCACATCTGCTCTGCACTTGGTTAAAGTAGCGAGAGCTTCAACGGCTGAGGTGACACTTGTTACATTCGCCCCATACATCTCTAGCATGAAAGCAATAAACTCCCGTGTATCTGTGTTATCATCTACCACCAAAACTTTGATGCCATGCAAATTTAAGGATGGCTCAGACGGTTTACTATCCGCGTTCTTCTGAGATGGAGTTGCCATGAGCGGCAGTCTCACAGTAAAGGTTGCCCCCTGACCTTCACCTGCACTTTCTACCTGAACAGTTCCGCCATGCAATTCAACCAAGTGACGAGCGATCGCCAACCCTAACCCCAGTCCACCAAACTTTCTAGTTGTAGCACTATCTGCTTGGCGGAAGTATTCAAACACATAGGGGAGAAAGTCAGGGTGAATCCCTTGACCTGTATCGATAACAGTGACTTCGGCAAAAGAGTTAACTTGTTTGAGATGGATATCCACTCGTCCCCCGATGTCAGTGAACTTAATCGCGTTCGAGACGAGATTCCAAATCACTTGCTGTAACCTATTTGGATCGCCTAAAACTTGCCCTACATTTGGTTCAAGCCTCATCTGAATTTGAATTGACTTACTTTCAGCCGCCAACTGTACAGTTTCCATTGCAGCTTTAACGATCGATACTAGATCCACTGGGCAAACTTTCAGGCTAAGTTTACCTTGCAAAATTCGGGAGACATCTAGCAAGTCTTCAATCAGTTCGGACTGCAACTTGGCATTGCGTTCGATCGCACTCAGAGCATAAGCGGTCTTGGCTTCGTCAAGCTTAGAGGTTTGGAGCAGCTTAGACCAACCCAGAATCGGATTAAGGGGCGATCGCAACTCATGGGATAACACTGCCAGAAACTCATCTTTAATTCGGTTAGCTTGTTGCAATTGTTGAGCTTGTTGCTGGATTGAAGCCAGTAAATTTGCCCGCTCAATAGCGATCGCCATTTGCTCGCAAGTGGATTGCAGCAGATCGATTTCTTCGGGAGTAAAGCAGGTACGGGTGCGACTGGCAAACGAGAGTGTCCCCAGTAACCGTCCCTGCACAATCAACGGTTGTCCAGCATAAGCCATGATGCCAATTGAGCTGACAAGCTGCGCGTTGGGATGCGTGGAGATTTGCGATCGATCGAGGACAATTTGCTGCCGCTGTTGTGCCACCAGCCCGCAAAGATATTCACCAACTTTAATCCATTCCAGCGACTGAGCTGTTGCCTCAGAGATTCCCCCATAGTTGCTCAGATGCAGCATTTGCTGATTATCTTTTACCTCAACCATATAGTTGTAGTAAGAATGTAACTCTAGCTGGGCTGAGAGCTTGCTGAACAAGTTATTCATCAACTGCATGGGATGTTCCGTCGCCAGTAAATCGCTGGTCGTTTCATACAGCAGATGCAGCCGTTCCTCTGCTCGTTTGCGTTCGGTGATGTCGAGTGCGGTTCCCAGGAAGCTAACCGCCTGTTTGGACACACCCTCTCCCTCAAATTGCACCTGCCCATTAACGAATATCCACCGCTCAGTTCCATCGTTCCAGACGAGCCGATAGTCAATTTCATAAGTACCCGACGACATTGGGTCGAGCGCATTGCTAACGGCGTTCGCTACACGCTCCTGGTCATCTGGGTGGATGCGCTCGATCGCTATCGATAGAGGGATAATCGCGGTGTCATCCGGCTCGCCCCAAATCTCGCACATCCGCTTGTCCAACTCGACGAGGTTCGTACTGGGATCGTAATGCCAAGTCCCAAGCCGACTGATATTAACGGCAAGGCGGGCGCGTTCCTCACTTTGGTGTAGAGCTTTTTCAGCTTGTTTGCGTTCGTTAATATCCTCTATTAAGCCGTCAATAACGGTTCTACCATCTACTTGGGTAAAAGTTGTACTAATTCGCACCCAAATGAAAGTACCATTCGCTCGTCGCAATTGCATCTCGCGATCGCGGATTTCACTATTTTGCTTTAATTGGTTGAGAACTTGGGCATAGTCCAATGGTTGGAAATAAGGCTCAAGGGTTTGACTTGCGGGCATTTCAGTTAGAGAATTTAAACCTAACAGCCGCAGAAATGCGGGATTGCCTTCGAGTAAAGTACCATCTGCCGTTAAGCGATAAATTCCTACATTTAAATTATTCAGCAAGGTTTGAAAGCGTGATTCTAGCCTGACTGCTTTACGTTGAGCTTCAGTCCGCTCTATTGCTCGGCGGACTGCTGCGGGTAATCGAACATAGTGCTTAGGAGACTTGATAATGTAATCTTCTAATCCCGATTTCATGGCCTCAACAGCAATTTCCTGAGTGCCACTACTGGTAAACATTATTACTGGGCAATCAGGATAACGATTTTTAATTGCCCGGATCGCGGTTAAGCCATCACTCCAGCGTAATTGATAGTCAGTTATTACTAAATCAAACTGTCCTGTTTCTAATGCTTGTTCCAAGTCTTTTGCTTGAACAATTTCGTAAAACTGGAGGTCAAAAAACTCTTGCTTTAGTACATGAATCGCCAGTAGGCGGTCATTCAAATTATCATCAATTAGAAGAATGCGTAACATCTAACTACATTACATTTACGTAAGGGTAACAGTGACAATAATGCCCAAAAAATGTTCAAACAGTTTACAATTGCGGTCTTTCGTTAAAAATAATCCAATGGAGATTAAGGGTTATAACAATTTCTACTAATTCATTAAAAATAACTGGTTTAACTATGTAAGCATTTACACCTATGTCATAAATATGATTGATGTCGGCATACTCTCTCGATGAGGTGAGAACTACGACCGGTAAGCGCTTGAGTTCTGGTTGCTGCCGTAACCACATCAAAACCTCAGCCCCGGATCTGCGGGGTAGTTTTAGATCGAGCAAGATTAGTACAGGTAAGGGATAACGAGTGCGATCGCCATAAGGTTCCTCTCCAGAGAGATATAATACTGCTGCATCGCCATCATTTACCACCTGAACTGGATTGACAATGTTAGCCTTGCGGAGCGCTCGTTGCAGCAGAAGTACATCTTTGTGATTATCCTCTACAAGTAAAATAGTGTCTTGCTCTTTACTCATGAAATTTTATCTTTAAAGGCAGGGGACAGGGGGCAGGTGGTCACTGAGTGTAGTTGTACCACTTGCCTACGGCACGCTGCGCGAACGTGGAAGCAAGCTACGCGCAGCGTCTCCGACAGGAGAAGTGAGGCAGGGGGAAAAAAGTTTTTCATCCTTTACTGTGCGCCTCAGCGCATAAGGTAAGGGTTTTGCACCAAATATTTAAGAGCGTAGAAAGAATTTTATATTTGCCCGTAATCAAGAGGATTAAAAGATTTTAGGGATTTCCATCTATAACTATAGGTAAATCTATCCAAAATCGGCTTCCCTGTCCAGGTTGGGATTCTACACCAACTTGCCCATTCATACGTTCGACTCCTTTGCGGACAATTGCTAAACCGATACCACTACCAGGATAAACTTCATAGCTGTGTAGGCGCTCAAAAACATTAAAGATGCGTTTGTGGTGTGTTTCCTTAATACCAATACCGTTGTCTTGCACCCATAAGCGAACCAATTTATTACCTTTCTCAGTCCATATCCGTAACTGAGGTTGGACTTCCGGTGCAACAAATTTAATTGCATTGGTTAGTAAATTGGTAACTACTTGAATCAAAATAGTAGGGTTTCCCGTAACTTCAGCTAAAGGCTCTTCAACTTGCACTCTCGCCTGTCGCTGCGTTATTTCTAGTTCTAGCTGTCTCAGTATTTGTATCATCAATAAAGATAAGTTAATAGCTTGTAATGGCATTTCAGTCCGGCTGAGGCGACTATATTCAAGCAGATCCTGAACAAGCTTGTCTGCTTGCTGTGTACTTGCAATAATGCGCTGCAAATAGTTTTGTTGGTTCTCTAGGTTAGATTCTCTATCCTGGTTCTCTAGGAGGATTGAACCAAACGCTTGGATAGCGCGTAATGGTTCGCGCAGATCGTGGGAAATTGAATAAGTAAATGCTTCTAAATCTTGATTAGCCACTGCTAATTCCTGATTTTTCTGCGCTAAATCTCGATTTGCTACTTCTAATTCAGCAGTACGCTCCCTGACTCGCTCCTCTAAGGTTTGGTTGAGTTGCTGAATTTCAATTTCGGCTTGTTTACGAGATGTAATATCTTCAATTAAGCCATCTATTACCTGTTGTCCCTCAAGGGCATTCAGGGCTATGCTTAATCCAACCCAGATCAGTCTTCCATCTGCTCGTTGTAATTTAATCTCTTGCTCTTGCTGTTGAGGTGGCGGCAGCTTTTGTAGTATTGAGTAGTATTCATGGATGTTTAATAGATTCATCGCTGAGGCTTGGGATAATGAATCCAGCCCCAACAATTCCAGAAATGCTGGGTTACACTCAATAAAATTTCCATCTGGATAAGTACGAAATATACCTACTTTTAATTGGTTGAGCAAACCTTGAAGACGGATTTCAAGTAAGGTAGCTCGTTGTTTGGTTTCTACTCGTTCTAGTGCAACTCGCACAGCAACTGGTATGCGAATGTAGCGGTTGGGTAATTTGAGGACATAATCATCTAGCCCAGACTTCATTGCCTCTACCGCAATTTCTTCACTACCTGTATTAGTAAACATAATCACTGGACAGTTGGGATACTGTTGCTTAATTGTATATAAAACTTCTAGTCCAGTACTCCAGCCTAGTTGATAGTCAGTAATGACCAAATCAAATTCACCTGCTGCTACTGCACTAGCAAAGCCAGAGGCTTCGCGAATTTCTTGAGGTTGAAATTGCGGAAATTCTCGCCTCAGTTCTCGGATTAGTAAAGCGCGATCGCCTGGATTGTCATCAATTATCAGAATGCGGAGTACTTGCGTCATTCGTATGCTTGCTGTGAGGAAGGGCTTTTGGCAGGGCAATCCAAAAGCGACTACCAGTACCTAATTGCGATTCTACTCCGGCTCGACCGCCCATTCGCTCTAACCCTTTGCGGACAATTGCTAAACCAATACCAGTACCTGGATAGATTTCTACGCCATGCAGTCGTTCAAAAACCCGAAAAATGCGCTCTTGATGTTCTGGTGCAATGCCGATGCCGTTGTCTACAATCGACAATTGTATCGAATCTTGCTGCTCTTCTGCATAGATTTCTACTTTTGGTTGTATTCCAGGCTGCACAAATTTCATCGCATTGCTGAGTAAATTGGTTACTATCTGCACAAGCGTAGAGCGATGAGCCATCACTAGCGGCAAGGGTTTTGTTACCGTGACTTGTGCAAGCTGTTCCTGAAGTTCTTTGCTGAATTGTTTTAAAGCTTCCTCAACAACATCAGTTAAATCAACTTTTTGCATTTTAATTTGGGCACGGCTGAGGCGGCTGTATGCCAGGAGTTCAGCAATTAGGGTGTCCATTTGGACTGCACCCTCTGTAATATATTGAATGTATTCTTGCCCAACGGAGTCTAGTTTGTCTGTGTAATCCTCTTGCAATGCCTGAGCAAAGCCTTGCATAGTACGTAACGGTGCCCGTAAATCGTGCGATATCGTGTAAGTAAATGCTTCTAGCTCTTGATTTGTTTCTTGCAACTGTGCAGTGCGCTCGACAACACGCTGTTCTAGTTCCAAAGCGTAATTTTGAAGTTGTTCGCGTAGCAGAGATTGTTGAATAGCGATCGCTAATTGAGCCGCCACCTCACGCACAACATCTTGTGCTTGAGCATCAAAAACGGCTGTCTGAGTCGCCGCTAAGTTGAGTTCTCCTAGCAGCGTTTCTTCAACTAACATCGAAATCCGCAGACAACAAAGCATTCCTGCCGAATGCAACCGTGCTAACACAGGTGGGTAAAGCTCAATATTTGTCAAGTCTTTAACATAACTAAGGTTTTGCCGTAAGCTTTGCTCAGGCGCAAAGTCTGATACTGAAATCTTTGTGCCTTCAAGGGGTTGTAATTCTTTAGTGCTGCTGCCTGCCACAATCTCAGCTATACCTGCCTCAAAATTAAATAGGGCAACAAATGCTTGCTCATAGGGTACTAACTGACGCATTTGTGTCAGCGCACTTCGGACTAGAGATTTGATACACTCGGCTGCTAGAATTGCTCGGTCAATATTATGTAAAGCGGCAAGTCTGCGGGCAGAAAGCTGAACATTTTCAGTTTGTATTTGGGCAGTTTTGAGAGCATTTTCGTAATTGTCAGACACATGAGAAATTTGCCGTCGAATATAAAAGGCAAGGACGCCACCAGCAGCAAGCGACAAGATTATGCTACTAAAGATGACTCGCTCAGTAGTCTGTTGGACTGCTTGGTTGCGCTGATACCGTAGCTGTTCTTCAGTAGCAATAAAATTAGTAATTTGATTTCGCATCACGTCCATGCTGTGTTTGCGAACCTCAATTGCTGATAGGGGTTCAGTTTCGCCTCTTTGTTTGCGGACGACCGCTTGGGAAATAGATTTCTTCCAGCCTGTTTCCTCTGCCTTGATTTGCCTTAAGCGTTGACTTTGTTGGGGATTATCTGAAACTAAATCACCCAACCGATCAAAAGTAGTATTAATGGTAGAGTTTGCTTGTTGATAAGGTTCAAGAAATTCTGGGTTACTTGTGAGCTGGTATCCACGGACTCCTGTCTCCAGATCGAGTAATAGTTTTTGTAAGCCATTTGCTCTGGCAATTACTTGGTCAGTGTGCTCAACCCAGTGCATAGCCCAAAGCAAACGGTTAATTTGCCAGATTGAAACTCCTGACAATGACAATAACAGGATAATTGGCAGAGCGATCGCACCGATCAGCCTACGCCTGAATGCAACTTGAGTAATTTGCAGCATTTACTTATGCTATAGCAGCACTTGTACAGTAAACGACACTATTTTGAAAATAACTTTGTTTATGTAGCTGCTTTGAACACGAGCTTCAGGACTGTCTAGGGGACAACGCCAACTTCTGTTGTCATTAGACCTCTTGCAAAAGTGCTTTTTGCAGAGAGGGGAAAAGGGTAAAGGTTAAAGGGGAAGAGGGCAATACAGAACCTTTTCCCCTTCCCCCTTTCCCGACTTATGCAAGAAGTCTATTGTTTTTTCCTCACATTTCTAGCTTCCGGCCAACCATATACCACAAACCCACGGCATAGCGGATGTAATTGAGTTCTGTAAAACCTGCTTTCGCAAACTCGTACTCGAAGTTGAAATGGATAAAGTCATCCAACCACGGTTCTTGAAAAGAAGCACTGAGGGCGTATTCACCTCGATAGGTGTCAGCATATAGTACCCAACCTCCGGGTTTGGCGATCCGATACATCTCCTTCAGAATCTTAGGCGTCCACTCTTTAGGTGTCTCGTGAAAGAGTAGTGATGATGTGACAAGATCGAAAGAGTTGTCAGGGTAGCCAGTGTTACGAGCGTCCACCTGCTCGAAGGATGCCCGCTCACTTAATCCAGCCTTGTTAAATTTGTGCTGACTAATCACCAGCATATAAGGTGAAACATCAGTAATGCGAAAAGTGGCCTGTGGAAACCGCTGTGCCAGTGCCAGCGCTCCACCAGCCGTACCTGCACCAAGCTCTAGCACCGTCTCAATTTGAGCGTCTTGAGGAATTAGTTCAACCATTGTCTCGCGCAACTGCTGACAACTAACATTGTGGCTGAGGGGAATAATGGCATCCATCGCAGCATCCCAGGCTAAACACGACTGAGGATTAGTGTAGGAATCAGTTGACCCATGAATGGGGGCGTGGATATAGTCAGGGTAATATTCATGCTCGGTATGGTAGCCTTTGAGTTCCTCTTCCCAATTAATTGAGGCATATTCCTGCATTACTGAGGGCATCGTTGCGGTGATGCGTTGAATTACCTCGGTTCGATACACCTGTTTTTTTTCTGCGTTCCATTTCGGCATAATCATCTCCTACTTACACTCGCTACTGGTGTTCCTAGATTCCAATCTGGGAACGAGAAATAAACTGCAAATACAATAGAGCAATACTCCAGACAGTTTTTAATTGAGCCAATTCACAAGAAAGCTATCGATCCTTTAGGGTGCTGGTTAAAACAAACAAGCAGCGGAACGATAGCTATATGTAAATTGTACAGAGTACGTTACGCTGTCGCGAACCCTCTGTACATTTATTGGAGTATTGGAGAATTTATTTTTTGACATTCCCTAAGAGGATGTTTGGAAAGTCAAAAAAAGCTCAAGTAACGGTACTCTGTCAGTAGAAACAAATGCGACAGCGTTAATTGAGCCATGTCTAAATC
>NZ_JBALDP010000033.1:0-11084 GCF_036917355.1 Nostoc sp.
GAAACCTTCTATACCAAAAACATTTTGCTGAACGAGGGTATCCGCGCTTGGATGGCTCCTCAAGATCAACCCCACGAACAATTTGTATTCCCTGAGGAGGTATTACCACGTGGTAACGCTCTCTAATAGACCAAATATCTTAGGCGGTGCTGGACGCGACCAAGAATCCACTGGATTTGCTTGGTGGTCTGGTAACGCACGTTTAATCAACTTATCTGGTAAACTGCTGGGCGCTCACGTTGCCCACGCTGGTTTGATTGTATTCTGGGCTGGAGCGATGACTTTGTTTGAAGTCGCTCACTTTATTCCTGAAAAGCCCATGTACGAGCAGGGCTTGATCCTGTTACCTCACCTCGCCACTCAGGGCTGGGGTGTTGGTGCTGGTGGTGAAGTCATCGATACTTTCCCCTACTTTGTTGTCGGTGTACTCCACCTAATTTCCTCAGCCGTCCTTGGCTTTGGCGGTATCTATCATGCCGTTCGTGGCCCAGAAACCTTAGAAGAATATTCTTCTTTCTTTGGTTACGACTGGAAAGACAAGAACAAGATGACCAACATCATCGGGTTCCACCTGATTATTTTGGGATTCGGTGCATTGCTATTGGTAGCAAAGGCAATGTTCTTTGGTGGGTTGTATGACACCTGGGCACCAGGTGGTGGTGATGTTCGGATTATTACCAATCCGACATTGAACCCAGCAGTTATCTTCGGTTATGTAATCAAGTCTCCCTTTGGTGGCGAAGGCTGGATTGTCAGCGTTGATAACTTAGAAGATGTGGTCGGTGGTCACATTTGGATTGCCTTTATCTTAATTTCTGGTGGTATTTTCCACATTCTTACCAAGCCTTTTGCTTGGTCACGTCGTGCATCCATCTGGTCTGGTGAGGCTTATCTCTCCTACAGCTTGGGCGCTCTTTCTCTGATGGGCTTCATTGCCTCAATCTTTGTTTGGTTTAACAACACCGTTTATCCAAGCGAATTCTTTGGTCCTACTGGTCCAGAAGCTTCTCAAGCTCAGGCTTTGACCTTCTTGATTCGTGACCAACGCTTGGGTGCTAACGTCGGTTCTGCCCAAGGCCCCACAGGATTGGGTAAATACCTGATGCGTTCTCCAACTGGTGAAATCATCTTCGGTGGTGAAACCATGCGCTTCTGGGATTTCCGTGGTCCTTGGTTGGAGCCTCTACGTGGTCCCAATGGTCTTGATTTGGAAAAAATCAAGAACGATATTCAGCCTTGGCAAGCTCGTCGCGCCGCTGAATACATGACCCATGCTCCTCTGGGTTCTCTGAACTCCGTGGGTGGTGTGGCTACCGAGATTAACTCGTTCAACTACGTATCTCCTCGCGCTTGGTTGGCGACTTCTCACTTCGTACTAGGATTCTTCTTCCTAGTTGGTCACTTGTGGCACGCTGGTCGCGCACGGGCTGCTGCTGGTGGTTTTGAGAAAGGAATTAACCGCGATACTGAGCCAGTGATGTTTATGGACGACCTAGATTAGGTTGTAAAGTTTATTACATCACGGACTATTAATTTAAAGGCTCTTGCGTAAAAGCAAGGGCTTTTTTTATAGGAAAATTAGTAATCTATTAATAAAAGTGAGCGATTTGCCAAGGTAACTAATCTATGAATGATGCCAATTTTATTGATGCTTTGCGATGGACATCCGAAGCTAAGGAAAAGTTACAAAATATTCCTTTTTTTGTCCGCTCTCAAGCTAAAGCCAGAATTGAACAGCTGGCTCGTGAAGCAGGACAAGAGGTTGTGACAGATGATTTGGTAGAACAGGCTAGGCTTGAGTTTGGACAATAAAACATTCTGGAGGTCGTAACAATGACAGTCGCCAAAAATCGAGCAGACCGAGTAATGCTTTATGACATTAGCTGGGAACAGTTTGAAAATCTTCTAAAAGACTTGGGAGAGCATCGGGCAGCAAGGTTAGCTTACGATCGCACTACTTTGGAAATTATGACACCTTTACCTGAACACGAACATTACAAAGAGGTAATTAGTGATTTAGTCAAAGAAATCGCTGATGTGCTGGATTTAGACTATGAAAGTTATGGCTCGACTACTTGGAAACGAGAAAGCCGAATGGCAGGGTTAGAGTCAGATAACTGCTTCTATTTCCAGAATGAAGCTACGGTTCGGGGTAGATTGGATCTGGACTTGAGACAAGATCCACCGCCTGATTTGGCACTAGAAATTGATGTTACCAGTAAGTCTTTAAATCGTTTTCCCATTTATGCCCGCCTGGGAGTACCAGAACTCTGGTGTTATGATTCCGGTGAACTAAAGATTTACCACCTGCAAGATGGGGAATATATCGAATCAGAGAACAGTTTAATATTTCCTACTTTAGCAATCCGGGATCTGCCGAAACTAATTGAGCAAAATCGGGCAGATGGCAGACGGGCAATTCGTCGGGCAGTGCGGAAGTGGGTGAAGATTGAACTACCCGATCAACCTAATTCATAATTACTAATTACGTTAGCGTAGCGGGGCGTAGCCCATTACGAATTACGAATTACGATCGGCTTCCTCCCACATTCATCGCTGTTAAAAAAGCCTTTTGACTCACATCTCTGTAAACTGTATTTAAATACTTCATTACCACATCACTTGAAGTTGAATTTACTGCGCTTTCCTCTTCCTTTGCAAGGGGGATTGCTCCTAATACATCTAATACCGTCTCACTCGTGGACGGCGCAATCACTACCAATGATGACTCTAGTGGCTCATTATATTGCCAGAAAGAATCAATTTTTACCGAGTATTTATTATTAGGAATTGACTGTTGAATATCGGGCGTTTCTGTAGTGTTAGGTTGAATCTTGGCGCTACGTAATTGACGTAAATCGCTGATAATTTGCTCTTTGGAACGTCCGCGCAATTGAAATAGTACAAAGGGGTCTTCACTGAAGCGATCGCCTAACTGATAGTATATAGCACCAATATGTTTACAGGGATTTGCTTTATCAGGACAAGAGCATTTACTTTGGACATCACCAAGGGTAAATGGAAATATCGAAAGACCATTAGCCGTGAAGACTTCTTCTATATTTTGTGGCATTTCTCCTGCTAGTAGCTTGGCAGCAAAAATTGCCCTTTGAGACATGGTTTCAATGACATAACCCCACTGTTCATCGGTAAAGGGTTCAAGGGAAAGGGAAACTTTATAAGGTTCTACTTCACTACCTTGCACCTTAGCTAATACTTTTGCACCTTTAAATTCTATGCTCAAAATATTTCCTTGACGAGCATAATTTCTTGCCCGTTCTAAACGCTTTTTAAAACGATAGGAATCTAGCAAATCTAGCCATTGTTGTGACCACCATTCTCGACTAGCTTGTAATGTGTCATTAGTCATAATAAATTTAAGACCTTAGTAGTGTGCCACACTAATTTGGACGGTTTTGTAGTGAGCGCTTTAGCGCTAAAATCAAGGATTAAAGTCCTTATTACAAACTTATTCTGCATCATCGTCAATTACTGCACTGCGATCGAGTAGTAGTAAGTTGCGAAGTTGGTCTGTATCCATTTCGGTTAACCACTCTTCACCAGCACCTACAACTTGTTCTGCTAGTTGTTTCTTACTTTCAATCATGTCATGAATTTTTTCTTCTAAAGTGCCAGTGCAAACAAATTTATGTACTTGTACGTTGCGGGTTTGACCAATCCGAAATACTCTATCTGTAGCTTGATTTTCTACGGCTGGGTTCCACCATCTATCAAAGTGGAATACATGATTTGCTCGTGTTAAATTCAGTCCTACTCCACCTGCTTTTAGAGAAAGAATCATAATCGGTGGCCCTTGAGGATCGTGTTGGAAACGGTCGATCATTTCTTCCCTTTGTTTTTTACTGGTGCTGCCATATAAAAAGAATATTTCTTGCCCTAGCTTTTTTTCTAAATAGGGTTTAAGTAATTTACCCCACTCAGCAAATTGTGTGAAGATTAAAGCTCTATCCCCTTCTGCTAAAACTTCTTCTAACATTTCTTCTAGCCGCAGAAGTTTGGCTGAATTATGTGGCTCTAATGTCGCTTGTTTCAAGTATTGGGCTGGATGATTGCAGATTTGTTTGAGTTTGATTAGTAAAGCCAAAATCATTCCCCGACGTTGCAATCCTTCAGCAGATTCAATCTCTACTAAAGATTGTTCTACAATCTGTTGATAAAGTGCAGCTTGTTCGCCAGTTAAACCGCAAAATACGGTCATTTCTTGCTTATCTGGTAAGTCTTGAATGATGTCGCGATCGCTTTTTAATCGCCGCAGTATAAATGGTTGCACTAATGAACGTAACTGAGTTAAAGAAGCCGTATCACCATACTTTTCTATTGGCATGGCAAACCGACGCTGGAAAAATTGCTTATTGCCTAAATATCCTGGATTGAGAAAATCCAAAATAGACCAGAGTTCTTGCAGCCTATTTTCTACTGGTGTCCCCGTTAATGCAATACGAAATGTCGCTTCTAATTCTCGGACTGCTTTTGACTGCTTCGCCTCTGGGTTTTTCACATTCTGGGCTTCATCTAAAACAATTATCTGCCAAGATGCACTTTGCAATGACTTGATATCTCGATGAAGAAGCGAGTAGCTAGTAACGATTAAATCGTGCTTTTTCACTGCTTCTAAAAAGGCTTTTCCTTTTGGGCGTTTGTCACCGTGATATTGCAAAATTTTTAGACTTGGTGCAAATTTATTGACTTCCCTTTCCCAGTTGCCTAAAACCGAAGTTGGACAAACTAGCAGGGTTGGATTTTCTAGTGCATCTTGTTCTTTCAGATGTAGCAAAAAAGCAATAAACTGAATAGTTTTACCTAGTCCCATGTCGTCTGCGAGACATGCACCCAAACCCCAACGTTCCAAGAATGACAGCCAAGCAGCACCACGTTCTTGATAAGGTCGCAACTGCCCTTTAAAGCCTGCTGGTGTGGGTAAAGGTGCGATCGCTTGATTATTACTTAACGCCCCAATCAACTCTTGCAATGCCCCAGATGCCTCAAAGCTGACCACTGGTAATTTTTCTATTACCTGGGTATCGCCTGTACTGAAACGCAAGGCATCTTCTAAGGAAAGCGCCATTTGGTCTTTGCGAGTGGTAAAAAATGTTTGGGCTGTTTTGATATCTTGAGGCCGCAATTCTACCCACTCACCGTTAATTTCCACTAGCGGACTATTTAAAGCCACAAGTTTATCAAACTCGGCTTTGGAAATAGTCTGTCCGCCAATTGCCAATTGCCATTGGAAATTTAGTAGACTCTGCAACCCTAAACGTCCCTGCTTTTTCTTTGGGGTTTCGGCAGTAATTTTCAAACCCAAACGGTTCGCCCATCCTTCACGGTTCGCTAAACTGGGAGGCAAAATTACTCCCAAACCACTGTCTTCCAACCTCCAAGCTACAGCCTTGATAAACTCATAAGCTTGGATGGGGGTGAGACTAGAAGATTGGGGATATTCTGTTTCAAAACTGGGTGCGATCGCTGGATATAATCGGGAAGCTACACCCAAACCTCGCAAAAATGTTTCCTGTGGTTGGTCAATTATCCGATTTTCATAAACCAATCTTTCAACTGGATTGTTCCAAATAGTTGCCGCATCTACCAAAAACTCAGGATCGTCAGCCGCTTGCAAGAAATACGCCAATGTCCAATCTGTTTCGCCAGACTCTGGAGAACGCAGTTGAAAACAGGTACGAAATAGACTTTTAAGAGTTAATTGGTATTGTAGCGGCATAGTCCAGGCCTTTAATGCCGCTTCCAGCCTTTCCACTTCAATTGCATCTGCATTAACTATATGAGATCCACTAGTTAAGGCTGGCAACCACTGTCGCACCCCAGACGGTAAAGATGCAATCGCCTTAGCTTCAATTGGAGGTTGAGAACCCATCATTTCTCGCACTTGGGCATCTATCGTACTGTTAAGAAATCCCAAAAGTAATTCTTGAGGTTCAGCGGGGAAGTTTATATAGATTGGGCATTGGGCATTGGGCATTGGGCATGGGGCATGGTTATTTTCCTTGTCCCCTTGTCCCCTTGTCCCCTTGTCCCCTTGTCTCTCCCCAGTCCCCACTTCCTCTTGATAAGTGCGACAAACCAACGGTATATTCCCAGAAAATTTTTCTAGGCGAGTTCCATCTACAGCACTATCTAGAAGTACTCGCCACTTAGCTGCAAATGCACCATCTAATTGTCGGTCAATTGTTGGTAAAAACTTACAACGTGAGATTAAATCTAAACTCCATCGGGCAACCTGCGACCAAAAGCGTAAATCTCCACCCAAAAAAGCATCTTCCCCTTTAGCAGCATTTAGGGGAATCGCGGCGAGAAATTTTACTGCTTCACTGGGGTTGAGACAAAAACCTTCAACTCGCCACGGTTGCAAATATTGCAGGGAGTCTGTATTTTCCCCCAAGCTGGCAGAATGTACAGGGAAAATCGCTGTTGTTCCTCGATCGCTACCTTCTGGGATATAAGTTGGTAGGGCAATGATTTGAGAGTGCGTTGGCAAACTGATCTCAGGCGCACTGGCGGCTTTGCGCGATCGCCCAGTAGTAACGATCGCTTTGCCCAAAGCAGGCATCGCAACTTGGGGTTTCTGGATAAAGTTAGTAATTGCCATCTTCTGGGAAACCAACCACTCACTCAACTCAACCGATGTCATTGCCAATGGATGTGGTGGTATATCTCCAGATCCATTAGACTCGAAATTCACTCGTGGCGATCGCCAAGTTTCACCCCAAATAAATAAACAACCATTTTCATTTCTTAGTAACCAATTACAGTGTAAAATCGCCATTTGCTAACTACTCAGATTTTCCCAAAACTCTAGAATTAAAATCGCAATTATTTTACTTATTACATCTTCTCAAAAAGATTTATTGCCAAAATTTCTCATATAATAAATATTTAAGTAATTATTCCACATAAACATTGTTAATAATGAATTTTCCCCTAATTAAAATCTTAAAAAATGGGATGTTAGTGGAACTTGATTATATGCAGCCTCAAGAACACGAGGATGTAAGAGCATTACTCAATGTTGTAATTGTTGAAGGTAAAACTTATCCCCAAAAGCAACCTCTCTCTCCTACAGAATTTTCAGCTTACTGGTTAAGCAAGGATGCCTTTGTTGTCAGGACATCTGTTGTAGATCCTACACACAAGCCAAAAGAAATATTAGGGGCGTTTTATTTAAAGCCAAACTTTCCCGGTCGGTGTAGCCATATTTGCAACGCTGGTTTTATTGTACAACCTGGGTTACGCGGTCAGGGTTTAGGACGGTTCATGGGAGAGGCTATGCTTTCGATAGCAGCAAACCTGGGCTACGAAGCAGTGATGTTTAATTTGGTCTTTGAGACTAATATACCTTCAATTACACTTTGGCAGTCGTTAGGATTTGAGATTATTGGGCGAATTCCGAGTGCGGCGAAGCTAGAGAATGGGCAGGTGGTAGACGCGCTAATCTTATATCACACTTTGCGTTAAACGACTTGTCTATCTTTGTATGTACTAGAAGTCAGCCATAGGGCATAAATGTTAGGATTGCCACAGAAAGAGAATAGCGAAAGAGAAGGAAAAAAAACTGAATGGCAGAAGTTGATAAGTCAATATCCTTCGATGGAAGGGATATTCGACTGAAAGTAGGCCTATTAGCTCCCCAGGCTGGTGGGTCGGTTTTGATAGAATCAGGGGACACATCCGTTTTAGTGACGGCTACGCGATCGCAAGCCAGAGAAGGCATTGATTTTCTTCCCCTTACTGTAGATTATGAAGAAAGGCTATATGCCGCTGGTAGGATTCCCGGCGGGATCATGCGGCGCGAAGGTCGTCCACCAGAAAAAACAATTCTCACCAGCCGTCTAATAGACCGTCCCATGCGTCCCTTGTTCCCTTCATGGCTAAGGGATGACTTGCAAATTATTGCCTTAACGCTATCGATGGACGAGTTAGTTCCACCCGATGTGTTAGCAGTTACAGGCGCTTCCATTGCTACCTTGATTGCCCAGATTCCTTTTAATGGGCCAATGGCAGCAGTGCGGGTTGGTTTAGTGGGAGATGATTTCATTATTAACCCCACCTATGCAGAAACTGAAGCTGGAGATTTGGATCTGGTAGTAGCAGGTTCACCACATGGCGTGATCATGGTGGAAGCGGGAGCCAATCAGTTGCCAGAGCGAGATATTCTTGAGGCGATTGACTTTGGTTATGAAGCAGTGCGGGACTTAATTAAAGCGCAGCAAGATTTAATTGCCGAACTGGGTCTAGTAATAGTGCAAGAAGCACCACCAGAAGTAGACCAAACGCTAGAAAATTATATCCGCGATCGCGCCAACGGTCAGATTAAGAAAATCCTGTCTCAATTTAGTTTGACCAAACCCGAACGCGATGCAGCTTTAGATGTCGTCAAGGATGAAATTGCCGCGACGATTACCGAACTGCCAGAAGAAGACCCCATTCGAGTTGCTGCAACTGCAAATAAGAAGGCGCTTGGTAACACTTTTAAAGATATTACCAAACACTTCATGCGGCGACAAATCATCGAAGATAACGTCCGCGTTGATGGTCGTAAACTCGATCAAGTGCGTCCGGTTTCTTGTTTAGTTGATGTCTTACCAAAGCGAGTCCACGGCAGCGGATTATTTAACCGGGAACTAACTCAGGTATTATCCACTTGTACTCTGGGTACACCTGGGGATGCTCAAAACCTCAACGATGACATGCAGCTAGATCAGCACAAGCGTTATCTGCATCATTACAACTTCCCGCCGTTCTCAGTCGGTGAAACCAAGCCAATGCGGGCCCCAGGAAGGCGCGAAATTGGTCACGGGGCATTGGCAGAACGAGCGATAATACCTGTGCTACCGTCCAAAGAACAATTTCCCTACGTGATTCGCATCGTATCGGAAGTACTTTCCTCTAACGGTTCCACCTCAATGGGTTCAGTCTGCGGTTCCACCCTCGCCCTGATGGATGCTGGTGTACCAATTATCAAACCCGTTAGTGGCGCGGCAATGGGTCTGATTAAGGAAGGCGACGAAGTACGAGTCCTGACCGATATCCAAGGCATTGAAGACTTTTTGGGCGACATGGACTTCAAAGTTGCCGGAACGGATACCGGGATTACCGCCTTGCAAATGGATATGAAAATCTCCGGTTTGTCTTTGGAGGTTATAGCCCAAGCGGTTCACCAAGCCAAAGCAGCCCGGTTGCACATTCTGGAGAAAATGCTCGCCTGCATTGACACGCCACGGACTGAAACCTCACCTTATGCTCCACGTCTGTTAACAATCAAGATTGATTCAGACATGATTGGTTTGGTCATCGGGCCTGGAGGCAAGACTATTAAGGGTATCACAGAGGAAACTGGTGCAAAAATTGACATCGAAGATGATGGCACCGTGACAATTTCCGCTGTGGATGAGAACAAGGCCAAGAGAGCCAGAAATATCATCCAAGGCATGACCCGCAAGTTGCACGAAGGGGATGTCTATGCAGGACGCATTACTCGGATTATACCGATAGGTGCATTTGTGGAATTCTTGCCAGGAAAAGAAGGCATGATTCACATATCTCAACTAGCTGACTACCGCGTTGGCAAAGTTGAGGATGAAGTAGCGGTGGGCGATGAAGTGATTATCAAAGTGCGCGAAATTGATAACAAAGGTCGCATTAATCTCACCCGCTTGGGTATTCACCCAGATCAAGCAGCAGCAGCAAGAGAAGCAGCGGCGGTGAATCGGTAACTCGATTTGGGATTTTAGATTAGATTAAATCTAAAATCCGCGATGCCTATCGTGAAGGCATCGCCGTATGCTTCTCTAATTTGAAAAATTACGAATTACGAATTATTTTAAAGGCTTTTCTAGTGTTTTCGGCTCTGGTAGAGGTTGACCGTCAGCCAAAGATGATTCAATCAGCATTTCTAAAACTTCTTGAGCATTTTTGAAAGCTTCTTCGTAAGTATCTCCGTGAGTATGACAAAACTCTCCCCATTCAGGAAGACTCACAACAAAACACTCATCTTCATCAGACCACTGAATAATTATTGTATATTTCATATTTATTCATACACTCTTTTACTTCTCTAATTCTGCCAACTTTTGTTGAGCAAAGTTTCTCACTTGCTCATCTGGGTCATTCTCTGCTTTGTGGCGTAACAGTGGTACAGTCTGGGGATGCTGAGGATATTGCTTGATAATTATCTCCAGTGCAACCCACCGAGGGTTAGTTTCATAGTCTTGCTTACGCTCAAAAGGGTCATTGACAGCGCAGTTGTAGTAAATTTCAAACAACTCAGGCTGATATCTGAAGAATTTGCCTAATGCTTCGATGGCTGCACGCCGCACATTCCCAGAATTATCAGTGGCGCGGTCTTTCAGAATCGAGCGGGTGTCTGGATCATCTTTGAAATTGCTGGCTAATGCTTCGATGGCTGCACCTCGCACATTTCCAGAATTATCAGTGGTGCTGTCTTTCAGAATCGAGCGGGTGTCCGAGTCATCTTTGAAATTTGTGGCTAATGCTCGGATAGCTGCACTTCGCACATCCTCATGATTATCAGCAGTGGCGTGGTCTTTGAGAATCAAGCGGGTGTCCGGGTCATCTTTGAAATTCCTGGCTAATGCTTGGATGGCTGCACGTTGCACATCCCCAGAATTATCAGCAGTGGTGTGGTCTTTGAGAATCGAGCGGGTGTCCGGGTCATCTTTGAAATTCCTGGCTAATGCTTGGATGGCTGCACGTTGCACATCCCCAGAATTATCAGCAGTGGCGCGGTCTTTGAGAATCGAGCGGGTGTCCGGGTCATCTTTGAAATTCCTGGCTAATGCTTGGATGGCTGCACATTGCACATCCCCAGAATTATCAGCAGTGGCGCGGTCTTTAAGAAACGAGCGGATATCTGGGTCATCTTTGAAATTGCTGGCTAATGCTTCGATGGCAACTTGTCGTACAAACTCATGATTATCAGCAGTGACACAATCTTTGAGAAACGAGCGGATATCTGGGTCATCTTTGAAATTGCTGGCTAATGCTTCGATGGCAACTTGTCGTACAAACTCATGATTATCAGCAGTGACACA